>JBDTUZ010000053.1:0-38932 GCA_040007435.1 Ginsengibacter sp. | reverse complement strand
GAATATATTTTGACAACAATAAAAAAACCGCCTCAGTTATTATGAGACGGCCTCTAAATATAAAAAGATAAGATAAATTTATTTCACTTCTTCAAACTCAGCATCTGTAACATTATCACCCGCATTTGCTTCAGCACCCTCTGGTTGAGCGTGTGGCTGTCCGTCACCGCTACCATTTGTACTTCCAGGTTGTTCCTGCGTTGCTTTATACATTTCTTCACTTGCGGCAGTCCATGCTGCATTCATTTCTGCAACAGCGGTATCAATTGCACTCACATCCTGCTGCTTATGTGCTTCTTTCAATTTTTCCAAAGCAGACTCAATGGGCGCTTTTTTATCGCCAGATATTTTATCGCCATATTCCTTCATTTGCTTTTCTGTCTGGAATATAAGACTGTCTGCCTGGTTAATTTTCTCCACTTTTTCTTTTGCAAGCTTATCAGTTGCTTCATTTGCTTTAGCGTCATTTTTCATTTTTTCTATCTCCTCTTTGCTTAAGCCGCTGCCCGCTTCGATGCGTATGTTATGAGACTTACCTGTTCCTTTATCTTTCGCCGAAACATTCAGGATACCATTTGCATCAATATCAAAAGCTACTTCCACCTGAGGAACACCTCTTGGCGCAGGGGGAATACCATCAAGATTGAAAGTACCCAGACTTTTATTCTGGCTTGCCATTGGCCTTTCACCCTGCAGTACGTGTATTTGAACACCCGGCTGGTTATCGCTGGCAGTGGAGAATGTTTCCATTTTTTTAGTAGGAATAGTAGTGTTACTTTCTATAAGCCTTGTCATCACACCGCCCATGGTTTCAATACCGAGAGATAGTGGCGTTACGTCGAGTAACAAAACATCCTTTACCTCACCAGTCAAAACACCACCTTGTATTGCGGCACCTATTGCAACTACTTCATCAGGATTCACGCCTCTGTTAGGCTTTTTTCCAAAGAATTTTTCTACCATTTCCTGAACTTTAGGAATACGGGTAGAACCACCCACAAGAATTACTTCATTAATATCTGATACCGACATGTTCGCGTCTTTTATAGCTGCCTCACATGGCTTAAGACATCTTGTAAACAAATCATCAGCGAGCTTTTCAAAATGGGCACGTGTAAGTTTTTTCACTAAGTGCTTAGGCACACCATCCACGGCAGTAACATAAGGAAGGTTTATTTCAGTTTCGCTGGAAGAAGACAATTCAATCTTAGCTTTTTCCGCAGCTTCTTTCAAACGTTGCCATGCCATCGGGTCTTTATGAAGATCAATAGCCTCATCTTTTTTAAATTCAGCAGCCAACCAATCCATGATAACTTTATCGAAGTCATCACCACCAAGGTGCGTATCACCATTAGTAGATTTTACTTCAAACACACCATCACCTAATTCAAGAACAGAAATATCAAACGTACCACCACCAAGGTCAAACACCGCAATTTTTTGATCTATACTTTTTTTATCAAGACCATAAGCAAGGGCTGCCGCTGTAGGTTCATTGATAATACGACGAACGTTAAGGCCGGCTATTTCACCTGCTTCTTTTGTTGCTTGCCTTTGTGAATCATTAAAATAGGCAGGAACAGTAATTACCGCTTCATTTATTTCCTGGCCTAAATAATCTTCTGCAGTTTTCTTCATTTTTTGAAGAATCATTGCAGATATTTCCTGTGGAGTATAAGGCCTTCCATCAATATCAATTCTTACTGTATTATTATCACCTTTAATTACTTTATAACTCCAATGGCCTGCTTCACTTGTAACCTCATCCCATTTATGCCCCATAAAGCGTTTAACACTCATAATTGTATTGTGAGGATTTGTAATCGCCTGACGTTTTGCAGGATCACCCACTTTTCTTTCGCCATTTTTAAGGAAGGCGACTACCGAAGGTGTAGTTCGGCGTCCCTCGTCGTTAGCAATTACAACGGGTTCATTACCCTCCATAACAGCTACACAACTATTTGTTGTACCGAGGTCAATACCTATAATTTTTGCCATAATATGTTGATTTTTTTTATTTGTTGGTAAGCTTATGACAAGCTTTATGCCAATGGAGGAAAAGTGCAAAAATGGCAGGCGTTAAAGATTTTAGTTTGGCAAGACTTCTGAGTAAAGCTGGCTGGCAAGATGAAAATATTTGCCGGCCGGTTCATTCGTCCGTTGGCCCCATTACAGTATTAGATGTTTTGAAAGTAAAATGTTTTTGAGAGAGATAGCTAAAGGCGACCACGAAGCAGGTTGCAAAAAAGCGTGCTATGGTAGGATAAAAGTGCATAGCTTCTACAAGCACTTTAATAATGGAATAGTTAAGTGCCAGGTTAACCAATACAATTAGTACATATCTGAATAATTGAATTCTTCCTTTCAATTGAGACTCGTTAAAAACTATATATTTTGACAATAAAAAGCCAGTGGGGAAACTTACAACAAATGCCATCCCCAGGGCGGCAGTATAAGGTTCAAATACAATAAAGCCAAGATCAAGGACTTGCTTGTGAAGTATAAAATTGTAACTGATGAAATAAATGAAAATATCCAGGATCATATTACTGCCTCCGCAAACTGCATAGCGAAACGTTTGCAATGGCATAAATCTCCGGAACGCGGGATAAAAAAAATCTATAAAATTGATTAGCTTTTGGCGCATTATTATTTTACATAAACATAAAAATAAAATTCCCAATCAATGAGTCGATCGGGAATTTTATCAAAAAGAATATTTGAAAATTATTTAAATACATACCGCAAGCCTATCCCTAATGAGAGGTTAGATCCCGTGCTGGGAGCCAGGTAAAAGAATGGATCAAAGCCAAGACTCACATCAATTGGAGCATCAGCAAATTTGTAATCAATGCCACCTGTGAGACGTAAGGCAAAGGAGGTCTCACTGTTCTTGCGAGTCCCAAACCCCAACATACCGCCACCGCCTACAAAGTATTGTAGGCCCTCTGCTCCCGCGATAGGCCCCTGGTATTCATACAATCCCTCAAGCCCAACTCCACCACTAAAGAAAAGTAATGAGCCTTCCAAAGCAGTATGTTCGGCTGTCGAGTGCCTTATATTAAGTCCGCCAATTGAGCCGTCTCCGGTGTAAAATTTTGCACCAAATGCAGTTCTGTATTCCTGCGCATTGGCTCCTGTAGCGGCAATGGAGATAAAAGCAAAAATTATTAAAGCTTTTCTTTTCATAAAATTAATTTAAGGGTGTAGTATGATTTTTTAAAAATTGTGCAAAAATATCTAATTGTAAAATTATAAGTGCAAATTTTATATACCGTTACGCAAGGTATTCATCGCGAGTGGCATTTGCTTTTTGGAAGGATAAAACTTTCTAAAAAATTGGTTAAAAATATCAGCAGCTATTCATTAATTGTATAGCTCTACGTGCAAATTCTTTATGCGTTCATCGGCAAGATACTCATCGTACGTGCAAAGCCTGTCAATAATTCCATTGGGTGTAATTTCAATAATACGATTGGCAACAGTTTCCATAAACTGGTGATCGTGGGTAGTGAGTAAAACAATTCCGGGAAAGTTTATCATCCCATCGTTGAAAGCCGTTATACTTTCGAGATCAAGATGGTTTGTGGGCTCATCTAAAGTAACCACATTTGGATTTTGCAGCATCATGCGGCTTACCATACACCTCACTTTTTCACCACCACTTAATACAGAAGTTTTCTTCTTGATTTCGTCGCCACTGAAAAGCATTTTCCCCAGGAAGCCTCTTAAAAAATCTTCATCAACGTCAGTATAATGATCGGGAACGTACTGCCTGAGCCAATCCATTAAGGGGAGATCGCCTCTGAAGAATTCAGTATTATCATTGGGAAGGTAAGCAGTTGTAATAGTGGTACCCCATTCAAATTTACCGCTGTCGGCCTTCATCCTGTTATTAATAATTTCAAAAAATGAAGTGAGCGCTACGGGATCCTTACTTAAGAAGGCGATCTTCTGCCCTTTTACAACATCAAAGTTCACGTTGCTAAAAAGCTTTCTGCCATCGATACTTTTGCTAAGCTTTTGAACATTCAGTATCTGGTTTCCGGGATCTCTTTCAGGTTTAAAAATAATGCCGGGATATTTTCTATTGCTCGGTGTAATATCTTCAAACACCAGTTTATCCAATGCCTTTTTACGCGATGTTGCCTGCTTGCTTTTAGATGCGTTAGCGCTAAAACGGGCAATGAATTCAAGAAGATCTTTTTTCTTTTCTTCAGTCTTTTTATTCTTATCCCCCGCTTGCCTTGCAGCCAGTTGGCTGCTTTCGTACCAAAATGTATAGTTGCCTGTATAGATTTTTATCTTTTGCTTATCAACATCCGCCACGTGTGTACATACTGCATCAAGAAAGTGACGATCGTGACTTACTACTAAAACAATATTCTGATAATCAGCCAGGAAATTTTCAAGCCATGAAATGGTTTCCACGTCTAGGTTGTTGGTAGGTTCATCCAGTAATAAAATATCAGGATTGCCAAAAAGTGCCTGTGCAAGTAATACCCTTACTTTTACATTGGCACCGATATCTTGCATTAATGACTGATGAAACTCTTCCGGCACACCTAATTCATTCAGCAAAGTAGCCGCATCGCTTTCGGCTGTATAGCCGCCCATCTCACCGAACTCTCCTTCGAGTTCACCAGCCTTCATTCCATCTTCTTCGCTAAAATCTTCTTTCAAATAAATGGCGTCTTTTTCGTTCATCACATCCCACATTCTCTTGTGCCCCATCATCACTGTGTGCAGTACACTTACCCCGTCAAATTCAAACTGGTCTTGCCTAAGCACGGCCATACGCTCTCCGGGCGTAATATTTACTGAACCTTTATTTGGCTCAATTTCGCCGCTTATTATCTTTATTAACGTGGATTTCCCCGCACCGTTTGCACCTATAACTCCATAGCAATTGCCCTTAATAAAATTGAGATTAACCTCATCAAACAAAACCCTTTTGCCATAAGCAAGTGTTACATTATTTACACTTATCATACTACTCCTTTTTTTGAAGGCGCAAAAGTAAGAAGAATGGAATTAAGAATTGGGATTATCAATGAAGAATTGAGCAAAGCTGGCAGGGTATGGACAAAGCTTACTCCTTTATTGTCTCTGCCGTAATTCTATCAGGATAGTCTGTGATAATTCCATCTACGCCCATTTGATAGAGCTTTTTTGCAGAATCTATATCATCAACTGTCCAAGGTATTACTTTTATATGCTTTTTATGAAGTGAATCAACAATCTCTTTTGTAAGAAGCAGATAATCGGGGCTCAGGATGTTGGGTTTAAATCCATACAGTTTTCCAAAACCTTTTACAGGAACTTTTTCATTTTCAATAAGCAGCGATAATCTCATTGCAGGATATTTCTGACTTACAATTTTCAAACTCCGTGGATCAAAAGATTGAATAATCACGCGATTCTGAATTCCTTTTTTTTCTATAACATCCATAAGGAGATCGGCAAATTTTTCCGGCACCGGATGAAAAATATTATCCGTTGTATTGGTCGATTTAATTTCAATATTGTACATCACTTTGGCTCGTTTTGTTCTTATAAGATAAGACTCCACAGAATCGATAAGCGTTGAGAGCAATGGTTTTTGAACCTTCATTTTTTCCTGCTCGGGAAACCGTGGATGTGGCAGCATGCCTACGTCAAACTTTTCAACGGAATCGTAAGCCATTTTGTAAATATTATATTTCTGCTCTTCGTTTTCTTTTATAGAATCGCCCGAGGGCAGTGTGGTAATTTCATGACTAAAAAATGGATCATGGCTTACTAAAACTTTATCATCGGCAGTTATCACTACGTCCATTTCCAGTGTATTTACATTAAGGTCAATTGCCTTAAGCATTGCCGGAATGGTATTCTCAGGCATCAACCCCCGGCATCCGCGGTGGCCTTCAAGATCAAATTTTTTAGGAGCTGCGTTTTGGCATGACATAAATAGAAGAACAGTAAAAAATAAACAACACAACTTCATATTATCAATATTACGGCTAAAATAAGACCTGCCATAAATAATGATTATCGGGAAAGGGAAATTTATGCATACAGCTATGAACTTTTCCTTTTATAATGTATAAGCCAGTTCTCTTGCCAGGTAGCACCGTTGTCTTTTGTAGATTCCCACCTCCAGTCAAATTTATCGGGAGTAATATTATAAAAAACCATTCTTGAAATTATTTCTTTACCGCCAGGAAGTTTTTGCGGGTCGGTTGTAAGGGTCATCTTGCCACTTTCAAATGCGCCCGACAGAGCGATGTATCCTCCCTGGTTGTCAACCCAGGTTTGTTGCCATAATTTTAATTGCGGATTATAAACACTCCAGCTGCTTCCTGAATATTTCATTGCAGGATCATAAAAATTTTCGTTTACAGTGCAGCCACCCATAATTTTCTGAACCTTGTTGGTGCCATGACTTGTATCGTTCCAGGTTAATTCCCAATCACCAACCCAAAAGTCAAATTGCGAAGCCTCGGGCGAAGAACAAGGTTTCTGATTGCTGCTGTTTTGTGCATTCAATAGTGTAGAGATAGCACATAAAAAAGCGAGTAATATTATTCTTTTCATAGCAGAAGTTTTACTTATAAATTTACAGATGCTTATTGTGATTTGATTGCCCTTTATACATCTATACCACCGCTGACCCTTCTGTGGCAGGCCGAATTATTGCACAACTAAAGTTAATTTTGCCACTTATTTAAAAATATGTCCTTTACAACAACAATACAATCCGCCGCTATCGAAAGCCTGGAAGAATTATATGGAAGGCAGTTCTCTGAACAAGATTTCCAGGTAAATGAAACCAGGCCCGAATTTAAAGGCGATTACACCATTGTACTCTTTTCACTTTTGAAAACGTTGAAAGAATCTCCTGAAGGCCTTGGAAAAAAATTAGGTGATCTTCTACTAAAAAAACATGCTGCCTTATTTACGGACTATAATATTATCAAGGGATTTTTAAATTTGAGTTTATCGGACGATTCTCTTCTGCATCTTTTGAAAGAAAATTATAATGATATATGCTTTGGCAAAAAACCATTAAACCATAAAAAGGTGATGGTGGAATACTCTTCGCCCAATACAAATAAACCGTTGCACCTGGGACACCTGAGAAATATATTCATCGGCTGGAGTGTTTCAGAAATTTTAAAGGCGAATGGTAACGAAGTGTACAAGTCAAGTATTGTAAATGACCGTGGCATTCACATTTGTAAAAGCATGATCGCCTGGCAGGAATTTGCAAATGGCGCAACTCCCGAATCAACAAATACAAAAGGCGATCACCTGGTTGGCGACTATTATGTAAAATTTAATAATGAATATAAACAAGAAGTAAAAGAATTAACCGGCGAAGGAAAAAGCGAAAAGGAAGCGGAAAAGGAAGCGCCAATCATGAAAAAGACACAGCAAATGTTGCTGGATTGGGAGCATGGAAAGCCTGATGTAATTGATCTTTGGAACAAAATGAATGGCTGGGTTTATAAAGGATTTGATGAAACTTACAAAAGACTGGGGGCTGATTTTGATGAAACATTTTATGAAAGCAAAACATATATTCTCGGTAAAGAGTTTGTAAAAAAAGGTTTAGAGGATGGTTCATTTTATAAAAAGGAAGATGGCAGTGTTTGGATTGATTTGAGTGATATTGGCCTCGATGAAAAGTTGTTGCTGAGAGGCGATGGCACTTCCGTTTATATCACGCAGGACATTGGCCTTGTAAAACAAAAATTTGAAGAATATAAGCTTGACGAAAGTATTTATGTGATAGGCGATGAACAGATCTATCACATGAACGTGTTGAAAGAAATATGCAGGAAGCTTGGAATGCCTTTCGCAGACAAAATATTTCATTTAAGCTACGGTATGGTTGAGCTTACTACAGGCAAGATGAAAAGCCGCGAAGGGACTGTGGTTGATGCTGATGAACTGATAGACGAAATGGTTGATACCGCAAAAAAACATACAGAGGAACTCGGTAAAGTAAAAGATTTCACCCAGGAAGAATTGAAAGAATTATATGAAACCTTAGGATTAGGTGCTATGAAATTTTACCTGCTGCGTGTGGATCCTAAGAAGCGCATGGTTTTTAATCCTGAAGAAAGCATAGATTTTCATGGCTTCACAGGGCCTTTTGTGCAATACACTTATGCAAGAATAAAATCTATCCTGAGAAAAGTTGAAGAGCCGGTAATCGATCAACAATTGCAAAAAGAACCGCTTCTTCCACTTGAAAGACAACTGATCATTTTCCTGGAGAAATATTCAAATGTTATATCGCAGGCCGCAGAAGAACAAAATCCATCTGTTGTGGCCAACTACGTATTCCACCTGGCGAAAACTTTCAATTCATTTTATACAGAACATTCTGTTGCAAATGCCGAAAGCGAAGAAAAGAAATCACTTCGTTTACATATTTCAACAATCACGGCAATGGTAATTAAAAGTGCACTGCAGTTATTGGGTATTAAAGTACCGGAGCGAATGTAAAGCTTTCGGCTTTTAATTTTGCAATGGGTACCACGGCTCAGAACCCGCGCTACTGATGGTACATTGATCTATGATACAACATCTTAATAAATAAAGCGTTTAACAGATGCAGTTATGCCTCCCAAAGTGTTATAAAGAGATTCAAGCACTTTTTAATACTTAAAGATGTATATTTGCAAACAATTATATACTCCTACTTAGCAGACTGGATAATCTTCCGTACAGGTAAAAGCTCATCAAGTCATAGGTTTTGAGCATATTCGAAAACAGACTTTCATTTATCATTTTCGATCCAGGGAAGTTATCATTTACATTAAAACAAAAAATTTTGAATTTTAAAGAATTGCATTTAATTGCGCCTATACTAAAGGCGCTTGAGGTTGAGGGTTATACTCTACCCACACCGATACAGGAGCAAGCAATACCAGACGTACTTAAAGGAAAAGATCTTTTAGGTTGCGCCCAAACAGGAACCGGTAAAACCGCTGCATTTGCTATCCCAATTTTACAGAACTTGTTTCTGCAAAAAAATCATGAAGTAGCCAATGACAATATCAAGGCATTAATACTTACACCCACCAGGGAACTTGCTATACAAATTGACGAAAGCTTTGCCGCGTATGGCAAACATACCGGCCTAAGACATACCGTTATTTTTGGTGGTGTATCGCAATATCATCAAACGAATGCGTTGCGCAGGGGGATAGATATTTTGATCGCTACTCCTGGCAGGTTGCTTGATTTGATCGCACAAAGATTTGTAAACCTGCAACACATAAAGATGTTTGTATTGGACGAAGCCGATCGCATGCTTGATATGGGTTTTATAAACGACGTCAAAAAAATTATCGCCAGGCTTCCTCAAAAAAGACAAACCTTATTCTTTTCGGCTACCATGCCTCCCGAAATATCCAGGTTGTCTGCTTCGATACTTATCAACCCGGTTCGCGTAGAAGTAACTCCTGTGTCATCAACTGCCGAAAAAGTAAACCAATCAATATATCTCGTTGAAAAAAATGACAAAAAGCAATTGCTGATTCATCTCCTGAAGGATGATAAAATTCAAAGCGCGCTTGTTTTTACCAGGACAAAATATGGTGCAGATAAAATTGCTAAAGAATTGTACCGCGCAAATATAAAAGCCGATGCTATTCACGGAAACAAAACGCAGTCTGCCCGTCAGAAAGCTTTAACCGACTTTAAAAACGGGAAAATAAGGGTTTTAGTCGCTACGGACATTGCGGCAAGAGGTATCGATGTTGATGACCTGAGCCACGTAATTAATTTTGAATTACCTAATATTCCTGAAACGTATGTGCATCGTATTGGCCGAACAGGCAGAGCCGGCGCATCAGGAATAGCGCTGTCATTTTGTGATTTGGAAGAAAGACAATTTCTAAGAGACATTCATAAGCTGATAGATCAAACCATCCCGGTTGTGGAAGATCATCCTTATGCTAGTGAAATGAAATTTGTTCAAACTCCCGTGGTTCAGCAAAATCCTCTTTCACGCAGGCCTGCATCCCACAGTGGTTTTAGAAGAACGAGAAGCTGGTCGCAAGGACGGGGCAGATAGTCTCCCAAATCCCGCCCGGCGAGCTTTGCACAACATACCTCACTTGAATCTTTCATAATTTGAAAGATTTTTTTTATTTAATAAGTTTTAGAAAATTTTTATTTTAGAAAAGTAAAAAGGTTACCTAAACCAAAGCAATTGTATTCTTCTACGGTTTATAAAATAAATAAATAATTTTTTTTAATTTAACGAATAAAAATATATGGGCAATAAAGACAAACGCATTGATGACTACATTTCAAAATCTGCGGAGTTCGCAAAACCGATATTAAATCATTTAAGAAAATTATTGCACGAAGCTTGTCCGGATGTGCAGGAGACCATCAAATGGGGAATGCCCTTTTTCGATTTTAAAGGGCCGCTATGCAATCTTGCTTCGTTCAAGCAGCATTGCGCATTTGGTTTTTGGAAAGCTGCATTGATGAAAGAGGCCAAACAAATGAAAGAAAACAACAAGGGGTCAATGGGCGTTCTTGGTAAGCTTACAAGCCTTTCCGATTTGCCGCCCGACTCACAGATTAAATCGTGGATAAAAGAAGCGGCCAAATTAAATGCAGACGGCGTGAAGGCGCCCGACAAAAAGGTTAAGGAGAAAAAAGAAATTGAAACGCCCGAATCATTTACACGTGCTCTTTCAAAAAATAAAAAAGCTGCTGCTGCTTATGAGGTCTTCAGCCCTTCTCATAAATATGAATACCTGGAATGGATTACCGGAGCGAAGACTGAAGAAACAAGAAACAAGAGAATAGCTTCAACAATTGAATGGCTCACAGAAGGGAAGTCAAGGAATTGGAAATATGTAAAGAAGTAAGAAAATTCTTATTAAATCAATTATTTTTTACCGCAATTTTTATCAATACATCAAATTATTATTGGGTACTAAGCATTAGTTTTATTGATCATTCAAAATGCTTTAATGGAACCCACAGATTTTTACAACAAGAGAATCCAGGATTTAGAAGTTGATCTTAAAAAACTAAAGCAAAGGAAATCCTCTTTAGGCTGGTTGCGCTTTGGCAGTATTGTAGCCATTGTAGTTGCTTTCTACGTTTTATGGTCATTGGGATTTTTATATGTTTTAATCACCAGTATCTTATTACTTATTGTATTTATACGATTACTCTTTGCAGACCTGGCTAATAAGGATGCAATTGATCATGTAACTCATTTAATAAATATTAATAAGGATGAATTAAAATTTATCAAAGGAGATTTTTACGATTTCTCCGGTGGCAATCAATACGCTCCCGGTGATCATTTTTATTCTAACGATCTGGATATTTTTGGAAGAGCTTCCTTATTCCAATATATAAATCGTGCTGCTTCAGAAATGGGAAGTGGCTGCCTTGCAGATTATTTGCAGCACCCGGCCTCCCGGGATTTAATTCATAAAAGGCAATTAGCTATAAAAGAATTATCCAATAAAACTCAATGGAGGCAAGACTTACAGGCACTGGGCAGGGCAAAGCAAATCTCATTTTCCACGAAACACCGCCTTGAAAACTGGGTCGTGGAAGCACCCATATTCTCCCAGTTTAAGCCCTGGGCCTGGCTGAGGTACTTTCTACCCGCCGTCATTTTAAGTGTTCTTGCGCTATACATTTTTGATTTTATTCCTTCGGGAGTTTTCTACTTTTTTCTATTACTATATGCCGGTATTGCCTATCAAATAAATAAGATAATAGCGCCCATTCACGAAAAATTATCGAAAATGGCTGATGAGCTTGATGTGCTCTCTGTTAGCATCGGGCATATTGAAAAAGCCAAATTTGAAAACGAATTATTCCGGGAACTGCAAAAGAATTTTATTCAACAAAATAAACAGGCTTCCGGCGAAATAAAGATCATTAAAAAAATATTAGACAAACTTGACCTGCGATATAATCTCGTGATATCTGCGCCTTTGAATATTTTATTACTGTGGAACCTGCAGCAAGTATTGGATCTTGAAAAATGGAAATCAGGCAATCAAAATAACATACATACATGGTTTGAAACGCTGGGGCACATAGAGGCACTCAACAGTTTTTCAACACTTTATTTTAATGAACCGGGCTGGGTATTTCCATCAGTTGTGCCGGAATATTTTTTTATAGAAGGAAAAGAAATTGGGCATCCGTTGTTGTTGAAAGATAAAAGAGTGAATAATGAAATAGAAATAAAACACGACGGGGAAATCATGCTGGTAACCGGCTCTAACATGGCGGGCAAAAGTACTTACCTGCGAAGCATAGGAGTGAATGTTGTTTTGGCAATGGCAGGTGCACCTGTGTGTGCGAGTGCTTTCAAGGTGTCTCACGTGCAGGTGATAAGCAGTATGCGTATAACAGATAATCTCGAAGAAAGTACTTCCACTTTTTATGCTGAATTAAAGAAATTGAAAGCGATTATTGAAAAAGTAAATAATGGAGAAAAAGTATTTATTCTTTTAGATGAAATTTTAAGGGGAACAAATTCTTTGGACAGGCACACCGGATCTGTAGCGCTAATGAAGCAATTAATTAAGCATCATGGAGCCGCTATTATCGCCACGCATGACCTTGAATTGGCAAAACTAAAAAATGATTTCCCTGAAAATATTATCAATTACCATTTCGATGTTCAGGTAAGCAACGATGAACTATATTTTGATTACATCCTGAAACCGGGCGTATGTAATAGTTTGAATGCATCTATTTTGATGAAGAAAATTGGGATTGAGCTTTAAATCCTATATGAGATATTTCCACATCGCACATCCAACATCACGCATCGTAAATAGAATTACTTCCCTCTTCCCCAGCCAAACCAATCGTTACCATTGGCAAAAAGCATGAGGGCAAAGAGCACGACCATTCCTGCAATTTGTGCATACTCCAAAAATTTGTCGCTCGGCTTACGCCCGGATATCATTTCTATAAGTGTGAACAGCACATGGCCCCCGTCCAAAGCAGGGATTGGTAATAAATTCATGAAGGCGAGTATAATTGAAAAGAAGGCTGTAATGTTCCAGAAAGCTTCCCAGTTCCACCCGCTTGATGGAAAGATAGAAGCCATAGTTTTGAAACCTCCAAGCCCTTTGTAAGCACCGGTTTTCGGGTTAAGTATCAACTTAAATTGTTGAACATAAAAATCAAGTTGCTGCCCCGTTTTTTTCACTCCTGCCGGAAAAGAAGCAAGGAAACCATAGGTTTTATTTTGTTGCTTTATTAGTCCAAGGCTATCTGCCTGGTCAACATCAATCACATAGAATCCAAGTTTACCTTCTGTGTCAATGAGGGCCCTTGTTTGCATGGGTGTGCCTTTACGCAAAAAAGAAATAGTAACACTGTCCCCTTTTTTGCCATTTAACACAGAGCTCATTTCATCGAAAAACTGCACCGGCGTGGAATCAACAGCTACAATTTTATCATAAGCTTCTAAGCCCGCAAGCTTTGCATTCGAAGATTTTTTATCATCGAAAGATCCTACAATTAATGGCATCCTCGGCGCAATAAGGCCGTTACCGCGTTTTCCTTTTTTCTCAACGAGCTTCTCAATTAAATTTATAGGAATATTAATGGTCTTCGTTTCACCATTGCGGTTTAGAGTTATTTTTCTGCCCAAAAGAATTTTTCCCGGCAGGTCATTAAAATATTCAATAGAATCGTCATTAACTGCAACAATCTTGTCGCCATTTTTTAAGCCAATATCATTCATAAGACTATCGGTCACCCATATTCCATATTGTGCGTTGGCATTAGGCAGTTTCTGCTCCCCCCAATGATAAAGTATCATCGCATAAATAAAAAAAGCAAGCAACACATTCATAGTAACACCGCCGAGCATAATTATCAGTCGCTGCCAGGCTGGCTTACTCCTAAACTCCCAGGGTTGTGGCGGCTGCTTCAATTGCTCTTTATCCATGCTCTCATCTACCATACCCGCAATTTTTACATAACCACCCAATGGCAGCCAGCCGATTCCGTAAACAGTTTCACCTATTTTTTTCTTTACAAGAGAAAACCATGGATCAAAAAAAAGATAGAATTTTTCAACACGGCACTTGAACCACTTTGCTGTAATGTAATGTCCAAATTCATGAATGATTACTAAAATCGATAAAGAGAAAATGAGATAGCCGACTTGTAATCCAACATGTTGCCAGTTAATTGCTAATAATGTCATAGTATGTAACCCTTTGACCCCTAAAGGCGCTTTTTAATTTTATCAAATATTCTTATTTACCCGGAAACAGCATTCTTATTTCTTCATCCATAAAGACATATTCCGGGCTCTACATATTCAATAATGAAGCGGCGAAATTACGTGCCTCGCCATCGCTTTCAAAATATTCTGTAAGATTTGGCTTTTCTATAAAGGTTATTTTATCCATCGTTTTCTCGACTACCGCAGTCATATCCAAAAACCCAATACGATTATTTAGAAATGCCCAAACGGCAATTTCATTTGCTGCATTGAGTACACAAGGCAGGTTGCCTCCTTTTTCTAAAGCGTTTGTAGCCAAAACCAAATTGCGGAAAGTCTTTATATCAGGCTCTTCAAAATTCAAAGTCGGAATTTTACGAAAATTTGCCCTTTTACTATTATTTGCAATCCTGTAAGGGAAGGCAAGCGCATATTGTATCGGCAACTTCATATCAGGCAACCCCATCTGGGCTTTTACACTTCCGTCTTCAAACTGAACCATGCTATGTATGATACTTTGTGGATGAATAACGACCTCCACCTGTTCAGGTGATAAATTAAACAGCCATTTTGCCTCAATCATTTCAAGCCCTTTATTCATCAATGTTGCCGAGTCAATGGTAACCTTTGCTCCCATCGTCCAGTTGGGATGCTGTAGGGCATGATCCCGTTTAACATTCACCAGGAAATTGGGCTTTTTCCCAAGGAAAGGGCCGCCACTTGCGGTTAAAATAACCTTTTCAATCTTATTTCTTGTTTCACCCACAAGACATTGAAATATGGCAGAATGTTCGCTATCTACGGGTATTATAGGAGACCTGTTCTCCAGGGCTTTCTGCATTACAATATCACCTGCAACTACTAAAGTCTCCTTATTTGCCAGCCCAACAGCTTTTCCTTTTTCAACTGCTTTAAGCGTAGGTACCAAACCTGCAAATCCAACAATGGCAGCCAGCATCATGTCGTAGGTATCAAAATCTGCTACTTCCTCAAGAGCTGCAACACCGGTAAAAACTTTTGTATTGCCGGAACTTAAGGCAGATTTTACTTTTTCATACTTCTTCTCATCGCCTATTACTACAGCATTTGGCTGAAATTTCAGCGCCTGTTTTATCAAAAGCTCATCATTATTTTGCGCTGTCAAAATCTCAACTTCAAACAAATCGGGGTTTGCTTCAATCACTTCCAAAGCCTGTGTGCCTATCGATCCGGTAGAACCAAAAATTGCGATCCTTTTTTTTATTATATCCTCAACCATACATGTTTATTCTAAAATTTCTTACAGATCCCTTTATTAAGGAATTTAATAATTGAAGATTGGCAATTTACTCTAATAATTTTTGTAATGCATCATTGACTTTTTCGAAATTGAACCGTCTTGTAATTTTATGCATCACTTCGACGATTGTTTCGTTTTGAAGATTGCCTATGGAGCCTGCGTGAGTATGTTTGATGTTATCGCTATGAGTGAATTTATTGGCCTGAATATCTTCCGCAATTTTTTTATAGGCATCTCTTAAAGGAATTCCTTTCAAAACTAGTTTGTTCATTTCCTCAACCGTAAAGAGGTATTTGTATTTTTCGTCTTTTAACAGGTTATTTTTTACTTCAATATTTTCAATCATCTTAAATGCCATTACCAGGCATGCACGAAGGTTTTCAAAAGCAGGTATGATATGTTCCTTCAGCAATTGAAAATCCCGGTGGTAGCCAGAAGGCAGATTTGCCACCATCAACATGATTTCGTTGGGCAATGCTTGTATGCGGTTGCAATGTGCACGAATAAGTTCAAAAACATCAGGATTTTTTTTATGAGGCATTATGCTGCTACCAGTAGTAAGTTCATCCGGAAAAGAAATAAAATCAAAATTTTGGTTAAGGTAGAGACATGCATCCATGCTCAGACGTGCAAGTGTGGCAGCGATATTTGCCAGGGATTGTGCGACAATGCGCTCAGTTTTTCCGCGACCCATTTGGGCATATACTACATTATAGTTCAGGTCTTCGAAACCAAGCAATTCTGTAGTGAGATTTCGATCTATAGGAAAAGAAGATCCAAAGCCAGCTCCTGAACCCAAAGGATTTTTATTTACTATCTCCCATGAAGCGTGCAATGTGATCATATCATCTGTGAGGCTTTCAGCGTATGCACCAAACCATAACCCAAACGAAGAAGGCATTGCCAGTTGTAAATGAGTATAACCGGGCATCAGGTAATCTTTATACTTCTCGCTTTGCATGATAAGAAGATTAAAAAATTCATTCACTTCTATAACTATGCTTTCAATTTCACGGCGCAAATAAAGCTTTATGTCGAGCAAAACCTGGTCATTCCTTGAACGTGCGCTATGAATTTTTTTTCCTGTATCACCTAATTTATTCGTCAGAAGAAATTCTACCTGTGAGTGCACGTCCTCTACTCCCCGTTCCAAAAAAAATTTTCCATCTATGATGTCTTTATAAATCTCTTTGAGTCCATTTTTTAATTTATCAAAATCATCTTGAGTAAGCAAATCAATTGAACGCAACATTTGAATATGAGCGAGAGAACCCAGTACATCGAAAGGGGCAAGATACATATCGAGTTCCCGATCTTTCCCAACGGTGAAAATTTCTACCTCTTTCAAAGCAGATGTATTTTTTTCCCAGAGCTTCATTGTCATAATTAAATTTTATTAATAACCGTAAGGTTTTTTAATATCGAATAGTATGCAGCAATACCTTTTTCTATTTCATCTGTAAAAATATATTCATCTGCACTATGGCTCCGCGAAGAATCGCCCGGGCCAAATTTTATAGTTGAAAAAGGCATCAGGGCTTTATCGGAGCATGTAGGAGAACCATAAGCCTCAAGATTCGAGAGATTACCAGCTATCACAAGCGGGTGTTTATCTTCAATGAACGTAGGCCTCAACCTCGTGCTTCTTGGCTTTGCTTCGCTTTTAATATTCTCGTTTATTACCGCATGAACTTCCTCAAAAGTATACAATTCGTTGACCCGGATATCTACAATAAAATTACATTCTGAAGGAACAATATTATGTGCCTTGTTAGCAGTATCTATTGAAGTAACAGCCATGTGCACCGGCCCCAACAGCGGCGAGGTTTTTTCAAATTCATAATTACTAAACCATTCAATATCTTTCATCGCTATATAAATAGCATTAACGCCTTCATCGCGTGCGGCATGGCCAGACTTGCCCTTTGCTGTGCAATCAATCACAAAGAGGCCTTTCTCCGCTACCGCCATTTTCAAAAGTGTAGGTTCTCCTACAATTCCACAATCAATTTCAGGAAGCATTTGAAGCAGGTATTCCACTCCGTTATTCCCTGATATTTCTTCTTCTGCTGTTGCCGCAACCACCAGATTGAATGGAAGATTTTCGGTAAAATAAAAATGAATAAACACGGCTATTAATGACACCAGGGCACCTCCTGCATCATTACTGCCAAGTCCATAAAGTCTACCTTCTTTTTCAATCGGGGCAAAAGGATCTAATGTATAGCCCGCATTAGGCTTCACCGTATCGTGGTGAGAATTTAAAAGAACGGTAAACTTATTCCGATCAAAATATTTGTTTACAGCCCACACATTATTGAGATTCCGGTTTGTTTTTATGCCCTTTTCTTCCAGGAACTTTTCTATGATCAAAGCGGTTTTATCTTCTTCTTTACTGAATGAAGGTGTGGCAATAAGGTCCTTCAACAATTTAATTGCATCCTGAAAGATTTCCCGGCCAGGAGGATTTGCTGATCCGTTTTTTCCAGGCAACACATTTTCAATATCATTTATTTCCTGGTTCATACTGATATGTTTGTTCCGCTCTCGCCTTGTATCAATTCGCCTACAAGCAAAGAATTCCCTATTACAACTCCTTTTACTCCGTTGTTAATCGCATCAAATGCATTGTCAATTTTTGGCAAAATACCGGCATAAAGTTTTTTGCCTTCCTTTAGCTGCAAATAATTATTTTGATTCAACTGCGGTATCACTGAATTCTCATCATCTATACTTTCCAGTACACCGTTTTTCTCAAAACAATAAATCAATTTTACATCATAACATTTTGACAGACTTACGGACAGCACTGAGGCCATAGTATCTGCATTTGTGTTAAGTATGTGCCCCGAGCTATCGTGTGTAAGTGGTGCCAGCACCGGTATTAAGTCATTATTCAAAAACAATTCCCATGTAGCTGTGTTAATAGAATCAGCCTTGATGTCGCCTACCCAACCATAATCAATTTCTTTTACAGGCCGCTTTACAGCAGGTAACACATTCGCATCAGCCCCACTCAATCCAATAGCGTTGCAGTTGATTGATTGTAACGCAGCTACTATTTTTTTGTTCACAAGACCACCATACACCATCGTTACCACATCAATTGTCTCATCATCAGTGATTCTTCTTCCATCAATATAATTAGCCTTGATTCCAAGTTTATCACCAATAGACGTGGCTATTTTACCTCCTCCATGAACCAATATTTTTTTTGCTTTAATATTTGAGAACTCTTTCAAAAATGAAATCAAAGCCTGCTCGTCATCAATTACATTGCCACCTATTTTTATAATAAATAAAGATTCTTTGGAAAGATCTTCTCCAGGCAATTGTTCTCCATTCATTACATCGATTTTAAAATATTTGCCAGTACTGCCTGGGCAGCCCATACCCGGTTTGCTGCCTGTTCTGTAACAATACTATTTGGGCTGTCAAGTACTTCGTCACTCAATTCTACATTTCGGCGCACGGGCAGGCAATGCATTATTTTCGCATTATTGGCTGTTAGTAATTTTTCATTCGTAAGCATCCAATTACTTTCATTCTCTTCTGCCTTTCCATAGTCTTTATAACTGCTCCAGTTTTTTACATATATAAAATCGGCATCTTTTAGCGCTTCAGCCTGGTCGTTGATTATCGCAGCATCTTTCGTAAAGGCTTTATCCAATTCATAGCCCGACGGGTGCGCAATGGTAAAGTTGCATTTATCCCAGGCATTTATCCACTCGCTAAAACTGTTTGCAACGCATTGTGGTAAAGGTTTTACATGCGGCGCCCACGTCAACACAACCTTTGGTTTTATTTTATTTTTTACCGGGAGATAGTCTGTAATCGTGATGATATCGGTCAGGCTTTGCAAAGGATGTACCGTTGCACTTTCAAGGCTCACAACAGGGATGCCGGAATATTTTACAAATTGTTTCATCACATACTCGGCATAGTCTTCCTCCCTGTTTTTCAGAGAAGGGAAAGTGCGAAGGCCAAGCATATCGAAATAATGGCCAAGTATAGGTGCTGCATCTTTTACGTGCTCGACAGAAGTTCCATTCATAATAGCCCCTTCTTCAAATTCGAGCGACCATCCGTCCTGTGAAACATTGAAAACAATGGCTTCCATTCCAAGATTTTGGGCAGCAACCTGGGTGCTTAGTCTTGTACGCAGGCTGGGATTCAAAAATATTAACCCGATACGTTTCCCCTTTCCAAGATTCTGTTGCAATAAAGGATCTTTTCTAAAGTCAATAGCTGAGCTAACAAGGTTCTCAATATTTCCCGCATCTTTTACGGAAAGAAAGTTTTTCAATATTTCTTTTGCTTAAGATGTAAATGTATCGTTTTTCAAAATAAATTTATGAGGCAAAAGCCTCAGCCTTCTGTAGGGAAAGTGTAGAAATCTCTTCTTTTAGTGCAGATAAAAATTTATCAGCATCTGCTTTTGTTAATGCGAGTGATGGCAGAAGCCTTATCACATTTGGCTTAGCCTCGCCGGTAAATATCTTATGTTTCATTAAAAGATTTTTTTTCAAATCCTTTAATTCTGCGGGTACATCAAAGCCAATCATCAATCCCTTACCACGCACATTTTTCAAATGCGCCATCTTTTTGATCTCTTCCATCAAATAGTTCCCTACCTCTTCCGCATTATGCATCAGGTTTTCTGCAGAAATTATCTCAAGAACTGCAAGAGCCGCGGCGCATGCAAGATGGTTACCGCCAAAAGTTGTTCCCAACATGAAATGCTTTGGTTTTATATGCGGCGCAATCGATATTCCTCCAATGGGAAAGCCGTTGCCCATTCCCTTTGCCATTGTATAAATATCTGCATTGACAACGGCGAAATCGTGTGAATAAAATTTGCCGCTTCTTCCATAGCCACACTGAACAGAATCTGCAATAAAAACTGCGTTATTTTCGTAAGTTAATTTTCGAATAAGTTGCAGAAAAGATGCAGATGCTACATTAATTCCACCCACGCCTTGAATCCCTTCAACTATTACTGCACACACTTCATCACCATATTCGTTGAAATAATTTTGCAGCGACTCGCTATCATTAAAAGGAAGAAAAACTACATTTTCAGTTTCGTTTACAGGAGCTACTATAGATGGATTATCAGTTACTGCAACCGCCAGCGAAGTGCGGCCATGGAATGCTTTTGAAAAAGAAACTATTTTTTTACGGCCATTAAAAAATGAAGCAAGTTTTAAAGCATTCTCATTTGCTTCAGCCCCGGAATTACAAAGAAATAGCTGGTAACCCGATTTACCGGAAACTTCACCTAACTTATCGGCAAGCTGCTGTTGAATAGGAATTTTTATTGAATTGGAATAAAATGCAATCTTCTCAAGTTGCTCCTCAATTTTTTGTACCCAATGAGGATGTGTATGACCGACACTTATCACCGCATGGCCACCATACATATCGAGATATTCTGTGCCTTTATCATCCCAAATGCGGGAACCGAGCCCTTTTACAATGTTAATATCGTTTACAGGGTATACATCAAAAAGTTTCATTTGGAGTATTTATGTATGATTCTAAAAATAATTTGCTTTGAGCTTCAATCCCTCCGTTTCAGGAACACCGCACATTAGGTTCATATTTTGTATTGCCTGGCCACTGGCGCCCTTTACCAGGTTATCAATAGCAGAATGCACTACAAGATTATCTTCCTCCTTCTCAATCTGAATAAAACAGTTATTTGTATTGATTGACTGTTTCAAAAATATAGGATCCCTGCTAATTTTTATAAAAGGATGACCCTTATAAAAGTCATAGTAAAGTTTGTAAATTTCATCAAGGTTTTTTGTACATCTCAACTGCGAGGTAATAAAAATGCCTTTTGCAAAATCTCCGCGCCAGGGTATAAAATGGACAGAAACAGGCTTGTCTGAAAGTAAATCCAGCGATTCGCTTATTTCTTTAAGATGCTGGTGTGTCAGGGATTTATATGCCTGAATATTATTTTGTCGCCAGGAAAAATGTGAGGTTGTAGAAAGTGATTGCCCTGCACCTGTCGAACCTGTAATACCGGTGGTGTAAACATCCGCTACCAAATTCATTTTTGCCAGCGGCAATAAACCAAGTTCAATAGCGGTAGCAAAACACCCCGGGTTTGCAATGTTATTCGCCTTTTTTATCTGGTCCCTGTTCAGCTCCGGAAGTCCATAAACAAAGGTCCTGTTTTGTATTACGGAATTCTTTTTATGTCGGAAATCGTCTGATAGCGAAATAACTTTTACATGTGCAGCAATTTTATTTTCCCCCATGTATTTCCTTGAATCACCATGGCCCACGCATAAAAAAAGAACATCGATTTCGTCGTTAGTAGTTTCGGAAAATTGTATATCAGTTTCCCCTATTAAATCCTGGTGAACCGCATGTAAATTTTTGCCTGCATTACTTTTACTGTGTACAAATGTCAATTCAACAGAAGGATGATTAATTAAAAGGCGAATCATTTCCCCACCTGTATATCCGGCACCCCCGATTATTCCTGCTTTAATTTTCTTTTTCATCAGCGCTATTTTTTACAGCATGGTAAATGGCGGTTTGGTTTCCGAAAATCTTGCTGAAGCCTCTCACGTCATCGCCACTCCAGCCTGTATTCATTTCTCCGTATTTTCCAAATTTACTACTCATAAGATCAAATGGCGATTCGATACCGGTAACCTGGTAGCGATAGGGCATCAATTGTACGTAAACATCACCCGTAACATGTTGTTGCGAAGATTCCAAAAAGGCCTCAATATCCCGCATAACAGGATCGAGTACCTGTCCTTCATGCAGCCAGTTGCCATAAAAGTCTGAGAGTTGAGTTTTAAGATTTAATTGCCACTTCGTAAGTACATGTTTTTCCAAAGCATGATGTGCTTTAATGATTACTACCGGCGCAGCAGCTTCAAATCCAACACGGCCTTTAATGCCGATTATCGTGTCCCCAACATGAACATCTCTCCCAATTGCGTAAGGGGCAGCAAGCGTCTGTAAATATTGGATAGCCATCACTGGCTCTTCAAATCTCTTTTCATTTACGCCAACGAGTTCACCTTTTTTAAAATGTAATTTAACCTCTTCGCTTCCCTTGCTGGATAATTGCGTAGGCCATGCGTCTTCAGGAATCATCCCGTTGGATGATAACGTTTCTTTTCCCCCAACACTCGTTCCCCAAAGACCCTTATTAATTGAATAAGCAGATTTCTCAAACTTCATTTTCACACCTTTGGATTTGAGATAATCAATTTCTTCCTGCCTTGATAATTGCATATCACGGATGGGCGTAATAATTTCAACACCGGGAATCATAATATGGAAGATCATGTCGAATCTTACCTGGTCGTTACCGGCCCCGGTGCTTCCGTGAGCAACAGCATCCGCCTTTAACTTCTTTACATGTTCTGCAATGTGCAATGCCTGTGAAAGCCTTTCTGCGCTTACACTTAAAGGATAAGTATTGTTTTTAAGAACATTGCCGTAAATGAGGTATTTAATTATCGAGTCATAATAGCTCTTAGTAGCCTCGACCGTGGTATGAGTAGTAACTCCAAGTGTTCTAGCATGCCTTTCAATATCTTCCAATTCCTGCTTTGTAAATCCACCGGTATTTACAATAATACTGTGAACTTCATAATTTAATTCATCTGTAAAATACTTCACGCAATAAGAGGTATCAAGTCCGCCGCTAAAACCAATAACTACTTTTTTAGCCATCAATATTATTTAGAGATTAAAGAAAAAACTTAAAACTGATTTGCCTTTATTGGCTTTCTTACCCATCAGGAATTTGATAAGCCTGTTTTGTTTAAGTCGCATGAAACGCTCGTACTGCTCCGATTTTTTTTCAAACTCTGCAGCAGTTTCTTCAGGTTCATAATGATCCGCAGGATCGAAAAGCATAGCAGTACACATACAATTCTTCCTTTCTTTACTCATAAGTATATCGTAATTCACACAGCTTTTACAGCCAGCCCAAAAATTTTCGTCATCTGTAAGTTCACTATACGTTACAGGTTCGTAACCTAGATCGCTATTAATTTTCATTACAGCCAGACCGGTCGTGAGACCAAAGATTTTTGCTTTCGGATATTTCTCACGAGACAGATCGAAGATTCTTTTTTTGATGTTTTTAGCAATACCTGTTTTCCTGAATTCGGGAGCTACGATAAGACCGCTGTTTGCCACAAAGCCTTCTTTGCCCCAGGCTTCAATATAGCAAAAACCTACCCATTGGTCGTCTTCGGTTACGGCAATAACAGCCTTGCCCTCCTGCATTTTTTGTTGAATATATTCGGTTGAACGTTTTGCAATTCCGGTTCCTCTAGCCTGCGCGGAGTTGGCCATTTCATCAGTGATGATTTGGGCATATTTGAAATCGGAGAAAGTAGCAATACGAACAATTATTTTTGATTGTTCCACTTTGCGTTTGTTTAAATAATTGAATTATGTGGTGTAAGCGGGGATTTTTTCACTGATAGGGGCAATGTCAACTGCTCGGCCTATCAGTATCCAGGTCGGAAAAAACAGCGAATGGGCATACACTGTTCAGCAACGGAGGTTGCTAAAATGTAAGAAGAATTGATATAATTGTGACCTTCCACCTTTATAACTTTTAATGAATAGAATGCAAATGTATATTTTTTTACAATTTATCGAACAAAACGTTTTTAAGAATTTGTTATTGTTTGAGCAGAAGGTTTTTTAACCCACTGCTGTAATTTTTCTGCAATTACCCGGTCGTTACTTAACCGGGGTACTTTATTTTGTCCTCCAAGTTTACCAACACTCTTCATATAATTTATAAACCCATTTTTTTGAACAGGCAATATTTTTAGGGTATCAAGAATATTTCCTTTGATAAGATCATCATAATAAATATTCTTCTTTCTAAGATTATGATCCACTTTCCTGGCAAATATTTCCAGATCGTCCGGAAGATTTTCAAATTCAACAAACCATTCATGAAAACTTTTCTGGTTATTCTTTGATATTCTCGGCGCCACCGTAAATTCAGTTATCTTAATATTTTCGCCATCTGCAGCCTTCATTAATGCAGCCTCAACCTCTTCACCTATTACATGTTCTCCAAATGCAGATATAAAATGTTTCACTCTGCCGGTAACCATTATCCGATAAGGGTTTAACGAAACAAATTTTATTGTATCTTCAACATTGTACGCCCACAAACCGGCATTGCTACTGATTATAAGAACATAATTCTCGTTTAACTTAACTTGATCCAACGTAAGCCGCGTAGGGTTCTCATTAAAAATTTCTGCTGCCGGTACAAATTCAAAAAATATCCCGCTATCAGAATTTAATAACAATCCGTCATCTTTCTGACTGTCCTGGAAGGCAAAAAACCCTTCACTTGCCGGGTAAACTTCAATGGTATCAATTTCTTTTCCAATTGATTCAATAATCTTCGATCTATAAGGCTCATAATTTACGCCGCCTTGTACCATTACACTAAACTCAGGAAAAATGTCTTTAATTTTTTTACCGGTCTTTTTTGTAAGTTCATCAAAATACATCTGCATCCATGGTGGAATGCCACTTATCAATGTCATTTTTTCATTAATAGTTTCTTCAACTATTTTTTCAAGTTTCGTTTCCCAATCATCTATACAATTGGTTTCAAAAGTGGGTAATTGATTCGACCGGAGATATCTCGGGATGTGATGATTAACGATGCCGCTTAAACGCCCGGTGGGAATACCGCCAACTCTTTCAAGATCGGGTGAGCCGCTGAGAAATATCATTTTGCCATTTGCAAACTGGGTGTTACCTGTCTGCCCCATATAGCAAAGCAAAGCATCTCTTGCAGAATTTATGTGATTAGGAATAGAATCTTTAGTGATAGGAATATATTTAATACCACTTGTAGTTCCGCTCGTCTTGGCAAAATAAATCGGCAGGCCTTTCCATAAAACATTGTGCTTGCCCTGTTTTATCCTGTCGATATATTTTTTGAAATCTTCATATTCCCTGATGGGAACATTTTTCACGTAATCTTCGTGTGTTTTTATTTTATCAAAATCATGCTCTTTCCCAAATTCTGTTTTTAA
Source organism: Ginsengibacter sp. (assembly GCA_040007435.1). Taxonomy (GTDB): domain Bacteria; phylum Bacteroidota; class Bacteroidia; order Chitinophagales; family Chitinophagaceae; genus Ginsengibacter. The sequence continues at coordinate 13,347 of JBDTUZ010000053.1, read as the reverse complement.
TCCTGTTTTAATTAAGGACTGAAATATCTGCTCCTGATCAGCAGGAGCTGTGAGCATGCTTTTTCTTATTTGCTTATATGTATAGCTGGCGTATGGCTTTGCCAGGAAAGATTTTATCTTCATTTGGATGGCTATCTATGTCCAAAAATACATAGAAATGATTTAACACATATTATTCAAAAGCTAATTGCAATTGCATGGCCAATCTTTATCAAGATCTATGCATGTAATTACAACCACATCGTCAACTTCCGGAGCAACTACCACACGTATATGCTGGCGGTCTGAGCTGTAGCCTTCAAGTGCATAAGTCTTATCACCCTTGCTGCCCTCCCCGCTTTTAGAGGTATTTTCATTTCCTTTTTGTAATATCTCTTTTATTTCCTGCAGTGTAATGTGCCTGCACTCCATCCTGCATTTCGCATGTTTTATTAATGTAAGATGAGAGGTATTTCTAAAGGAGTTTACCTCTTGGGAATTTGAACTTTCAAACTGCTTCCCGAAAAAGACAAGCTTAATGATTATTAATGTGACAATAATAGTAATTAATACGAGTGTGCTTTTTCTTCTATTCAACTGAAACGTTTTTTGCAAGATAATTTTTTATGAATGGATATTAAAACAGATACTGGCGGATTGTTTATTTTTGCAGGCTTATGCCAAACGGTAAATCAGTTGCACTGCATACATTAGGTTGCAAGCTTAATTATTCTGAAACTTCTTCCATCGAAAGGTTGCTGGAGCAGGACGGTTTTGTAAAAAAAGATTTTAATGACGAGGCCGATGTTTATGTGATAAATACCTGTTCCGTTACTGACAATGCCGATAAAGAATGCCGGCATCTTGTGCGAAGAATACAACGGAAAGCTCCCGAAGCTTTGGTGGTAATTACCGGTTGCTATGCGCAACTAAAACCTGCTGAAATTGCCGCAATAAACGGCGTTGACCTCGTACTTGGAGCGGCAGAAAAATTCAATATTACCAAACATTTGCAATTACTTACCAAAGGGGATTCTGCAAAAATATGCAGTTGCGACATTGAGGAAGTGCATGGATTTAATTCTTCTTTTTCAATCAATAACAGAACAAGAACATTTTTAAAAGTGCAGGATGGCTGCGACTACAACTGTTCATTTTGCACCATTCCTATGGCAAGAGGTAAAAGCAGGAGCAATACTATAGTAAATGTTTTGGCTGAAGTAAAAAAAATAGCTGCGACTGGAGTAAAAGAAATTGTGCTTACGGGCATTAATCTTGGCGACTTTGGCAAGGAAGAACAAGGCATAAAGACAAATGAAAATTTCCTTAGCTTATTGGTGACACTTGAAAATAATAAAGGAGTTGAGCGTTATAGAATTTCATCGATCGAACCGAATTTATTGTCTGATGAAATCATTCGGTTGGTTGCCGGGAGCAAAAAAATAATGCCTCATTTTCATATCCCATTGCAGAGCGGCAGCAATAAAATTCTTGGGCTTATGCGCAGGCGCTATAAAAAAGAATTGTATGCAGAAAAGGTGGCACTCATAAAAAATCTGATACCTGATTGCTGCATAGGAGTTGATGTAATAACAGGTTTCCCCGGTGAAACCGAAGAAGATTTTAAAGAGACAGTCAATTTCTTAGAGTCAATTGACGTGTCCTACTTTCATGTATTTACCTATTCGGAGAGAGATAATACTCATGCGTTACAGATTGAACCGGTAGTGCCCGTAAGTGTTCGCAATGCGCGGACTAAAATTTTACGTTCGTTATCTTATAAAAAAATGCAGGAATTTTCTGCCAGGCATGAAGATGAAACACGAAAAGTTCTTTTTGAAGGAAGGAATAAGAACGGAATGATGGATGGATATACTGATAATTATATCAAGATTACTATTTCTTATAAAGAAGAATGGTCCAATGAAATAGTGAATTGGAAAATATAATTTTTTCAAAAAAACAAAGTAGGGCTACCTCTAACCAGCAAGAATTTTCTCGAGTTGATCCAACAAAGCAACCTGCATAACATTAATTTTTTTTCTTGCTTTTTCAAAACCGAACCACTCTCCCTTATCAACTTCAGGGAAAGATTGAGACTTTCCCGAGCGTGGCGGCCACTCCATTTCAAAAGTGTTGCTGGCAATATTTCCGGCATCAATATTTTTCTCAATAGCCCATGCGGATACTTTCTTTCCGCTTTTTAATTTCACTGGTTTCAACTCAATAAAATCTCCCGAAAGGTTAACCCCGGTTTCCTCAAGAAACTCTCTTTTAGCGGCATCCAGTGGATTTTCACTATCATTAAACTCTCCTTTTGGTATAGACCACGCGCCTTCATCTTTGTTTTTCCAAAAAGGGCCACCGGGATGCACAAGAAACACCTCGGCACCTGTGACCATTTTCCTGTAAACTAATATTCCAGCACTTTGCTTGGTCTTCATAAATTATGAATTTAATAATTCCTTACATCGAGCATGGCACCTCTCCTTTTTAAGTGTATTACTTTACCCACCACTGTACAAAAACTTCAACATACACAATTAAGCTTTTTAGAAAAATATGGCTATTGTAATAATTATTTCAGGCTTGCTGATATGAAAATAAGAATAAACAGAACGTATTGAAACTTTAAAAATCTTCCAGTTAAAAACCCATTTGATAAATGGCATGGTATTGTATAATTACTATTAAAATTGTTAACCAAATAAAATTGAAAAAATGGATACTACAACAAAATCAAAAACGCCACAGGCGAAATCAGCTTCTGCCGGAAAAGGTGCGGAAGACGGCATGCTAAAGGAATTCTTTATGGATGAATTAAAAGATATTTACTGGGCGGAGAAACATATTGTAAAGACCCTCCCGAAAATGCAAAAAGCCGCAACTTCGGAAGAACTGAAAGATGCTTTTGCTGAGCATTTGGAAGTAACGAGGACACACGTAAGTCGCCTGGAGCAGGCATTTGAATCTTTAGGCAAAAAAGCGCAGGCAAAAAAATGCGATGCGATGGAAGGGATAATTGCCGAAGGTGAGTCCATCATCAGCGATACTGAAGCAGGTACAAGCACACGGGATGTGGGCCTTATTCTCGCGGCTCAAAAAGTAGAACATTATGAAATATCTACATACGGTGGGCTTGCTCAACTTGCAACTACACTCGGTCTTAACAAAGTTGCAGATCTTTTAAAGCAAACCCTTGAAGAGGAAAAGGAAGCCGATTCCACCCTTACAGATATAGCGGAAAACAGTGTAAACTATGCAGCCGCAGGAGAAGAGGAAGACTAAACATTTGAATAACACTCCCAATTGCATAAATCAAAAAACTAAGCCGGACCTTCCGGCTTTTTTCTTACGTCAATTTTTTATTTTAAGACCCTGTAACTTTTCAGGAATAGATTCGTTACACAGCATCTTTCCTAAATCTTAAAATAATTCATCATGAAAAAATTATTGATCCCCTTATTCGTTTTTCTTAGCCTTAATTCCTTTGCCCAGCGATGGGAAACTGTAAAGGGCAACGGCCAGCTAAAAAAAGAAACACGTGAAGTGGGCAGCTATACGGCGTTGGCTTCACAAGGCTCCATGGATATCGATATTACTTACGGAAATTCTAACAGCATAACTGTAGAAGCCGATGAAAATCTACTCCCATACATTGAAACATCTGTTGAAAATGGTAAGCTCACTATCAAGTCAAAAAAAGGTATAAACCTGAAGACAAACTCTAAATTGATTGTGTACGTCACTATGGCCAAAATTAATTCCCTCCAGCAAAGTGGCAGTGGAAATATTAATGGCTCCGGTGCATTTACCAGTGATGGAAAAACTGATGTTGGGGTATCCGGATCCGGTAATCTTAAACTCAGCTTTGATTCTTTTAAAGACATTGATTTGTCTGTATCCGGTAGCGGAAATGTTGATTTAAAAAGCGGTAACACTAATAGTTTAAGTGCCAAAGTAAGCGGTAGCGGAAATATTGACTGCAGCAGCGTCTCCAGCAAAGACGTGGATGCGAAAGTAAGCGGTAGCGGAAATATTAAAGTATATGCAAGCAATAGTATTGATGCAAAAATCAGCGGAAGCGGAAACATATTTTATAAAGGCGACGCTCAGAACATCAGCAGCAAAGTTGCAGGAAGCGGTAAGGTAATGAAGATGTGATATTTGACCTGTCTGCGGTGAGAAAATATGATCCGTCTTTTTACTTCAATTAATTTATTTGCAAAAGGAAGGTTGATCACTTTCCTTTATTTTTTAAGTAAAATTCAGATGTAACCGATTGAGGTTTTAACAAATTTTTTCAAGACAGCTTTTAGTAAAATAACATGTATGTTCACAGCAAATCAAAATTTCTGACAGCTGTTTTGTACAAATGAAAAAGTGATCCCGACCTTTGTGGGAGGCAAAGAAATGTTTCTACAGTAAACGGTTTTTGTATTTATAGTTCTTCCACAATCACGGCGGCTTTCCTTGCAATATTATCCCAATAGAAATGTTTGAAAAACTCCGTGGATATTGATTGCTTAATAGCAATTGCCTCTGCCATATTATTTGCAAATGATTGCCAGTCGGCGTTCTTAGTCAATAATAATTTTCCATTGCAAATTTTTTCATCAATACCCAATGCACCATTTTTTGTGGAAACTGCGGTGAGGTTATAGCCAAGTGCCTCTACTAATTTTGTTTTTATTCCGCCCCCGTCAGTTACCGGGTTAATGAAAATATCAGTGCCTTTAAAATAAATACTTATATCATCGACAAAGCCGGCATAAATAATATTCTTCTCTGCGTAGTTCTTTAAGTCGTTCATTTTTTTAGGGAGATTTCTCCCACAAATAATGATCTTATACACGAAGTCTTTTTTCAACAATAAAGGATTAATATTTTCAAGAATATTTTCAAGCGCTTGCAAATTTGGCTTGTAGTCGAGGGCACCATTGAAAAAAAATAAGGTCGTTCCTTTTTCTAAAGAATATTTTTTAAGTAAAGCAATTTTTGCCTCCGCCTGATCTTCTATCGGCAGCAAAGTATCCCAGGGAATGCCATAAGTAATAAGAGAAATCTTTTCAGCCGATATGTGGTATTTTGATTTGAAATATTCACCATCTTCGGCGGTAATACAAAAGGTAAAGTCTGCTTTTTTATGAACGTATCTCTCATAGTATCGCAAAATTTTCCACCACCATTTTCCCACGGTTCTAAACCGCTCCGATTCTATATTGTGTGAGCGCACGATAAGCTTAACGTTGCAAAAACGCCTTAGCAGCAAAGCGAGCCAACCATAGTACGGATGTTCGATGATAAGGTGGGTGATATCTTTTTCCTCAATAATTTTTTTTATGAGGCTGTAATAAAAAATATTTATGTAGCGAAACCTGCTGTTACTTAGTTTATTGATTATTTCATACGATGCGGCAGATGGATTATTAGCCTCCACAGTTATGCAATACAGGTTGTGGTACTCTGACAAGTAGTCATTGAGTTGCGCAATGCATTTTTGCCCCCCAAATTTTGCCGGGAATATTTTATAAGGAACAAAACTTAATACATTTGCCATTTGCAAAACTTTAATCCGGCAAAATAATATTATTTTAACCGGAATAATTCCAATGCAATTTTTTAATGAAAGCTATTTCCTTCTTTTCCAGGTGCGCAGTAGTATGCAATATTGCTTTCCTGCTATTTATTTTTTTTAGCAGGCTTGAAGCACAGAAACAGGTAACCCGTGGCCGTGATACTGTAATTGCTGTCCCTTTCTTTAAAGACCTGATCATTACACTTGGAATTTCTGCGATAATAATAAACTTTATTATGTGTATTGTGTATTCAGTAATTATAGTGATGGGCCGTCAACGAATTATTCCCAAATGGCTAGCAATAGTGAACTTCCTTTTCTTCATTTTTCAACTAATCTATTTCTTTTTTAGACAAGCATAACAATAATGATACAAAAAATATTAAGCGACAGGCCCACGAAATTGTTCATTTCTTTCGCGGCCTTTTTTGTTGCCAATGCGCTTATAGCCGAGGCCATAGGCACAAAGCTTTTTTCGCTGGAAGGCTTGCTGGGATTACGTCCTGCAAACTTTACGCTCTTTGGAGAAAGCGGCCTGTCTTTTACACTTACCTGTGGCGTTTTGCTCTGGCCGCTCGAGTTTGTAATTACCGATATCATCAATGAATATTATGGCCCGCGAGCCGTACGCAGAATTTCTTTTACGGCCGTTACACTCATTGGCTATGCTTTTGTAATGTATTTTATTGCTATTGCAATGCCTCCCGCAAAGGTTTGGATCGATAGCAGCAAAACGCAGGGCGTAGAAAATATTCAAACCTCGTTCAACGCCATCTTTGGGCAAAACATGCGAATTATTATAGGAAGTATCGTTGCATTTTTGGTAAGCCAGGTTGTAGATGTTACCGTATTCCATAAAATAAAAAAGAGAACCGGAGATAAACATCTGTGGTTACGGGCCACAGGTTCGACACTCGTATCGCAGCTTGTAGATAGTTACATTGTTTTGTTTATAGCATTCAGCGGAATTTTCACCTGGCAATTGATCCTCGCTGTGGGTATTATGAACTATTGCTATAAATTTTTTATGGCGCTCATACTTACACCAGTAATTTATTTTGTAGAAAAAAGAATTGAAAAATATGTTGGCCATGAAACTGCGAAAGAGATGAAATTAGCCGCTATGGGAAAGGGGAAGGGTTTTGAAAATATTCCAACCGCGGGATAATGGTTAAACAGCAATTAATGTTCACAAAAAATAAACTGGCATTTGAATTCAAATAATTCTTAAAAAAAATTGTATGAAACCGGTCTTTAAATTTATTATCGCTGGCCTCGTAATGGTACTTTTTTCAAATTGCAGCCATACTAAAAAAATGGCAGCGGCAGAAAACGATATGACCAAATCCAATACCCACAGCGCAAGCCTCACAGAAACTTATTGGAAGCTCACAAAATTAATGGGCAAACCTGTCACGATGGATTCTGAGAATCAAAAAGAGATTTATATCGTTCTTAAAAAAGAAGGCAACCGGGTTGAAGGGTTTGCAGGTTGTAATGGCTTTGGAGGGACTTATACAACGAAAAATAATTTCAATATTTCGTTCAGCGACATGATCCACACTATGATGGCCTGCCCGGAACTTGATACCGAGAACCAGTTATTTACGGTATTAAAAACGGTTGATAATTATTACGTGACCGGCGATACACTTTCCATGAGCAAAGCAAGAATGGCTCCCATGGCCCGCTTTGCAGCAGTTTATTTGAAATGACTATTTGGAATTGAAATTATATAGCCAGGCCTGATCATTGCTTTTCTTTAAGCATTTCTGCCACCACCTTATCAATTGGCAAAGTTACACTTTCAGCAGAGAAATTATGCCAATCAATGAAACGGAAAGTTTCGATTTCATTCTTCTCCTCATAAATTTTTAACTGATCTTCATCAAAATCGAATTCTTTAGCTCTTAGTGGGGCTTTGATTTCTTCAAGCGCTTTTACAAAATAATAAATGGAAAGTATCTGGTCTTCGGGATTGAATGCACTCATCTGGTAAAAGTCGGTGGTATAAATATGATCAAGTACTTCCACATCAAGGTCCATTTCTTCCTTAAATTCTCTTTTCAGGCAATCCCTTGTGCCTTCGCCAAGATCGAGGCCGCCCCCGGGAAATTTGGTGTAATATTTCCCCCGTATATATTCATCACTCACCAATACTTTTTTTTCGTCGTTGATTAAGATTCCATAAACACGAATAGTAAACACGTCTTAGCTTTTTAAGTTTATTTCTCCTTTATACACCATTTCCGCAGGGCCGCTCAGCCATATATCGGTGAACTTACTTTCGTTTATTTTATCAAATTCAACATTCAACTTGCCACCCGTAGTTTTTATCTCAACCCGATTAAATCCATTATCATTATGTGCAGAAATAAGTGCCGCGGCAGTAACACCGGTACCACAACTAAGCGTTTCATCTTCCACGCCACGCTCGTACGTGCGTACATATATGGTGTCTTCATCGAGCGTCTCTACAAAATTTACGTTAATACCCTTTTCGACAAATTCTTTACTATTTCGTATGGCACGCCCTTCAGCTACCACATCTATTTTCATCACGTCGGCGGTGGTCTTCACATAATGAGGTGAACCGGTGTCCAAAACATAATGATTTGAAAAATCCTCCACACCATCTACGTCTTTCATCTTTAAACTTATCTCTCCATCGAGATCAATTTCACCTTCATGTTCTCCATCAACTGCAAAAAAATTGTAGCTGGATTTTTTAATGCCCATCATAGAGGCAAATTTCAAGATACACCTGCCACCATTGCCACACATCGATGCTTCCTTTCCATCACAATTAAAATATTTCATCTCAAAATCAAAGCCTGCCTTGTTATTTAACAGCATTAATCCATCAGCTCCTATTCCAAACCTGCGGTTGCATAAAAGATTTACCTGCTTGGGAGTGAGATCACTGTAAATACCTTCACGGTTATCCAATATTACAAAATCATTACCGGTACCCTGGTATTTATAAAATTCAATTTTCATCTTAAAGTTTTTCTGAAATTATATCAAGTGTTTTTTTAATTAATCTCTCCACCGTGGCATTACCATCAGCGCTAAAATTTTTATGAATGCGATTGGCAACAATAGCGCTCAGCGAAAGACAATGGTGATGTAAAGCTTTACCCAATCCGTAAATAGCGGCAGTTTCCATTTCGAAATTGGTGATCTTATACTGCCCGAATTTAAAATCCGTAAAGCGGTCATTCAATTGAGGATTGGTTAATCCAAGTCGCAACACCCTGCCTTGCGGCCCGTAAAAGCCCGGGCAAGTAATGGTGATGCCCTGGTGATATCCTTCTACAAAATGTTTAATTAACGACATAGATGCCCCAGCTATGTAAGGCTCACTGAACCTGCCGTGCAATTGCGTATGGGTAACAAATGAATGCAACAATTGCTTTTCTTCCTCATTATTTTCATGCAAATAAAAGTTCATCAGGTTATCGATTCCGATGGCATGGCTGCTGGCAACAAAGCTGTCCACGGGAATATCTGCCTGTAAAGACCCGGAAGTTCCTACACGAATAATGTTTAGCTGCCTGAGTTCTTTGTTTATGGTACGGGTAGTAAAATCAATATTTACGAGCGCATCGAGCTCGTTCAAAACGATGTCGATATTATCAGTTCCTATGCCTGTGCTTACAACCGAAATTCTTTTTTTACCGATATAGCCTGTGTGTGTAACAAATTCACGATGATGACGTTGCACCTCTACTCTATCAAAATATTTGCTTACCTCCTGCACCCTTGCAGGATCGCCCACAGTTATTATATTCGACGCAATTTCATCGGACCTGGCATCAAGGTGATAAATAGCGCCCCTGTTGTTTATTATAAGTTCCGACTCAGCAATTTGTTGCATGATTTTTTTCTTTATTCTATAAAACGCTGAAATTTACAAAACACTTTTTTGGGCTGGCTTTTTATTCAGGAGTATTAATATGAACATCGAATTTCGCACTTTGTTTATAAAAAATTCTAAAAATAATTTTATTACTTTTGTGTCCTTTTAAAAAGGTCCTGTGGCCGAGTGGCTTAGGCAAAGCTCTGCAAAAGCTTCTACAGCGGTTCGAATCCGCTCGGGACCTCTAAAGTAAGAATAAAGAAATTTTATTCTTACTTGTTTTTACACTCCTTTACAGTTAACTGAATGATTTTCAGATTTTTGTAACACACTCTGCATCTTTTCGTTTTTTAACTTTACAAAAGCAAACACGATTTAAATCGACAAAAATCGACAAAAATGTTGTTTTCCGCCATTGGCAATTAATGTTATTTAAAATTGAAAGATGCATTTACCAATTAAATTACTCTGCAGTAAGACTTCAAGAAAAGATGGAACAAGTCCAATTTATATCCAGTATTGTTTTCGTTCGGACAAGCGAATATTATTAAATTCCAAAATTTATATTCCTCCGAAGTATTGGAATAAAAGATTCTTGAGAATTTCGAATGAATTACCGCTCGGATTTGGCTGCGCCGGTAAACTTAATGAAAAGCTGGATCGCTTGATCCGGTTCGCTGAAGATATAATTTATTATGCCCGTGATAAAAATATTGCAGACGAACTGTTGCTGCTTAAAAGATCGTTTAATACGAGTGGTGATGCGCCGCCTGTAGATACGATTATTATGGAGGCAGAATCCTTCACTGCAAATAGAGGGAATCAAACCAATCTCGATCTGTATTACCAAATTGATGATTATATAAAATCAAAAGAACGGAAAGTTTGTAAAGATATGCCCAGGATTTATCGAAACATGAAGGAACATTTAAAGGCATTTGAAGACTTCAGAAAAAAGCCAATAACATTTGAATGCTTTGATTTAAATTTCTATGAAGAATTTGTTGATTTTCTCACGTTTGATTATAGACAAAGAAGGAGAAAGGATCTTATCGTAGGTTTGAAAGTAAACACAGTTGGAAAGACTATTAAGCAATTTCGTACCTTCTTAAGAAACAGAATAAGAAAAAAAATTATTCCTGTGATAGATATGGATGGGTGGATAATTTTGCAGGAAGATGTAGATTCTGTTTATCTCACAATGAAGGAAGTCAGCGCAATTTATAGGCTTGATTTATCAAGGCAAGCACATTTAATTAACTACCGGAATGACTTTGTTCTCGGTTGTTTAACAGGCCTTAGATTTTCGGACTTTTCTGAACTAATGAAGGATGATGTAAGAAAGGATATGCTCTTCAAAAAACAAAATAAATCTGAACATTGGGTGGTAATCCCGCTAAGAATTGAGGCGCAGAAAATTCTAAATAGCAAGTTTAGAAATCAACCGTATAGAACCACTAATGCAGAGTTTAACAGACACATTAAAACAATTGCTAAATTAGCGGGGATTACAGATTTAATTAAGTTTTCCCATAAGAAGAATGGAAAAGACGTAATTGAAATGAAACCAAAGAACGCCTGGATAACCTCGCATACTTGCAGAAGATCGTTTTGTACCAACGAATTTTTAGCGGGCACACCAGTAGAATTAATTATGAAGATTAGTGGACATAAAAGCGTGAAAGATTTTTATAAATATATTAGAATCACTCCGGAGGAAGCGGGTCACAAAATTAAAGAACTTTGGAAAAACAGAGGAGAGATGAGCGCATTTGAAAAAAAGAAAACAGCTTCTTAAATTTATTTTTAGTAACTAATACCATTGTTAAACCCGCAGTCAATTGCCAGAAGTGAAATTGATGAAGTTTAAATAGTACTCTTCAAGAGGCTTGAAATGCTTCTAAAAAATTAATCAATTCATTTAATTTTAAAAATAAGTCACTACTAAGTAAAAGACCAACAGATAAATAAACTATGATGTTTTTCCAATGGATTTTTTGATCTTTTTTCCCCTGCGCACCTAACAAAGAAATTAATAACAAAGCAAGGCTATAAGTTTCGATACAAACAAATTTTTAAACAAGCCAGTATGCATAATATTTTGCAAAAGCCTGTCGGTGATGCTACTCTTTACTTCCCATTGACTAAAAGCACCATAGCAATAAAAATAAAAATGCAACAGCAATATAAAAATGCTGCCAAATCTTGTGAGATCAATTGTTTGCCGCAACCCGTGTTCGTTCTCCCCTGTAGTTGACATAATATCAGTTTTAAAATTTATGTATCGTGATTTTTCTTTCTCTTTTTCTTTTTAAGTAATTGAAATGGCAGGTTACCGAATACTTCTTTTGTCGATAAAAGAATGTCCACCATGTTTTCATTTTTAATGTTGGCTTTTAAATCTTTGCCGGAGGGATTTTGAAGAGTGATGTGCTGTTGCAAATCACGCCCTGAACTACCTGTAGTTTTTTCTTCAGGGCCAATGGTATTTTCTTTTATCTGCAAAGACAACCTGCTTTGTAGGGCTGCAGCACTATATCCTTTGCCCAGCTCACTTCCATTGAAAATAACTTTGGTTTGATCGTCAACAAAAGTGATTCCGTACAACCTTCCCTCTGCATTTTGTCGCAACGCAGTGTAGATTTGTTTTTGTTGTAAATCTGCTTTCAACTCTTTCATGCTCCCCGGATGCTTCGCAACGCAATCATCAATCACATTTTTTATTCTTTGTTTAAATGGCTCTTTTGTCTTTTCATTCAGCGCATATTTTGTTTCTATGTTTTGTAATATTGGTTTGCATCCAATTGAACTTGCTTTAATCGGAACACCAACTTTATTTCCATCTGCATCTAAGATTCGATAAACCAATCCGCGATTCCGAAAAATTCTGCCTTCTTCCCGACCCCTGTCAGCAACTACGTTAAATTGTTTAAGCGCCGCATTAAATTCGGGCAATGATGAAAATTTATATTGATAAAAAACAGCAGTAACAATGTTTGCAATACTCCGCTTGGTTTCGTGCTTCCCGTACAAGGCTTTCTCAACATCAACCGGTTTTATTTTTTGTAGTAATGACTTCAGTTGTTCTTCCGCTTTCACGAGGCCATACAATTGTTCAATTTCCTTTCTTGCTTTTTCTGATTGATTCCTGCCAATGTTGTGTGTGTTGATGCGCCTACCATCTTCCGTGATGGTAGTGCTCACAATATGAATATGCGGGTGTCCTGCATCTTCATGTTTGTAAATAAGAAAAGGTTGTTCACCAAAGCCGATCTTATCCATGTACATTGATGCAATTCCAATGAGCTTGCTATCGGCAGGCTTTTCTGTTGGGCTAAAGTTCAATGACACATGAAGTGTTTTGGTGGTAGCTCTTTCATTTAAACTATTTAATCTTTCAAAGCCATTTAATTTTTGGTAGAAATTCATCTTCTTTGCATCATTCAAATAATTAGCGGCATGCAAACAAACGGCATCACCCCGCTGCACTTTTTTTTCATTGTAGTTCAATGCTGCCTCAATACTTTTTGGTGTCGTTATTTTTGCAACCATTGATCATAGAGTTGGTTCATCCTTAATTTTATTTCTTCCACTTTTGCTACCAGTGATCTCTGCAGAGCATCATACTGAATTATCCAGGAGCGGAACTCCGGTATCTTATCCAGCAAGTGGAGTTTATGGACCGCCTGGTTAAAATTATTTCCGACCGCGCTTAATTCTTTTTTCAACAGCAGCATATCTTTCAAAAAATCATCTGCTGACTGGTTTCTGTATTTTACAATAACAGGCTTTTGCAAACACATTTTTCTAACATAAGCACTGATGCTTCTTTCAGTGGTTTTTTTCCTAAGCGAATCAGCCAGTTCAAATTCATTATTATTCATCCGAACAACAACCATTTTATTTCTTACTGTATTTTCATTCGTAC
>JBDTUZ010000052.1:0-39608 GCA_040007435.1 Ginsengibacter sp. | reverse complement strand
AAGGATCTATACCAACTTCTTTTAAAAACTTCTTCAAAAAAACCTGAAACATTTAATGTAGCTAGCAATCTTTTCGACGGGCTTGTAAAGGGAGTGCAGGACATTGGTAAAATGCAACAGCTTAGCAAAGATGAAAAGAAAATGTTGCGTAAACAATCTGTTGAAGATCTCAAAAGCCTCAACCTTACCTGGTTTAGTCAAATGATAAACAGTGAGGCCCAATTACGCGAAAAGATGAGCTTCTTCTGGCACGGTCATTTTGCCTGCAGGGTCATTAATATTTTTTTCCAGCAGCAGTTATTAAATGTTATACGAGAAAATGCTTTGGGAAATTTTGGCGATCTCCTGCGTGAAGTAAGCAAGAGCCCGGCGATGCTTTCTTTTCTTAATAATCAGCAAAATAAAAAACAGCATCCCAATGAAAATTTTGCAAGAGAAGTGATGGAGCTTTTTACAATGGGCCGCGGCAATTATACAGAAAATGATATTAAAGAAGGGGCCAGGGCTTTCACCGGATGGGGATTTAATATGAAAGGAGAATTTGTTGAGAGGCCTTTTTTGCACGATACTGGTAATAAAACCTTCCTGGGCAGAACAGGTAATTTTAATGGGGATGATATCATAGATATTTTATTGGAACAAAGGCAAACTGCGAAATATATCACCACAAAATTGTATAGGTATTTTGTAAACGATATACCTGATGAATCTAAAATTGAATTGCTTGCTGGCAGGTTTTGTGAAAGTGGATATGACATAAAAAAATTATTGGCCGATATATATACCAGCGATTGGTTTTATAATGAAAAAAATATTGGTAACCGCATTAAATCGCCGGTTGAATTATTGGCAGGTATCCGAAGGTTGATTCCAATGGAACTTGCTCAGCCGGAAGCCCAGTTGTTATTTCAGCGGGCATTGGGGCAGATATTATTTTACCCTCCAAACGTTGCTGGCTGGCCCGGAGGAAAAAACTGGATCGACAGCAGTGCGCTGATGTTAAGAATGAGGATTCCGCAAATTCTTACCGATGCTGATGACTTCGCCGTAAAACCTAAAGACGATGATGATACCATGATGGGGAAGGAGGGAGTTGATACAAATGCTAAAGCAAGACAATTAAATGTGACAGTTGACTGGAACGCAGTAACCAAGGTATTTGACGCAACACGAAAGGAAAATCTTTTGCAAAAAATAAATGATGTTGTTCTGCAAACGAGCAGCAGGATCGACCCAGCTATTATTAATAAATACATTGACAAGCAGGCAAGGGACGCATACATTAAGACTACGTTAGTCGAATTAATGAGCACACCCGAATACCAGTTGTGTTGAGAGAAATTATAAGAACATTTTTAATTTATCCTAATGCTATTCAAACGTAGAGAATTCTTACAAGTTGGCTCGCTGGCTACCGCATCTATGATGATGCCACAGTTCTTAAAAGCCTTTGATGGAAAAACTATAGTGCCACCAGGCAATAAAGCGCTGGTTGTACTTCAATTCAGCGGTGGCAACGACGGACTTAATACCGTGATCCCCATACGTAATGACATTTACTATAAGTCAAGGCCAAAGCTTGGAATTGAAAAAGATAAAGCGTTAGCTCTTACCGATGAAGTAGGAATTAATTCTGCGTTACAAGCTTTCAAAGGTTTGTATGATGACGGAAATCTTGGTATTATCAACAGTGTGGGCTACCCGAATCCGGATCGTTCACATTTTCGCAGCATGGATATTTGGCAAAGTGCCAGCGATAGTGATAGGTACCTTTATACGGGGTGGCTTGGACGCTATCTCGACGCACAGTGCAATGGCTGCAGCAAGCCAACGCAGGCACTCGAAGTAGATGATGTTTTGAGCCTTGCTTTAAAAGGTGAAAATGAAAAAGGGCTCGCGGTGAAAGATCCGAAACGATTGTACAATACCAGTCATGAAAAATATTTTAAAGATATAAATGCATCTCATGAAAAGGGCGAAGAAACAGTTGACTATCTTTATAAAACTCTTGGCGAAACGCTAAGCAGCGCAGATTATATTTATCAGCAAAGTAAGGTGCATCCTATATCCACTACGTATCCCGCAACAGAATTAGGCAAGAATTTAAAAACCATTTCTTCATTGATCCTTAGTGATATTAATACAAAAGTTTACTACCTGAGCCTTGGCAGTTTCGACACACACGTAAACCAGGAAAACCAGCAGAAAAGATTATTTACCCAACTTAATGATGCAATGACTGCCTTTGTAAAAGATCTAAAAGATAACAATCGCTTCCAGGATGTAATGGTTATGACTTTTAGTGAATTTGGAAGAAGGGTAGCCCAAAATGCCAGTGGAGGCACCGATCATGGAACTGCGAACAATATGTTTTTCATAAGTGGCGGATTAAAGCAAAAAGGAATGATCAATGCTATGCCTGATCTCACTGATTTAAATGAAGGTGATCTTAAGCATACGGTAGATTTTAAAAATATTTATGCTACAGTTTTGAATAAATGGCTGGGAGCCGATGATAAAGTGATACTGGGAAAACAATATGATTTTATGAATTTTATTTAACCAATCCTCTATTGGTTTTTAACCTTCAAGATTCCTAATACACTTTCTTAAATCAATTCCCTTGCCCAAAACACCTTTAAAAATATCCCCGATTTTTTCTATACGTTTCTTTGTGTTGTGAATTGTAAATTGTTTTGGAGATAACCCGCTTTTTACTTCTTTCCATAAAAGAGGAGTAGACACTGTAGCGCCTGGCTTCGGCCTTAAACTATATACTGAAGAAATGGTTTGCCCCTTCCTGTTTTGCAGGTAATCCAGGTAGATATGCTTATTACCTCTTTTCTCGAGGTTTCGCTCTAGTGTGGTAAAACTTTTTAATTCATTATGGGCAAACATGCACACGAGGTAGGTAAAATCTTTAGCCTGTTCATAAGTATATTTTTTCCCGGTGGGTACATAGATGTGAATGCCGGAAGCGCCGGAAGTTTTACAAAACGCTGTAGCACCTGCTTTATCAAGAACCTGCTTTATTACATTGGCTGCTTCAACTACCTGCTCAAATGTATTTTTATCCGAAGGGTCAATATCTATTATTAAGTAATCCGGTTTGTCAAGCGCCTTAATTGTTGAATGCCACGGATTGATTTCAATACAGCCAAGATTATTGAGGTAAGTGAGCGTGGCCTTGTTATCGCAGATTATATAATCAATTTCTTTATCATTGGATTCCGAATGTACCTTTTGGCTTTTTACAAATTTTGGAGCATCACCCGCCGCATCCTTGTGAAAAAATCCTTTTTCATGAATACCATTAGGGTTTCTCAAAAGAGATTCCGGCCTGCCTTTAAGGTATGGTAAAATATAATCTGCTATAGAACTATAGTAATCTACAACGTCTCCTTTTGTAACACCATCTTCGGGAAAATAAATCTTATCAGGATGAGTTACTGTCAATTTAGATTTCCCGAAGGTGAAAATTTTATCAGCAGACTTTTTATCGCCAGGCTCGCTTTTTAATTTCGTTTCAGGCTTATGTTCCCTGGGATTTTTTGCTGTTTTATATTTGGCCATGGTTATTTCATTTAAATTTTTATCCTCCCGTAAGTGCAGGAAAACAGGATGCCTTAATTTCCCGTCATTTGTAATTTGAGAATATTTTACTTCACATATCAATGCAGGCTTCACCCATGTCACAGGCATGTTGGTTTTAATTTTTTCAACGAACGGGGATTCATCCTGCACGAGAGGTTGCAGTAAATCAAACATTTCTTTCAAAGACTTTTGATTAAAACCTGTACCGGTATGACCTATATAAGTAAGCTTTTTATTAGCATAAGATGCAAGGATCAATGCACCAAAATATTTCCTGGAACCGCTTCCCTGTGTATATCCTGCGATAATCGCTTCCTCTGTATGATGATTTTTTATTTTAAGCCATTCCGTAGTGCGGCTACTTGCGTAATATTTTGAATCTATTTTTTTTGCCATTATTCCTTCAAGCTTATTCTCTGTAGAAACTTTGAAAAACGACTTTCCTTTTTCAAATATGTGGTCGGAATATTTGATTACTTCGTTTTGAGGAATAATTTTTTGCAGCAACTCTTTTCTTTCGATAAGGGTAAGACCTGTGGTATCCTTGCCATTCAATTTGAGAAGATCAAAAACATGATATTGAATGGGGTGATTCACATTTTCTGAATAGTGCTGAAGCAACTGAAAACTTGGGTGTCCCTTGTCATCCAATACAACTATCTCACCGTCTAAAACAACACTCTGCTTTATATGTTTTAATTGATCAATAACTATAGGATAGGTATCTTCAAATGTGATACCGTTCCTTGAATAAAGAGCAATATCATCTTTATTTTTTTCTGTAATTGCGCGGTAACCGTCCCATTTAATTTCAAAAAGCCAATTCTTATCATCAAAGGGGTTTTCCGTTTCTTTAGCCAGCATGGGCTTTATAAATGTGCCGCGTTTTCTTCCTTTCTTTATCGAGGTTGTTACGTACTTTTTTTTTTCGCAGGCTTCTTGTTTTCGTTAAGCCATTTATTTATTGAAGAAGATTTTGGCGTTTCATCTTCACTGCTATATTCGTTATCTACGGCATACTTATCGTTATGTTTAATAAGCAGCCAACTGTTATCATCCTTTCCATTCCCTTTTAATTTTACCAAAGCAAACTCTCCTTTGAGTTTTTTCCCAAAAAGTTGAAATTTTAAATTACCGGACTTTAATCCTGCCTTTAATTTCTTTTCCGCCACGCCTCTCTCCGAATTATCAATATCGGTGTAAGTCCCGTTATCCCAAATTTCTACGATTCCTGCGCCGTAATTTCCTTCAGGTATAACACCTGCAAAATCTTTATACGCGTATGGGTGATCTTCCACCATCATTGCCAGGCGCTTATCCTTTGGGTTTAAAGAAGGCCCTTTTGGTACAGCCCAGCTTTTCAACACCCCATCCATTTCCAACCGAAAATCATAATGAAGGCGGGATGCCTTATGCCTCTGAATTACAAACGTAAGTTTTGATTCAGATTTTTTTATCTTACCGGAAGGTTCTGAAGTTTCCTCAAAATTTCTCTTTTTATTGTATAATGAAAGTGCCATCAGGATGCTTTTTTGCGTTTTACGTCTAGGCTTGCCTTGAGCTGTTCCATCAGGTCTTTTGTTTTACTGTGAACCACTTTCATTTGAGGCGCCTTTATTTTTTTGCCGCCGGCTTTTGCCTTAATTAATTTTAAAAGCTCTGCATTATAGGTATCCTTATATTTTGATATATCAAACTTGGCAGTGAGTTGGTCTATAAGCGTTACAGCCATCTTTAATTCCGCCGGTTTTACATCCGTATTTTTAGGAAGAATAAGTTCGTCAGTATCTCTTATTTCTTCTTCAAATCTTATTCGGTTCAATACGATTACATCTCCGTCAGGCCTTAATATTGCCAGGCTTTCCTTACTTCGCATAACAAAACTTGCAACACCCACTTTTTTGGTTTTAATTAAAGCCTGCCTTAATAATTCATAAGGCCGGGTGCCGGATTTATCCGGCTCTAAATAATAAGGTGTTTCATAGTAAAGGCTGCTTATTTCTTCTTCTTTTACAAAATCTGATATCTCAATCGTTTTAGTTTTTTTTGCGCTGGCAGCCTCAAAATCTTTATCATCCAATACTACATAATCATTATCGAGTTTGTAGCCCTTAACAATATTTCCCCACGGAACTTCTTTACCTGATTTTTCATTGATACGCATGTATTTAATGTGTGAATGATCTTTTTTGTCAAGCATATCGAGATTAAGATTACTCGATTGGGTCGCACTGTAAAGTTTTACAGGAATATTAACCAGGCCAAAGCCTATTGCTCCTGTCCATATCGGCCTCATAGTAATGGTTTTTGATGAGAGAATTAATAAATGAAAAGTTTGTGCCTAATTACAAAGCCAACGCTGGTAGGTGTTACAAAGATCTAAAGGTCTTCAATTCTCCGGTGATGAGGAATAAATTCCACAACGAAACTTCGTCCCAACACTCAGTGATATTAGGTGTTTATCGCATTACCACCTAATGTGGTAACTTTTTTTTGCCCATAGCCAGCAAAAGAACAGGCAGCAAAACAAGATTCGTCAACGTAGCAGTAAGCAATGTAATTGAGGTAAGCCAGCCCAAAGATTGAGTTCCGCCAAACCCGCTAAAGCAGAATATTACAAAACCTGCAATTAGTACGAGCGACGTATAGACTATGCTTAAGCCGGTATGTTTTATTGTTTCAGAAACGGTCACCTTAACGTCGAAGTTATTGGCTGGTAATTCCTGTTTATAATTTACCAGGAATCTTATGGTAACATCAATGGCTATCCCAAGTGCAACACTAAAAATTAGCACCGTTGATGGCTTCAGTCTTACTCCGCTCCATCCCATAATTCCGGCTGTAACCATCAGTGGAATAATATTGGGGATAAGAGAACATATAAGTATTCGCAAAGACCTGAACAGGTATAACATGCACAAGGCGATAAACAAAAATGCCCATAATATACTTTCTTTAAGGCCATTTATGATGAAGGTGCTGCCTTCTAAAAAAGTCATTGTTGAACCGGTGAGTGTCACTTTAAATTTTGAAGTATCGAATATCTGGTCGGCTCTTTTTCTAATACCAGATAGAATTGCAGGAAGCTTCTTCGTGCCAACATCAGCCATAGTGATACTCATTCTGGTAGTTTGTCGTGCAGTATCTATAAAGCTGGTGAGAAGCTTTGTGAAGTTATTTTTGCTGCCGCTATCGTTCGAAGGCTTTAAATATTCCCCCACAAATGCGGCATCAAAAGAATTGGGAAGTGCATAGTTAGAAGAATCGCCTTCATAAAATCCCTGCTTTACAAACTTGATTCCTTCTGCAATTGAAAGCGGCCTGCTCATTTCCTTTTGAGAGGTTATGTAGGTCGAAAGCGAATCCATTTTTTGCAGAACGGGCAAAATTCTTGAGCCTGCAAGACCGTATCTTTTCTTTGAATCAATTACAATTTCCAAAGGCATAACACCATTGAAATTGTTTTCAAAAAATTTAAGGTCGGTATATATTTTATCAGTTTTTGGAAGATCGTCTACAATAAATCCTTCTGTTTTCAATTTGAAAATTCCCGCAATTGAAAAAATAATAACCAATAGCGTAGTCCCGTAAACGATGCACTTATAATGGAGTACCCCTTTCTCAATTCTTAATAACAGGTTTGTAAAAAATTTTACATCAAGATAATTTAATTGGCGCTTATCCGGCACAGGCATAATGCTTAAAGCGGAGGGTAGCAATATGAATGATATTACAAAAATGAGCATAATGCTTAAGCCTGCAACTTCACCGAACTCCTTCAAAATTGCGCTTTTCGTCAATGCAAATACGGCAAAGCCTATAGCTGCCGTTAAATTACAGAAAAGAGTCACCACACCCATCTTACTCACCATGTCAATAAGCGACTGCTTTTTATCTCCTGTCTTTTTGTAAGTAGAGTGATATTTATTTAAAAAATAAATACAATTTGGAATACCAATAACGACCACCAGCGGAGGAATCAATGCGGTAAGCAATGTTATTTTATAACCAAAAAGATAAGTGATACCAATACTCCATATTACACCGATGATTACAACAAGAAGCGATAAAACCATGGTGCTAATCGAGCGAAACATCAATAATAAAATCAATGCCGAAAGGGCAAGCGATCCTATGATAAACCACTTCATTTCTTTGGCAATCCTGTCTGCAACCTGGGTGCGTATTAATGGCAAACCGCTTATATGTGAAGGAATATTTGTTTTCGCCGTATAAGCATCTGTTATTTTAAGTATGTTATTAATGACTTTTGTTCGTCCAGGCGAATTCAGCACGTCTTTGTTGATGCGCACTGCTGATAAGTAACTTTTTGTTGCCGGGTTGTAAAGAAGCGTTTTATAAAATGGTAATGTGAAAAACAGCGCCTTCTCACTATCGAGAGCATTCTGTGAACTAATTTCTGCAGGGAAAATAGAAATCGCATTCAGCTTTTGAGATGCCGTGTCTTTTAAAAGATCCACTGCATTCGAAACGCTCAATACATCTTCAACATAAGGTACTTTTTTAAGATTCGAATTTAGCTCCTGGTATGCCGCAAAATTATTAAGCGAGAAAAAATTATCTGTCTGAACCCCTATTACAAGCAGGTTCCCGTCATCTCCAAATTTCTTTTTAAACTCGAGATAATCTTTATATTTTGAATTATCAACCGGGATGGCTTTTGAAAACTCATAGCTGAGTTTTATTTTACTTGCAAAGAAAGCCATGACAATCGTAACAGCCAGCAATGCAATTAACAAAGAGAATTTGTTTTCAAGAACAAACGTCGCAAGGCGTTTCCACATACACAATAAACTTTGCGCAAAGAAACTAAATTATTATTTGAAGTAATACCGTACGGAACAATGGATAAAATATTGTATCCATTTAGGAACGGAACAATTTTTATGAACCAGTGAAAATCTATTTCTGTTCTTTTATTTTTTCCATCTCATCATTTACAAAATCCATAAGTGCTTTTATATTTTCCGCAGAAAAATCGAAAGAAAGCCCAGCCGCCTTATATAGGTCAGGTAACGTTTTTGTGCCCCCAAGGCTTAGCGCTTTCATGTAATTATCCAGCGCCTGCTCAGGATTCTTTTTGTATTGCATCCACATTCCAATAGCGCCTAGCTGTGCGATGCCATATTCAATATAATAAAAAGGCACCTCGAATAAATGCAGTTGTTTTTGCCAACCGGTTTCCCGATATTTTTCAAGTCCCGCATAATTTATTACATCATCAGAAAAGCTATTCAATATTGCAACCCATTGCTCAGTTCTTTCTTCTACGCTGTGCTTTGGGTTTTCGTAAAGCCAATGTTGAAATTTATCAACAACCGCTATCCAGGGGAAAATAGTAATAGTCCTTTCGAGCTGGTGTTCTTTAGCTCGGCGGAGATCATCTTTATTTTCAAAAAAAACATCCCAGTGATCCATACTGAAAAGTTCCATGGCCATACTTGCGACTTCTGCAATTTCCATTGGATATTCTTTGAATGCATTTAAAGAAAGTTTATGCGTAAGAAAGGAATGAACTGCGTGCCCCCCTTCATGAACCATTGTTGTTACGTCGTGCATTTGCCCGGCTGCATTCATAAAGATAAAAGGAGCACCACTTTCAGCAAGAGGGCAGTTATAACCTCCGGGCGCCTTTCCCTGCCTGCTCTCAAGGTCAAGGTGTTTCATTACATTCATTTGCTCAAGGCATTTGCCAAAAAAAGGGCGTATCTGTGTAAAACATTCAATTGATTTCCCGAGCAGTTCGCTCCCTGTAGTAAAAGGAGTTAACGCTTTGGTACCTTTTGGCTCAGCTTCTACATCCCACGGTCTGAGATCATCGAGGCCGAGCTTTGCTTTTTTATTGGCGTAAATTTTATTTACCAATGGCAACACATGTTGCTTTACAGAATCGTGGAAGTGAAAACAATCTTCTTTTGTATAATCAAACCGGCCAAGCTCTTTAAATTTATAATCCCGGTAGTTTTCAAAACCGGCATTTTTAGCAACCTGGTGCCGCTTTTCTATCAATACCGAAAACAGGCTATTCAATTCATCTTTATCCTGCAACCTTCTTTCATTTATTTTTCTGTAAACTTCTTCTCTTAAATCCCTGTCGTGGCTTTCGAGAAACTTTGCGGCCTGTTGCAACGTATAATCTTTACCATTAACTTCCACGGCCATTTTACCTGTTATTGCTCCATACTTTTGAGCCAAAACTGCAAGTTCGGCTTGTAGCTGAATATTATCTTCCCTGAAGAGATCAATATTCTTTTTTACACTGCGCAGATAGGTAAAATAGGTATCGGCGTCAAGTTCTTTTGTAAATGAAGAGTTAACCAGCTTTTTATTAAGTGCATCTGCATAAGGCTGAATTTTGGGATGAATCTCCATGCAAAAGAAGTTGAATGAATCCTCAAGTTTTTTATCAGTTGTATCGCAAGTCATCCGGATTTGACGCCAGCTAAAATCTTCATTGATGATTGCATCAAGTTCATTCATATCTGCCAGCCACTTCTCAAGATCACTTTTTGAATTGATTTCTCTTTCCAAAAGCTCTTTGAAGTAGGGCTTTATAGTCTCCCAATTTTCAACACTTAAATTTTCAGGAATATATTTTCTTTCTATTTTCTTTATATCGGCGGGTGCTTCGATCATTCATTTATATTTTATCGGTCTCAACTCGTTTTAGATTCTCAATCAAGCATAGTCCTATGAATTTGCCAATTTGAACTTGTCGGGGATTCTCTTTAATTATTTAACTCCCCTGCTTTCAATTTTGCGTGTAGCGCTTTTTTGAGGCTTCATGTCTTTTACATGGGCTGTTTGCACCGGCTTTGGTGGCTTGGCGCTTTCAGCAATGTCATCTCCTTCATCAGCAGATTTTACTTTGATCTCAATATCATTTTTTTGAATGATCTGAAACCACTTCACCATTTTTTTCATATCGCTTGCATACACCCTTTCAAAATCCATATCAGGATATACTTTTTCGAAATAAGCTTTTAGTGTTTTGTTATCCGAAGAAGCATCAGGAATTTTCTCTTTGCTCTTTTTCATGGCAGTAAACAATTCCGCCAGGTTGGTATTGTCCTTAGTGGTAAATACCTCAATACTCTCCAGGTGCGAAAAATTGTGCTGACGACTGCTTACAAATTTTGTAGCCTTATCATCCAGCGAACGAACGACCGCTCCATCTGACTTTGAAGAAAGCAATTCAAATAAACCGGAAAGGCCTGTAACGGAAACAATCTTATTATATTCCATATTAATTTTTGTTTTTTGGAAGTGCAAGATAATAGAAATGCCTTTTAGTAATGTTAATGAAATAAAAAACCGGGAACTTTCCGTTTGCTACCAGTAGCACGAACTACATCTTTTTGCGAAATATAGATTTATAAGGCATACAATGGTTTTATGGAG
Source organism: Ginsengibacter sp. (assembly GCA_040007435.1). GTDB lineage: Bacteria > Bacteroidota > Bacteroidia > Chitinophagales > Chitinophagaceae > Ginsengibacter. The sequence goes on along the minus strand of JBDTUZ010000052.1, from coordinate 28,592 downwards.
GAATGGCGTCAAATGGTTTAATAAACGATCATTATGGGCAGAATTTTATTAAGCTTTTTTATAATCGCGGTTTCTTGTTCAGAGATATACGCACAAACCGTATCAGGCACATTGCAGGATGCTTCAGAAAAAACACCGCTTTCAAATGCAACCGTACAGCTTTCATCTGCAGATTCTGCTTCTTCGGGCTTTACTTCTGTCTCTGATGCGAAAGGAATTTTTACTTTTAGCCAGGTGCCGCAAGGCGATTATACTTTAACCGTCACTTCAATTGGTTATGATGCTTACGCAAAAGTCATTACTATAGGCCCGGGTGAAGAGAACCTCGGGATCATCTCTGTTACCAAAGGCGCAAAGACACTGGCAACCGTAGTGGTTAGTGGTGCACCTCCTGCTATGAAGCAGAAGAATGATACGATGGAATTTGGCGCCGGCCAATACAAAGTGAACCCAGATGCTACAAGTGAAGACCTTATAAAAAAAATGCCTGGTATTACGGTTGATAAAAGTACAGGGGCGGTTACTGCAATGGGTGAAACGGTAAAAAAAGTGACTGTAGATGGACGCGATTTTTTTGGAGATGATGCTACCGCTACATTACGAAATTTGCCCGCAGAAGTTATTGATAAAATACAGGTGTTTGATAAATTAAGTGACCAGGCACAGCTCACCGGCTTTGATGATGGCAATACAACGAAAGCTATAAATATTGTTACCAAGTCAAATATGCGCAATGGTAATTTCGGCCGCGTATATGCAGGATATGGTACGGACGGTCGCTATAGTGCCGGTGGAAATGTAAGTTTCTTTAATAATGCAAGAAGGATTTCACTTATTGGTTTAGTGAATAATGTAAATCAGCAGAATTTTTCCTCACAAGATTTATTGGGTGTTACAAGTACGGGCGGCCGTGGTGGTGGTGGTAATCGCGGTGGCGGCGGTTACAGGGGTGGCGGCGGGAGTGATAATTTTACAATAGGGCAACAAAATGGAATTGCTAAAACAAATGCCTTCGGTATTAATTATAGCGATGCATGGGGCAAAAAAATAGATGTAACCGGAAGCTATTTTTTTAATAACAGCAACACTTCAAACAATCAAACACTTAACCAGCAAAATATAATAACAAAAGATAGCAGCAACTATTATGATGAAAACGCACAATCGGATAATAAAAATTATAACCACCGGGTGAACTTCCGGCTTACTTATAAAATAGATTCCAGTAATAGCATTTTAGTAACATCTAACTTAAATTTTCAAACCAATAACTCCGTCAATTTTGTTAGCGGCATCAATTATCTTGATGTAAACAGGCAAAACAAAATCAGTGAGACTGAAAACGATATTACCAGCAATTTTCATGGAAATAGTTTAAGTAACCAGGTATTGTTCAGGCATGCATTTCCTAAGCGGGGACGTAGCATTTCAGTCGGTATAAGTAATAATCTTAGTGATAAAATAGGCGATAATTATTTAACCGCGGTAAACACATACTTTAAATCTGCCACTGTAATTACAGATTCTTTGCAGCAATTGTCTAACCAAAAAAATCACAACAATCAATATAGTGTGAATTTGGTGTATACTGAGCCTGTTGGAAAAAAGGGCCAGATACAAGTAAATTATAATCCTACTTTTTCAAATAATAGCGCTGATCAGGAAACTTTTAATTATGATAATGGGACCACAAAATATTCTTTGTTGGATACCAGCCTTAGCAATAAATTTAATAATACCTACAATACCCAAAATACAGGAATTACTTTTCGGCACGGGGATAGAGACAATATGATCTCGGCAGGAATTTCTTACCAATACAGCGAATTGAAAAGTGACCAGGTTTTCCCACAGATTTCGCATATAGATAATAGCTACAGTAATTTTCTTGGTAATGTCTTTGCAAGATTTAAATTGGATTCAAAAAGCAACCTTCGGGTTATTTTTCGATCCAGGGTGAGCCCGCCATCGGTTACACAACTGCAAAACGTAATTAACAACTCGAATCAATTTTTCTATACAACCGGTAACCCTGATTTACAACAGCAGTATTCCAATAACCTTATTGTACGATACAACTATACCAATACAACAAAAGCACAAAGTTTCTTTGCAAACATTTTTCTTCAAACTGTAAATGACTACGTCGCTAACGCGACCTATACTGCCACCAAAGACTCAGTGTTAACTAATTCGGTTACACTTTTTAAAGGTTCGCAAATCTCCAAGCCCGTTAACCTCAATGGTTACCTAAGTGCGAGGTCTTTTTTTACTTATGCGATGCCGTTAAAATTTATAAAATCGAACCTCAACTTCAATGCTGGAGTGAGCTATGCGAAACTTCCCGGTCTGCTCAATAATATTGAAAATATATCCAGAACTTATAGTTACAACCTTGGCGCTGTATTATCAAGTAACATCAGCCAGTATATAGATTTCAACTTCAGTTATTCAGCAAATATTAATACCGTAAAAAATTCTATTGAGCCTGCATTGAACAATAATTATTTTACCCAAACCGCTGGTTTCAGTGCGAACCTGCTCACCAAAAAAGGCCAGTTTTTTCAAAACGATTTAACCAACATTTATTACAGTGGGCTGACAGGAGCGAATAATACTAACTATTGGCTTTGGAATATGGCGATTGGGCAAAAATTCCTAAAAAACCAAGCGGGTGAGTTGAAACTTTCCGTATTTGATCTTTTAAAACAAAACAGAAGCATTACCCGAAATGTAACTGCTTCTTATATACAAGATGTAAATAACCAGGTTTTGCAACAATATTTTATGCTAACGTTTTCCTACAAATTAAAGAACTTTGGAAGTGGCAAAGCCAGTTCGCAGGCGCCCAACCCAATGGACAGGAGAAGAAACTTCGATGGGTTTTGAATTAGCATAAAATATTGTACTTTGAATGAACAGGAACTAATAGAACTGGTAAAAAAAAAGGATAGGATTGCTTTTAAAACATTAGTTGATACCTGGCAGGAAATGGTATATAATACTGCTTTGGGTATCCTTCAAAATATTGAAGATGCAGAAGATGTCGCGCAGGAAGTATTTATACAGGTATTTGAATCTATATCGTCATTCAAAGGGGAGTCGAAATTTTCAACATGGTTGTATCGCATCACTATTACAAAAACAGCCGATCACATAAGGAAGAAAAAAAGAAAAAAACGATTTGCTTTCATTCAAAGTCTCTATGGTAAAAATGACGAACAGGTAATAGATCCGCCAGACTTTTTTCACCCTGGCGTACATCTTGAAAATAAGGAAAATGCTGCAGTTCTTTTCAATGCTATTGATCAACTGCTGCCAAACCAAAAAACTGCCTTCGTACTAAGTAAAATGGAAAACTTAAGCTATAAAGAAATAGCTGAAGTGCTTAACCTGAGTGAAGCAGCGGTAGATGCATTGTTGCAAAGGGCAAAAGATAAATTGAAGAAGATTTTAAAAAATTATTATGTAAAATACAGTGATTAAGACAACCGTGATATCGCAGGTTTTGATTTAAAATAACGTCTAAAAAAGTATGAAAATGGAGGAAAATTTTATTGACAAAAAAGTTGAAGATGCTTTGCATAGCATCGACAATATTTCTAAGGCATCTCCACCTCCCTATTTTTTTACGAGGCTTGAAGCAAGGATGTTGAATGAAAAAAATGTATGGAATAAAATGTCATCTTTTTTTGCAAGGCCGGCTATTGCTTTTGCCTGTATATGCCTTGTAATAATGATTAACCTTGCGGTGATATTTAACGCTATTAATTCACAACAATCGTATGGACAAACGGGCAGCGACGTTGCTGCTGTAGATGAGTACAACCAGGTGACTACAGGGCTGTATGAACTGGAAAAATAAAAATGCAAATGGATAACAACAAAAAAAACAGGTCACTCATCTCAATTATCATCTTCCTGCTAATAACTAACATTGCGATGCTGGTCTTTTTCCTGTTTCTTAATGAACCAGATAGTAAAAGTCCATCTACTGCAGAGCAAGGACGTTTTTCAAAAGCACTGCAAAAAGATGTTGGTTTTACAAAAGAACAACTGGATCAGTACCAGCAATTGCGTAAAGCAAATCTGGATAGAGTGAGGCCATTATTCAATGACGTAAGAAATGCAAAATTCAGCTTGTATGATCTTCTTTATATAGAGCCGGTTGCAGATTCAGTAATAAATAACCGGGCAGGAATTATTGGTGCAAAGCAGGAAGAACTGGATATTCAGATGTTTAAGCATTTTGAAAGAGCCCGTAAAATTTGTACACAGCAACAACTGCCAAAATTTGATACAGCAATAAAACAATTAATCATCAGGATGACGTCGAGGCCCGGAAAAAGTTCGCACGATCATTAGCCTAAATATTTTTCGATAATTCTGCCTTTAGCAGGGCAGACAATTTAAACACAAAAAAAAATACCTGGAAATGAAAACAAAACTCATGATGATCGTTGCTTTGTTCTTTGCAACAATTACGGCAACAAACGCTCAGCAGCAAGGCTTTCAAAGACGGACTGTTGAAGAAAGGGTTCAATCTGCGATAGAAAAAATTTCAGATCCTCTTAAACTGGACAAAGATCAACAGGATAAGACAACCGCGATACTTACTGACTTTTACAAAAAACAGGATAAGATGAGAGAAGATGCAAGAGCAAGCGGTAACCGCCCCGATCGCAGTGAAATTGAAAAGATGGCAAATGACCGCGACGAACAATTAAAGGGTGTTTTTAATGAAGATCAGTTTAAAAAATTTAAAGATGAAGTAGAGCCATCAATGCGTCCTCAAAGAAGAAATAATGGCCAGGGCGCCGGAAATAGTTAAGGTTGGATAGATTGGTTAAAAAACGAGGTTTGTCTTTTAGGCAAGCCTCTTTTGTTTTACCGGCTTCCGTAAGTTTCTATCGCCATATTTTCAGAAATTAAGTTAAATAGATCTACCCGCAAAGAAAGCAGATATAAAATTGCATCCGGTGAAAAACTATAGCCTCGTGGACGGCCTATAGTTAGCCCTTTGGTATTCAGTACCGCACTTTCTTCGACATTCAGGTCCGAAATTTTCCTCAGTATTAATTTTACAATGGGTTTATCTGAGAAAGCCCGCTCAATAGTTTCGCCATTTGAATCAATAATAAAATATGACTTTTCATTGGTTCCTGTCAATCTCCCCAGGTCTGTATCACAACCTAAATACAAATGCAGGTATTCATGAATTTCCATAAAACTTATTAGTTGGTATTAATTTTCCCTCCCGCAGACAGTGCTTTAATATCCAGATCAATTCATTTGGAATATTTTTTGTCAAGTTATTTTCCTTTGTTCTTATTAAAAATACAAATCATTTTAAGCAGTTCGATTTAAAAAATATTATTACGAGTGGTGTAAAAGTTCAAAATACTTTTTAGAACTTTAGAGAAAAAAAATGCTGCGAAAAAAGTTCCTGCAAAAAGCTGCCATTAGCTCTGGCACCTTTTTTACCATCCCCGCAATATTACTCGGCGAATCGCATCATAAACTTAAACAACCCTTGACGGATCAACTTCCTCCTGAAAAAGTAAAAGATTTTGTAATTGCGGGTCACGGCGATCTTCCAAAGGTAAAAGCAATGCTGCAGGAGTTACCTACTTTGCTGTATGCCACATGGGATTGGGGAGGTGGTGATTTTGAAACCGCCCTGGAAGGAGCAGGTCACGTGGGTAACAAGGAAATTGCCAACTATCTGATCGGCATAGGAGCAAGAACCAATTTATTTGTATTAACGATGCTGGGGAAAACCGAAGTTGTTATATCTTACCTGGACGCTTTTCCACAATATTTAAATGCACGAGGCCCTCACGGATTTACATTTTTGCACCACGCCCAAAAGGGAGGTGATGACTCGAAAGACCTCCTGGAATATTTTCAAAATAAGGGATTGAAAGAAACGAAAACCCCATTATAAAAATCTCTAAACATTTTTTATGAATAATGCAATCAGTTGGTTTGAAATTCCTGCTACAGATTTAAGCCGTGCTCAAAAATTTTATGAATCAATCTTTGGTATCACTTTTAATGCTATGGACCTGCCTAATATTAAAATGCGCATGTTTCCGCTTGATGATCCTATTAATGGGGTTGGAGGCGCAATAGTTGATAGCGGCGGCTTTCACAAACCTTCGTTGACAGATGGGCCATTGATATATTTAAATGGCAATCCGGATTTACAAAAAGTACTAGATAAAGTAGAAAATGCAGGGGGAAAGGTAATGGTGCCCAAAACAGAAATTTCGCCGGACTATGGTTTTATGGGCGTGTTTATAGATACCGAAGGAAACCGTATAGGCCTTCATTCAGTTCCTGAAAAATATCTTAAATGAAATGTCAATACTTTTTTATTGTTGCATTTAGCTTCCATACGCTTATAGGTTATTCTCAAAATAGTGCCTCAAAATTGCAGGACTTGAATTGGCTTTTAGGAACGTGGCGAATGGAAAAGAAGGGTGGAATTTTAATAGAAAGCTGGCAACAGGTAAATGACAGCACATTTGAAGAAACTAGTTTTCTATTGAAAGCTTCCGGGGAGAAAAAGCTTCTTGAAAAGGTTCAGATAGTTTCCCGGGGCGATAAATTATTTTATATTCCGACCGTAGCAGATCAAAACGGGCAACAGCCGGTGAAATTTGAAATAACTTCTTTTTCAGGAAATGAATTTATTGCTGAAAACCCTGCACATGATTTTCCAAAAAGAATTATTTACAAGGCAATAACCCAGGATTCTTTGCATGCAAGAATAGATGGTGGGCCTTCAATGCCTGAGAAAAAATCTGACTTTTATTATGTACGACAAAACAAATAAGTTTTTAATTTTAAGTACCAATTATGCTCAGTTGCGCTAAATTTTAAATACAATTTATGGTATACGATGAAAAACTTGCGGACAGGGTGAGAGAAGTAATTGCCGCTCGTGAAAAAAATATAGAGGAAAAGAAAATGTTTGGAGGATTGTGTTTTATGGTGAATGATAAAATGTGTGTAGGTGTGCAACAACAAAACCTGATGCTTCGCATTGCGCCGGAAAAATTTGAAGAAGCTTTGGAAAAGGAAGGGTGCAGGCCAATGCAGTTTGGCGGAAGAACAATGACTGGTTTTGTATATGTTGATGAATCTGTTTTAGATACGAAAAAGAAACTTGAAACCTGGATGCAATTACCTTTGGAATTTAATAAAATTGCTAAGGCTTCAAAAAAAAAAACCGGCGGCAAATAAAAACTAGCATTTCAGACACTTACACCGATACTTCCTCAAGTACTTTATCAATACGATCCTTCAACGAATCATAATCAATATATCCCCGTACGATCATGTGAAATTTTAATTCACTTGTTTGAATAAATGCAGCGGGGAAACCAGTCACTTGCAATTGCTTACACAAGGCAAATTCGTAATTTGCCCGTTCCTTGTACTCTTCATCCTGAAGCTTTTCATAAAATTCTTCTACGGGAATATTATATTTTTCCAATAGAAGCCGATATGCTTCATCATCTGTAAGATCGCGGCCTTCAAAGTGTAAAGTATATTGAAGGTCGGCTGCAAAGCTCACCTGTTGATCAGGATAATAATCTTTAAAAACACACAAAGCTATGGCGGGCTTTTCGGAATGAGGGAACCAATCACTTTGCTCAGGATGCTTTATATGCCACAGATAATCTTCGCCAAACTTTGTACCTGTTATTTCCTCTACCCGTTTATAAGCGTCTTCTATATATTTCGCTGTCGCGCCTATTGATACCGGCTCTTCCGGCAACACCATGCCACCCGACAATACTTCAAAGTCAAGCCTGCCTTTGTATTCAGAATAAATTTTTTTCATCACTTCGCTAAAGCCATAACACCAGCCGCAGTATGCGTCGTAGCAATATATAAGTGTTGGGGTCATTTCTTGATACTTGGTACTTGATGCTTGATACTTGATACTTGATTCTTGATTCCCGATACCTGCTAACAATCACTATTCATTATCTACCACCGACAATTCGCAAAGATACCGCTCAATATATTCATCTTTCTTTTTAAGCTTGTATTGCATGATAAATCTTGGATGGGCTAATGGCACAATCTTTTTAAAAAATTTCATTTCTTTGTTAAGCTTCGTGAAATAAGCAAAATTCTTTCCTTCTCCGAGACAAAACGCGACGTCTTGTCTTCCGCAAAATTGTAGCTGTTTATTCATGCTTTGAATCACAAAATTTTTGATGCTTTTTTCTAAAACTTTATCATCATAATAGTTAAGGTTTTTATTATGTTTTGTAAATCCCAAAGGGCATATAGAAGAAATATAAAACTTGCTATAAAAAGAAGCTGCGCTTCCGAAAGAAGCAATCACGTCGTAAATGAAAAGAGAACTCAATTCCTGTTTCTTTTGAAATTTATTTTCAATACCGCAAACTGATGCAAGGCGCAAAGGATCTGTAAAAGGGATACCGGTTATGCCGCCACCAAATCTTCCGGGATTAATGCCCAATATTAAATGGCGGTTATTGTTATCACCGTAATATTTATTATAGAATTGTCGGCAAATATTGTAGGTGTATTCTTCTTTAAAAGGATTCATTACTTTCACCTCATCCGGAAGCTCAGTCTTTAAATCCAGGTTTTTTAGAAACGAAAGAATTTGTTTTGATACATGCATCTATGTTATTCAAGGCTTTTATTTAATGCGCTTCAAGCCAATTCTCACCAACACCAATTTCCGCGTCGGCGGGCACACTATTTGGCAGCAACAAAGCATTCTGCATACAGTCAATAATTATCGGCTTTATTATTTCCACCTCGCTTTTATGTGCATCAAAAACAAGTTCATCATGAACCTGCATGATCATTTTTGATTTAAAATTCCGCTTCTTAAATTCATCATGAATTTTAATCATGGCAAGTTTAATCATATCTGCGGCGGTACCTTGTATCGGAGAATTGATGGCATTACGCTCTGCATAACCACGCACGGTAAAATTAGATGAGTTAATATCTTTCAGCCAGCGCTTGCGTCCCATTAGCGTTTCTACATAGCCGTTTGCTTTACAAAACGCAATGGTTTCATCCATATATTTTTGAATATTAGCAAATTGCTTTTTATAGTTTTCAATAATTTCTTTTGCTTCACTCCTCGAAATTCCTAAGTTCTCTGCGAGCCCGAACGCCCCTTGTCCGTAGATAATTCCAAAATTGACGCTCTTTGCTTTATAGCGCATTTCTTTTGTAACATCAACTTCTTCTACGCTGAAAACCTTTGCAGCAGTTGCCGTATGAATATCCCTACCTGATTTAAATGCTTCGCACATTGCAGGATCGCCGCTGATGCCTGCAACAATACGCAGTTCAATTTGCGAATAATCTGCAGAGATAATTAAATGATCACTATCCCGTGGAATAAACGCCTTACGTATTTCACGCCCTCTCTCTGTTCGTATGGGAATATTCTGAAGGTTTGGATTATTGCTGCTGAGCCTGCCCGTAACAGCAATAGCCTGGCCATAACAGGTATGCACACGTTGTGTTCTTTTATTAACAATCTGTGGCAACGCATCTACGTAAGTAGATTTCAGTTTTGTGAGCTCGCGAAAGTTTAAAATATCTTCAACAATCGGGTTCTCTTTTGCGAGTTTCAGGAGCACATCCTCACCGGTGGAATGCTGGCCGCTTTTTGTTTTCTTCCCTTTATCTAACTGTAATTTTTCGAATAACACCTCGCCCAATTGTTTCGGTGACGCAAGATTGAATTTGATGCCGGCTTGTTCGTAAACACTTTGCTCGCATTTCGCAGCCTCTGTTTCTAACTCCTTTGAATAGACATTCAGAAAGTTCATATCGACTTTTACGCCTTCGTATTCCATATCTACCAATACTTTTACCAGCGGCGTTTCCACTTCGTTGAAGACTCTCTCCACCTGCTTTTCTTTTAAGTATGGCGTAAAAACATTTTTTAATTGCCGGGTGATATCAGCATCTTCCACAGCATATTCTTTTACTTTTTCTATTTCCACATCCCGCATTGTGCCCTGGCCTTTTCCCTTTTTACCAATAAGTTCTGTAATAGACACCGGCAAATAACCAAGGTATTGAGCGCTTAGTAAATCCATGTTGCGTCTGCCTTCGCTTTCGATTACATAGTGTGCAAGCATGGTATCAAATACTTTTCCTTTTAATTCAACGCCATACCATTTTAGCACGAGCATGTCGTATTTTATGTTTTGCCCGATCCATATTCTTGATTCATCATTGAACAATTCAACAAAATAGCTAAGTATCTTTCTTACCTGCTGCTCATCATCAGGGCAAGGAACATAATAGCCTTCACCATTATCATAAGAGAAGCTTAAGCCAACGAGTTCCGCTTCATTCGCATCTATGTGAGTGGTTTCTGTATCGAAAGAAATTTCCTTTTGGCTGCTTAATTTTTTTACGAGATCCATTATCGATGCTTCGCCTTCCACGAGCACATAATTATGCGGTGTATTGGTGATATTTTTTTCAGCGGCTAGACCTTGTTTTTCTTTTGCTTTTTCTTGTTCTTCGGGTTTGGGAATGGGAACTTCCATGGCATTGCCAAAAAGATCTGTTTGTATTACCTGCTTTTCAACAACAAACACATTATACTCATCGCCTAAAATTCTTTTGCCTAATGTTTTAAATTCAAACTCCGCAAAAAGATCTTTAAGCACTTCTGTATTGTAAGCTTTTACCCTGAAGTCCTCTTCATGGAATTTACACGGCACTTCTGTAATGATTGTCGCCAGTTTTTTGCTCATAATGGCCGCTTCTTTTCCTGCCCTTATTTTTTCACCCAAAGCACCTTTAATATTTTCCGCATCTGCAAGAATGTTCTCAACGCTTTCATATTGTGCTAATAATTTTGATGCTGTTTTTTCTCCAACACCTGCAATGCCGGGAATGTTATCGGCAGCATCTCCCATCAATCCGAGAATATCAATTACCTGGCTCACATTTTTAATGCCCCATTTTTCGCAAACTTCTTTCACTCCCATAATTTCAACTTTCCCTCCCTGGTAACCCGGCTTGTAAATTTTTATTTTATCAGTTACTAACTGCCCGAAATCTTTATCAGGCGTTACCATAAAAACTTCGTAACCCTCTTTCTCTGCCTGCTGTGCCAAAGCACCGATTATGTCATCGGCTTCATAACCATCGCACTCAACCACGGGCAGGTTGAACGCTTCGATTATTTTTTTTATATCCGGAATAGAACTCAATAAGTCTTCCGGAGCTTCCTGCCTGTTGGCTTTATAAGCTTCAAAATCAGTATGCCTTTCAGTAGGCGCCCATGTATCGAAAGCTACTGCGAGGTGCGTAGGTTTTTCCTTACTTAGCAGGTCAAATAAAGTATTAGTAAAACCAAATTGTGCATTGGTATTTTTGCCCTTTGTGGTGATTATCGGGCTGCGAATAAGTGCATAATAAGCACGGTAAATAAGTGCCATCGCATCAAGCAGAAATAACTTTTTTTCCATCGGACAAATGTAAAACAAAGGAAGTAGGCGGCAAAAGCTATCCGGATGGTAAAACAAATTAAGATTTGAAATTAAAAAGGGCTTTTAGTGGCCAGGTACCTGAGTGTAGCCTTAGGAAAGCTTACAAGTCTCCTAAGTTTCTAAAATATTTTCGCCTTTATCTTTTGTAACTTTAAGATATGGACATAAAAGAACCAGAGCACGCTTATCAAAAAAAATACTATTCCATACACGAGTACCTGGAGATGGAAAATGATGCGATAGAAAAGCATGAATATTATAAAGGTGAAATCGTCAGTATGCCCGGTGCGGGCAGTCGGCATAATATCATTTCGGTTAACATTATTACATCGCTGCACAATTCCCTAAAAGGCAAAACTTGTCAGCCATACGGCAGTGATATGAGAATCCACATACCGCAGAATACCCTTTTTACTTATCCTGATATTTCGATCATCTGTGGTAACATCATACCCTCAGAAGAAGATGAAAACACATCTACCAATCCGACAGTAATTATCGAAATACTTTCACCATCTACGAGAAACTACGATCGGGGTGTAAAGTTTATGCTATATCGTGCCATCCCCACGTTAAAAGAATATATTCTTGTAGAGGCCGAATCAATTCACGTGGAGCAGTTCGCCATTAATAAAGATGGATTATGGCAATTGAAAGAATATTCCAGCCCGGCGGATCAGCTTGTTATAGAATATCTCGGGGCAACATTACTATTGAAAGATGTGTATGACAGATGTAAGCTTTGAGTTGCAGATACTTTTAATTTAGAAACTAAGTTGATCTGATATCATTCTTCTCTTCAAAACCTTGAGTCCAGGTAATAAGGCAACATAGCCCGCCATGTAGGCCAGTCGTGGGTCATGTCCTCACCCCAAATGTCCAGCTCATAATTAATTCCCTTATCGTATAACACTTTTGCAAACCTTCCCGCTGCGCCGGGATCTTCATACGAACCGCTTCCTGAAAGTATATGAATGTGATGGCTCTTTCGAATGTTATCTAAGTCCCAGTTATCTGTAAGGCCGGGAAGATAATCTTCCGGTGAATTGAAATAAACCTGGTCGTCATTAAAACCTTTGGTGTATTCGTGCAGGTTATACACGCCGCTCATGGCAATAACTCCATCTATAAGATCAGGCCGTTTTAAAAATAAGTTCATGCTGTGCAAAGCGCCAAAGCTTGCTCCGCTTATGATAATTGGTGTGTCATAAGAAGTATTGTTTTTAATGAAAGGAATTACTTCATCAAAAACGTATTTATTGAATTGGTTGTGACGAATTCCCTTGTGTTCACCCTGCATATCATTATTGAGCCAGCTTTCTGTATTGATACTGTTGATAGAAAATACTTTCACTTTTCCAGAATCAATAAAATGCGCAATAGAATCAATTAATTGAAACCGTTCATACTCCAGGTAATCTGCTGCTGCGGTTGGAACGAGCAAAAGCGTAAATCCATAATCTCCGTAGGTCACGATCGGCATGTCTTTATCCAGCGAGGGGCTGTACCATGAAGTGATTTCTCTTTTCATAAAAAGTTGTAATGGTTAAGAACACAAAATAAGAATAAAACGGAGAATGAAATTTGAGAAATAGTTGGAATTCCTGCTTCCAACCAGGGACTGAAGAAAGAACAAATTTATTTTAACCCCAACCTCTCAAGTAATACTTCTTTTCTTGCTTTTGAAACCATCAGTTTTTCGTTTGTATTCATCACTACATAACCACCATCTGTTTTTATATAATGTGTAACTGCATTTATATTTACAATTGTAGAGTGATGTATGCGTATAAAAATTTCCGATGGCAGCATTTCTTCTATATCACCCAAAGCTTTTGATACCAGGAATTTTTTTCCGTTTGTAAGGTAAATATTTGTATAAGCACCTTCGGCATGGCAATACAAAATATTTTCTGCGGCAATGAATTCATAGCCTTCGCGTTTTGGAAAAGCAATTTTTTGTTGTTGAGCGGGTTGGCCAAGATTGTGCAGCAAATTTTGAATATTTACAGATCCTTCAGATGCAAGAATCTTTTCCTCTGCTTTTTTTACTGCACTCTGAAGATCGTTTGCATCAACCGGTTTTAATAGGTAATCAACGGCACTGATGCGGAAGGCCTTGGCCGCAAACTTATCATACGCTGTGATAAAGATGATGCAGAAGTCAATGTGATCAAACATTTCAAGCAATTCAAATCCATTCATCCAGGGCATTTCAACGTCCAGGAAAACAAGCCGGGGCTTTAATTTTTTAATTGCCAGCACGCCTTCTTTTGCAGATGTACAGGCAGCACATACTTCCACATTGCTGCAATATTTTGTCAAATCTGCATTGAGCGCATCTACACAATGCTGCTCATCATCTATGATAATTGCTTTTATCATTTCAAGGTGGTCTGATAAAATTAATAACTCTTTATGCCAAATCATAATTTCATATAACAAACGGCAAATTTCGATTTACACTTGATGCAATTGACCTCATAAGATGAACCGCTTTTATCCAATTATTACTCCGTCTGGCATTAGAATTTGCCCGTCTGGCCTGGCGGCAGAACCCTTTCCAAGGGTAATAGCGGTTCATCTGCCATAAGAATATTAACCTCATTAAGAGCGTTCTTGCGGAAGCGAATTTTTGGTGGATCGCCTGAAGTTTTGAGGCAACCTATTAATTAATAGCTTTTGCAAATCGATTGAACATGTCGCAAAAATTCTTTTTCTTTATTCCTTTAAGACAATATTTTGATCTTTTAATGTATAGAACTTAGTATGTATAGAAACTATATAATGCTTGTCGTTTCCTTTTGTCTTTTGAATGCCTGTTCATCCCCAACGGTAGTGAATCAAAAAACTATTGGCGGAAACGATAAAGATGAACCTCAATCAATGTGCTTAACAAAAGATGGGGGATTCATTGTTGCAGGTAGTTCTTTTTCTCAGAAAAGCGGCGATAAGCTTACAGATAACTATGGATACATTTATAGTGATTATTGGATTATAAAATTTAATGCAGTGGGAGAAATACAATGGCAAAAAATGATTGGCGGTGATAACACAGACTTCGCAAGGTGTATTACAGTAACAAGTGATGGCGGTTATATTATTGCAGGAGAATCAGAGTCTGATAGTTCAGCAGATAAATCAGAAAACTCAAGAGGTGGTCCCGATATTTGGGTAGTAAAAATTGATAGTATTGGTAATGTTATGTGGGATAAAACTCTTGGTGGAAGTGGTGCTGAAGTTTGTACTGCAATAAGGCAAACAAAGAATGGAGGTTACATTATTGGAGGCGCATCTAATTCTAACATTTCAGGTGAAAAAACAGAAAACTGCCGCGGCGATTTTGATTTTTGGGTTGTAAAACTTGATACTAAAGGTAATGTTGAGTGGGATAAAACTCTTGGCGGAAACAAGTTTGAATACTGTGGAGGAATGGAGCTGACAGATAATGACAATGTGGTGCTTTGTGGAAATTCGGCATCAGACAGCTCTACTGAAAAACCGGAAAAAAACCGCGGCACAGTTGCCGATGCCTGGGCTGTAAAACTTGATATGAAAGGAAATTTACTATGGCAAAAAGTTTTTGGTGGCAAAAACGATGAAATGTTTTTAGGCATAAGCAAAACCAATGATAGTGGTTTAATTATCACCGCATTTTCCAATTCAAATAAGGGCTTCGAAAAATCTGAGGATTCTAAAGGCGGCATGGATATTTGGGTTATAAAAACCGATAAGAACGGGAATAAAATGTGGGACAAAACCTTGGGTGGAAACGCAGATGATAGACAGCCATGGTGTGTAAACCAGACACTTGACGGTGGGTATATTATTGGAGCTATGTCAAAGTCAGGAATATCCGGAGATAAGACGGATAGTTGCCGCGGTAACTATGATTTTTGGGTAATTAAACTAAATAGCACAGGCAAAATTGAGTGGGATAAAACCATTGGTGGCAATGGTTATGATGAATTAAGGGGTATTGAAGAAATTAAAAAAAATCAATTTATTATTACAGGCATTTCAGGTTCTGATAAGTCTGGCGATAAGACAGCTATAACACGGGGGGAAGCTGATTACTGGATCGTTTATTTGAATGATTAATGTAAAAAATTTTGAACCGGGCTGATGTATTTCTATTTAAGTTAGTTGAGTTGAACGCTTGTATGCTTTGTACAATATTCGGTAATTTAAAAGACAATATTAAAATGTAAAATGTTTAAAACACAATTTGCTTTTGGCTTGATGCTTAAAGAGCAGAAAGTATAAGATTGCTACGCAACTTAAGATGGGTAACGATATAAAAACCGGGAACATAAAAATATAAATTTTATATCAGTACTCGCTTACAGTAAGAATCACAGTTGTGCCACTGGGCTTACCTTGGGCGCCCGTTTTATCGATTATTTCCAGGGTTATGTTGCCCTGATTTAGTATATTATTGAGATCAAGGCGTGCCTGTGTCAGATGCACTCCTTTTGACTCATGCACAGAGGAAGCTTCTTTAAATTTATTTTGTTTTGACATTTCCCTTCCAATTCCATCATCATCAATAATACAATGAAAACGATTATTGCTACTATCTACAGATACAGTTACAGTACCACCATTTTCTTTGGGCATAATGCCATGCCAGATAGCATTTTCAATAAATGGCTGAATGATTAGAGCAGGCACTTTTACAGATTTTAGATCAAGTGTGGTATCTATATTAAACATGTAATTGAATTTATCGCCAAAGCGCATACTTTCCAATTGTGTATATAAATGGCAGGTTTCTAATTCATCAAATAAACTGATTTCCCGTTTATCAGAATTTTGAAAAACAGTTCTTATCAATTTTGAAAAAGTGGTAAGGTAAATAACAGCTTTTTGCTTTTCATTTTGCTGAACAAGGGATTTAATTGAATTCATGCAATTGAAAATAAAATGAGGATTCATTTGTGCACGAAGCGCTTTAGCCTCAAGCTCAAATAATCCTTTCGCGTACTTGCTTTTCAATTGCTCTTGCTTTCTAATTGCTCGTGCCCGCCACATGATAAAAAGCAAAATTCCCATAGCAGCAGCAAGTGTAAGGAGTATTTTAAACAATATTGTTTGCCACCAGGCTGGTATTATAGTGATAGAAAAATTTATACTGTCATCACCCCAGTCTCCATTGTCGTTCTTTATAGATGCGTGAAAAACATAATTACCTGGACGTAAATCATTATAGGAAATGGTACGATTAAGCGCACTCACATATACCCAGTTTTTATCTACGCCATCCAGCATATAACGGTACTCTAATTTTTCAGGTTGTTCAAACTCCGTTGACGAAAAAGTCAGTGAAAGAAAATTTTCATTATAGGGCAGAATTAATTTGTGCAGGAATTGGGGTAATGTATCTGTTTGATAAGGCTGATTTAAAACCTGAACAGAAGATAAATAACATTCCCGGTATGGGTTTGGTTTACCAATTACTGCAGCCAGCGAGATGTACTGGATATAATTGGCTGTTCCTGTAAACAGCAAATTGTTAGCGACAGCTATTCCCGAATTTAAATAAGATACAAGACCGTCATTTAAAGTGAGTTTATATTTTTTATTGTTCTTATAATCATACAGCAATACGCCATTATGATATAGCATGCACATTAAACTTTCACCTTCGGCATTGCACATTGGGCCACAAAAAGTTGCTGCTGTTTCATCCACGTATATGTGTTTTACTAACTTACCCTTCACTGGTTCATAAACTGAAAAATCGGTATCCTCTGCAGTCCACAGCCGGTCACTATCATCTAACGCATAAGGAAAAAGATGATTTGAATTTGGTGGATTTATTAGTGGCGGATATGATATTCGCCTCGCTTTCAATGTTTCTATGTTATATTGCATGAGAGCATATATATATCCAAAAAAAGACTTTCTGAAGTATCCCCAGTAGGTATTTTTCCCTTCTTTATCCATTGCTAAAAAATCCAAACGCCTGATCTGCTGGTAGTTGTTACTGCTATTATCTTTCACCATTTCTTTTGGAAGTGGGATCGAATCATAATCCATTCGTTTTAAATTGATTCGATATATAGCTCGGTAAGCATCGTTTGCAGGCTGTAGGTATATATAGTCATTTCTGAATTGGAGATTCTGAAACCATTGCTCCTTGAACAAAAGTTTAGAATATAATTTATTTGATGGAATTAGCTTTTGAGATGCATCATCATAAAGATATAAAGTGGTACCACATACCCAAAGCCTATCTTGGCTGTCAATGCCAAGGTCATAAATACTCCTTTGTGTAACTTCATTTGGACTCGCCGCTATCGGAATTGATTTTAAGAAATTAAGGTTGCTGTCTAAAACAAAGACCTTATTACTTTTTTCAAGAGCTGCATAATAGAATTTTCTTTGGTTGTCCCATACAATATTTTTAAAAAAATTTTCTTTCCCCGTTTCTTTAGTGTAATCATAAAGCACAATGGTTGAAAATTTATTCCTGGAAGAGTATGCAACATATAAACGATTATAAAGTGCTGCAAAAAAATTCCCTGCACTGTCAATCAAAAAATGGTTTAGTAAAACAGTGGGCAGGTTTTGAGAATCGAAAACTTTAAAATCATACTCATGTGTAATTGTATTAAAAACGCCTGGAAGACTGTTTTTCGTTGCTATAAAATAATCATCCTTATTTCTTTTCTGTATGCCCACGATATCAATACCTGCTATTTTCTGCCCTTCTCCTTTATTAATATAAGGATACATAGTATAAACACCTCTTTTTATTTCATAACAACCAACCCCTTTTGCGGGTACAGTAAACCAGATTGTATCTGAGTTAATCATGTCCATATTGGTTACCTGCAGATCTGCAATTGAAGAATCGGACGTATTGATACAACGAAAATTTCTTTTTACCTTTTTTGTTGTTTTATTAAAAGAATAAATACCGTTCTCCGTTCCAAGCCACAATAAGTTCTTATTTGTGATATCTTTTTTAATTGTAAAAACAGTATTTTTCCCCAAATATTCTCCGTGTAAGTAATACGTATATGTTTTCCTAGTTTGTACATTAAACTGCGAAAACCCAACATAATATGCAGCGATCCATATTGATTCATCATCCACAGTTAATTCCGAATAATCAGTTTCCTGGCCCATTATTCTGAGATCTTCACCTTTGATGCCAATCTGCAATGCAGTTACCTTCCCCGTCTTTACATCTAAGTAGTCAATTAACTGGGGTGACTCTATAATAAATAAATTTCCTTTACTGTCTGTATAAGTTTTCAAAATATTATTGCTGCTTAAACTAAAGAGGTCTTCATCCCTGTGCTGATACGCTTTTATATCTGTGCCGTCAAAAGATAATAATCCATTGTCTGTACTAAGCCACAGTTTGCCGTCGGCGCCTATGTTGATATGCCTGATATTATATTGTTGTAAGTTTGGATTATTTACGGGTTGTAGTAGTAGTGAATTTTTTTGTGAAAATGTATTTAGGAAAGGAGTCAGCAGATAAAAAAAAATAGTTATGGTTTTAAAATATCGCACACTTTCTTCTTTTATTAATAATTTCTTCCTCAATATATTGAAGTAAAAAACTCTCTCCCCTCTCATACTCTATATTTATTTTTTTTACAAGGAT
Source organism: Ginsengibacter sp. (assembly GCA_040007435.1). Classification (GTDB taxonomy): domain Bacteria; phylum Bacteroidota; class Bacteroidia; order Chitinophagales; family Chitinophagaceae; genus Ginsengibacter. The sequence goes on along the minus strand of JBDTUZ010000052.1, from coordinate 9,437 downwards.
CCAATTATACGATTTCTATGATTTTATGTAAGGAGCATTGTATTCACAACCATTTTAGCATCTATTTTTCTTTTCTTATTGAAATTACAAATTTGCTGTATCATATCATAGCCTGCTTTACAATTCGAACATTTGGACTAACAACCATAATAGCTACTACAACCGCGACTAGTTCAGCACCTGAATTTTAAAAAAAGGCTTTTCAGATTAGTATATTAATCCAACATTCACAAATATCAAGTGAGAATAGCCAATTGAGAAATGCCTGTTGATTTGGTTTATGCTAAGGTTTAGTTTAGAGTAGATATCACACGCAAGTAAAAAGCTATAACATAAAAAGCTTCTAAATCAATATTCTTTAAGACACAGCTCTAATCTAATTGAAGCTATAAAAAATTATTTAGTAGCAAATAAAAACAACACTAATATGAAAGTGGCAATATTGGTCTCATTTTTTTTCTGCATCGCTCTTGTATATGCACAGAATGAAAATTTGAACAATGCCCGCTTTGTGTTTGGGGTTTCCGGCCCTGAGCTTTACATGCTGGTGTAACCTATAGAATTGCCAACATCAGCCAACTTGGTTTAAACGCCGGCATTGCACTATCGTTGGGTACCACCTGGACTTCCGTAAACTTTGAGCACCGGTTGTATATAGGAAAGAGTGATCCCCGGATAAGTAAAAGGACATGGTTTTTTAGGTAGGGAATTACTTTCTTTCCACCGGCAAAACCTTTCCAGCAATTTGCGCCCAGCCTTACCGTAGGCAAAGACATTATTTTTAATAAAATAAAGAGCGGAATTACTATTGACGCTGGCATTTTTTTACTTCGAAAAAGTAAAAACTATGAATTTGACAAACCCGCGTTCCGGGTATGGCCCGCTTTACGATTTGAGTTTTATTTTCTTCAATAGCTTCTAAGGGAAAATAAATTTAGTAATAATAAAGGCCACGGATAGATTTTTTAGTAAAAATTAATAGCAGGATGGATTTGAAAAAAAAATTTTTGAGATTTTAATTTTCAGGTGCACTCCTTTGTATTGCAATGGTAAGACTTCCAAATGAAATTTCAACCGGCTGATTTTTCAATTAGGGAAGTAATATGATATGTAGTTTTTTTACAGAAACGATAGTCAATATAAATAAAAATATAATAATGAAAAAGTTATCCCTTATCTTCTTAATAAGCTTGTGTAGCGGCCTGGTGAAAGCACAAATTGCTGATACCATAAAGCCGGTATCTCATAAGCTTAGTGCCGATTTTTTATTCAAAAAATCACGAAATCAAAACATCATTGCCTGGATCCTACTTGGGGCGGGAGCAGGATTAGGGATTGCCGGATTGGCTGTTGGTGAAGGCGCGGTCAAGCGCGTGTGGAGCGATCCCGTTGACACAACTCTTTCAACTGTATCAACAGGTGGGGCATTGGCTTTAGTTGGCGGAGCATCAATGCTTGCAAGTATTCCATTTTTTATCGCATCTGGTAAAAACAGGAGAAAAGCAAGTGTCATGCTTAAAGATGAATCAGTTTCATTTTCACGTCAATTACATTTCAGTAAAAGCTTTATTTCACTTGGTATTAGTGTCAATCTTTAATCAAGGTATAGCAATAAGAATTCCTTTAGAAAAAAAACCTTCTTATGAAAACATATCCGGTTTTTAATACTGCCCTTCCCATTTGTGATTGAAAATATTCCGCTTTAGCTATTAATAGTGCTTACCTCAACGCATATTAATTAAACAATTTGTTCTAACATTTTAAAAAGGAGGTCAAAAATGAAAAAGTTATTTTCTTTAAATCATTCTAAATTTTTATTCTTTAGGAATGAAGGGTTACTTTTTATTGCATTTATTGTTACTGTATTTACAGGCTGCGTAAAAGATTATTCTCCGCCATGCAAAGACAATGACTTTATAAAAGGAAAGAATAAAACCATTGTCGTGCACGAGGGTGGTTCTATACAGGCAGCTGTTGATGCGGCTTCACCCGGTACCATTATTCTTATTGAACCGGGAACTTATAATGGCGAAATAGAAATAGACAAAGCAGGCATTCAGTTAATTGGTAAGACCTGCTTCGCATTTGAAAAAGTGATTATTAAAAATCCGGGAGATGAAGATTGCGGCATTATGGTACACAAGGGCGGAGATGGCTTTGTTTTGAAAAATGTGACCGTTCAGGGTTTCAAAGAAAACGGGGTTTACCTTGAGTACATCGATAATTTTTTGTTATCGCATGTGGTTGCTATCAACAATAACGAGTACGGCCTATATCCCGTATTTTGTACAAATGGCCTCATAGAATATTGCTCTGCTACCGGAAGTTCTGACACCGGAATATATGTTGGCCAGTCCGAAAGTGTTGCTATGCAGTACAACGAAGCGTATGGAAATGTAAATGGCATTGAAATTGAAAACTGCACCAAAGTGGCTGCCATTAAGAACCATTCTTACGATAATGTATGCGGAATACTGATTGTATTATTACCTGGCCTAACCGTTAAAGCAAGCGCTAATGTTTTAGTCTCCGAGAATAATATTGAGAAGAACAATCATGTAAATTTTGCTAACCCGGCAGGTGGTTTTGAGGCCTTTGTGCCAAGCGGCTCAGGAATTCTGCTGGTAGGAGTTGACAACGTTACTATTGAAAAGAATAAAATCAGCAACAACAATTTTGTAGGCGTGGCAACTGTAAGCACCGTGATACTGGGAGCATTGGCTGGCCTTCCTCCCGAAGCTTTTGGAGATATAGAACCCAATGCTGACTGGGCAAAAATCATTGATAATGTACTTGTAAATAATGGAAGCGCTCCTCCAGCAGGTCTGCCGTTACCTGGCGTAGATCTTTTGTGGGATGGGAATGGATTGAATAATTGCTGGAAGAATAATACATATACAACGGCTTATCCTTCTCCTTTGCCAGCTTGTAACTAATGTATTATGGCACTTGCTATTGATATGCTGCTAACCCTTGATATTGAAAATTAAAATGTATGAAAAAAATGTGCCTGGTTTCTTTTGCTATAGCCTGCATAGTTTGCTTTTCCTGTAAGAAAGAAAAGAATACGGGTAGCACTTACCTGATGATAGTAAAGGAAGCAAAAACGAATACGCCGATCCCGGGTGTTACCATTCAACTATTTAAATGCTCCAGGTATGATGATGTTTTTGGCTGCAGATCGAGGGCTCTTTTTGCAACGCATGTCACTGACGAAAAGGGAGAATATAGATTCGATGGTGAATTAAACGCGGCCAATGAAGGCGTCATTCTAAAGAAGTCCGGATACTGGGATGGGAGTGGTGGCGAAGGGGAAAGATTTATTGTTCCTCTCGCCTGGGTGGACATACATCTCACAACTCAAACTGATTATCCCGATACGAGCAGTTTTCAAATTTCTGCATCAAACGGCTTGGCCGGGGAAAGCATAGGGCCATTCAGACCACCTAAAGACTCGACTATTCATTTAAGTCTGGCCGGCAATGATATTAACCAGCTAAGCTGGTCGGTGTTTTATCAAGATCCGAAATGTTATCTATACTGCCCACGCGATAGTTTTGCATCAGGCTTGTTCTCCATAACTGCTGCAAAGCATGAAACTGTCAAGTATGAATTGGCTTATTGATCAGATTGATTCAAATGCCGGTCTTTTATTAAAATTTAAAAGCGGTCACTTTTCAACAAACAAAATTATACCAATATGAAATTTCATTCAAAGAGAATAAAAACATTTTTTATCATTCTATGTATAATGTTTTTTTCTGGCGGTTGCCATAACTATTATATGGCTAACCGCCCCAAAGCCACACAAGTATCGCAAAAAGCCTCAATTGTTGATAGTTTAAATAAACAAGGCAGGTATTTTATTTTGCGTAGCGGTAGCCAGGCGTATTACATAGATGATATAGTTCTTAGCGATGACAGGAAAATAATGCAATGCACGCTGGATACACTACCGAATATTCATCAATTGTATCTTACCAGGGGAAGAAGAGGGAAGATGCAATACAAGGTGCGTGACCCTGTTGATATGAACGTTTTAAATGAGGTTCATTTTTATATTGCGCCTGATAACAGTTTAACCGCAGGTGCTTATACACTTCAGCTTGACCAGGTTCAAAAAATTGAAGTAATTGAAAAGGATAGGAAGAGAACAACTGCCAGCTACATTTTGGGTGGACTTGCAATCGGCGTAGGTGCTACTGCCGCAATAGGCATTATTGCTGCGGCCTCATATACACCACCTCCGACTCAGACTCCACCTAACCTTGCTTGTAGTCCCCGGGTTTATACAGTCGATAATAACAAATCTGAATTGAGCGGAACGATGTGCAGTGGTGCCATCTATGCCTCTTTGAAAAGAACGGATTATTTGCCCGTAAATATCATGAATGCTAATTCAGGTAAACTGAACTTAATATTAAGAGGCGAGAAAAATGAAGAGTTGATGATGAAGGATTTTCGATTGATACAGGTAACACACAATGCCGATCAAAAAATATTGATTGATAAAAACGGCCTGGCGCTGGCGTACGAACATCCTGTTACCCCTGAACATGCTTTTATCGGCGCAGGCAAAGATGTGGTAAATGATATAAGTGCTGCCGACGAAAAATATTATTCTTTCACCAACGAAGGCGGCAATGGCAGCAGCAATGTCGTGCTTGACTTTAAGAAGCCACTCGGCGTATCTTCGGGCAGGCTAATTATAAGAGGGAAAAATTCGCAATGGGCTTATTATGTATTCAACGAATTTAAAAAATTGTATGGCAGATACTATCATTCCTTGATACAAAAAAAGGATAATGAAAATCCGGCAAAGGTGCTGCAATGTGAAATTGACCAAAGCCTGCCGTTATTAGTTTCAGTGAAAGACGGCAAAGATTGGAAGTTGGTTGATTACTTTTTTACTCCCGGCAATGCGGCTGCAAGAGACATGATTATGCAGCTAAATCTGGATGATTTTAAAAACGAAGATCATATACAAATCAAACTTCAAACCGCATACATGTTCTGGGATGTTGATTATACGGCAGTAGATTTTTCGAATAACAAGGCTATGTCGGTTTCGCATATAATGCCTTCGCAATTTTATAAATCAGGAAATATTTCACAACCATCTCAATTTTCAAAATACGACACTTCTTATATGCATATCAATGGCAACGAGCAATTGAATTTAGCCTTTAATGTAAATGACAATGCCAACGAAAAAAGTAACGCTTATTTTCTTGCGGGCAACGGTTATTATCATGACAATACCGTATTTAAAGACAAGCCCAAACTTACCGAATTGAGAAAGTGTTCAGGAGAAGGAGGTTTCGATAGATTTTCAAGAAGAAAGTTTGAAGAATTCCTGGCCGGACCCATTCATCAGCAAAATGATTCGAAAGATTTTGAAACCTTAAAATAAAAAGCATTCCAAAAAGAAATCAAGTCAAAATAATTTTTCAAAAATGCAATTCACCATTCGGGACGCTATGCCTGAAGATTCGGATAAACTGATTGAGCTGACTTCACTTGCACCAATGAAAGGAGTAGTGGGTTTAAGGATTGACAGGACACCGGATTTTTTTCGGTTGTTGCGTTTAAGCCAATCGTTTATTACACTTGTTGCGGAGAATGATACCCATCAAATAGTTGGTTGCTTCGCGGCGACTAAAAACAAAATGTGCATTAGCGGAAAATCATCCTGTGTCTATTATCTGCGTGATTTAAAGGTGCATCCGGATTACAAAGGTTCAATGGTTGCTTACCATCTCGTAAAAAAAATGTATGGCAGACTTCTAAAAGAAGGCGCCGATATTTTATGTTGTACAATGGCTTCGGGTAATGATGCGGTTGCGCCTTTTTTCAAGGGACGTGCCGGCATTCCTGCTTTTAAGGAAGTAGCGAAATATAATGTTTATCAAATTCTGCCATCATATAATTCAAAATTTTTAGATTCTCAACTATTTGAAGACAAAACTTCGCTTGCTGATTTTTTTAACAGGCAATTCGGTCAGTTTACTTTAAAGCCTTGTAAAATATCCGGGGAAGAATTAGATGGTTGCATAAATTTTTCAATTATGAATGAAAACAGTATCTCTGCTGCAATAGCCGCGTTCGACCCGTCTTTTTGCAAACAAAATATTGTTACCCATTATTCATTTTCTATTGCTGCTTTACTTAATTTACTCAGGCTATTAAAATATTTTATGAGACTTCCTTCGTTGCCTGAAAAGCATGTGCCCTTAAAAATAATTTATGCGAAATATTTAGCATTTACAGGCAGTGAAAGTTTTTTGAAAAGCGTAATTCAGCAACTGCGGCACTATGCATTTAATAAAGATTACCATTTGATAGCGATTGCAGTTGATGAAAAAGATAATAATTTGAACAAACTGTTGAAGCCGCTGAGCCGCTTTGTCTTTAAGTCATCGTTGCTTGCAACAAGCCTGCAAAACAATGAAGGAGTGCTTTCTGAAATGAAAAAAAACATTTGCTATGAAGATTATTCTCTCGTTTAATCACTTAAAACAATATAATCATGTTACAAGAGATTTTGGCAGAAATTATTCCCCGCGAACAGGAATCTGTAATTACAGATATTTTAGGACAGGCCATTACCGGTGAACTTATCGGTATGTCGAATTTTGCATCACTTGCAGACGCTGTTGATGATATTCATGAAAAGATGGAATGCGTAGAGCATGCCAATTGTGAAAGAGGGCATGCGGAAGGTTTTATGTCAATCGCAAAACAATTTAACCTTAAGCCGGTAATAAATATGAAAGGTTATTACTGGAATGCAGTTCGCGAATGTTTTTTGAAATATGCAAAAGCGAAAGATTTCATCGGCTGCCTTTTTATACAGGAAGTAATACTTGAATGCTTCGCCGTAAGCATGTATCATGATGTTGGCAATGTATTGGACAATGAAATCGGCGAACTTTTTTTAGCAATATCATCCGAAGAAAAAGAACATATAGAACACTCCATTGATATACTGCAAAATGAATTGAATAACGATTACGACGGCTTTACAGACAAAGTGCAGGCAATACATAGTGAATGCATGGGTATAATGGGCGAGTGGACAGCAGCAGTTGATATAAAAGGGCATTGCGGAGTCTGCCATGGCGAATGCATGAAAGGCTCTTTACATCATATCAATCTAACGCTAAAAACCATTCGTGGTAATGCACTTAACCTTTATATGAAAACGCTGGATCGAATAGGTTTACCAGCGGAAAAAACTTTGCAATGGGTAATCAACCTTCCAGCCTAAAGTTTGCGGCAATTGGTCACCAGGAGTCGTGGCAGAATGTAATGCAGTTTGTACAAACCATGCGTTTGCCAGGTAATGACAATGACTTGACATTAGATAAGGTAAAAGAGATTTTTACTTACATCCCTCCGAGAAAAATTTTTGAAATTGGAATAAGCTCAATTTTGTGCGGTAAAATTCATGGGGCATACATAGAGACATTTATTGCCCCGGATGAACTTGATATAAGACACCTTATAAAAAATATTGAGAAGGTAAAACAGGCCTGTGAAGTATGCGCAAAACTGGGTGTGCCTGTTGTTTCGCTTGGCGGATTTAGTTCCATCGTATTGGAGGCTGGCAACGAGTCTTTCTCAAAAATAGAAGATACTTTCTTTACTACCGGCAACTCATTAACTGCCGCGTTTATAGTTAAAGGCGTCGAAAAGGCCTGTGCTTTTTGGCAACAATCTTTATCAACATCAAAGTTGCTTATAATTGGTTCAACAGGCGATATTGGGTCGGCATGCGCTTTATATTTTTCAGGCAAAGTAAAAAAGTTGCTGCTGTGCGCAAGGCAGGAAGCCGCTTTACAAAAACAGGCGACCGAATTTACAGGAAAGAACGTGTCAAATAAGGCCTCTGTTCATTTAGAAGAATTAATTGCCGAAGCTGATATCATCATCAGTGTAGCAAGCTCCATCGTTAACGATCATGATTTTGAAAATATGAATTGTAACACGATCGTTTGCGATGCAGGCTATCCAAAAAATCTGGAGGCGATTCATATAAAAAATCATGAGAGGTTATTCTATGGAGGCATGGGTATGGTAACCGGAGGTTATGAATTTGAGAATAATTTGGAACGAAGCTTTTATAAATTCCCATTGCCCTCCGTATCTCATGGTTGCCTTCTTGAAGCTGTTGTTCTTGCCATGGAAAATGTTAACAGCAGCTTTTCAAAAGGAAGAGGAAATATAACCTTAGATGCAATGGCAAATATTCTTTCCATGGCAGAAAAACATGGAATACAACCGGCACCCTTATTTAATAAAGTTCCCATCAATGCAACAGCAGAATTATCATACTGATAAAGTTTCGCAAGGGCAGGTGCAACTCTCGCGTCTCATTTTTACACATAACTGGGAAGATCCCGCAATTGACGAAAAAGTTTTGAAGATAAAAGAAGGCGATACGATTTTTACAATCACATCCGGCGGATGCAATAGTTTAGGATTTTTACGGTTTAATCCATCTGCCATTTACTGCGTTGATATCAATCCCGCCCAAAATTATTTGATGGAATTGAAGCAGGCTGCATTTAAAGAGTTAGACCATACAACCTGTTGCAATTTTCTTGGATTGACTATATGTAAAAACAGGAAAGAAATATTTCATTCAATAAAAAAGGATCTCTCGAAAGAAGCTTTATTGTTTTGGAATGATCACATGCATATTATCAATAGTGGTGTAATTATGAATGGCAGGTATGAAAAGTTTGTAAAAATTGCGGGAAGGTTGCTGCGCCTGTTACAGGGAAATAAAAAAGTAGAAACCTTTTTTTCGCTTCCATCTGTTGAAGAACAAAAGGAATTTTATACTGAACAATGGGATAACAAAAAATGGCGGTGGATATTCAAAACCATGTTTAATAAAAAACGATTGGCTAAAAAGGGATTAGTAAGCGATTATTTTCACTTTGATGACGGCTCAACTTCCTTCTCTGAAAGTTTTTATAAGAGAGCATCGCATGTGATGAAAGATATTCCCGCTAACACCAACTACTTTATCGCGTTATATTTTCTTGGTCGTTATTTGGATACTGATAATGTTCCGGAATATTTACAGCAGAAAAATTTTTCTACAATCAAAAACAATATTGATAAAATCCATCCTGTATCGGCAGACAGCAAGTATTGGCTGCGGCAGCAACCTGCAGAAATTTTTGATGCATTTGCATTATCAAATATTTGCGAATTAATGGATGATGAAGACACCTACAAACTTTTCAGTGAAGCAATTCGTACGGCTAAGCCGGGCGCAAAAATCATATTCAGGAACCTGATGGTGCCAAGGGAAATACCCGCAGGCCTGCAATGTAAAATAATAAAGGATGAATCACTGAGTAAACAGATACAATTCGAAGACAGGTCATTTGTATATGGAAAAGTAGCAGCATATAGTGTAA
>JBDTUZ010000051.1:0-40013 GCA_040007435.1 Ginsengibacter sp. | reverse complement strand
TTTTTTTGAATAAGATAATTTGTCTTGAGATTGTTCGGTGTCTATTTCAGGCATAATATTTTATTGGGTCTATCTGTTTACATCCGGATGCTTTATGTATGTATAAAGACAAGTAAGCATGATGCGTGGTAAAATTTCTACTGCAATCAACTCACAAAGACTGTGCTTGTTATTGCACATGACTAAAAAATCTAATTTCCTGATAAGTCACAAGCAGAAAATTCGCAAAATCTGATTGCTCAGTGCAGGACAATAAAAATTATGCAGGTGTTAATCCCGCCGTGAAAGATGGTACGGTCACCCTAACAGGGACGTGTGAAGGCGATAACTGCGCTGCCGATATAGAAAATAATATTAAGAATATAAACGGAATACAGAAAGTGGAAAATAATATCACGAAAGATAATTCTACCGATATGACGAGGAGAACATCGATGCAATCAATTATCACCAAATATGCGGGTGTGCAGGCCGATGTAGCTGGTGGAGTAATTGTGCTTAGAGGCAACATTGACCGCGATAATCTGCAATCTTTAATGAGTGACCTTGGCTCGCTCCATTCTGAAAAAATAGACAATCAATTAGTGGTAAAATAAATATTCTGCGAAATAGAAATCTCGATCATTCAGTCATCAAAAAAATTTATGGAAAACAATCAACAGGAAAATCAAGAGAGTGTTACCCCGCTCATAGGTCAGACAAAAGCTAACAAAGACAATGAAAGATATTTTAACCTGGTAGTAGACGAAATTCCTTACCGGGTGGAGTTTGAACCGTTCTTCTTTAATGACCAGGTACGATATTTTGTAAGTATAAATGCCGGGCCGAAAGATGTGTTTGTGTGGGATACTGATGTGGAACTCTTTAGAGCTATTGACGATAACGCAGGCGTATTACCGGTAGGGCTGGAAAAAGCAATCAGCGCAAAACTTCAAACACAATATCTTAATTAAACTGATGCTGAACTACCCAGGATAACTATCACTAACAGTCTGGCATGCACAATTATCTTTTAAAATTGCATAAACAGGAATGACATTTCATTTGGCGTTCCAACTTTTCCCTTATATTATTCTCAACAATATTTATCCCTTTCAAAAAAATAAAAGATATTATGACGAAGTTTAAAACTTTTCTTGGAAAGAACAACGATCATCATTTTAGGCTGATAAACGGAGAAGGAGACGTTCTTTTATCCAGTGAGAGTTACATTCCCAAAAAAACGTTCATTGTCAAATGGCCGCTTGACTAAGTATATGTTTAAAAGGAATTTAGAGTTTTGGAAATAGAACGTCTTTCAGCATTTGGCTCTGATCATTATCCCTTTTATGCGCAATTAACTTTTAGTCCCTGATTTTTTCTAATGATTGATCGCGCTTCGAAGACTTAAAAAAGAGTTAGAAAAATATAAAAGCTTGGCATTAATGCCAAATGAATTTAATTGATACAATCATTTACTAAAAGCTTCCGTGGGAAACAAGATTAAATCAGTTGGCGCTTCAAATTATTACAGTCAACCTATTCTACGCCGGAATATTTCTCATGATGTCAAAACTATGAATCCCGTTTTGCGCATGGTAGGTAATAAGCAGATTGTTTACATCAACAATTTTTTTTACGAGGGACAGTCCGAGCCCGTTTGATGGCTCCTGGCCCTCTCTTGATACACGCAGTCTCGTAAATAACTTTTCAGATGCTATCGGGTTCTCCATACTGGTATTGCTGATGTGATAATCGTTTTGAGAAATTATTATTTCAATAGTTCCACCATTATAGTTGTACTTAATGGCGTTGCCAAGCAGGTTAGAAATCAGCGAACCGGCAAGCACCGGATGAACATTTATAATAAAACTACCCTGAAAATTTGTTTTGATGTTTAGTTGTTTTTCCTTTATAAATTCATCGAAGAGATGCAGATACTTTTCACTCAACTCTGCCAGATTAATTTCTTCTTTCGTTTCATATTGGTTGTTCTCAATCTTAGCTAATAACAATAGGCCTTCATTCAATTTACTCAACCGGTTCAAAGCGGTAGCTGATTCAAGAATTGATTGTACCTGGTCATCTTTCAAATTATCATCCTGCAGCAAAAGCTCCAGTTTACTTTGTACAATGGCAACCGGGGTTTGCATTTCATGTGCAGCATTTTCAGTAAACTCTTTCATGTTTACATAATCTTTGTGCATTTTACCAGCCATATAGTTTAACGATGTATTCAGTTCGTTGAATTCCTCTATGTTGGTATTTTCAAAATGAATGGCTTCCATCTTTTGCAACTCTGCGCTTCTTATTTTACCAAGAGATCGCCTGAAAGGTTTCCATAACCTTTTGCTGATAGCCCAGTTGAAAACTAAAGTAGCGGCAAACAATCCTGCAAATACAAACAACATAAGCCTGGTGATACTTGTAACTAAGGCATCCTTCTGTTCCTGCGATTGCCTTATAATTATCTGGTAAGAATTTCCATTAATTGAAACTACCTGCGATAGTTGCCTGTAAGGAATCTTGCTATCTCCTTCGGCGGTATAACCGTAGATGTTAGCGAGGGTAGGAGCCTGGGCTGCAGAAGCATCAGTAGGATATACAGAAACCTCCGGTGATTTTAAAACAAATATTATCCCGTTATCGACTTCTGATTGAAGGTATCGGACCCAGCCGATTTCTTCGCTTATAAGTTCTTTATCGCTACGATAATTTATTTCTTTACTGAATTGTTTGAAGAGGTAGAAGCCTGTGACAGCCAGCAACGGAATCATTGCGATTAAAAAATACAAAGTGGTTTTTGTCAGAAGTTTCATAAATAGTTTTGTGCTAAAATTCAGTTCCAATACAATGCCTAATCTGTAAATCTATATCCTGCACGATAAATGGTTTTGATATAATCTCCACTGCCCGCATCCATCAATTTTTTTCTAAGATTTTTTATATGGGTGTATATGAAATCAAAATTACTTACCTGCTGATATTCATCGCCCCATATATGTTCGGCAATGGCTGCTTTGGTTAGCAGGCGCCTGCGGTTGGCGATAAAATATTCAAGCAACTGGTATTCTTTATCAGTAAGTACTACTGCTTTACCATCCACTGTTACCCGCTGTGCTTCGGCTTCCAGGTTAATTTCGTTGAACGTTATTACATTGTTGCCCCCAAAATTTCTTCGCCTGATGATTGCATTAATGCGTGAAGTAAGTTCAGATAAATAGAAGGGTTTTGCGAGATAATCATCGGCTCCAAGGTCCAGCCCTTTCAATTTATCTTCCAATGTATTTTTTGCGGATATAATAACGATGCCCGCTTTAGATTCCATGTATTGCAGCTCTTTCACAATATCAAGGCCACTACCATAAGGCAAGCCAATATCGATAACGATACAATCATAAACGAAACGGGTCACTTTTTCTTTTCCTGTTAAAAAATCACTTACTGCCTCGCAGATAAACCCCTGGTGCTGCAGGTATTTCATAATGGATTCCTGTAATGCCCTTTCATCTTCTATTATAAGAATCTTCATTTTAAAAAGTCGGGTTGTTTTATAATGAATATAAGTATTTGTGGTGATTATTAATTACTATAAAATATTTAATTGAGTCTTAAATTATAAATAACAAAAAACCCGCCTCCTTAGAGACGGGAATGAGAATTTCACAGGATTTAATCTTCTGCTTATTTGATTATATTATCGAATAAACCGGCGTTCGTCTCCGTCACTTCTTACTTGTACTTGTCTCGTTATTTTTGGGTTCGGGAGGAATTATGTTTCTTATTACGCTGTTAATTGATCTCCTGCTGAACATTTCCGGCAGAGCCCTGTAATGCAGCAGTAGAAGTGTTCTCTGCTCCATTGTGGGTATAGGTAATTTCTACTTTATCTCCGGGGCGCATCGCTGAAATCTTTTCAACCATCTGGGTTCCTGTATTAATGGTTGTTCCATTTATTTTAGTAATGAAATCTCCTTTTTGAATGCCGGCCTGGTTTGCTGCACTTCCGGGAGTTACATCCATTACATATACACCATCTCCAGTAGGGATATTATTTTTCTGTCTCACGGCATCATTCATTTGGTCGCTTACATACATCACACCAAGATAAGCTCTCTTTGCGCTGCCATATTTTATAATATCGCCCACGACCCTCTTCACCAGGTTGGAAGGAATTGCATAAGAATACCCTGCATAAGAACCGGTGGGTGAAGCAATGGCGCTATTAATTCCGATCAGATCGCCATCAGTATTTACAAGTGCTCCACCACTGTTGCCGGGGTTAACGGCTGCGTCCGTTTGAATAAATGATTCAATAGGCGAATCACTATTGCGATCATTAATTCCAATATTTCTTGATTTGGCGCTTACGATGCCTGAAGTAACGGTAGTTTCGAGATTTAACGGATAGCCTATCGCTAATATAAGTTGCCCTACGCGCGCATCATCCGAGTTAGCAAAATGGAGAATGGGAAAATTAGATCCTTCAATAATTATCACCGCTAAGTCAGTACTTGGATCGGTTCCTACCACTGTCGCTTTGTAATCTTTCTTGTCATTTAAAGTTACCAAAAGTTCATCCGCATTTTCAACCACATGATTGTTAGTTACAATGTAACCATTAGCACTCACAATCACGCCGGAACCTGATCCTACCTGTTGCGCAGCATTTCCGTTGTTGTTGTCATTGTAAGACATGTTCCCAAAACCATAACCTTGTGCCGCCACTCTTTTCAGAACTTTAATGTGCACCACTGCCGGCGAAGCCTTAGCAGCAGCATTTTCAAAATCGGTCAAAGGAGTCACGGACGTACCTTCTTTAAAATTTGCCATTTTAAAAACCGAAGGAGCAACAGGAGTGTTTGCCAAAAATAAATCCTGGTTACTGTATTTGCCATAAACCCATGCCCCGCCTGTGAAACAAGCTGCACTTATAAGGAAAACAGCTATAAATTTTTTGAATGTCATGTCTTTAAATTTTGATTATGATCGATAAAGCAAATGTGAAAACATGTTATGAAGCAAATCTGAGGAAAATTGTAAAGGGCATGTTAAACAACAAAATGCAGGCGGGATATAAATCCTTTTAGAATAGGCTTTAATAGCAAAGTGATATCTGTTTATTTTATTGATACGTGAATGATTATTCACTTGCGAAGGCTCCGTTAAGAGATTAAAAAATGAATTTTGTACGTTAATAGAATTAATTTGTTGATAAAATCTTTCGGCAGTAACGTTCGCGTAATAACAAATAACCTGAATGAATATGAATTTCACCAAATGGTTTAGAATTTATTATAATAAAATTACTGAGAGCATTGCGTTCTAACCCGGCAATTATTGCTATCGGTTTTCTGCTGCTTTCGTGGGCCATGCTCGAAATAAATTTTTCTCCATGGGGAAAACATGATATCGATAGCGGTGTTTATATACCCGCATTAAGTATTTACCTGCTGATATTTTAACGGTTATTGATATTTTTCTTTTCATTTATTTTTTGGATTATGTAACGCAAACAGTAAAATACGAGACCGTTATTCATCGTTTGCAAAAACAAACAGTGGCCACTATGAAAGAAAAGTCTGAAGAGCCGGAAGAAGAAAATATATCGCGGAGCCAACTGCCTTGTGTTGAGATATGATCAGACGAGTCAAACTACTTCCAGGGCTTTAATGAGAAAAGGCTTTTGAAGATAGCCAGTGAAAAAAATCATTACATCTGTTTTTTGTATAAACAGGCAACCTACTTAATAAAGGGATTTGTATTTATACAGATATATAGTACAGAAATAATTGATCATGAATGTAAACATGCCCTGTTATCTGCAATTGATTTTTTCAAAGGGCAGCCTATAAACAGGAATGCCGATTATGGTTTCAATCAAGTTGCAATCAAAGCATTGAGTCCCGGCATTAACGACCCCGCAACAGCTGTTATTAGCCTGCATGCTTTGTCGGATCTGTTTGCCTATAAACTATATCACCACCTGCCTTCCGCCAGGCCCGGCGATGAAGGAATTAACAGAATTTATATACCGTGCTCTTCTTTTGAAGATATGTTTGAAAAATTGCATTCATCCTATTTGGAACAACGGAAAGAAAGATGAATACATTCAAGAGGAACTTATCAGTATGATGAAGCAATTAAGAGCTGCGGATCCTAAAAATTTAAACCTTAATGTTAAGGGCTTTTTTCAATTTTGGCTGGGTAATTAATATTAAAAAATATCAACTTAGCGAACAACTCTTTTTGACTAAGATGGTAATAGAATAAAATATTGAAAAGGTCCCCTCCTAAGTTTACATGTTTTTCGCATGTCAGGTTGCAATTACCTCCTTGGCAATCCGTAATGCCATATCAAAATTATCAGTTACATAACGCTTGCCGATTTGAAATAACAATCTTGATTTTTTAAATTCTTCCAAAACCTGCGGTTGTATTCCACTGATAATTAATTGTATCCTGTCGTGGTCGCACATACGCAAAACGTCTTTTATAGTACGCAAACCTGTTGCGTCAATTATTGGCACATGGCGCATTCTTACAATTAATACTTTCGGCTTTTTTTCTATAACTCTTATGGCATCCTTAAATTTATATGCTGCTCCAAAAAACATAGGACCTGATAATTCAAAGACTTCTACTTCACCGGGTATCTTATATTTTGTGATCGCAGATTTATCATCTTCGCTTTCTGAGTCCTCCACCTCATTTAAAATGGAACTAACGTTACTGATTTGAATCATCTTACGCATAAACAGGAAAACTGCCAGAATCATCCCGATTTCAATAGCCACAGTTAAATCAACTAATACAGTAAGTAAGAAGGTTGTAATTAGAACGGCGGCATCACCCCTGTTTCCCTTCACGATATGAATGAAAGTTTCATACTCACTCATGTTATAAGCTACAATCACCAGTATCCCTGCTAGGCAGCCCATAGGAATCAGGGTGGCCCATTTGCCTACCAGCAGCATAATTATCAGCAAAGTAAACGCATGAATAATACCTGCTACCGGTGTTCTGCCGCCGCTTTTAATATTTGTTGCTGTTCTTGCAATAGCGCCGGTTGCAGGTATTCCTCCAAAAACAGCAGAAGCCATGTTTGCCCCGCCCTGCGCTATCAATTCCATATTGCTCCTGTGATTACCTCCTATCATGCCATCAGCCACCACGGCAGAAAGGAGGCTTTCAATACCTCCCAAAATAGCAATGGTGAAGGCAGGACGTATAGAATTCCGAATAATATCCCAGCTAAGATGCGGAACTGAAGGATAAGGGAATGACGAGGGAATATTTCCAAAACGACTCCCAATGGTTTCTACGGGCAAATGAAAAATCTGTACGATTATAGTAGCCATAAGAATCGCTATTAATGAACCAGGAACAACATGCGTAAGTTTGGAAAAAAAAATAATTATGATTATGGTACCTGCACCTATAGATACCGCATACCAGTTGATAGCTAACACATGCTGAAAATAAGCTTGCCACTTTTCAGTAAAATTTGCAGGAACTGCGCCCATACCCAGGCCAAAAAAATCTTTCAATTGAGAGGAGAATATTATGACTGCTATACCGGCAGTAAAGCCAACGATTAACGGATGGGGAATAAATTTAATGACGCTTCCGAGCCTTGCAAGCCCCATTATCACCAGCATAATACCAGCAATGAAAGTGGCGATAATAAGCCCGTTTACCCCATACTGCTGTACTATGGCATATACAATTACAATAAAGGCTCCCGTAGGACCGCCTATTTGTACTTTACTTCCACCAAAAGCAGATATAACGAAACCTGCAATGATAGCGGTAAACAAACCTTTTTCCGGTGACACGCCAGAGGCTATCGCAAATGCAATTGCTAGAGGAAGTGCGACTATTCCTACGATTACGCCGGCAACAAGGTCTTTAAAAAATTGGCCGCGATTATAATTTTTAAGTGTGTCTACTATTTTTGGTTTAAACATGCTTATTGTTACACTTTTTTTATTTCTTTTTTCTCCTAATCATTGTTTTTATTAAGGATGCGATTTCGCTCCTGCAACCAATTCAATACCTGGTCAACTTTAAATAATACGTAAAGCCGTCGCACAACAATATATTTATCTTATTAAATATTTTTATTAAAATGATGTTTAATGTCAGCTATCTGGCGCATTGTTCCAAACAACATTATTTTCATTTGCGATTGAACGATGGTTTTACGTGGTGGATTAATAGTAAACTTTCCCTCAGCATCTTTTATTCCCAGGCAATTTACACCCGTTCCATGCCAGCTAATGATATCTTCAATTGATGTATCCTTTAAATCTAGTGGCAATTCATCGTAGCCCACAGATTCTATATTAATCGACTCTGCTTCATCTCCCCAAAGATTATTAATAAATTCAATCACGTCTGGCTTTGATATTAATGTTGCCATGTGCGAGCCTCCAATTATTTCCGGCAATATGATATGATCAGCTCCGGCAGTTTTTAATTTGATGACTGTACTTTTGAGCTGCGCCCTGCTTATGATTACTAAATCAGGATTTATTGACCTTGCTGATAGAACGACAAATACATTATCAGCATCTGTGGGCAATGTAAGCAACAATGCTTTCGCCTTTCTAACACCGGCTTTTATCAGCACATCATCATCTGTTGCGTCACCATGAATATACACCAGCGATTTATTTTCAATCAGCCAGTTTTTGATAGGCACTTCCACTGTATCAATCACAACAAATTCGATCTTATTGGCCATCAAAATTTTTGCAGCCTGTTGACCGTGGCGGCCAAATCCACATATAATTACATGGGCAGAAAACTTATCTATTGCATTCATAAGCTTGCGGTTTTTAATGTAAGATGCCATTTCTCCGCTTACAAGATATTTTGTTAAGCTGCTAAGTGTATAGGTAAAAACGGCAAAAGAAGAAATGATAAAAATTATATTAAATATCTTTCCGGTTTCAGATAAAGGCTTTACTTCATGATAGCCTATTGTACCAATAGTGATCACCGTCATGTAAAGCGCATCAATAAAGCTATAGTGCTCTATTGCCATAAAACCAATCACGCCAGTAAGCATTATCAGCAAGAGGATACCAAACCAAACTACAAATGGAGATAATTTCTTCAAATTGTCTTTTAAAATAAAGTTATTAAGTTCACCCTTTTTTTCATTTGATTACAATCACAATTATAACTAACGGTGATCATGTAAAATCAGAACCGACTGTAATAGCTTTGAAAATTGTTTGATCATCTTTTTATAAGAAAAATATTATAATAATTATGGGGGCTTATGGCAGAAGTGCGATATCGCAGTTCTTTAAACACAGCCATGCAGATTTGCTGATAAACACAATAGCGCAACCAATCTTTATCACTCACCTGTAATTGAAAGACAAGACAAACTATTAAAGATATCTATAACCAATAAATAACCTGAATATTCTGAGATACAAAAAATATTGGCTATTATTTGTGTTCTAAGATATTCTTAATTAATTAAAATTGATTTTATGAAAACAGTATTAATTGCTACTGATTTTTCCAATGCATCGCGTAATGCATCATATTATGGAATAGCTCTCGCTAAAGAAACTGATGCAAACGTTTATTTATTCAATGCATACAAAGTTCCAACTCCCTCCGCAGGATTGAATTTGAGCGTTTCAAGGTACGACGTTATGATGCAGACAGATAAGCGATTACTTGAAGAGGCAAATATGCTTGACCCGGGAAATAAAGGAATGGAAATTATATGTGATGAGGGGCCGCCGGAAGAAACTATTATAAAAATAGCTAATGAAAAAAAGGTTGATTTTATTATTGCAGGAATGAAAGGCAGTGGTAAAAACTTTAAAAAGATATTTGGCAGCACCGCTACATCTTTATCAAAAAAAACGAATATACCCGTAATAATTGTGCCGGAAGATGCCATATACAAAAGCCCGGGAACTATAGTGTTTGCAAGCGATACACCGGTTACCGACCATGAAATTCCTGAGCAGCTTACATCAATCATCCGGCTTTTCAAATCAAAACTGTATGTAGTTAAAGTTATTGGAAATAATAACCAGGAATTTTTTGTGGTACCTGAATCCGCACAAAAAAAGGAAACGACAGATAGAGATATTGAAGCTTCATTTCAGTATCCAAAAGACGCTGATATAAGGCATACACTAAGCGACTTTATCGACCGACACCAGGCAGATATGATTGTAATGATGCCGCACAAACACGAATGGATAGAGCGCCTGTTCAAAAAAAGCGAAACAAAAGATATGATCTTTCATACAAAAATTCCGCTGTTGATTTTACCTGAAAACCATAACAAAATCCCGGAATTCTTAAAAATGGAAGCCAGCGAGATGCAACTGAATACTTAGGCAATTTTGTTTCGGCAAAAGCCATATCCGAAAAAAATCATTTCATTAATGTTAACACCATTCTCCCAACGGAGCTTGCAATATGAGCAATGATTTTATAGCTTAAAATGTTTAGATATAAAAAAGGAGTAAGTTTTTTTTAAGCTGGTTTTGTTGCTCTTGAGTAATTTCTTCCAAAATCTAAACGATTCCTAAATCAACAGTCGCATAGTGCAATCCAAGTTTCTTCAATTCTTCTTTTACCACCATTTTGCAACGAAGGCTTACCATGTATTTAATATAAAGTTTCAATCTTATTTTCTGAATATACTTGGAAAGGTATGTTTTATAAACTCCTTCTTATGACCTAACACGTTCAACGATAATGATGAAACTAATGTAGATGCGTAGCTTGCATTCGAAGTCATAATTTAGCAAGATTTAAAAGATGTTATATTATTCATATATCCTTTTTTTGACAAAGTATATAAGTGTAAGGGGAACCATTGAATTTCTTAAATTAAGCGAGCATGGGAAGTATTGCTTCAATGTTTATCATTGATTCATTCAAAGGCATTAATGACCTGCTTTGCAAAACAGTGGATAATTTCCTTAGATCGAATTTATCCTTGAATTTTGAAAAGGAATTCCTTATCATAGTAAGCAATTCATGCTGATCTATCACTTCCTCAAAATCTATGACGTAAGAATCTTCGCCCACATAATTAAGAACTATTTTATTTTCAAAAGTGAAGCGGCAACTGAACCTGCATGCAATTCCTTTTTTTGTGGACGCTCTTTTTTTCTGTACATCCAGTGATGTTACCTCGTGAATCAATGCTGTTTCGTCTATGGCTCTCTCTGGAGGATAGTAATGCCATTCTGTAACGACAAGTTCTGTTTGTTCTATCATTTGATTTTATTTGTAAGCACACGTAAGTTGCAGGTAAATTAATATTAAAATTCTCTAACAAACTAAATTTTTAATTGCATTACCTGAATCTGTACGGTAATGATTTTACAATCACTTGCTATGGAGAGCCCGTAATAAACACAGCCAGGTCAATAAATATTTTATCATCTTTGGAATTAAATATCTTTTTCATGGGAAATAGTTTTTTTGTATACCTGCAGCAGTTGCAGCTTATGGCTTTCTTTTCCGGCTATCCATTATTGTATGCTATTATCTTGTTTTTCGCGCGGAAGAAGCTACCGCAAAATAATTTTAGAAACAGAATAGTTTCGCTCTTACCTTTTGCCTATGCATTAATAGGTACTTTATACATTGGATTTCAATTAAAAAATTTATCCCTTAATTATTCTGCCGCTAATGTAAAGCATCTATTCATGCAGCCATGGCTTTTGATTTGGGCCCTGCTTTCTTTACTCTTTTGGTTACCTGCATTTAGCAAAAAAAAGGAGCTCAGCTTCATTCATAGTTTAGTGTTCTTTTTCTTTTTGGTAAAAGATATTGTTTCACAAATCACGGGATCATTAGGCGGAAGAGAGATGCTACAGAATGACATGAGAATATACACTGTCAGCTTCTTCCTGAACCTGGGGGCATTACTTCTTATCACGTTATTATCTTTTGCGATTGGCTTTATAAAAAGAAACTAAAATATCTGCCCTATAACCCGCTACTTTCTGTGCCAGACTTGAAGCTAATATCATGAACCCTGGTTCCACCTCACAAAAGATTGTAAGAAGTAAACATGTGAACTATGTAACTTTTTTGAAGAATGATGTAATTTTTTAAAAGGACTTAAACGGAACTTTATAAAAAAATTACCTAATTGCTGCAAGAAATTTCTTTATACCCAATTCCATTTTATTCCAACGGTGTGGCTACACAAGTGTCAGTAAGATTACACATACAAAACAGAAAAAACTATATGGCCGGGAGAATTTGTTTCGTGGATTTGTGTGATCTAAATCATATTTTCTGATGATGAGCCTCATAATATTTTGTTCCGCGTCAGGATATTTTTACACATACAAATCGGATACAAACATTTTTTATTTGTTTAAAAATTTTCGGTTTACTAAAATAATATTATATGAAAATGCTTAATAACAAAACGCTGCTGCTAATTGCTATAATCTTCATAAGCGGCTATGGCTACATCGCCAGTTGCACTCATGAAGATGACCTTCTTCTTCCACCGCCTGCTACTACCGGTATTGTTATAACCAGGGGCAGCCACGTACATCTTCCCGGTACCATGACAACCGGAGACACTACCCAATGGAAACTTGATAAGGTACACTCAAGTGTGCTTTGGTCAACCAACTATGTGGGAGCTGCCGGCTTACTTACCGGGCGTTTTAATCAGTTTGGGATACATGATGTCACGAACGCAAAAATGATCGATTATTTTGTTCCCGGCCAGCCATTATTAGATAGCTCCTGGGCATTTTATGAAAATGACCCTTCAAAAACTTATTTTAATGGATATGTTCAAATCAACACCTCTAATACAGGAGAGCCCGGTCGCGATGCGGGTTGTAATGTCAAAGGCATGGGCACCGTTCCAATTGTACCAAGTGATCAAAACCTGACGGTAAGGAATCTTGCGAAAATCAAAACAACTAAAGTTGAATTTGATCCACTTAGCAACGATTATATTGTAACGTTTAACCTGACCTGGCATGGCTATGATACAACAACCACATTAACAGCGCCGATTACACAATCAGTTGTTGGCAAATTGAAATATTTTCCACGGGCAACACCAGTTTTTAATGGAGTGAATGCTGCATACGATGTTTTTGGCCTTCAATTATCTTTTCAATTTGACTGTAGGGATTACGATATTCCCAGCACCAGCATTTCTGATAAAATTGATATTGAATGCAATATGAACTACAACAACAAGTAAGTAATAAAACGATTCCAAATGAAAAAAATAATATTATATATAGGTGCCGTTTTCTTCGGTATTTCAATTACACTCATTAGTTGCTATAAGGATGTTATCAAGCCGGATGCGGCATTTGATCCGGATGGCCCGCCACAGGCCGTGAGTTTTAGCAAGGATATTGCGCCTTTGGTTGAATCGAAATGCGCTTTATCGGGTTGCCACGTTTCGGGGGGACATGCACCGAATATGACCCTGGGTAATTCTTACCAGACTATAGTTAATGGTGGTTTTGTGAATACTCTTCTCCCCAAACAAAGCATAATTTATATCATGATCAATGGCGATATGCAGCAATACATTCCTTCTGCTGCAGACAGGCAAAAAATATATGACTGGATAAGAAACGGGGTGCCTAATAACTAATGATCAAAAAAATAAAACAATGAGACTAAAAATAAATATACCAAAACAGTTGTTTGCATTTTCTTTATGCGTGGCAGGATGCATGTTTTTACCTGAGGCAAATATCTATGCGCAGGACAGCGCAGCCGTTGAAGAACCTGTTGCAAAGGCGAAAGCAAAACCAGTAAAAAATACTTTTAAAAGCATTTGGATTATTGACAACCAAACTGTGATGGTACCTTATAAAGGATCCTTTGAAATGGATATTATGCACCGGTTTGGCACAGTTAAAAATGGTTACCAGGATTTTTGGGGCTTTTTTGCTCCTTCAAATATCCGGCTTGGAGTAACCTATGCGCCTGTTAATAATTTAAACCTTGGCATAGGCATTACCAAGAATAAAATGCTATGGGACGGAAGTGCCAAGTACGCTATCATTAAACAGACAAAGGGTGTGTACCCCGTGAGCGTTACGTACTATGGTAATATGGCATACGATACAAGAAAGGATGCGGATAAAAGTCTTTTTAAATACCAGTCGCAACGCATGTCATTCTTTAACCAATTGATTATCGCAAGAAAGGTTACTGAAAAACTATCTATACAGGTGGCACCAAGTGTATCACACCAAAACTCTGTAGATGGCTACTATACCAAAAATGATAGCACAGGGAAAGACGTGTTTAAAAAAATGGAATTCGATCATTTTGCCGTAGCAGTATCTGCAAGATATAAATTAACTGAGGTAACATCTCTTATGATGAATTATGATCAACCACTTACAAAGCATGCTACCAACAATCCCCATCCCAATGTAGCTTTTGGAGTTGAGTTTAACACAAGCGGCCATGCTTTTCAATTGTTCGTTGGTAACTTTTATTTGCTAAATCCGCAACAAAATAATCTCTTTAATACCAACAACCCATTTGGATATAAAGATGATGCAGGTAAGAAAGTGGAGGGCGGGCAATTCCTTATTGGGTTTAATATTACCAGGTTGTGGAGCTACTAAATCAACTGAGCATAATATTATTTGATATGAGAAGTTTGCTCTGCTTACAAAAAAGCCCATAATGAAATTGATTTTTCTTTTTGCCTTCATAACATTCTTAATAATTATTTCTTGTTCTGATAGTCCAAAAGGAGAAAACCATTTACAAAATAAAATAGAAAAAAATAAGTCAGGCAGTAGTTTTCGTGATACTTTAAGCGTTGATTTTCCAGTCGCTGTTTTTTATAGTCCCGATTCATTACAACTTGAAAAAATAAAAGCCATTACCAATCCCAGAACTTTTGAGGGAAGTATGCATGAGTACTTTTATTTATGTAAAAATGCACATACAGTTATCAGGAAGTATTACCCCAGGCTTAAAATCATTGACGCAAAAAATATCAGATACCTTCTTTTTATGAAAGCTGATAAAAGTGCAGATTATGTTGACCTGGACTCAAAACCGGATGCCTATGGGTTATATATATTCGATGGAAACAAGGCACCACTTTTAGCAGATATGGCAAATGTTGATACAGACCTTGGATTTTATTTTCCCCCCGAGTAAACCGGTTGACCTGTAAAAGATAATCATGGCAGAGATGAATAATTTTATTAAACAATTAAATAATTATTAATGGCTCAACTGATTAAGGTCATGTAAATGGTGCACACCCATCATTTTTTTGAAGTTCGAGCCCTTTTACTTTTACCTAAACAATTTAAATATCAGAAAAAAATGAAAAAGATCTTAATGATGTTCGTAATAACCATGGGACTTGGCAGCATTAGCTTTAAAGTGTTGGACGACCAACCTAAGAAGCCATGGGTGGTTCCTGACAATGCCAAAAACATGAAAAACGAAGTTCCTTCTGATGCAGCATCAATTGCTGCCGGCAAAACCTTGTATAATACACATTGCAAATCATGCCATGGTTCAAAAGGCCTGGGTGATGGCTCAAAATCAGCTCAATTAAAAACAGAGCCGGGCGATTTTTCTACAGCCGATTTTCATTCTCAAAGTGATGGCTCTATTTTTTATAAAACATCAGAAGGCCGGGACGATATGCCTTCTTTCAAAAAGAAAATACATGATGACGAAGACAGGTGGAGTATTGTCAATTATGTAAGAACGCTGAAAAAGTGATCTAACACGATCGCCTATACGCTTTCCTCATTAGAAATAAAAAAATATGAACAAGGATGATAAACTACAGAGCCGCAAAAAATTTATCGGCGTAGGCATTAGTACTGCCGCTTTATTTACGGCTTTTAGATTTTTTGTGCCAAAAAAAAAGAAAACAACAAATACAATTAAAATGCTTTCTCAAAATGGCGAACTAGTAGAAGTTGATATTGCCGCTCTTCCAGCCGGAAAGAAAAAGATTACCAACAATGAACTAAAAAACTGGATCAAAAAATAAGCCCGTCCTATAATCAAACCGATGTAAAATGAATCAAGAAAAATCACGCAGGGAATTCCTGGCCGCAGGTATATTAACCACTTTAGCTATTTCGTGTAATTCTAAAAAATCGCCCTTCCCGGAAGATGATGCTGTAATGCCGTCAGGCGAAATGGTTAAACTGCTTTCTGTTGATGGAAATATCATTGAAGTGGATAAAGCATTTTTAAAACCGGTTCCACATTTGCCGGCAGTAAGCAATGATGAAGCAAGGAAAGGAATACCGGGCAAAAAGTTTGTGATGGTCATTGATCTTTCACGTTGTAAAAATGTAAAGGCCTGCCAGGCTTCCTGTAATCATGCACACCATGTACAGGATGCACAGAACTGGATAAAGGTATATCCTATGCAGGATGCCGCAGAAACGTCTCCGTACTGGGAACCCACCACCTGTATGCATTGCGATGAACCGCCATGCGTAAAAGTATGCCCGGTAGATGCAACTTTTAAGAGACAGGATGGAATAGTATTAATTGATAGTGACAGGTGTATCGGCTGCCGTTTTTGTATGGCCGCCTGCCCCTACTCAACCCGCGTATTTAATTGGGGAGACCCTGAACTTCCTGTAGATATTGCAGACCAGCCTTACAATCCGGAAACAAGCTTGCCGCAGAAAAAAGGAACTGTAGGCAAGTGTGACTTCTGCCCGGATATGACACGAATGGGTATGCTGCCCCATTGCGTTTCCGCGTGCCCGAATGGTGTATTTCTCTTTGGAGATATGATTGAAGATTCAGTTACCAATGGAG
Source organism: Ginsengibacter sp. (assembly GCA_040007435.1). Lineage (GTDB taxonomy): Bacteria > Bacteroidota > Bacteroidia > Chitinophagales > Chitinophagaceae > Ginsengibacter. The sequence continues at coordinate 23,204 of JBDTUZ010000051.1, read as the reverse complement.
CGGAAACTTTTCGTTTCAGCGACCTGATTAAAGATAAAGCAGGGTATCGCCTGATGGAAGATCTGGGAACAAAGCCCAGCGTTTATTACCTGCCACCAGTAAACAGGAATTTTAAATTTGAAGAAGGACTTGAGAAGGAAGATTCTTCTGAAAAAAAATCATAACTAACAATGGATAATCTGCAAAATTTATCTCCTGAGCAAATCACCAATGATTTATTGCCTCAAAAATTTGGACGCAGGGGAATGATATGGACAGCCGGGTTGGTGGTAATATGTTGTATTGGCGCAGTTGCTTATATCAAGCAGCTAAGAGAAGGATTAATAGTCACCAATATGGGTGATTATGTATCATGGGGCATTTATATTTCGAACTTTGTTTTTTTTGTTGCAGTAAGCCTTGTAGGATCACTCATAACAGCTATTTTCAGGCTGTCCAATGTACCATGGCGAACGCCACTGACACGCATAGCTGAGATTATTGCAGTATCCAATATCACTTTCGCGGCCCTTATTATTGTTGTAGATATGGGGCGCCCGGAAAGGCTGCTTTACCTCTTCTCACACGGCCGGCTACAATCACCGATACTATGGGACGTAATTGTAATCACCACCTATTTTTTTCTAAGCCTTTTCTTGTTGTACATAACATTGATTCCTGATGTCAGGATAATGATTCTTGCAAAAAATAAATTAGGCAAACCCTTTTCAAAATTATACAGGTGGCTTGCTTCATTCTGGCAAGGCACACCGGCACAGGAAAAGATCAGGAACAGGTCTATTACTATACTTTGCATTGTAATTATTCCCGTTGCATTTTGTATCCATACGGTTACTTCCTGGTTATTTGCCACCACTTATCGTCCCGGATGGGATAGCAGCAATTTCGGAGCATACTTTGTTTCAGGTGCCTTCCTTGTAGGCGCAGGAGCAGTGGTAGTAGCCATGTATGTTTTTCGCCGGATATATAAACTCGAAAAATACATCACTGAAATGCATTTTGATAAAATGGGTAAAATAACCGTGATGCTCGCCTTGCTGTATTTGTATTTTAATGTAAACGAATTCCTGGTACCGGCTTTCAAAATGAAAAAGGAAGAGAAGGACTATTTAAACGGTCTTTTTACAGGTGACTTTGCACCGATGTTCTGGTTTGCTATTTTGGTAGGTATGATTGTTCCAATATTAGTACTGGTCTTTAAAAAAGGCAGAAGACCTGTGCCGATGTTTGTAGTAGGCGTAATGGTAGTAGTGGGCGCATGGTTTAAAAGATACCTGATTGTTACGCCTACATTGCTGCATCCTTTTTTACCTAAATACGATTCACCGGCAAGATTCAATCATTACTTCCCCAGTTGGGAAGAGTGGGCCATCACCATGGGCTCCATGGCAGGAGCGTTACTGATCATAACTTTTTTCGTAAGAGTGTTTCCTGTAATATCAATTTATAAAACACTTGAAGACCGACATGCATTAAACAAGCAAAATGAAACAATTGAAGAATATGAAAGTGCACAGGTTATATAAATTAATTACGGTCCTTTTGTTCCTGTCAGGCACATCTGTTTCCGCCTTACGTGCGCAGGACTCTGTTGCCACGCCCACCATATTAAGCTTAAGTTATTTTCTGCCTGTAAACAAGGTGCCTTACCTGGAAATAATTACAAAAAAGAAAGTGGGAAGAAAATTTGAACCGGTGAAAGATATACCGGTAAGTGTTTATTTTAATGAAGCCGAAGCAACAAATTTATTAGGGAAGATCACGACCGAAGCCAATGGCAAAGCCAGGATGGGCATCCCGCCTTCATTTAAAATTGCCTGGGATTCACTCAATGAATTTACCTTTATTGCCCAATCAGATTTACCTGCAGGGCAAGAGGCTTTAACCGCTGATATTACCATAAAAAAAGCCATACTTACTATTGACACAACATCAGAAGATGGCGTGCGAACAGTGACTGCAATGCTGAAAGAAAAAAATGGAAATGCCTGGATGCCGGTAAAGGATATCGACATGAAACTCTCCGTAAAAAGAATGCTCGGCAATTTGTCAGTGGGAGATGAAGAAACTTACACTTCTGACTCTTCAGGAATTTCAAGTGCAGCATTTACAAGAGACTCTATACCCGGTGATCAGAAGGGGAATATTATTCTTGTGGCACAGGTGGATGATAATGATACGTATGGCAACCTGGCAACAGAAGAAACTGTGGGCTGGGGAAAGGCAATTAAGCCTGCACGAAATTTCTTTGACCAAAGAACACTATGGTCAACACGTTTTGAAACTCCGCTCTGGCTGCTTTTTACAGCTTATTCTATTGTTGTTATCGTGTGGGGTACTATCATTTACCTCACATTCCAGGTTATAAAAATAAAGAGGCTCGGAAGGCTCAGGTTTAATAAGAAGAATGAGAAACAAAAAATAATTATACAGGGAACCAGGAATTAATTATTTGCTTCATTAGATTGCTTTACTGAATGTTTGTCCTGCTAATTCTTTTTTAAAAAGATAAGCATCAAAAGCAGCACAGATGTTACGGATAAATAATCTTCCCTTTTCAGTAACACTTACTACATCTCCTTGCAAATCAATAAAGCCGTCTGCTTGCATAGAGACAAGCCTGGAATAGACATGAATGATAAAATCAACATCATGCATTTCCTTATGCAAGGTTGTTCTATTTAAACACATCAGCTCGCGAATATAATTTTGAATAATCATATCTTCCCCGTTCAACAAATGACCATTAACTAACGGAAGAAATCCTGAATTGATTTTAGCTTCATACGCTTCAACTACTTTTTCATTTTGAGCAAATGCATTTTTTGTGGCGCTTATAGATGAAGCCCCCAGGCCTATTATTAGCTTAGAAGTTGTTGTTGTATAACCCATGAAGTTGCGGTGCAACTTTCCTTGCTCTGCGGCTTTAAATAATTGATCTTCCTGCAAAGCAAAATGATCCATACCTATACTTTTAAAACCTGCCTGCTCAAGAAGCAATCTTCCCCGTTTATATATTTCCCATTTCACTGATGGGGCGGGCAGGTCGCTTTCTGTATACCTGCGCTGAGCTTTACTTTTCCAGGGCACATGGGCATAGGAATAGAAGGCAATTCGGTCAGGCATCAGTGTTTTTATCAGCGAAATAGTATGCTCAACACTTTTTATTGTCTGATGTGGAAGACCATAAATTAGATCAACATTAATACTCTTGTAACTATACTTTCTTCCCCAGTCAAAAACTTCTTTTGTTTGCTCGTAAGATTGTATCCTGTTGATAGTATATTGTATTTGAGGATCAAAATCTTGCACTCCAATACTCATCCTGTTAAACCCAATTGCTGATAATTTTCTAAGATGATCTTCGGTCGTGAAATTGGGATGTATTTCAATACTAAACTCATGATCATCTTTCACAATTGAAGTGCCGGTAATCTGATTAATAAGACAAACCAGGTTATCAGCGCTAAAAAAAGTTGGCGTTCCTCCGCCGAGATGAATCTCTTTTATTACAGGAATTCCGGGTAATATCTCACGATACATTTGCCACTCCTTCAAAACAGCATCGATATATAATTTTTCAACGTCATGATTTTTGGTGATTCGCTTATTGCAGGCGCAAAATGTACACAGGCTTTCGCAAAAAGGCAAGTGAATATAAATACATAATTCGCCATTCTCTGCACGAAAACTATTAATAACGGATTGCTTCCACTGGTGTTCATTAAGAGAAGAAAAATCCCAGTAAGGCACAGTAGGATAACTTGTATAACGCGGCGTTGCTACATCATACTTGGTAAGTAATAACGATAGCGAATCAGTCATGAAAATTGGTTTGCAGGTTGTTTTGAGATGACAGGCTATAAAATTTTCTCCTGAGGCTTTTTACCTGTTGTTTAAAGGAAACTTCATGAGACAGATTTTCAGCATCCCAGGGAGAACTTATTGCTCTCTTTCGATTTGGAGAAGTTTCAGCATGCTGATTTACCTGGTCAAGTAATTTCCTGGCCTCAATTTTTAAAAGGATTAGTTCATTCATATAGATTGTTTGAAAATATAAAATGTTATAAGTTGAAAAATTATACGAAACAAATGTCAGGAACAAGTGAGGCAACTACAATGACAATAATTAATAACCGTACTGATTTATATCATACGTTGTTGACTTTAATATCATCCCTACCGATATGTGGCTACTTTATTTTTGAAAAAATCCATTATCATAGCCGTAAATAATTCTCAGGAGAAATCATGAATATTAATCAAAATAAAATACCGGGCTTGTCAAATACTGAAGTTGAAAGCTCAAGGCAAATTCATGGAAATAACATTATTCTCACGACGGAAAAGCGTGTATTCATTCACGTATTGAAAGGGATTGTTTTTCAGCCCATGTTCATTTTGCTATTGGTTGCCTGTTTTATCTATTTTTTTGTTGGCCAATATACTGATGGTTTCATTATGCTTGTTGCTATTTTTATTGTTTCCGGTATTTCATTATACCAGGAGTACAGGAGTGAAAATGCGATTAATGCATTAAAAAAATTATCATCGCCTAAATCAAAAGTTATCCGCGATGGCATCGAAGTAAAAATACCTACGGAAGAAATAGTAGTGGGCGATGTTGCCGTAATTGAAGAAGGTGATATTATCTCAGCAGATGGTGAAATTATTTCTTCCCATGACTTATCGATTAATGAATCTATCCTCACAGGAGAATCAATGCCTGTAAGTAAAAGTGCAGATAATAGCGACAAAGTCTATAAAGGAACACAGGTAACGAGCGGCAATGCAATATTAAAAGTTAGTGAGATTGGAAGCGAAACAATGTTCGGAAAAATTGGTTTGTCGCTTAAGGAGATTACTATTATAAAAACGCCGCTGCAGACCCAGATAAACTCTTTTGTGCGCATAATGGTATGGATTGGCGGCATCGCTTTTTTATTTGTTGTCTCTTATCATTATATACAATCCCGCGATATTGTGCAATCATTATTGCAGGGCTTAACCCTTGCTATGAGCATACTTCCGGAAGAGATACCGGTGGCGTTCACAACCTTCATGGCATTGGGTGCATTTCGTTTATTACGCAATAACGTTATTGTAAAGCAACCACAATATGTAGAAACCTTGGGATCAGCAACAGTGATTTGTGTCGATAAGACAGGCACTATTACTGAAAATAAAATGAGCATTGAATATGTGTATGATGCCATCAATAAGGTTTCATTGCATGTTAATGATACAAATGATTTGCCGACGGAGCTTATAGAGTACGCAATGTGGTCCAGCGAAATAGATCCGTTTGATCCCATGGAAAAAGCAATCCATAAATTATATAAAGAAATTTCCGTGGAAGATAAACGCACCAAATACGAACAGGTACATGAATACCCGATAAGCGGGAAGCCTCCCATGATGACGCACATTTTCAGAAACAATTTAGGTGATACAATCATAGCAGCCAAAGGCGCCCCGGAAGCATTGATTAGGCAAAGTGATTTAACGGCAGAAGAAATAAAAGCAATTCAGCAACAATTGAAATGGTATTCTGAAAAAGGTTTACGTGTCTTAGGTGTTGACAAAGCAACCTGGAACGAAAAAAACTGGCCTGCATCCCAGGAAGAATTCAGGATGCAATTTTTAGGCCTCTTAGCATTCCAGGATCCTCCAAAGGCTGGTATAGCGGAAACTATTAAAACATTTCAAAATGCGGGGATATCTGTAAAAATGCTTACCGGCGATTATCCTAAAACAGCCATTGCGATAGCCGACCAGGTTCATCTGGGCAACACTGACAAGTGGCTTACAGGTAAAGAAGTCGTTCATCTTTCACAAGGAGAATTAATAGCCAAAGTAAGAGAGACAAATATTTTTGCACGCATGTTTCCTGAGGCGAAACTTAAAGTAATTAATGCACTGATAGAAAATGTCGAAATAGTTGCCATGACCGGAGATGGCGTAAATGATGCGCCTGCTTTAAAGGCCGCACACATCGGTATTGCAATGGGAAAGCGTGGCAGCGAAGTGGCAAAGAATGCAGCTTCTATCATAATTGGAGATGATGACCTGGGGCACATGGCAGATGCGGTTGCGCTGGGAAGAAAGATATATGATAACCTTAAAAAAGCCATTCAATATATTGTTTCTATCCATATCCCCATCATCTTAATAGTAACCATTCCGCTACTCCTGGGTTGGCCATTCAACGAAATTTTTACGCCAGTGCATGTTATATTTTTAGAATTGGTCATGGGGCCAACCTGTTCTATTATTTATGAAAATGAACCTATGGAGCCAGGCACTATGTTGCGCTTACCCAGAAGTGCTTCTTCCAATTTCTTATCAGCAAGGCAGCTAAGAATGAGCGTCCTGCAGGGATTGGTCATCACGGCGGGTTGCCTTGGCATTGGATATTATTTTATGCAGCAGCAACAAGATGAAAATTTCACACGCACTGCCGTTTTCATCACGCTTTTATTTTGCAATATTTTTCTCACGCTTATAAACCGTTCTTTCCATTATACCGTTTTCCGGACTATTCGTTATAAGAATTTCCTTATTCCTTTGATAATCGGCATCACCATCATTCTTATTTTTTGTTTTGTGTATCTGCCATTTTTCAGGAACCTCTTCTCACTTGTATATATTACACCAAATTATCTATTGGTCTTTATGTTGGTTGCTTTGGTAAGCACAGGCTGGATGGAGATCTTAAAGATATTGAGAATGAAAAAGGTGGAGAACCTTTAAGGAAATATTTAGATAGAACATTCCAATATTTTATTGCAATATCTTATTAGCTGCTTTTATTGAATATTGTTCCCGCAGCAAGGCTATTGATAGATTATCTAAATATTCTACAACTGATGAAACTCATCCTTTTGTATGACCTGCATCTTTAATTCCCGGGTATCTAAAAAATACTTTTGTTTATTATTATTTTCCAAAAATTTTAAAAAAGATAACTCATGGAAACCCGGGCATTAACAAATTGTCAGAAATATAATGCAACAATTATTAGTTAATAGAACAACCAGGAGGCAAAACCTTATGCCGCAAAAAAAAATGCAACAGATACGGATTGAAAGCAATTCATGGAAAAGATTACTCGATTTTTTCAGGGAGGAGAATGTCCGGTCCAAAAACAGGCTTTCAGATGTACTCAAGGAAAACTTTGACAGGAGTTTGCTGGAAGATCTTGAAAATTTCCAAAGCCAGTTTGTAAAGCAGGATGAACTGATAGGCCTTCTCAGGAATGAAATTGCGGAACTGGACAAACTGTTGCTGGATGAAAAAATACATGATGGTATCAGGCCCGCCATGATAGAAAGAAAACTTGGTAATCTTCGCCACAACCTCTCTGATTCTGAAAGGAGCTTTTGTGAATTGCAACTGAATTTCAATAAATACCTGGTGGAAAATATTGTTCGATAGGGAATGTAAAAAGAGAAACTACCCCAAAATAAAAAAATGAATTTTTATGAAAAAGAATGTAGGTAAAACCGACAAATACATAAGAATTATGCTCGGCATAGTAATCATTACTGCAGGATTCTATTTTAAATCATGGTGGGGCGCTTTAGCCGTTATTCCTATTGTTACTGCTTTTACAGGCTTATGCCCATTGTATAAATTAATACGGATAAATACTGGTAATGCATAAACCATGATGTGATCATGGCGCTACATCAATTAAGCAATTGCTCCAGTTTTTTTTGATTTACAATAGTGATATCTCCATGTATAATTTCAATAAGTTTTTCAGTTCTGAAATCACTTAGGGTTCTTATTAATGATTCAGTTGCTGTTCCGGCAATGCTGGCCAGGTTTTCCCGGCTGATGTTTATTGTAAATTTTGCTTCCCTTTCATTGCTGTATTTATTTTGAAGTGTGATTAATGCATTCGCTACCTTTTTACGCAATGAATTATAAGCAAGCCCCAACAAGTGTTGCTCTTTTTCTGAAATGTTCTTGGCCAGTAATTGTATAAATTTCTTTGCCACTTCAGAATTCTTATTTAACAGATCTTCAAAATCTTCTTTAGGTATTACAGCCAGTTCGGTTAATTCAAATGCTTCCGCAGTATCCTTATAAACAGTCCCTTCCAGCAGCGGAATGTATCCGAGGAAATCACCCTCGCTGTACAATTCAGTTACAAGTTCCTTTCCATCCTCATGCGTTTTAAAAGCTTTTACTTTTCCTTTTACTACATAATAAAGCCTGTTGGGATGATTGCCTTCTGAATAAATAACCTGATTCTTTTTATAACTATTTGTATTCCTGTTTTCAGTAAGTGCCTGCAAGGCATTGTTTCCAAATGATACTTCTATCAGGTGATTCAAGCCTTCCATGCCCGGAGAAAATTGCTCTTTTAGCAAATCAAGTTTTTTTAAACGGCTGTCCACGGCATTCAGTAATTCAGTACCATCAAAAGGCTTGGTAATATAATCATCGGCTCCGAGTTCCATGCCTTTGCGAAAATCATCGCGCTCAGATTTAGCCGTTAAAAAAATGAAAGGAGTATTCTTTATCCGATCATTTTTATGCACAGCATGCAGTACGCCATACCCATCGAGCACCGGCATCATTATATCGCATATTATAAGATCGGGGGCATGTTCAAGCGCTTTTTCAACACCTGCTTTTCCATTCTCAGCAACTATCACTTTGTAGTTTGACAGTTCAAGTATTTCTGCGGTATTGTCACGGATGTCATCGTTATCTTCAATAAGTAAAATCGTCCTCATATTAATTTTTTAAGAAGTAAAAGTTACCAGGAATTCTGTTCCTTTTTCCAGGTCACTTCTATAAGTAACCGAGCCATTCATAAGTTCTGCATATTTGGCAACTATATGCAGCCCCAGGCCTGTACCCTGTATGTTGTCAGCGTTGGAGGCCCGGAAAAAACGTTCCATCAAATGTTTCTGATCTTCTTTTGATATTCCAATACCATGATCTATAACAGACAGGACTATGTGCTCTTCGCTTTTTGCTGTTTTTATTTCAATCTTACGGCCCTCTGGCGAAAATTTGCTGGCATTAGAAACCAGGTTCATCACTATATGCTTCAACAATGAAGGATCCAGTACAACATTGGCATTTCCCTCGTGGGAGTAAATGATTTCCTGTTTACTTCTGATGTTATTTTTTATTTCTTCAACAATAGCCGTTATCAAATTTTCAATATTGAATTCACTCAACTTTACCTGGATTTTGCCCTCTTCTATTTTACCTACACTAAGAAAATCATTTAAAATATCAGTAAGCATATTCACGGAAGATATAATTCGTTGTAAATGCTTTTCCCTTTTCGGCTGCTCCTCTGCTGAAGAATATTTTTCAATAAGGTAAGCTGATGAGAGCACCGTACTTAATGGCGTACGGAACTCGTGTGAAGCCATGGAAACAAAATTAGATTTCAGTTCATTAAGCTCTTTTTCTTTTTCCAAAGATTGGCCAAGCACTTCCTTCGAGCGCTCCAGTTCACGAAGTGCGTTCGTAAGTTGAAGGGTTCGCTTTTCTACGGTAGCCTCTAGCTCATCATTTAGTTTCCTAATTTCTTTCTCTGCTTTTTTTCTTACAGTGATATCGGTAACAAAAGCAATTACACTACTTTCACCGTCACTATCATAAATACCCAGGCTTACTTCAACAGGGAATTCTGAACCGTCTTTTCTCACAGCAAATAAATCCATCCCAAGGCCCATTGGCCTGCTTCTCGGATTATGCGTGTATGCCTGCCTGTCTGCCACGTGATGATGATGAAAACGGCCTGGAATAAGAGTTTCGATAGGTTTATCCACAACCTCTTCAGAAGTATAAGCAAAAAGATTTAGGGCAAAAGGGTTTATAGATTTGATAATGCCCCCGGAATCAGTAACAACGATTCCCATGGAGGCATGTTTAAAGAGCGCAATGTTTTGTGGTGAAGACTGCATTATTTAAAAATAGGCAAATACAAAATAAACTAAATCTTTTTGGATGTTAAATATTAATTGCCGACTCAGGATGTCTCTTTTTAATGGTTGAAAATGGGATAATCTTCCATTTTTAGCACATTGTATTCAATACTTTCAACCCGGAAATTTCCATAAGAAAAATCGCCATCGGGATAAGTGTAAACAGCATCAGCATAAAATGCAACTTTCCGGTTATCGAATTCTTTATACTCTTTAAGCGGCGTTGACCATGGTAACCGTATTAATTTTTTACCTTCCGTTGCATAGCGGTCTTCCGAAATAAAATTTATTAATTCACCTTCCTCATTAAAGTGCAACCATGCGGATATGGTAATGCAATTATTCGTAAATGATGCATGCACCTTGTTTCCATCGGTTTCCAACCATTGTATCCTTTCATCAATTAATGTAGCCGGAGCCAGGCAACACATATCATTAAAAAAAGTAACCGTCTCAGAAATATCCATTTCTTTCCCGGATTGATATTGAATCCTGAACATTGACAATAACCTTATGTCCATAAAAGCTTTTCCATTTTTAAAGCAGTGGAAACCGGTAACCGCCAGGTGCTTCATGGTTGCGTATAAGAAAAATAATCTTGTGGAAGCATTTATAAAATTGTATTGCCCGGAGGTAAAAGGCATCCACTCTGCCTGGGCGCTTTGCCGTAGCTGGCCAGACAATTTAGCCTTGAAATTTTTTACTTTAGGCTTTCCAATTGTTCCGCTACATTTTAAATATTGCTTAACAGGGTAGGGCAAATATTGAATATCAGCTTCGGTTAATAAAGAGACAGGCTCTAAAGACGTTAGTCTTAAAAATGCCCTCACTTGCTTTTTATATTTCGTGCTGAAGTTCCATTCTGCAAAACCAGTGATAGTTCCAAAAAGTATAATAGCATTTATAATTGTTGCCAGCTTTGCTTCGGGCCAGTAGGCAATTACAAGATATTGCGATAGACAAATAGCCATGATAGAAAAGAGCATCCACAAATTTTTCTTTAAATAGAATAAGAAAGCAGCAACCATAAATAATGTTCCCGCTATTAGCCAAAAAATGCCAAAGATTCTTGAAACATTTTGAACAATAATATTTGGGTACTCAAGATTAAATGCTTTGGAAAAGCCTGCCAGGTGAATCAATGCGTGAAACAATATCAATAGGAAAAAAGTGATCCTCATAATTTATTTATTAGCGCTCATGAATTATCCTCAGGTAAAATTCGAATCTCGAAATCATCCTGTGATATTCAATGAATGCAATCAACCGGGTTATTAAATATTGCCATTGTATTTGTTGGGCCTAATCCTGGAGCGCCATTACAGGCACGTGGCTGTGCAGAACCAATTGTTTTGTATGGCTCCCGTGTATTAATTTATCCAGCAGGTTATGTTGCTTCGGCATTACTATCAGCAGATCTATATTATTCTTTTCAGCGAAATCAATTATGCCTTCGTCTATATTTTCATTAATAATAAAATGATACTCATGATTTATGGGCGCAAGCATTTCCATAAGCAACCCTGATTCAAAAATTGTGTGTGGAGAGTGTTGATCCTTCTTACTGATATTAAGCACATGGAGTTCTGCATTGAAATCATGCACCATCTTTTTGAGTCCCTTAAGATGATCGCTGTCAATTTCATTTTCAAAATCGAAGGACAGGCCAATTTTTTTCACCTCGCTAAATTGTGCGCCGCGTGGTACTGTAATCACAGGCCACTTGAGTTGTTGCATAGCCAGTACTGAATGGCTCCCAAAAAACCGGTAATCAGTAGCCGAAGATCCCTGGCTTCCCATTACTACCGCATAAGGCTGTATGTCTTCGCACGCAGATTCAAGTTCCTTTATGAAAGTTCCCATTTTCACGCTTGTTTTTATATTCAGCCCATTTCCACACTTATGTTCAAGTTGCTTTTTAAGCTCATCTATTGATGATTCTGCATTTTCCTTAAACATATTAGGGTCTATTAAAGGGGGCACCTCGGTATAGGCTATGAACGGATAAAAAACATGGAATAATAGCAGGTCTGCATCAATTGCTTTTGCCATGTCCGCGGCATAGTTAACAGCATTTAAGGCAGCGGGTGAAAAATCAGTGGGGACAACGATCGTTTTCATTTTTAAATAAATTGAGTTTTGAATTATTGTATTAGTGCAATATGATCATAACCTATCAATACCTCTTTATCTACAAACTCCACATCGCCATTTTCTTCAAGAACTTTTTCTATTATGTCATCTACAGCATTTTTTATATAAGAGGACGAGCTATATGGATGAATTGCGCTATCAATTAATTCTGTATCACTGCCATATCCGGAAGGGTATTTATAATTTTTTTCTACTAAAAGAAGACGGCCATGGCGGTGCATCGCTTCGCTGAAAACTTCTTCTATTCCTGACACTACTTTCTTTTCGCCGGAAGCATGCGTCAACTGGTGCTTAAGGCTTTCCCGCTTAACACCGGGCCAGTTATAAATTAAAGGGCTTATCGTTTTTCTTAATTTACCGGGTGAAATATTTTCGCCATTATGTTCAGCATAATCAATTATTGAAGAAGCGTGCCTTGTAATATTTTTGAATTGATGAATAACTTTTTTGTCGCCCAATACAAAAAGAGGAACCCTGAAAGACTGCAGAATAACATTGAGGATAACATCAATATGTTGTAAATATTCCTTCGTAAAAATTAACTCGTCAATATTAATATTTCTTCTATACTCAGAACGATTTGAAAATACCTGCTGCATTTCCATCGTATTATTTAAATAAATCTTAGTCTCTTGCTCGCCGAAAACAAGCACCAGGCATTCCTTAACTTCTTTTTTGCTTTTTATAATATCGCGTATTGCAAAAGAATCCTCTACCATGATGCGTTCTTTTACTTCCATGTCCAGGTATAAAACTTTTTCGAAGACAGGCGAAACATAAATAGCGATACTTTTTTTATGCGAACTATAATTAAGATCTTTTATAATGATCTTCAATTTTTCTATAACCAACATAGCTGCCTCCATTTCAAATTTCTCCAACAATTCATGCTCAACTTTTATAACTGCTTTATTAAGTGAAGCAGACAATTCTCTCTTCACTTCCATTTTTGGCTCAAAGGGTAGAATGATAGAAACGGATGGATAAAGCGAAACTGTTCCTGATTCACTATAAGAACAAGGCATCAACAATAGCTGGTTCATGGTATTTTATTTATAGAACAAATGTATCAACCTCTAATTCCCTGGGTAATGATGTTCATCATCAATTGCGTTGATTTTCCTCAGTACAATTATAGGGAGTGTTAAATTTTTTGTGATTTTGAAAAATGAAAAAGAGAGGAAATTTTACCCGGTATATATAAATGTATTCTATTACTGACTGATTGATATCATGTTTATAACAATTATTCATCATAATCAGTAGTTGTTAGTCTAAATAATTTTGGACAAAAATTTTTTGAAGATGGTTTGCGCAAAACAATTAATGCCGGGCGTCATAATTATGCATAAATTGATTCAACATAGACATTGATTCCAGTAATTCTCACACCACAATAATAAAAGAAGGGGTCTCTCTTAGACATGCCTTTCCAGATATCCTAAACAAACAAGATTGAAAATTTATATTAAATACATGGTAAGCCTTCGTTGTAAAATGATGGTTAAAGAAGAACTAAAAAAGCTTGGACTGCATTATGCAACTGTTGATTTGGGAACCGTGGAGATTTTAGAAGATATTACACAAGAGCAACGGAACCAGCTTAAAAAAAACTTGCTCCGGTCAGGGCTTGAATTATTGGACGATAAAAAAAGCATTTTAATTGAGAAAATAAAAGATGTAATCATTGAAATGATTCATTATTCAGATGAATTACCAGAAGTGAATTATTCTGATTATATCAGTGAAAAATTGCACCAGGATTACACTTATCTGTCAAATACTTTTTCGGAAGTGAAAGGTATTACCATACAGCAATTCATTATTATAAATAAAATTGAAAAGGTAAAAGAATTGATATTATACGACGAACTAAACCTAACCGAAATTTCTTATAAACTTCACTACAGCAGCGTTGCACATTTATCAAATCAGTTCAAAAAAATTACCGGGCTTTCTCCTTCTTTCTTCAAAAAGTTAAAGCAAAAACGCCAGGGCAATTTAGAAAACCTGTGATTTATGTAAGCCTTTCCTTTAAATCTGTAATGCTTTACATTTTCATTCAACTGAACTTTGTACTATCATTATTTCTTATCGGCCGTTGCTTTTAAACCATTGCTGTTGTGGCAAAAAAAATAAAATATGATTATAAATGCAGTGAAAGATCACCCTGGCTTTACAGAATTAGAAAAATCCAAAGTTCATATCGTGGTTGAAATTATTGAATACATGCCCAATGCCGTGGTAAGTAAAACGATCATCAAAAAGACAACGGGTAACGTAACTGTTTCTTCATTTGATGCAGGTGAAGAATTATCGGAGAAAACGTCTCCTTTTGATAATTATATTCAAATCATTGACGGCGCTGCCGAACTTACTATTGATGATAAAGAATATAAGTTGAAGTTAGGCGAAGCAATTATTATTCCTGCTCATGCCAAACATCACTTCAACGCCAATGTTCAGTTCAAAATGATTTCTACAGTTATCAAAAGCGGCTATGAAGACTAATAAAAAAATAATAGAAAATGAAAGAATTGTCATCTACTGTTTCTGATAGATTAATTCCAAATCACAATTATTTACGGCAGAAAGCCTTTCCAAAATTTAATGATGACGAGCAGGAATTTATTGCATTTCTTGCACATGAAGTTCGCAATCCATTAGCGAATATTAATTTATCTACTGAAATGCTCACGGGCTTTTTTCTGAATGTTGAGCAGAAAATGTACCTGGATATTATAATGAGAAACTCAGTAAGGATAAGTAATCTGATCACCAGTTTACTTACTTATCAAAAGCCTGAAAAAGAAGAGGCAAGCCATTCTGTTAACGGCCTTCTTGATGAAGTACTGACCATCGTGAATGACAGGATGAAATTGAAAAGCATCACTGCTATTAAAACATTTTCTATAGAAGACTTTGTTATAATAGCAAACAAAGCAAAAATGAAAATTGCTTTCACCAATATTATTATTAACGCGATAGAGGCAATGCCTGCTACAACAGGAATATTGAGGTTGAGTGGAAAATATGTTGAAGGTAAATATGTGGTATATATTGAAGACAATGGATGCGGTATCAGCGCGGCACATTTACAATCCATATTTGATGTTGGTTTTACCAATAAACCAGGGGGATTGGGCTTTGGATTACAAATAACAAAAACTATTCTCCAGGCAAGTAATGTTGAGATTAAAGTAGAATCGAATGAAGGTGAATTCACGCGCTTTATTCTTTTATTTAATAATTACATAGCAGCAGATGAAGGAAGCATAGATCTGGAAGAATAGGAATGAAAGGTGCTGCAATTCATTATAAGCTTTAACATTCGTGTTAAGCTCAAAATAATAACCAGCCGTTGCGACGACTAATGAAAGACACGATTAAAAAAATATAAAATACAAAAATACAATTCAAAAATAATTACCATGAAAACAATCCATTATACTTCCGTAAGAAGTATTTATTTGCTTACTTCTGTACTACTTGTCATGTTCACTTTTAGTTCCTGCGCAAGAAAATTGTCTTTTCAAACATCATCCGTTGTTCCTGCTGCAGAGGGAACCGTAAAAATTAAAAAAGATAAAAATAAGAACTATGATATTGCTCTGAATTTAAAGCGGCTGGCAAGTCCTGACAGGCTAAATCCACCGAAAGATTTTTATGTAGTCTGGATGAACTCAGACAATAATGCAGCAAAAAATATCGGGCAGATTAAAACATCAAGCAGCCTTCTTTCCAGCACATTGAAGAGTTCATTAAAAACTGTTAGTACAACTAATCCTACAGGCTTTTTTATTACAGCTGAAAGCGATGCCAATGTTCAATATCCGGGAGGAGAGGTTGCATTGAAGACGCGGTAGAATATCTTAAACTATCTAATTACAATTATTCAATAAAAATTAAAAAAATGGAAAACAAAAAAGTATTACAAAAGAACGATGCCAATAAAATCAAACCTGGTGTAAAACCAATTGACAAAAAGGATGCAAAAAATATAATGCCTGAAAAGGTTGCAGAAAAAAAACAAAAAAAGCCATTGAAAAAATCATCTGCTTTGCTTGCCGCGTCCAAGGCACGCAGTGCGGTTGATGGAGTAAGTGCTCATTCTTCAAAAGATGTAAGAGGTTCCAGCGGCCTGGCAAATACAGGAACTATTATTTCTTATGACTAATCATTTTAAATGAACCGGTATTTAATTCTTTAAAAAAGACAAGCTATTCTGATAGCCAAATAAATTTTAAAACTGTATGATGAAAATCATCTCTTTTTAAGAGTAAGGTCAACTAAATAAACTTTTGGAATGAGGAACTTTGAGAATGGATAGAATAATTTATCTGGCGCATAAAAATAAAAGAAATGACAACCACAATTGAAAAGAAACCCAAAGTTTCAAACAAACAAGTACAAACAAAAGCAGCCGCAAACGGTCATGCAACAATGAAAGGCCTCGTGTATGATGGACCTGGAAAGATTGCCCTGAAAAAAATACCAAAACCTGTTATTGAGAAATCAACAGATGCCTTGGTGAAAGTTATAAAGACCACTATCTGCGGAACAGATTTAGGCATCTTACATGGTAAAACGCCATCGGTAAAACCCGGTACCACATTGGGGCATGAAGGTGTGGGTGTGATTGAGGAGGTGGGAACTTCCGTTACCAATTTTAAAAAAGGTGATCATGTTATTATCTCTTGCATCACATCCGATGGTAGCTGCGAATATTGTAAGAAACAATTGTATTCTCACTGCGAAGATGGCGGCTGGATATTAGGTCATTTGATCAACGGCACACAAGCAGAATATGTTCGCATTCCACATGCCAATAACAGTCTTTATTTAATTCCGCCAGATGCTGATGAAGAAGCGTTGGTAATGCTGAGTGATATTTTACCAACCGGTTTTGAAATCGGTGTTATTGCCGGGCAGGTTCAACCCGGTGATACCATTGCCATTATTGGCGCCGGACCAATTGGTATGGCAGCTTTGCTTACGGCGCAATTTTATTCTCCGGCAAAGATTTATATGATTGACGTGGATGACAATCGCCTGAAGATGGCAAAAAAATTCGGTGCTACACATACCATTAATTCAGGCAAAGAAGATGCAGTAAAAAGAATGCTGGCTGAAACAAAAGATGGCGTTGATGTAGCCATTGAAGCCGTTGGTATTCCTGCAACTTTCGATATCTGTCAAAAGATTGTTCGTCCCGGCGGGCATCTTGCAAACATTGGCGTGCATGGCAAACCTGTTGACCTGCAGATTCAAAATCTCTGGATACAAAATATCACTATTACCATGGGTTTGGTGAACACAAACACAACGCCTATGCTGTTGAAAACAGTATCATCAGGCAAGCTGCAACCGAATAAATTAATCACGCATCATTTCAAATTAGATGAGATCTTGAAAGCTTACGAAGTATTCGGCAATGCCGGAAAAGAGAAAGCACTGAAAGTGATCATCACACCATAATACATGAATGAAACAGAAATAAATGTTGCTGATAAATTGCATTATGGAAAAATTATTTCTGTGCGTGGCAGTGTGATAGATGTACGTTTCGAAAATAATTTACCACCTGTTTATACTTTATTACATTCAGGAAAAAATAAAGAAATATCTATTGAAGTTTTAGCGCAATTAGATGATCATAGTGTGCGCGGCATATCGTTAAATCCTACGCAGGGATTGGCTCGTGGCATGGTGGTAGAAACAAACGGAACAGAACTCACCGTTCCAATCGGTAAAGAAATTATGGGGCGCATGTTTGATGTGTTTGGCAATACCATTGACCATCTTGACCCATTGCCGAAGATGCAACAACGCAATGTGCACCAGTCGCCGCCATCATTGGCAAGCCGCTCCACTAAGTCTGAAGTATTTGTAACCGGCATAAAAGCCATTGATGTTTTGATACCACTTGAACGTGGCGGCAAAGCGGGTTTGTTTGGTGGAGCAGGTGTTGGCAAAACTGTTTTGCTTACCGAGATGATCCATAACATGGTTGGTCATAACAAAGGCGTGAGCATGTTCTGCGGAATCGGCGAACGTTGTCGCGAAGGAAATGAACTGTACAACGCCATGAAAGATGCCGGTCTGCTAAAAGATATGGTGATGATGTTCGGGCAGATGAATGAACCGCCAGGCGCACGTTTTCGCGTAGGTCATGCGGCGCTTACAATGGCTGAATATTTTCGGGATGATGAACACCGCGATGTGTTGTTGTTGATTGACAATATTTTTCGTTTTATACAAGCCGGCATGGAAGTATCTGGCTTGATGGGTCAAATGCCTTCACGCCTCGGTTATCAGCCAACCATGGGCACAGAATTGTCTGAACTGGAAGAACGCATCGCTTATACAAATACCGGCGCCATTACCTCCATACAAGCAGTGTATGTGCCTGCGGATGATCTGACTGATCCTGCCGCCGTACATACCTTCTCGCATCTTTCTACGTCTATCGCTTTGTCAAGAAAAAAAGCAAGCGAAGGTTTGTATCCTTCCATCGATTTATTGCAGTCGAATTCTAAAATGGCAACGCCGGGAATCATTGGACAAAGGCATTATGATCTTGCACAAAAATTACGGCAAACACTGGCACAATATGAAGAGTTAAAAGACATTATTTCTATGCTGGGTATGGAACAGCTATCGGTGCAGGACCGCAACGTGGTGAATCGTGCAAGACGCATTGAACGGTTTCTCACGCAGCCATTTTTTGCAACAGAACAATTCAGCGGCATCAAAGGAACACAGGTGAGCCTGGAAGATGCCTTGGATGGATGCGAGCGGATTCTCGCAGATGAATTTAAAGATTATCCTGAGAGCGCTTTTTACATGATCGGATCAATAGATGAAATAAAGAAAAAAGATGTGGATAAAACCAATCAGGATAAAGAGGCTGATCCAAAAAAAGAAGATACTAATGAAGATAAAAAGAACGTGAATGTTGTTGCAAAAGAAAAGGCAGTGGCTAAATAAACAGCAATGGAAAAAACAGTAATGCATCTTAAAATATTACTTCCGTTCAAAGTGTTTGCCGACATCAACAATGTAACCAACATTGTAATAGAAACAAGCAAAGGCTCTTATGGATTATTGCCGCAACGGCTGGATTGTGTGGCGGCTTTGGTACCGGGAATTTTTATGTATGAAATAAATGGTGGTGCAAAATATTTAGCCGTTGATGCGGGTGTAATAGTAAAAGCGGGTACAGCAGTTTTGGTATCCGTTCGCAATGCTGTTGGCGGTGTTGACCTCGGCAAATTAGGCGACCTCGTCAAGAATGAATTTAAAAAACAGGATGAAGCAGAAAGCAGTATGCGTTCCGTAACGCTAAAGTTGGAAAGCGGTTTCATTTACAGTTTTGATAAATTTCGCAACCAGTAATTATGGAACCTGGCAACAAAACAAACGATGATTTTTTTAGCCGGCAAATTGCTGAAAAAGAAAAACAAAAGCTAAAGGCGTTGCGTAATAAAAGCAAAGGCGTTTGGATGGGTTTAGGAATGATGGGAATGGTAGGTTGGTCGGTCGCGGTGCCCACATTATTAGGTGCTGTTCTTGGGTTTTGGCTGGATAAAAAATATCCGCAAACCTTTTCCTGGACGCTGTCATGTTTGGTTGCAGGATTATGCACCGGTAGTATTATAGCCTGGTACTGGGTTGCAAAACAAGATAAAGAAATGCATAACGATAAAGAAGAAAACGATGAATGAAACCTTATTAATGATACTCGCCTTTGTTGCAGGAATTGCGTTGGGAATTATATTTTTTGGCGGCCTTTGGTTTACCGTAAAAAAAATAGTTACTGCTAAAATACCGGCGCTTTGGGTATTGGGCAGTTTCATTGTTCGTGTTGGGATTGTATTCCTTGGATTTTATTTTATTGGCGCAGGAAACTGGCAACGTCTTCTTATTTGCCTGCTCGGTTTTATAGCAGCAAGGTTTATCGTAATTCATTTCACCAAAGCAATTGATGCAAAACAATTGCAATTGAAAAAGGAGCCTATACATGAAGCTTAGTCCCGACCAAACTATTTTCTGGCAACATGGTTTTATCACCATCAATCTTACCCTTGTTACTACCTGGGCCTTAATGCTGGTGCTGATAATAGGGGCAAGATTACTTACACGCAAACTCAAAACGGATATTCATATTTCACGCTGGCAATGTATTTTGGAGATGATTGTCACAGGCATCAACGACCAAATTAAAGAAGTTGGTTTAAGCAAGCCTGAAAAATATATTGGCTTTATCGGCACGTTGTTTTTGTTTATCGGCATATCTAATCTTTGTATCATATTTCCCGGCTATACACCGCCGACTGCATCACTTTCTACAACTACCGCACTTGCGCTTTGTGTATTTATGGCGGTACCATTTTTTGGTATCAGTAAGAGTGGCTTGAAAGGTTATTTAAAATCATACCTGCAGCCAACATTTATCATGCTCCCGTTTAACCTCATCAGTGAAATTTCACGCACACTCGCATTGGCAGTAAGGTTGTTTGGTAACATTATGAGCGGCGGACTGATAGTAGCTATTTTATTAAGCGTATCGCCTTTCATTTTTCCGGTCATTATGAGTGCGCTTGGCTTGCTTACAGGAACGGTGCAGGCGTATATTTTCGGCATTTTGGCAACAGTATATATAACCGCAGCAGTGCATGATTCAAAAAAAATAAGTAAACCAAAATCTGTAACAACTAAATAAAAATATGATGGATAGTATAACAATGATTGCAGTAATATCAATTGTAACTGCAGGGCTTACAACAGGCATCGGTTGCATGATACCCGCACTGGGTGAAGGCAAATCAGTAGCATCAGCATTAAGTTCTATTGCGCAACAACCCGATGCAGCGCCAACGATTACAAGAACTTTGTTTGTGGGTCTGGCTATGATTGAGTCACTGGGAATTTACTGTTTCGTGGTTTCGATGATACTCATCTTTGCCAATCCTTTCTGGAATCACATTATCGCAACTCATAAGTAATGAAATGAGCAAAGACAAAATTTTATATCAACAACAAATGTCTTTGCGAATTCCTTGTCCATTCCGCTCAGGCGGGCATCTGGCAAAAACAAAATAAAAATTATCAGATGAAAATAAACTGGTTCACTGTAATAGCACAAGTAATAAATTTCCTCATTTTGGTTTGGTTGCTCAAACGCTTTTTATATAAACCCATCCTCAAAGCAATTGATGTAAGAGAGAAAAAAATTGCTGGGCAGATAAAGGATGCGAATGATAAAAAAGCAGCAGCCATCAAAGAAGAGGCAGACTTCAAAAAAAGAAATGATGACTTTGATGCGCAGAAAAAAGCATTGATGGATAAAGCCGTTTCCGATACTAATGCGCAACGTGATAAGCTCTTGGAAGATGCGAAAAATGAAGCCAATGCTTTACGTGACAAGCTTGAAAAAGCGGCAAAAGAAAAACAGGAAAGCGCTGAATTAGCAAGTGCAGCTAAAACACAACAACAGGTTTTTGCCATCACAAAAAAAGCGTTGAAAGAAATGGCTTCATCAAGCCTTGAAGAACAATCAGTGAACACTTTTATCAAACGCATGCACGCATTGAATGATGATGAAAAACAACAATTCATAACAGCTTTTAAATCCAATGCAAATACCATTTTAGTAAGAAGCGCATTTGATTTGCCTGCACCACAACAGGCAGCCATGACTGATGCCGTGAACGAAACGCTTGGAACAAAAACAACGCTTCAATTTACAAAATCGCCTGATTTGATCAGCGGGATTGAGCTTACAACAAATGGTTATAAACTCGCCTGGAGTTTTGCTGAATATCTTCAATCACTTCAACAGAATATTGCTGACGCAACAAAAGATAAACAGAATGCAAAGCCTGCAATGAATGGCAAACCAGCAACAGTATAATATGACAGACACAGAAAAAAATACAAGTGCTGAAAGTGAATCTGAGCAATTAGAAAATAGCATAGACAATTATGTGTTTCCTTTTTCAACCCGTGAAATTGGTATCGTAACAAGTGTATCAACAGGCATTGTGAAAGTATCCGGTTTGCCGAATGTTGGGTTTGAAGAATTGCTTCAATTTCCTAACGGTCTTTTTGGCATTGCTTATAATATTGATGAAGATGAAATTGGTGTGATCCTGTTAGGCAAAGACTCATTACTAACTGCCGGTGATGAAGTAGAAAGAACAGGCCGTGTAATGGACGTTCCGGTGGGAGATGCTTTGATAGGAAGAGTCGTAGATCCTTTGGGCGAACCAATAGATAATAAAGGCGTTGTTGTAAGCCAGCAACGTTTGCCGATTGAAAGACCGGCGCCTGCCATCATGGATCGCAATGCAGTGTCTGTTCCGTTGCAAACAGGCATTAAAGTAATTGATGCGCTCATTCCTATAGGTCGCGGGCAACGTGAATTGATTGTTGGTGATCGCCAAACCGGTAAAACTGCCATTGCAATAGATGCCATCCTCAACCAAAAGGATAAAAACGTTTTGTGTGTGTATTGTGCCATCGGCCAGCGTGCATCGGCAGTTGCAAAAGTGATTGCCAACCTCGAAGAAAAAGGTGCGATGGACTATACAACCGTTGTTGTGGCAGAAGGAAATAATTCACCGGGTTTGGAATATATAGCACCGTATGCTGCTACCAGCATTGCAGAATTTTTTATGGAACAGGGACGAGATGTATTGATCGTTTATGATGACCTTACACATCATGCACGTGCGTATCGGGAGATATCCTTATTGCTGAGAAGGCCGCCAGGTCGTGAAGCTTTTCCGGGTGATATTTTTTATATCCATTCCCGTTTATTGGAAAGATCAACGCACCTGAGTGATGACTTGAAAGGTGGATCGTTAACCGCTTTGCCCATCATTGAAACAGAGGCTCAAAACATTTCCGCTTACATTCCTACCAATCTTATTTCCATCACCGATGGGCAGATTTATTTATCACCCAAACTATTTGAGTTAGGCATTTTACCTGCGGTAGATGTTGGAAAATCTGTATCAAGAGTTGGCGATAAAGCGCAATTGCCTTCTTATAGTTCTATAGCAAATTTAAAATTGGAATATG
>JBDTUZ010000050.1:0-41621 GCA_040007435.1 Ginsengibacter sp. | reverse complement strand
GTAATGAAATGGTTTTAGGATCACACATGTTGGAAATATGTCCTTCGATTGCAGACGGCAAGCCTTCCTGCGAAATTCATCCCTTGGGTATCGGTGGTAAAACTGATCCTGTCAGGCTGGTGTTTAATGTTAAGGCAGGAACTGCGTTAAATGCATCGGTAGTTGATATGGGAAATCGTTTCCGCTTGCTCGTTAATGAAGTTGACGCGGTTGCGCCCCAACATGATCTTCCTAAACTTCCGGTGGCAAGAGTGCTTTGGAAACCTCAGCCGGACATGAACACCGGATGTGCCGCATGGATATTGGCGGGTGGAGCGCATCATACCTGTTTCAGCCAAAACCTAACCTCAGAGCATCTTGAGGACTTCGCGGATATGGCAGGCATAGAAACTGTTTTTATCGATAAGGATACAAAATTGCGTGATCTTAAGAATGAGCTTCGGTGGAGTGATGTGTATTACCAATTGAACAAAAAATAAAGTTAAGGTTGTAGCGGACTTAAACTGTATTTACTTTAAAATGCTATTAAATTTTTAATTAGGTTTATAAAATTATTCTTTTAAAACTTCAAATCAACGATTGCTCATGAATCACAATCTTGCAACTGCAGACTACATTGTTTTCATAATTTATTTCATTATTGTAGCCGGCTACGGTTATACTATTTACCATAGGCGAAAAAGAAATGAGCATGATGCCAAGGCCTTTTTCCTCGCAGAGGGAACACTTACATGGTGGGCTATCGGGGCTTCTTTGATCGCTTCAAATATTTCTGCGGAGCAATTCATCGGCATGAGCGGTGAAGGTTTTTTTCTTGGTATTGCAGTGGCAGCTTATGAATGGATTGCGGCAATTGCACTCATAATAGTTGCGGTATGGTTCATACCTGTTTATTTGAAAAACAAGATTTATACAATGCCCCAATTTTTGAAAACAAGGTATAATGAATCTGTTGCACTTATCATGGCTATCTTCTGGTTGTTCCTTTATGTATTTGTAAATCTTACCTCAATCTTATACCTCGGGGCTGTTGCTATTAACGGCCTGGTAGGTGGCGACTACCTGCATGTAATAATGATCGGGCTTGCCATTTTTGCTTTGGTAATATCGCTGGGAGGTATGAAGGTTATTGGCTATACCGATGTGATACAGGTTGCTGTTTTAATCATTGGCGGATTAGTGACAACATACATTGCATTAACTGTAGTAGGAGAAAAATTTGGAGTAGGAGCAAATGCCATCGCAGGGTTTAAAGCCCTTCTTCATAATGCACCCGAGCATTTTAAAATGATAATACCGAGGCCTACGGCTACTTCTACGCAAAACGAAGTCGATAAATACATTACGTTCCCGGGTCTTATGTCTTACCTCGCTGGTATATGGATTATCAATCTTAATTATTGGGGATGTAACCAATACATTACACAAAGAGCGCTTGGTGCAGATCTGCAGACTGCCCGTACGGGTATTTTATTTGCCGGACTTTTAAAATTATTGATGCCGCTTATTGTTATGTTACCGGGTATCGCCGCTTTCGTGTTATATAGTAAGGGTTATTTGCCACAACTCGTTGGCGGTAAAGATGGCGCCTATTCCGCAGTTCTTACATTTTTGCCAACAGGTTTAAAAGGATTATCTGTTGCCGCACTCACCGCTGCTATTGTTGCCTCACTTGCGGGTAAAGTAAATAGTATTTCTACAATTTATACGCTGGACATTCATAAAAAATATATCGGCAAAATGGCCGATGAAAGAAAACAGGTAATGATAGGGAGAGTGGCCGTTTTTGCTGCAATGATACTTGCCGTTCTTTTTACATGGAATGATTTATTAGGCATAGGCGGCGTTGGCGGCTTTACCTATATTCAAAAATATACCGGTTTTATAAGCCCGGGTGTTTTCGCCATGTTCTTCCTTGGAATGTTTTGGAAGCGTACTACAGGCCTTGCTGCGATTGTAGGTGTTATTACCGGGTTTGTTTTATCAATTTTCTTTAATGAACTGGCGCCGGGTATTTTAGGAAATGAAACATTTTTATACACAGCATATAATAATGGCAAAGGTGGCTATGAAATTCCTTTCCACATCTGCATGGGCTTGTCATTTGTATTCACAATGATTATTATGATTGCCATCAGTCTTGGTGGCCCTAAAGTAAATCCTAAGGCGTTTGAATTGGATAAAACAATGTTCAGGCTAAGGCCCCAAACTCTCATACTGATCATTCTCACGCTTCTTGTAATCTCGGCTTTGTATGTAAAATTCTGGTAACTCCTCGCACTCTTAAATTAAAACTTGCAGGCACCTATAAAAATGCTATGAAAGTAATAAGTGAATATAAAACTAATGATACAATACTAATAGCGGTGGATTGTATCATCTTTGGGTTTGATGGCAAAAATTTAAAAGCTTTGCTGGTAAAGAGAGGGTTTGACCCCGGAGTTGGCAAATGGTCGCTTATGGGTGGATTTGTCCGCAAGGATGAGTCTGTAGAGGCAGCGGCGTTTCGCGTATTGGAAGTGCGCACCGGCTTAAAAGATATTTACCTTGAACAATTGTTGGTATTCGGCGGCATTGATCGTGATCCGGGTGGTCGTGTTGTTTCAGTCGCTTATTTTGCTTTGATAAAAATTGACGACTACTCGAGTGACCTGATGCGTGAGCACAATGCAAAATGGTTTAATATTAAACGAATACCACCAGTGATTTTTGACCATAAAAAAATGATGGTGATGGCAAAGGAACAACTCAAACAAAAAGTGGCTAACCACCCGATAGGCTTCGAACTGCTGCCAGAAAAGTTTACGTTGCCGCAGTTGCAAAATTTATACGAAGCCATTTATGAAACAACTTTTGACAAGCGTAATTTCTCCAGGAAAATTTTGTCGCTGCATATTTTAAAAAAGCTGGATGAAAAAGAGAAATTATTTTCCAAGAAGGGTGCGTTTTATTATACATTCGATAATAGTAAATACAAGAAGCTCGCCAGCGAGGGATTGAAGTTTATCTGATATTGTTTCCAATTTTTTGCCACGGATTATACGAATTAGCACGAATTTTTTTAGAAAACAAACTATCCTTTTCTATTCGTGAAAATTTGTGCAATTCGTGGCATCCTAATAAGAGACTCCTGCCTGCTTTAGTACTTCAGCCAAAATTTTACTTACGCTTAAAGTTAAATGATGTGAAAATTTATTGCTTTGTAATAAGCCTTTGTCAAGACAATCCATTACTTCTTTTATCTCATGTTCAAATCCATTGCATGTATGCGGCATAGAAAAATCCTCTGTTGCGCCATCATTTATTTTTACTGAAAAGTCGGTTGCTTTAAACCAGGGGTTTTTAATTTTAATGGAGCCTTTTGTGCCAATGATTTCGGCTTCGATGGGAGAATTAAAAGTTATACCACATAATAGTTGCGCTGTTTCGCCGCCCGGGTATTGCATAATGATATTCGCGTACTCGTCTATACCCGTTGATGCGACTTTAGCAACAGATTTTATTATTGAAGGCTCTCCTAAAAATAAGGTCGCAAAAGAAACCGGGTAAATGCCAACATCAAGTGTGGCACCACCTCCCAATGACTTGTTATATAACCTGTCATCCATATTCCTGGGCGCGGCGAAGCAAAAATCAGCAGATACATATTGGGGTTTTCCAATGACATCTTCATGGATTAGCGATTTGATTTTTTCAAGAAATGGCATGCATGCAGTCCACATTCCTTCCATTAAAAATACTTTCTTCTCTTCGGCCAATGCAATCATCTCAGATGTTTGCCCGTATGTAAGCGACATGGGCTTTTCACACAAAACGGCCTTGCCATTCCGCAGGCAATTCATCGTTTGTTCGTAGTGAAATGGATGTGGTGTAGCGATATAAATAATATCTACATTTTCATCTTTTATGAGGTCATCGTAATTACTATAAAATTTTGCGGCGTTATATTTTGTTGCGTATGCCTTTGCATTTTCAATATCGCGTGAGGCAACTGCATATACTTCAGAGCCTTCTGCAAAGCAAAGCGCTTCACAAAATTTAGCTGCGATTCTTCCTGCGCCTAAGATGCCCCAGCGGTATGTTTTGTTCATGTAACAGATTTTAATTTAATAATATGGAAGTACCTTTTAAGAAAGTAAAGAAATCTCCGGATCAAATATAAATAACTTTTGAACCTGCTCTTTTGGCTTAGGCAAAACAATCATTTAGATTTAATAATAATATCCCAGCGAAAAGATTTATTTAGAGATTTCATTCGTACTAAAAGGACTCAAGAGTTATATATCTTTAGTGTCCACCAAACTGCTCCAACGTGGAAGGAATTATAATTCTGCTTTTGATAATTATTTTAATTGTGTTGGTAACATTCAAAAATTATGTTACCGGGTACTTTAAAAAAATTGATTCTGAAATACAGGCCATAAAAAGGAAATTGTCTGAAACGCCAATTGAACCCTCCAAAATAATTAAAACCGAGGTTGCGAAAAGCCCGGAGAAAGCCAAAGAAGATAAGTGGGAATCATCTTTTAAGAGGATGGATGATCCATTGGTTGTACTCACCGAAAAGGAGAATATTTCCCAGGAAAACGTGAATATTGAACTACCAGTTACAGAAAGGAAAACGGCAGCTCCAGTTTCAATAGAAGCTAATACACCACCTAAAAATATTCCTGCACCAAAGCCTTCATTCTTTGAGAGAAACCCTGACCTGGAAAAATTTATTGGCGAAAACCTGGTAAGCAAAATTGGAATCGCTATTCTAGTGTTGGCCATTGGCTTCTTTGTAAAGTTTGCCATCGATAATAACTGGATCGGCCCTGTTGGGCGTGTGGCTGTAGGCCTGCTGTGCGGTGGAATCTTAGTTTTTTTGGCACACAGGCTTCGCAAAAATTACCAGGCATTTAGTTCAGTTCTCGTGGGCGGCGGACTTGCTGTTTTTTATTTTACGATCACGCTGGCTTATCACCAATTTCATTTGTTCAGTCAAACGATGGCGTTTGCAATAATGATAGTCATTACCATTTTTGCAGTTGTACTATCCATCTTGTACGATCGCCAAGAGTTAGCAATTATAGCGCTTGTGGGAGGATTCTCAGCGCCATTTTTAGTAAGCGATGGAAGTGGTAATTATAAAACCTTGTTTACTTACTTAATCGTTCTCAACACCGGCCTGCTGATAATTGCTTACAATAAAGCCTGGCGTTTGATGAATTTACTGGCCTTTATTTTTACCATAATTCTTTTTGCCGGCTGGCTCGTTTCACTATCCTATGATACACCCGTGGCCGTATATGGTAATGCATTAATGTTTGCAACGATTTTTTATCTCTTATTCTTCTTCATAAATATTGCCAATAACATTAAAGTAAATAAGAAATTTATTGCTGCTGATTTCAGTATTCTTTTGGCAAATACCGGTTTGTTTTTCGCTGCCGGCTTGTACTGTCTTGCTAAAATGAATGAAACAGAATACCAGGGATTGCTTACCATACTGCTTGGCGTGTTTAACCTTATTGCTTCTTATTTTCTATTTAGAAAAAGAGAAGTCGATAAAAATATTTTGTACCTGTTTATTGGCATCACACTCACCTTTATTTCTTTAACGGCACCCATCCAACTACATGGTAACAATATCACTTTGTTCTGGGCATCGGAAGCGGTTTTATTATACTGGTTGTTTCAAAAAACAAAAATTAATATCATTCAATATGCGTCTCTTATTGTGTGGTTTGCAATGTTGTTTAGTTTATTGATGGACTGGAGTATTATTTATAACGACGCAGGCAATGCAATTACAATTATTGCCAACAAAGGATTTATTACCGGCTTGTATTCAGCTATTGCATCTTATGTTCTATTTATTCTAAGAAGTAAAGGCCCGGATGAAACCGGTTTTTTTGAAAAGATAATATCTAAAAATACATTTCGTATTACAGGCATTGTATTGTTATTTGTGACAGGAGCACTTGAAGTAAATTTTCAATGCAAACATTTTTATCCTCAAACAGTAATGAATGTACTTTACCTCCAGTTGTATAGTTTCATGTTTGTGCTGCTGCTTTTATTTGTGAATAATAAGGTCGTAACAATAAAAATTTCAGCAAGGCTGCAGGTAATTCTTCTCTCGGCTTGCGTTTTATTTTTTCTCTTTAGCCTTGGGATAATTACCAATTTGCAGAGGCATTTATTAACTGAACAAAAGTTTTTGGGGCATTTCTTTGCGTTATGGATTGTTGCAATTTTGGTTGGGGTTATTTTTTACAGACTTATTAAAATTTCGGGAATAGAGGACTCAATAGCCCCGGTAAGCTCTGAAAGATTTGTTTGGCTTACTTGCATTGGCATCGTTATTTTCTTAAGTTTTGAAACATTCTGGATTGCCAACAGGTTTTTTTATGATGCTCAAAATGCACTGGATAAAATTCAAAGAGTATTTATCAAAACTTGCCTGCCCATTTTATGGGGAGTATGCTCTTTCTGTTTTATGTGGTTAGGGATGAAATACAAATTCAAAACGCTTCGCATTATTTCATTGGTACTTTTCCTCGTTACGCTTTTAAAGTTATTTATGTTTGATATAAGTAATATTCCCGCCGCAGGTAAGATTGCTGCATTCTTTTGCCTCGGTGTATTATTGCTGATTGTTTCATTCATGTATCAACGTTTAAAAAATCTTATCATTAATGATGAAGAAAAGAAATCGGTGTAAATTTTACCTGTTTGCCTTTAGTTTTTTATTTGTATTGAAGGCTCAATCTCAGAATAATTTTGCCTTTAAAGCGCAGATAGATTCAATAAAGGAAGCGAAGTTTTACAAAATAAATCTTGCGCCACAGGTTGTAGCAAAATGTAAACTAGGGCTGGAGGACATCCGCATTTTTGATGGAGATGGAAAGCAGGTTCCTTATATTTTAAAAAATGATCTGCCTGTTTTTAAAACAGAAAATTTTGTCGAATTCCCGGTCATTAAAACCAAAAAAGAAAGCGATAAGCAAACCCACGTAACGCTACAAAGCCCGGTAAATAAGCCAATAAATAACCTGTTGCTTTTTGTAAAAAACACTGAAGCGCACAGGGCATTCAACATAAGCGGAAGCGATGACAGTGTACGCTGGTTTATTATTAAAGAAAATATTTATCTCGATAATTCTTTTAGCAGAGAAGGTGAAACAATTATTCAATCGCTTTCTTTTCCCGCAAGTAATTACAAATATTTTCAGCTTACCATTTTGGGAGAAGATGTACTTCCTTTTAATATTGTAAAAGCAGGGGTTTATAAAGAGGATTTGATTTATGGCCGATATGTTCAAATACCTGCTGCGGATATTTCTCAGAAGGACAGCTCAAATAAAATAAGTTACGCCCGTATTCATTTTGATGATAGATACCTGGTCAATAAAATTATTTTCGATGTGGAAGGTGCGAAATATTATAAAAGAAAATTTTCTCTTTTTGAACAGAATAAGCAGGATAATTTTCTTTTGGAAGGAGACCTGTCTTCCAAACTTTCAAATGAGTTTATAGTAAATAGTAAAGCTGCTCAACTTTTGCTCATGGTAAATAATGAAGATAATGATCCGTTAAGACTAAAGGCAGTTCAGGCTTTTCAATTGAATACCTATTTGCTTACTTACCTGCAGGCCGGTAAAAATTACTCTTTGAACTTTGGAGATTCTTCCATTCAGGCGCCTAAGTACGATCTTGATTTTTTTGCAGATAGTGCAAACAAGAGCCCGTCGGAAATATCTGTAAACAGTATTGAAAAAAATAATGTATCTATAGCCGCAGCCCCATCTTCTAAAAATAATAAACTACTTCTCTGGATTATCATCGGGGTTATTCTTGTTGCCCTGTCTTATTTCACTTTTAAAATGATGGGGGAGGTGAAGAAGAAAAGTAATAAGGACACATAGAATTGATAACAAACAATTAAACATAAACGAAACTGCAATGAAACCTCAATATGTTTTCCTGCTGCTTTTTCTATCATATTCTTTATGCTTAACAGCACAACAAGTAAAATTTCCTAATGGAGGAGGGTCGTACGAAACGAGCAGCAACGCAAAGGATGACCTAGGCCCGCAACAACGATTGTCAATTATTAAAATGCTGCAGGTGAATGAAAAATCACTGCGTGCGAAAGGCTTACTGTCATTCACTTCACAACCTGCTGTTACAGGATTTCAATGGCCCATAAGCCAGCCTTCAGGTTTTAATGATAATGGCTTTTATGGAATTTCAAATTATGTTGATGAAAATAATTCGACGGCTGTCCTTGATTATAATTGTGGTACGAGAACTTATGACGGTCACAAGGGTACTGATATTTTTACATGGCCGTTCCCATGGCAAAAAATGGCACTTAATGCCGTTCAGATAATTGCTGCCGCACCGGGTATTATTATAGGCAAGTCTGACGGATTTGTTGATACCAGTTGTGCTGTTTGTATTAGTTGCAACTGGAATGCAGTTTACGTTATGCAGGCAGATGGATCTGTAGCGTGGTATGGCCACATGAAATTAAATTCACAAACTCCGAAATCAGTAGGGCAAACTGTCGCATTGGGAGAATATCTTGGTATATTAGGAAGCTCGGGGAACTCGACGGGCCCACATTTGCATTTTGAGGTTTATACAAATAATACATATACCCAATTGGTAGATCCGTGGGCAGGCACATGCAATGCACTTAACGGGGCTACAAGCTGGTGGGCAAGTCAGCAACCTTATTATGTCTCTACTTTAAATAAAGTAATGACACATAACCTTCCGCCGGCTATGCCTGGATGTAAGTCTGGCGAAATGGTAAATGCCAGCGGTAACTTTGTAAACGGACAAAATGTTTACCTCGTAAGTTATTACAGGGATCAACAAAACGGCCAACAGTCAGTTCATACTCTTTACAGGCCGGACAACACCATATATACGACGTGGACACAGAATTTCACAATTTATTATTCAGCATCTTATTGGTATTATTCAATTGTCCTGCCCAATCCTGCATCCACTGGAATGTGGAGATATGATGTTGCTTACAATGGCCAGCCCGCAATCTCCACATACTTTGCGGTTAATACTATAGGTTATACTTTTATGGGTAATGGCAGTTGGGACGTTGCTACAAACTGGTCTAATAACAATATGCCTCCACCTGTTTTACCATCCGGGAATGAAATAATAATAAGCCCGGTACAGGGAGGAGTTTGTATTTTAAACGGATCGCAGACGATTAGTAATGGTGGAAAGATCACGATTATAGCAGGAAAGGAATTGAAGGTTTTGGGAGATTTGATTGTTCAGTAATCTCAAAATTTTTTATACTTCAATATCAGTCTATTTGCTATTGAATCAATCAACATTTAGAAGAAATTTTTGTTGATCAAAATTTTATCGCCACCGTTCCCCGCTTGTTACTTTTATTAGCCCAACCGGGCCCATTTTCTAAAAGCCTTATCGCTTCTTCCTCACAAGCTTTGCAAGATGATTTTACGACTTTGATATTTTCCGGCTTTCCTTTTTTATTTACAACAAATGAAAGCAAAACTTCCCCGGCAACCCGCTCACCATTTTCATTAAATACCGGTTGAATATTATCGGAAAGGTATTGATCGAATTTTTCATTTTTTGGAAAAGGCCTGATTCCATTTGTTGCTATTTCAACCCCTGCTATTTTTCCACTTAATGCGTTCTCCCTTGATAAGGCTCTCTCTTTTTTCTTTTCCTGTCCATCCCCGGTTACAACTACTTCACTCAAATTGGTATCACTTTTATTCATTGCAATTGTGGGCTGCTCATCTTTTAGAAGAGTGACTTTTTTTGTAGCATAGCCTGCTGCGGCTACAGATGCAGTTGCGTTACTATCCGGGGATGATAGTACAAAATTTCCTGTAGTATCTGTCAACGCGGTTTTTTTTCGGGCGCCATCATGCACGCTCGCCATAGCAATTGGCTTTCCCGCTTCATCGGTTACTTTCCCTTTCAGTTTATATTCCTTTTCATTTTCTCTGTCGGCAGATTTGTCTTCATAATTTTTGGGAGCACTATTGGCCACCAATTCTTGCGGAGATTTTTTTAACGGGGCAGGCTCAGCACGCATGGCAACCTCACCGCGGTTGTCATCGGCTTTTTTATTTTCCACTTTCGGTTCTGCAGAAGCAGCCTTGTCTTTATCCGGGAATGTGGATTTCTCCGGTTTTTGAAATGCCATGTCACCATTTGTTGTCGCAGAATCTACTAAAGAGGTAACAGCACTATCTTTATTTTTTGGAAAAGATTTTATTTTATTCGTGGCAAGTGAATCTTCTTTGTCTGTAAAATTTATTCTGTAAAATAGAAAACCAACTCCCACGATGATAATAAATAAGGCAGCAATACGCCACCATTTATTTTCTGTAACTGATGAGATTGAAAAAACATTTTTCTTTTTTTTTCTTTCTTCGAGACGTGATTTCAATTCTAAAATATCTTCTTTGAAATCGGGGGCATTAACGTAGCCTTCCAACGCATCAGAAAGAAACGGATCTTCAGCAGCGGCTTTTTCCAGTGCATACATTTCATCTGCCGGCATCTCACCGGAGTGATAGCGTCCAAAATCGGTGGCGGTATATTTTTTATTTGTTTCTTCCATCTCTTATGCTTTTTCCAAAGCCTGTTTTTCCATGCATATTTTTAAATTCCTTCTTCCGTTCTGTATAAAGCTTCTTACTTTATTGATATCTGTGTTCGTTGTTTCTGCAATTTCTTTATAACATTTCTCCTGCAGGTAAAATAATTGCACCGCTGTTTTTTGTTCGCCTGACAATTGCTCTATACAAAATTCCATGCTATTTAGATTTTGTTCTTTCTCCATCACAATATCCAGATGATTATTTTCTGATAAATGCACAAGATCCAAATCAATATTTGTGGGAATTTTTTTATCGGCACGTAATTTCATCAGGCAATGATTTTTTGAAAGCTGGTAAAGCCAGCCTTTGAAATTATCTACTTCATACTTTTTTAGCTTGATAACAAGCTCTTCAAAAATATTGATCACACAGTCTTTAGCTTCTTCAGGCTCTTTCAAATACTTAAGGCATACGCCATAAACCAGCTCCATATATCGGTTATACAGTTCACCAAGCGTTCCCATGTCACTACTATCCCTGTATTGTTGTACAAGTTCCTGGTCAGTTTCCGCAGATAATATTTTTTTTATAAATGCCAATAAATAAAGTTATTTAAATATTTCCCACTACGATTTATGTAATTCTTAAAGTTCCTGCATCCAATCTACAAATCATATTTCGTAACCGTAATTCTAAAAATGAATTACCGTATCCCATCACTTAAAAATTGTTTTTATGAAAAAAATTATTTTATTACTTCTCTCTGCATTCATCTTAATTGTAGCATTCAGAGGAGAAACAAAGATCACGATTACTGGAAATATCAAAGATGAAAATGCTAACCCGGTAGTTGCAAGTGTGAGAGCCGGCAAAGCTAGTACTACTGCTGATGTAAATGGAAATTATTCAATAACGGTAAATGAGAAAGATGCTTACCTTATTTTTTCCGTGACCGGTTATCAAACACAAAAAGTAAAAATTAACAAGAGAACTGTAATCAATGTAATTATGAAACAAGGCACAAGCACTTTGCAGAACTCCTCTTTGAAAGAAGAAGAAATTATGGTAACGGATCTTGGTTTACCAACCCAAGATAAATCGCTAGGTTATGGATCTGCGAAAAGAAAGGTTAGTGGGCTTTATTCCTCTCCAGCTACTAGTCAATACAACGGTAGAGCGGACCAGGAATATAACACCGAAGAATACTCCAACATTGTTGAAAATGGCTTCCACAAAGTCTCCGATGATCCGCTTTCCACTTTTTCTATAGATGTTGACGCTGCATCGTACAGCAATGTGCGCCGCTATCTCAACAGCAATCAATTGCCTCCTGCCGGTGCTGTGCGTACCGAGGAGATGATTAATTATTTCAAATATCAATATCCGCAACCAACAGGCAAAGATCCTTTTTCAATAAATACAGAAATAAGTGATTGCCCATGGAACCCCGACAACAAACTTGTGCTTATTGGACTACAAGGAAAAAATATTCCCGTTGAAAATTTGCCCGCATCTAATCTTGTTTTCTTAATTGATGTTTCCGGCTCCATGATGGATGAAAATAAATTGCCGCTTGTAAAGGCATCGATGAAAATGCTTACAGACCAGCTTCGGGAAGAAGACAAAATTTCTATAGTTGTTTATGCAGGGAATGCGGGGCTTGTGCTCCCTGCCACCAGTGGCGCCAATAAAACAAAAATTAAAACCGCCATTGATGCATTGGAAGCCGGTGGCTCTACCGCAGGGGGTGCCGGTATTGAACTTGCTTATAAAACTGCCATGCAAAATCTTATGAAGGAAGGAAACAACCGCATCATTCTTTGCACCGACGGAGATTTTAATGTGGGTGCAAGCAGCGATGACGATATGGTAAGACTAATCGAGAAAGAACGCAACCAGGGAATTTATCTTACTGTACTCGGTTACGGCATGGGCAATTATAAAGACAGTAAAATGCAACAACTTGCTGATAAAGGCAATGGCAATCATGCCTACATAGATGGCATCAATGAAGCCAAAAAAGTTTTGGTAAATGAATTTGGCGGAACACTTTTTACTATCGCAAAAGATGTAAAACTTCAATTGGAATTTAATCCGGAGAAAGTTGCCGGATACAGGTTGATAGGCTATGAGAATCGTATTTTAAATAAAGAAGATTTCAATGATGATAAAAAAGATGCAGGCGAACTCGGAAGCGGCCATACTGTAACGGCTCTGTACGAAATAATTCCTGCGGGGGCAAATTCCGAATTTTTGAAAAATGTTGACCCGCTGAAATATCAAAATAATAAAAACAAAAATGTCTCTTCTTTCAATGGTGAAATACTGACTGTAAAATTTCGCTATAAAGCTCCCGGTAGCGATAAGAGTGAGCTGATCGTTCATCCAGTTATTGATGATAAAATTGAGATTGAAAATACATCGGATAATTTTCGCTTTGCTACATCAGTGGCAGATTTTGCAATGTTGCTACGCAATAGTGAATACAAAGGTAACAGCACTTACGACATGGTTTTAAGAATGGCCAACGCCTCGCTGGGAAATGATATAGAAGGTTACCGTAAAGAATTTGTATCGCTCGTAAAGAAAGCAGCAAGCATGAAGGACAATACCACCAAACGCTGAATTTCAGGGTAAAAAAATTAAATCAAAAAATATTAAAACCTGCAATTATCGCAGGTTTTAATATTTAATACCCCGCTTCTATAAACTAATATGCAACCTTAGAATGCACTTGCCATCATGCCACCATCTACGATTATATTTTCGCCTGTGATGTAGGATGAAGCAGGCATTGCTAAAAAAGCTATAGCAGCAGCTATCTCGCGAGGCTGTGCTACCCGCCCGAGGGGAGTGCGGCTAATAATTTTTTCCAATCTTTCCTTGTTTTGAAAAACGGCTTCTGTTAACGGTGTTTCCGTGTACCAGGGAGATACTGAATTTACCCTGATACCGTGAGGTGCCCATTCTACTGCGAGGTTTCTTGACATTTGTATCAGCCCTGCTTTCGAAATTCCGTATGGCGATCCTGACCCTACATCTAAAGATCCGGCTACCGATGCAACATTAATAACGGAAGCGTTGCCTGCCTTTTTTAAAAAATCAAATAATAAATTTGAAAGAAAAAAAGGTGCAGCGATATTCACGTTCATTATCGTATCATATTCATCTTTCCTGTAATCATTACTTCGTTTTCTAATATTAGTACCCGCATTATTTACCAGCACATCGAGCACGCCCCAATTTTTTTCAATCCAGGTTTTTATGGCCGTATTATCCTTCTCTTTTGTGCTGTCCGCCGCCAGCCCGGTTATGGCAATATTTTCTTTTTTCAAAAGTTCGGAGGTCATCGTTTTTACTGCCTCTTCATCCCTTGCTGTAAATAAAACTTCTGCGCCTAATGAAAGAAATTCTTCAACAGCAGCTTTGCCGATACCTTTTGTTCCACCGGTAATAAGTACCTTTTTATTTTTTAAATGCCACATATAGCTTTTTAAATTTTGCCAGGCAGATGTTCATCAACATAAATCACCTGGTTATTCAAATTATCGTTATTGCTTTTAAGCGAATAGATTTCAATTTTTTTTGAACAAAAAATTTCACTTATTTCTTCCACCATTTCAAAGGAAACTTAATATCCTTTACTGAGCCTACTATCATATCAGGTTTAAAAGCGTAGTTGTTTAATTCTTCTTTTTTTGTAATGCCCGATAAAACAAGAATAGTTTTGTAACCCATCTGCACACCGCCCTGTATATCGGTATCCATGGTATCTCCAATCACTGTTGTATCTGCTGTTTCAAGATTAAGGGTCTTGCGTGCAGACCGCATCATCACGGGGCTAGGCTTTCCAATCGGGAAAGCTTTAATGCCCGTAGCTTCCTCGATCATGGCAGTGGTTGCTGCAATACCCAGGTTGTTCCATCCCGGTTTTTTTGGTGAAGGATCCCTGTTGGTAGTAATAAATTTTGCGCCACCGAGAATCATGTCCACTGCTCTCTGCACCATCTCAAGCGTGAAATTTCTTCCTTCTCCCAATACCACAAAATCAGGTTCAGAATCAACGAGGGTCAACCCGTTATCGTGAAGGCTCGTTAGCAATCCACCCTCGCCCAAAACATATACGGTCCCTCTAGGCGCCTGGGCCGCAAGAAATTGCCCGGTAGCAATTGCGCTTGTATATACATGATCTTCCGTTACGGTAATGCCCAGCTTTTTTAATTTACGTACCACTTCAAGTTTGGTCCGCTGGCTGTTATTAGTCATAAATAAAAACGGGATACTATTTTTCAATAGGTAAGCAATAAATTCATCTGCGCCATGAATCATTTCATCACCGCCATATATAACACCATCCATATCTATTAATAAACCTTGTTTCATAATTATTAAAATTTTGATTTCAGCACCTGCTTTAAAAAATATTTATAAAAGTAGCATATCATGCACCTCTTTTAAAAATAACTTTAGCGTGCAAACGGGATATCCAAAGTCAAAAAGTAATATGGACGTACATTTAATTTTGTATCATGGCCTTATCTTTAGATTTGGTTTTATACAGGTAACTGGCGGCGAACAAAGCAGATAGAAAAAATTTACTTATACCATATAATACTTGCCGATATGAATTATGTCATTTTAGTAACCACGCTATTATTTGGTGTTACTTTTCTTGCAGGTGTAAGCAATAAATATAATTTGCCCTTTCCTATTATCCTTGTTTTGACAGGGCTGTTGATCAGTGTTATTCCCGGTTTGCCTGCGATCACACTGCGGCCGGAGATTGTATTCCTTATTTTTTTGCCACCATTATTATATGAATCCGCATGGAAAACGAACTGGCATAATTTTAAAAAATTTAAAAGGCCTATTCTATTATCAGCATTCGTGCTTGTGTTCTTTACAACTTTGATGGTGGGAATTGCTGCACATTATTTTATACCGGGTATCAGTTGGCCACTCGGATTTCTTTTAGGCGCCATAGTTTCACCAACCGATGCTGTGGCTGCGACGTCCATAACAAAAAAACTGCACTTATCGCCAAGAATAGTTACTATACTTGAGGGAGAAAGCCTGGTAAATGATGCAAGCGGATTGGTCGCTTACAAATATGCGATAAGCGCCGTGATGGCGGGCAACTTTATTTTCTGGAAAGCAGGATTAAATTTTTTGATCGTAATTGCGGGAAGCATTGCGACAGGGCTTTTGATTGGATATATCGCGCGAGTAATTTTAAAAAGAATTTGTGTTGATAGTGTTATTCAAACGACCATCACTTTCATTATTCCCTTCACCTCTTATCTTATCGCTGAAGAACTGGAAATCTCGGGCGTGCTTGCGGTAGTTTGTACCGGCTTGTACTTATCTTATAATTCTGAATCCATTATTACCAACAAGTCGCGCATCACAATTTATGCGGTGTGGGATGTAATTTCCTTTATTCTGAACGGGCTAATTTTTATACTTATTGGTTTGCAATTAAAAATAGTAATGAAAGGAATTACAGGATATTCCGTGCGTGAATTAATTATTTATGGATTATTTGTAAGCCTCGTGGTAATTATTTGTCGTTTTGTTTTTGCGGTTCCTGCGGCGCTGTTGCCACGTGTACTAAGTAAGCGCATCAGGGAAACAGAATCTTTTAATCGTGGCAATATGTGGGTATTTGGGTTTGCTGGTATCCGTGGCGTAGTATCACTGGCAGCCGCTTTGGCGCTGCCTAATCTTTTACCTGATGGCAGCCCTTTTCCCGAGCGTGATCTTATCATCTATCTTACTTTTTGTGTAATACTTACAACATTGGTTTTGCTTGGGCATAATTTGCCGCCAATTATACGGCGACTGAAATTGCCAGCCCATTCGTTGGTGGCAGAGGAATATGAAACACGCTCGGTAATTCTTGAGAACACCATCACGCATATCGGGCAAAATCTTTCATCGGTTAAAGAAGAATTTTTAACTAACCTGAAAAGAAAATACGATACCAAATACGAAAGAATTCAACGAACAGAATTACCTGGAGATTATTTTAAAAACGAAAAATATACCGATGCCGGGAACGAAGTGTTTAATGAATATTCAAAACTGGAATTAGATATTTTATCGGTAGAACGCAGGTGGCTGTTGCAGTTAACCCGCGAAGGAAAAGTAAGCGAAGAGATCGTTCGTAAAATAGAAAGAGAACTCGATTTGGAGGAGACGAGATTGAACATGGAGTTGCAGGGGTGAAGGAGTAAAAGTTTGATTTCAATAGATGATAATATCAACTCAACTCATTTGATTGACTTTCGGGTATTGATTAGATTTAAGATGCATAAATGCACTTTGCCTGCAATGGCACTATGATACCACAAAAGCTCAAAGATAGCTGGACAAATATTGACAATTGACTATGGTCAGCAGGAGATATGGGGCTTTTAATAGGCAGTGAGTAAATTTCCCGAAGCCATTAATGCTTTTGAAAAAGCGTAACAGCTTTCTCAAAAAAGTAAGCGATACCGTTAACCTTCTTGGCAGTGGTTTATGCATGAGAACGACGGAATTTGAAAGTATACAATGTGCAAAAGATTATGCGCAAACTCATTAAGCCTGACGGAAAACATAAATATCAACGGGCGGGTTATTAATTTGAGGCTTGTGTTATACGCAGATTATTTGCTGGTTCCCACCGGTTATTTTTATTTTTTACCAACTATATCTTTTAGCTTGATTCATAATATTTGCGGCTTTAGCTTTAAAATGCCTTCTCGTATTGAATAGCTTTTTTTATCTTATCGTGGAATTGTGGAATAATCTTGATGAACTATGCAGTTGGAATGAATGTAGAAGTTAGATGGGAAGCCCTTTGCTGCATACAAAAAGTAAAGTAGAATACATAGTTTTAAATGAACTTATGTTGTCGTATTGTTTTATTTACCTTAATTATCATTTAATTCTTTTTTGACGAAGTGGATATGTATAAAATTGTAACGATAGGCCTTTTTCTCATGGCGATCAATTTCTGTTCATTCTGCCAGGACTATCAAAATTTTTATGCTTTTGATCAAAAGGATGTTCGTGGTAAAATTGACAGGCTCGAAAAGAAATTACCTGCGCTACGGGATTCCGCGAGAATAGATTGCCTAAATGACCTGAGTGAGTTACATCTTTCATTTTTAACAGACACTTCCAGTATATATGCAAGACAGGCTTTGGAAGAAGCTGGGAAAATCAACTACATAAAAGGCCAGGCGAAGAGCTATAGAAACATGGGAAGAAATGAATGTATCCTTATAACCAATCTGCCATCTGCTGAAAAGTATTTTAGTAAGTCTCTTGCACTCTATATAAAAACAAATGACGAGCTACAAATTGCCTGGGCCTGGGGGGCATTGGGTATTTCTAAATGGGTAGTAAGTAAATTTTTCGAAGCCATGAATGCTTTTGAAAAGGCGGAGCAGCTTTTTAAAAAAGCAGGCGATACCATCAATCTTCTTGGTACTTATCATTGCATGAGAATGACGGAATTTGAAAGTGGGCAGTATGCAAAATCACTCGAATATTCTTTCAAATACAATGATCTTTCAGGCAAGGTGGACTATGAAGGCTTAAGTGCACTTTATGCTGCTATCGGAGATGATGAGATGGCGGACAAATATTTTCTTAAAATGCCACCACCAATCAATGACAATGAACAAAAGTGGCGATACCTGAGCATGGGCGGAATATATTCCCGTAAAAAAAACTTTGACTCAGCTTTATATTACTACAATCAATTTTCTGATTATGCGAAAGCAAGGGGACCCGGACCGCTTATTAAATTATATGAATCGTTGGGTAATCTCCATCTTACCCAAAAACATTTTGATACCGCTTTGGTGTTTTTTAACCAGGCCTTACATTTAAGCACACAAGCGAACGACAGAAACCAGGTGATGAAGGTATTTTTATACTTAAGCAAAACATATAAGGAAAACCGTAATTACAAAGAGGCTTTAAAAAATGCCCAAGCTCTTTCTCAAATCGCGAATAAGACGGGGGCAAAACAAATGATAAGACATGCTCATTTCCTGCTTTACCAGATTTTTGAACATTCGCAAAAAACCGATAGTGCCTTTGTGCATCTTCAAAAATATACAACGATAAAAGATTCTATTGACCGTGATCTATCCCAGCAAAAATTAGCTTTCTATATGACAAAGTGGGAGAGGGAGGAAGCAGAATCAAGAATTAATTTACTGAATGTAAAAACAAAATTGCAGCAGGAGCAGTTGAAGCAGACTAAACAGCAAAGAAAAATTCTTGTTGCCGGTATATTTATTTTATTACTATTAGGTGGGCTGGTATTTAGAAACATTCTATTAAAACGTAAAAGCGAAAGGCATCGCAGGGAACTGGCGGAGAATGAACTGAAAATACAAAAACTGGAAAGCGAACAAGAACAGGCCGATCTTCAAAGACAGGCGACAACGCTTGAAATGCAGGCGTTACGGGCTCAGATGAATCCTCATTTTATTTTCAATTGCTTAAATGCTATCAACGGATTTATTCTCAAAAATGAAGCTGAAACTGCGGCTGATTATCTTACTAGGTTTTCACGTTTAATCAGGATGGTTCTAAATAACTCGCAAAAACAACTTATATCTCTTGATGAAGAATTGGAAACATTAGGTTTGTATTTGCATATGGAAAACCTGCGGTTCCAGGACAATTTCCGTTACGAAATAAAATGTGACGATTCGATTGACGCACTGTCGCTTTTTATTCCACCGATGTTGCTGCAACCCTTTGTTGAAAATGCGATCTGGCATGGCCTGATGAATAAAAAAGGATTTGGAGAATTGATCGTTGATCTGCATCTTGACAACAAGATATTGAATTGCACGATCATCGACAATGGAGTTGGCTGCAAAAATGCCGCTCTCCTCAAAAGTAAATCTGTCGAAAAAAATAAATCAATGGGGATAGATATTACAAAGAACCGTATGACACTGCTGAACCATGATTTGAACGGCCAGTGCTTTTTTGATATAAAAGACCTGGAAGATGATCGGGGGAATCCGGCAGGAACTGTAGTGTCTTTAAAAATTAAAACCAGCAATACG
The DNA here is from genome assembly GCA_040007435.1 of Ginsengibacter sp. Taxonomy (GTDB): domain Bacteria; phylum Bacteroidota; class Bacteroidia; order Chitinophagales; family Chitinophagaceae; genus Ginsengibacter. The sequence continues at coordinate 21,931 of JBDTUZ010000050.1, read as the reverse complement.
CCGGCAGGCAATCTTTTAAAAGCGGAAAACAAAAATAATAACTAATGATCAATGCGGTTATTGTGGATGATGAGCCTAACTGTTGTCAAACTTTAATGACACTTTTAAAACGCTATTGTCCTCAAATAGAAATTGCAGGCGTTTTTCATTCCGGAGCTAGAGCTTTATCAGCCATTAAAGCAATGCCGCCGCAAATTCTTTTTCTTGATATTGAAATGCCTCAAATGAATGGCTTTGAATTACTGGAAGAGTTGCATGAAATAAATTTTGAACTCATCTTCACTACGAGTTACGACCAATATGCAATTAAAGCTTTTCATTTTAGCGCACTGGATTATTTATTAAAACCTATTGATCGCGAAGAACTGCAAAAGGCAGTGCAAAAAGTTGTACAACGGCAATCGCACCCGCTGCCCCAGCAAATAGATATTCTTTTTAAAAAATTATACCAGCCTTCCACGGCGATTAGCAAAATTGCTTTGCCAACAATGGAAGGGCTTCAAATGATACCTGCCGATTCAATCATCAGTTGTGAATCCGACGGTAACTACACCATCTTCTTTCTAAAGAATAAAAAGAAAATCGTTGTTTCACGCATCCTTAAAGAAGTTGAAGAAATGCTGGAAGACCATTCCTTTGCAAGAGTACATAATTCTCATATTGTTAATATTAATGAAATAGAAAAATATGTAAGGGGTGAAGGTGGTTATCTTGTTATGAGCGATGGCTCGTCTGTTGATGTTTCAAGAAGCCGTAAGGAAAGCCTTCTGAATAGATTGTCCTCACGTTAGCTTTGATTCTTTTTATACTCCATTTATTTAACAGAACAATACAATCATTTACCGAAAGCGTCAGCCATACATTTAGGGTAGTTTTCGCCTGATCAACAGAATAATTTTATACAGTAGACACGGTGTTACACTAACTAATCACCAGTCTTATTTTTATAAAATCAAACTCTGTTATAAAATGAAAAAGATGCTTTTTTCGCTCGCTGCAAACTTTTTGTATGCCGGCATTCTTGTCAATTTATTTTCGTGCAATACTACCAGGGGCTTTACGGGGATAAGGCTAAAGACCGGTGAAAGAATGGTGTCGGGCTATCGATCTGCAACTTCTCTAAATACAACACAAATGTTTAGGAATGAAATTCCGGCGAGAGCCGTAAGGTCGTTTATTCATGAGTTTAGATTTAATGATGCTACAGATGTTGCGTGGCGCCGTGCAAACGATGGTGGCTATGTTGTGGCCTTTATGAAAGATTCAATAAAAACCATGATATTCTATGGCGACAACGGTTCACACCTTTACAGTTTGAGAACGTATGGCGAAAATAAAATGCCGGCAAACATGACAAGAATGATAAAAGATGCTTTCCCGGATCATGCGATTGCGAAAGTTGATGAGGTTATCCAGCCATGGTTGCAAGGCGAAATAACCTATTATGTATTGATAAAAAATGCAACAAATTTTAAGATGTTACGAATCTGCAACATGGAAATGGAAATAACCGGAAGCTATAATACACCATAAGAGCGCAAATTGAATGAGTTCCTGCGACCAAGTCAGCATTATTGCAATGCCAACTGTTTTGCAGGATTCAATAACATTTGCCGGACGAACCCCATTTAATTTAATGGAAAAATTTTTCGATCATCTTTACATGACACCGTTTTCACGCATACATTTTATACATGACAAAAAAGGGCGCTGCATTAAAAATTGATCAACCTTTTAATAGCTTGCCTTCTTTGCCGCCAAACAGCTATGAAAAACTATTTGATTTTTATAGTATAGAGACTTCATCAAAGTAGAATACCACGATCAACTATCAAACTCGTCCATCAAGTGTAAGAAGATTCCTTGTGTATTTTGTGTCTTAGTGGGAAACACAATAGCCTGGCAAACTCTTTTATTTTTTCAAAACCAATACCTGGAAAGATCCCGGTACTATTTTCGGTCTTGTTCCTTTCGGTGCATTTGCGGGCAAAGGCTCATAATCTCCTGTTGGCAAAAAGAGCGTATGCGTTTTTTCATCTATTGTAATGGTTCTTGCACCTCTCTTGGTAGGGACATTATCGATTACCTTAAATTCATTGGCAGATACTTCTTTAATAACTGTCATAGTGCCTTCACCATTTGCGGTAAAAACCATTTTAGTCTCTGGATCAAATGCAACACCATCGCATCCATCGCCAATAGGTAATTTATCAATGATCTTTCCGTTAGTTGCGTCCATCACGATCAATAATTTATCACATCCGGAAAATAATCTTTTTGTTTCTACATCAATAGCCAGGCCTGTGGGGCCTTCTCCCGGTGATAGTGGCCAGTGATCGGTTACAGCGAGCTTTGTTATATCTACCACAACTATTTCACTTTTATCCTCGGCGCTTACAAATATTTTCCCTGCGTTATCCGACATTATGGTTTCAACCGCATTTCCGATTACCGGTATTGTTGCAACAACCTCATCGCTTGCCGGATCAATCACTGAAAGGTCGCCGCCGGAGTGATTGCTGGTAATTATTTTTTTTGAAAAAGGTTCATAAAATACCCAATCCGGATTTTTACCGGTGGCAATTTGTTTTAAAACATTACCGCTTGCAAGATCGAAAACCGTAACATTATTAAGCCTGCCGTTACTTGTATATCCTTTGCCTAATGAATGCACAAAAGCGATACCATGCACACCTGTTGTATTCGAAATAACTCCAACCGAATCGCCCGTTTCTTTATCGAGGATATTAACCTGTGTACCATGCGAAAGATATAATTTATTGGAGCCCGCATCTGCTGCAGGATAGTCCCATCCGCCGGGGCTGGCTATATGAAATGTTTTGGCGATGTGGTAGCCACTTGCTGACTGGCCGGAGACTGTATTACAAAACCAGCTTGCTATGCTAAAAATACATAGAGCCGTGATTGATTGTTTCATGATGATTTATAAATTGTTGATGAAAATTTTATTGTTAAAAAATCAAATTAGCCATAACACTATTGCCATTTAGGTAAGTTACATCGGAGTCCAAAATATTCCGAAATAAACGCTGTTCAAAGTAAACACCGGATTTTGTAGAGATACTGAACTTTAGCTCCATCTTTTTATTTTTGAATGGATGAGCATTTTTGGGTAATATAGCAAACTGGTTTCCCTATTTTTATTTGTGATTGGCTGCGAGGTTTTCAAAATATTTTATAGTTATACCTATATTGGCTGCCCAAATGCAATTTTAAAATTTTAAACGATTGCCAGAACTATTGTGATATGAATAATAAAAATTACTTATTGCCAATCATCCTGGTTACTTCTTTGTTTTTATTGTGGGGGCTTGCTTATGGGCTACTGGATGTTTTAAACAAACATTTCCAGGAAACGCTAAACATTACCAAGCAGCGGTCTACTTTATTACAGGCCGCTTATTTCGGCGCTTATTTCCTGGTTGCATTGCCCGCGGGTTATTTCATACAAAAAGCCGGTTATAAAAAAGGAATCATCACCGGGTTATTTTTATACGCCTCCGGAGCGCTTCTCTTTTACCCGGCAGCTCAATACGAAAACTTCACCTTTTTTCTTTTGGCGTTGTTTGTTTTAGCCAGCGGATTGGCATTTTTAGAAACTGCTGCCAATCCATATATAACTGTTCTTGGAAAACCTGAAACATCGGAATTTCGCCTGAACCTTGCTCAAAGCTTCAATGGTGTTGGATCATTTTTGGGACCTATCATCGGGGGGGCATTATTTTTTGGGACTCAAGTTAATGAAGGAGCTTCCCAATTAGATACGGTAAAATATGTTTACATAGCTATTGCAGCGATTGTGTTAATAGTTGCATTTTTATTTTTCAAAACGTCCATGCCGGAGGTTAAAGAAGAGGAACTGGTAATAAATGAAGAAGGCCATGTTGGGAAAAAACTATTTCAGCATACCCATTTCGTATGGGCAATTGTAGCGCAATTTTTTTATGTTGCTGCGCAGGTAGGAATTGCCGCACTTTTTATAAATTATTGTACTGAAAAAAATGTTGGCATTAACAACGAACGGGCTTCCTATCTTCTTTCGGGAAGCCTTGTGTTATTTACTATTGGAAGATTTGCAGGAACCGCTCTTATGAAAATTATTGCTCCAAATAAACTGCTTGCGTTATATGCACTTATTAATATAGCACTCTGTTTTGTTGTAGTTGTTGCACCGGGAATCATTTCTGTTTATTCACTTATGGCTATTTTCTTTTTTGAATCGATCATGTTTCCAACCATATTTGCACTAGGCGTAAAGAACCTGGGATCATACACAAAAAAGGGAGCATCCTATATTATCATGTCAATCGTCGGCGGCGCTTTGGTGCCCGTGGTGATGGGCACACTTGCAACGTCTTACTCAACACCATTTTCATATATTGTTCCTTTAATTTGTTTCGTCTTTGTATTTCTGTTTGGAGTATTTGGTTATAAAGTAAAAGCCTGAATATGAAAAGATATTATTTAACACTTGACCTAAAAAATGATCCTGAGCTAATTCGGCAATATGAAGAGCACCATAAAAAAGTATCGCCGGAAATTATTAGATCAATTAAAGATGCCGGTATTGATAATATGCAGATTTATCGTTTTGAGAACAGATTATTTATGATAATGGAAGTGAATGATAATTTTAGTTTTGAAAAAAAGCAAAAGGCAGATTCCGAGAATGCAAAAGTGCAGGAATGGGAAAAACTGATGTGGAAATACCAGCAACCTTTGCCAGGGAGTTCAGAGGGCGAGAAATGGAAATTGATGGACAATATATTTGAACTCACTGATTTCTGAATAGTGCCTCACCCCCAACCCCCTCTCCGCCGCGGCGGAGAGGGGCCGTGAAACTTAATTTAAGTTATTCAGAAGTTCGCCAAAACCAAGAAGGTTTTCTTTGAGAGTTTTGATTTAAAGTGCCTCTGAAAAAACCTTCTTGGTTTAATGGAAAATACCTTTTTTAAACCGACCGATAAAAATGCTTTTAATAATTTTATAAATATATGTTTGGTTTAAAAGGAAAAATAGCGGTGGTTACCGGCAGCGGCAGCGGAATTGGCAAGGCGGTTGCGCTCTTGTTTGCAAAGCAGGGGGCAAGGGTGTGTGTTTTGGACCTGGTTGAAGAAGCATGCAATGCAACGGTTGCTGAAATAAAGAATAATGGCGGCGATGCATTTATGTACGTATGCAATGTTTCTAATCAGCAGCAGGTGAAAGACATCTTTGGCAAAATGGATAAAGTTGATATTTTAGTTAACAGCGCAGGTGTCTCTCACATTGGAAATTTATTAAGTACTGCGGAAGCAGATTTTGACCGCGTATTTAATGTAAATGTAAAAGGTGTTTATAATTGCATGCAAGCTGCCGTGACAATAATGAATAAAAATAAAAGCGGTGTTATCCTCAACCTTGCTTCAATAGCGAATCATGTGGGTTTGCAGGATCGCTTTGCTTACTCTATGACCAAGGGAGCCGTGTATGCAATGACGTTATCAGTGGCGCGTGATTATATCAATAATGGTATTCGTTGCAACTGTATTTCTCCTGCCCGGGTACATACACCTTTCGTGGATGATTTTATCAAAAAAAATTATCCGGGCAAGGAAGGAGAGATTTTTGAAAAGTTATCGAAGAGTCAGCCGATAGGGCGAATGGGCGCACCTGCAGAAATAGCCAACCTTGTTTTATTTTTATGTTCTGATGAAGCATCTTTTATTACAGGCAGCGATTACCTGGTTGACGGGGGCGCAGTTAATCTTAGCAGTTAAAAAAATAATTTAAAAAAAATATCATGAAGCTTATTCGATTTGGTGAAATTAAAAAAGAAAAAACCGGAGTCATTATAGATGATGAATTCTACGACACGTCAGGATTTGGTGAGGATTATGGTGAACAGTTTTTTGAGACGGAAGGATTGATCCGCTTAAAAAAATTTATTGAATCCAATAAACACAAACTGCCAAAAGTTTCGAAAGATACGAGGTTGGGAAGCCCGGTAGCGCGGCCTTCAAAAATTATTTGCATCGGCCTCAACTACGCAGACCATGCTAAAGAGACTGGCGCCAATACACCCACTGAACCGATTATTTTTTTCAAAGCAACCTCTGCATTGTGCGGCCCTTACGACGATGTAATTATTCCGAAGAATTCAAAGAAAACGGATTGGGAAGTTGAGCTCGCTGTGGTAATCGCTAAAAAAGCATCTTATGTGGATGAGTCAGGGGCGTTGGATTATGTGGCCGGCTATTGCTTGCACAATGATCTTAGCGAACGTGAATTTCAAATAGAAAGAAATGGGCAATGGGTGAAGGGGAAAAGCTGCGATACCTTTGCGCCGCTAGGCCCTTTTATGGCGACCAAAGACGAAATATCCGACTTGAATAACCTGCGCCTATGGCTAACACTCAATGGTGAAACAATGCAGGATGGCAACACATCAAATTTAATTTTCAACATACCTTTTATTGTTTCTTACCTAAGTCAATTTATGTCGCTGCTTCCGGGCGATATCATTTCTACGGGTACTCCCGCGGGTGTTGGGCTTGGTATGAAGCCGCCTGTTTATTTAAAAGACGGTGATGTGATGGAATTAGGCATAGATGGATTGGGTACATCAAAACAGAAGTTGAAAGCTTATTCAAAGTAGTGTTTAGCTGGTTTTATTAAATGTATTTGATACAGCTTATGGTCCCTGGTTTGCCGCAGTATCTTTCTTAAGTTGCTTTATATAGCGGCTGTTATTCTTCGCCCCGGTGCTTGTGACAAGGCCGCTGAAAATTATTCTATTTATGTAGTTGAAAAAAGAACGATCCTTTAATCTTTTGAAATAAATGAGACCTGTTCTTGATGTATTATTATTTTTCAAAAAGAAAAAATTTACAAGGTCACTTTCCCTTCTTTTTATGAATGCTGTTTTTTCAACACCCCCTTCTTTTAATAACTGGATGTGTAAATCATGGTAATAAAATTTCATGTCACCCTGCGTTGAATTATCATTTCCTACAGCATGCATTTCAAGTTTATCTATATTGCCGGAAGTAAACTTTACATTGGAAAGAGGCGCCATCAAAGGATTTAGAAAGTTAAAGGGTGCCGGTTCAAGATTAAGAGCCATCGTAAATCCCTGCAACTTGTCCGTATAGGATTGATTTAATTTCATTTCGAAAGGCGCCTTGTCAAGCATTCGGCCGGCCAAAACAATTGATAAAGAATCGGTAGCTAGGTTGCTATAATTTTTAATGTTCAAAATATTTCCGTTTAGACTATTGAGTAGCAGGGTACCCTCAAGCCTGTTTTTTTCATTCTTTTCCGTGTAGGTCACTTTCCCATCATTGATAAGTATTTGATTTATTGAAACAGGAAAAGGAATGCTTTTAATTTGCTCCGTAAATAAACTCTTTTTTACCCCCTCCAAAAATGGCGGAAGTTTGTCCCGGTAAACCGATATTGTTGGCTGGCTGAGACTGGCCTTTTGAATAGAGACGGAATTCTTCTCAACATATTTAATCAAATCAAATCCATATAATTTTGTACTGCCGGAATGGAATTTTATATAATCGATCTGATAAGGATGTGACGCATTAAATAAATCGCGTGAAACAAGCGGCTCAATTGAAAATGAATCAAGTTTTAATAATTGTTGGCCGGCGTCAAAGCTTGCATTGCTGATTTGCACTGATGAAGCCTTTGTCATATATTTTGCTGCGGATGTACTTACCACTGCAGATTTATTGGAGCTTAGCAACTTGTTTATATTCGAAACAGAACCTGATGAAAGCTCGAAATTCCCAATGCTTATATCTTTTAAGTAAAGTTTATTTTCTTTTATGTGAAACGTAAAACCTTCTGAATTTTTTAAATACAACTTGTTGAGTATTGCATTCCATATCGTACTATCGCCACTTTTCAGAATATTTATTTTCGACACGTTTGCATCGAAATTGTTGTCGACACTCAAATCTCTTTCCGCCCCTTTCATCGCAGCCTTCTGGGCTTTTATTACAAGCTCTGCAATATTGATCCCTGCAGATGAAATTTTAATTCCGCCGGCTTTTATTTCACTTCCTTTTGAGCGTGATAGAAAAATTTTCTTTTCTGATACATCCTCTCCCAATCGCACATTTATTGCAGGCTCCTGCATTGTAATGTGGTCTATATTGATAGAAGTTTTTTGAGCATCTTTGGGTGAAGCCGACGATAAACTAATTTGTTTTTTAAAATCAATAACCGGGGAAGTCAAAAGAATATTTTTGAAATTAAGCTCTTTGGTAAAAAGCGTATTTGTATTATTTATTAACCGCACGGAAGGGATATCCATAACAAGGATTCCTTTATGGTTTTTATTTTCAAAATGGGTGTTTGTAAATTCCTGCGAATTGTCGGCCAACATAAAATTTTCAGAAGCCATCTTAATTGCGGCATTTGAAAAACTTAATTGGTTTCCATTCATCTTAACTCCTTTTATTTCTATTGGTTCCGTGTTAATTTTTTGAATAGATGTTACCTGGATATTTTTTATAAAGGCATCGCATGTAACCGAATCCCTGCTATAGGTAAACTGCGTATTGTTTCCATATACATCTTTAAAAAAGAGGGAAGTTTTTTTAGGGGGCGATTTCGTGTGAGGTGACGATTTTATTGTGATGACTCCGTTATTCCATTGCAATCCATCTAACACTATATTGCCGCTATTTTCGTCGGAATAAATATTCTTTAATGAGATATCATTAAGTTTTGAATCAACGCCGCTTTTATCGTCACTAATAGTTAGTTGCTCTACATGGATCTTATCATTGGTTTTAAAAGATATGTTTTTTAAGGTGGCATTAATATCTCCAACTTCCAAATAGCCCTTCTCAAAGAAAAGAGATTCAATATCTTTTTGAAACCTTACGTGCTTATAGTCTGAAATATTATCACCCAAAAAGCTTAGGCTAAATCCCTGTAGTTGCAGTGATTTATTTTCTCCAAACTCCAGGTTTACGTTGCCATTAATAATACTGAGCCTTCCTATATCCATAAGGTCATCGAAGCTGCGATGAGAAGTAAGCAATAAAGATTTCTTTGTGATCTGTACTCCCGCAGTTTTCTTGTAATTTATGGTAGGATCACGCAGCACAGCTTGGTCAGCTTTTAAATTCTGATCAAAAATTAATTCAGGCCAATCCACGCCAAGCAATTCAAAATATGGCATGCTGTAATCCCGGAAACTTCTTATTTTATTAACACCCGAAGTTGTATGAACCGAAAAATTATTGAGTACAAGTTTATCGTTTGCGAAACGAATACTATCGAAAGAATATATACAACTGCTATCCTTATTATAAAGATGGTAGCCTTTAATAAGCATGTTGAAAACACTCATCGTTATTAGTTTCGAGGAATCCGGGTTTATCCTGAGATTTTTAATTTGGAAATTGACTTTGCCGGAATGGATATTCGACTGTCTTTTTCGGCCTGTAATATTTAAATGGATATCAGCATTCATAACGCCGAGAAATCCAAGATCCAAATCACCGGCAAACTCTCTTAAAATTTTATTTGGATCGGGCAGTCCTTTACTAGTCTTGTTGTTGCTATCGGCAACTGAACTATTCAAGGTTAAATCTATTATCGGTTCTTCGCAATAAACCGAATCTGTTTTTATAAGGTTCAACTTGTACAATGCATTAAAATCAACTCCTATTAATGCCAGTTTTCTAAAATGAATATTGTAGCTGCTATGCGATCGCTGCGTTGGCAAAGCGATGATGGTACAGCTATCCAAAATGATATTTCTTCCTTTTTGTACTACGAGCTGTTTAAACAATAGCTGGTGAATACCATCGGTAAACGCGATAGCCTGGTTAGAGGAACTGAAAGTGATATTATTATTGTTTACATATTTTTCTTCCGAGCCGGGATTTTTATTAAGCTTCTTCAGTGAAAAATAAATATTAGAAAAAACAAGAGGTTTCTTCTTTGAGTCCGGGGTATTATAAAGAATAAGCCTGGCATTAATAAGAGAAATGGAATGAGTATTTAGAGAAATAATCGCATCCTCTGCAGAGTGGTATAATTTGCCGAGTTCCGTTCCCAGTGAAAGCTCATTTTTTGCTTCAGTGGTGCTATCCTTACGCCTGCTGAATACTTCAATCACGGGATCATATAATTTTACTTTTTTTATCTGCAGCGTGTTATTGAAGAACGCCGACCACAAGGAATTTGTACTGAAAGTTACCTTTTGAAAACTTACACGGTAGGCGATGCTTGTTTTATCTTCAGCAGTACTTGTGATTCTTGCTTTATGAACTTTTACCTCGCTGGAAAGGAAATTAAAATTAACGCGAGATAGTTCGAGCTTCAGTTTGCCTCCCGATTTCTTATTTACTAAATCAATCAAAAGGCCATTAGCATTATGAATAAACCAGATATACAGACAGGTAGTAGCAATGGCTAAAATGACAATTATTATCAAAGACAACTTTACAAAGCCCTTTCGAAAAAATCTTTGAAATTTTGTTGCCATAGATAATAAGAAATTAATTATTCATATAAATTTCCCTTTTATATTTTCAAAAAAGAATAAATGGGTAATGTTTAAGAATTCTTTGTCAAATTAAATTTATAAACATACACCACAAATCTATTTTTTCAGAATTTGATATCAATAGATATATCATTCCAAATAGCAGCTTTTTTATCCAATTTGGTCAATAGATTTAAGATTAGTAGACAATTTTGGAACACAGCCCTATTTTTTTCAACAAAAAAGAATTGCCCTATTTTTGAAAAATGGCTCTATTTCGTCAACTCAAAATAAATAAAAGATATGGCTGAAGAAAGCTGCATTCATATACAGGAAATAAAAGATTTAAAGCTTGCAAAAGAATTTGTATGTGAAGAATGCATGAAAATTGGAAGCGATTGGGTTCATCTTCGCACCTGCCAAACATGTGGCGCAACCTTATGTTGCGATCAGTCTCCCAATAAACACATGACCAAACACTATCATAAAACTGCTCATCCGGTTATAATATCTGCACAACCCCGGGAGCGATGGTTTTGGTGTTATAAAGACGAATTGTTTGCGGAGTATTAATAACAGAAGCCTGCTAACAGAAGCCAAATATCAGGATAAAATTTCCCAAATTACCTGCAGCTATTCAAATAAATGTTTTGCAAGCACAGTATCATGACCATAAATATCGTCTCTGAAGTTTAACAAGCCTTCACTATCCACCCATGCCGTAAAATAGGAAATAAACACAGGCACTGGTTTGTTAAGCGTCACCCATTTTTCTTTGGAAGCAGACATTGCCTCTTTAATCTTTTCAGGAGTCCATTCCGGTCGACCGCGTAAAAGATACTCCGCGAGTTTTGCCGGCTCTGCAAGCCGTATGCATCCATGACTGAAAGCCCTCCTTGCTTCATCGAAAAGAGATTTCGACGGTGTGTCGTGAAAGTAAATATTGTAGCTATTGGGAAAAATAAATTTCACTTTTCCGAGCGCATTTGCTCCGCCAGGCTTTTGCCTAATTATGGGCAATCCATTGCTGACGCCGGTCTGCTCCATATTCATTTTGGAAAGATAGTTGCGGTTTCTTTTTATCGCTGGCAGTATTTCATTTCGCACAATGCTGGGTGGCACGTTCCAGTAAGGGCTAAAAACCACATATTTTAATTGATCTGTAAAAATTACGGTACTATGCGCCTCTTTGCCTACAACGATATTTATACTGAAAATCTTTTTAGAACTGTCAAACACATGAAGCCTGAATTCAGGAATGTTTACAAGAATGATATTTCCCGGGGGCAATTGTGGTATCCACCTCATTCGCTCGAGGTTTATGAGTAACTGCCTGATCCTGGTTTTTACAGGCACATTTAATTCATTAATAAGTGCGGTGGTAATAACTCCATCCGGTTTAAGGCCAAAACTTTTTTGTTCCTGTTTTATTAATGGCATCAGTTCCGTTGAGTAATAGATGGAAGTATCTATAATTTTTTCATCGTTTGAAATCTGCAAACGTTGCTTCACTTGTTTAATGACAAGATCAGAATCTCCTGGCTTGTATTTTTTGAGTTTATCTGCCGTAATCTTGGTCCAGCCTCCATCTTTATCGATGTTGTAATAATGTATCAATGCTTTTTTCAAACGCTGATAATAGATATTCACAGGTTCCCAGCCTTCCAGGTTTTTACCGTCGCGGGCAATAAAGGAATTGAGAAGTACTACGGCATTTATTTTCTTTCGTGGAATGTACCATTGTAAATCTTTAGAATCTACCCTGCCTGAATAAGCGTTTTTCGAATATTCAAAAAAATGCGTGGTTAACTCAAGTTCAAACTCCGTCAGTCTGCCTGGCTTGATATCGACGGTTGTGTCTTCATTGAGTAAACTGTCCATTGCGAGGTGCAGGCTTTTAAAGCGTAAAGCCGTGTCGCCAAATTCGGCGATATAGTTGTTGTGGAGATTCCAGAAAGAACGGGTATGTTCAGCGATACCATCCTCAGTAAACCACGCGAATTGATAGTTACGGTTTTTGTAAAAATTGCGCAGAAGCACAGCCTGGCTATCTGCCACACCTTGCAGTTTGATAAATGATTCGAGTTTTACGCTATCAAGAAATAGTTTCGAGAAAGAAGTTGCCGGGGTGATTGTAGTATCTCTTTTTACCACCTCTTCTTTTTGCTCTTGCCCGTTACAGGAGCTAAAAAGTATTAGTATGATTATTGCTAAACCAAAATATTTTTTCATCACCAGTATATTTCAAAGTTTTTCTGCCACAAAGGTATTGCAGCCTATAACAATATTGAATTAATAAGATTAACCCTTACAATAAAATTTTTGATGCGCTTAAAAAAAATAAAAATTAGATTTATGAACTTAAAAAATATTGCCAAAAAATTTTAGTAAGATGCAAACTGTTACTGCAGAGTGGCTGCAATCAATAGAAGATTTAAAAGATGTTCCAACAGGTCAATTGCAATGGTGGATTGATAACAGCCGGGTTTATGAACTGAATGAGGAAGCATACTTGTTCCGTAATGGAGAACCTGTTACAGGAACACATGTAATTTTAAGCGGACGAATAAAATTGTTTGTAACCCAAAGCAACGGTATGAGGACGATTGGTTTTGTTGGAGCAAAAGATATCACCGGGTATTTGCCGTTTTCAAGAGGGCTTGTTTCCAATGTAAACGGGCAGGTCGTTGAGAAAATTAGTGTGATGACTTACCCGTTGGAAAAAATTAAGGAATTAATTGTGGGCCATTATGAACTAACCCAGGCCCTGGTGCATGTTATGACTTCGAGGGTAAGAAACTTTACAGCTCTCCAGCAGCAGAACGAAAAAATGATGGCACTGGGTAAGCTTTCAGCGGGGCTTGCTCATGAGTTAAATAATCCGGCATCGGCCATTGTAAGAGGAGCTATTTCCTTACGCAATCATTTAAAATTATCGCCGGAAACTTTTAAACAGATAATGGATATAAAAGTAACTTCGGAAGATGTTGATAAGGTGAATAATAAAATGTTTGAAGTGCTTGGCAGGCACGATTTGCCGGTTCTCACGCTTATGCAAAAAACGGGTAAAGAGAATGAACTGGCAGAATGCCTGGAAAGCCTTTCGGTGGAAAATAGCCAGGAGATTGCAGAAAATTTTGTGGAGTTTGGATTTACCTGTGAAGATGTGAAAGAGTTTAATTCACTTTTACCTCATGAACATTTAACGCCGGTGTTTAACTGGATTAACAATAATCTTGTTACAGAAAAAATGGTCAATGATCTCCAGGATGCAAGCCAGCGTATTGGAAAACTGGTAAACTCAATCAAGAATTTTACCCACATGGATCGCGGCTCTGATAAAGAGTTTGCCGATATTCATTCAGGCATAAAGAATACGCTGACCATGCTTGAGTATAAATTTAAGAAAGGGAATGTGAAGCTTGTTGAGCATTATGACATAAATCTGCCGCATATAAAAGCTTTTGTGGGCGAACTAAACCAGGTATGGACTAACCTGATAGACAATGCACTTGATGCTATGGAGGTAAATGGAAGTGGTATTCTTGAAATAACAACAAGCCGTGAAAAAGATAATGTGATCTTTACCATTACAGATAATGGCCCCGGTATTCTTGCCGAAATAACAGACAGAATTTTCGACCCTTTTTTTACAACAAAAGACATTGGCAAAGGAACCGGCCTCGGGCTAGATGTGGTTAAAAGAATTGTGGGTCAGCACGAGGGAACAATAAAAGTTAATTCGCTTCCAGGTAAAACGACGTTCACTGTTTGTTTTCCAATCGATGCCTGAATAGATTTAAAACACAAACAATTTTTAAAAAACATACAATGAAATTCAGCATAATATCTTCACTGGCTACATTAGCCCTGATGACTTTCTTGTTGGGCTTTACAAAAGGAAAAGATAAAAATGAGTGGACTGATCTTTTAGATAAGGATCTAACGAAATGGTCATTCTATTTAGGTTATAACTTTAAAGCAACGTACGATGGAAGTGTCCCACGCGATGAACATGGCGATAGCATTCTACCTGTGGGTTACAAAAATTTCAACAATGTTTTTTCAATTGTAAAAGAGAACAATGATTTGGTTTTAAAAGTAAATTAGCACAGTGAAAGCTATTTTATGCAAATGAATCTTCGCCTGGGTTCATCTTAATCATCATTTCTTTTTAATTACAAAAGCTTTCATCTTAGAATCATTTATTGCGGCTAACATTATTTTTTGCTTACCAACATTTATCAGTTTAAGGTCCTTTACATCTCCATCCAATATTAGACCACTAGTTACCGCGGACAACGGGGTGAATTGTCCGTTGCCATTTCCCGTGAGGAAAAGGCCATAAGAAGCGTCATAGCGGCCTGGCATAACTTGTGCCTGGTATCCATTGCCGGCAAGAATTATATCATTAAAGCCATCATCATTAATGTCCGTACATATAATCGCATTCACAGGCGCTTCCTGTGCTATTAGAGGAAAAGGATGAAAAGTAAAATTGCCTTAGCCATCATTTTTAAAATACCCGCTTCTTGCGTCACTGCATTTTAGAACGAGCGCTCCCGACATCATTTCTTTGGTAAACATATTTTCCATACTTGCTTTTGCATAAGCACTGTTTACTTCAAAAGTCTTTTTTATCGAAGGCATTTGTCTCGCCCATTCATCACGCGATATACCTGATGATAGTACATATTTTCCTTCATTATCTTTTATATAATGACAGAATATATTGTCCATGACACCGTTGCCGTCAAAATCCTTTGCTATTAATTCTGCAGGTGTTTGCGCACCTATATGGTAAGGATTGTTCAAGCCTATATTGCCTGCAATAATATCAGGATAACCGTCCTTTTTCAGTATTCACTCTACGCTAAATGCATGGATTGATCACATTGCTCGTGCCGGCAAAACTTTCAATTATACAGAGAAAGGCACTGCAGGACTTATCAATGGCAAAAAAGTTTACCTGGCAATTTCTTCGGGAGGCGTGTACTCGCAGGGGCCAATGAAGGTATTTGATTTTACAGAAACTTATCTCAGATCAGTTTTAGGATTTCTGGGAATGATCGATATAACCGCATTCAGATTGGAAGGCTTATCTGTTCCAGACCTTAAAGACAATGCATGGAATAAGGAATCAAGGACAGTATCGTGCGCCAGGTGTTCTGAACATACAAATGACGAAAAAACTTCCTTAGGTTTTTCATGTCAAACTTGCCTGTCAAAAAAATTGGCTTTATAGTTGTTTCCTTTCTATAAAACTAAATATAATTATATGTCAAGCGAAAAAGCAATATTAGCCGGTGGCTGTTTTTGGGGAGTGGAAGAATTGATAAGAGAGCTTCCGGGTGTAACATCAACTGTTGTTGGATATACCGGTGGTGAAGTAAAGAACGCAACTTATCGCAATCACGGCAACCATGCAGAAGCAATAGCGGTTACTTTCGACCCGGAAACATTATCGTTCCGCAAGCTGCTGGAATTCTTCTTCCAAATTCATAACCCAACTACCAAAAACAGGCAGGGTAATGATACAGGCACTTCTTACCGTTCCGCCATTTTTTATCTCAGCGAAGCGCAGAAGAAAACATCAGAGGATTTAATAAGTGAAATGAATGCATCCGGCAAGTGGCCCGGCACTGTTGTAACTGAGGTAGTGCCTGCTTCTGATTTTTGGGATGCAGAAGAAGAGCATCAGAATTATTTGCAGAAACATTCGCATGGTTATACCTGCCATTTTGTTCGGCCCGAATGGCAATTACCTTAAGTAAGTAAAGTATGATTTTTCACCGCAGAGAAAAGAGTAAATTGAGTTTTGCGCAGATAGAGCGAGCAACTCTGCGTTAGCTCTGCCTCCCCTTTCTCTGCGGTTGTCTTTTATTAAACCTGGTAAGAATTGATTGAAAGAATTTGTGACGTCAAAAAATTGGTATTCTTTGGAAAATTTATTTCCAGTTAAGCGACAACCTTTTTATATACTTCTACACATACAATTTCTATTTTATTCAACGTTAGGAGGAGCCAGGCCCTGCGCAGTCTTTTGAATGGTTGAATAAAAAAAGCTCCTCCTCCGGCGTACTTGCGGCATGTAAGGGCATTCCAGAGTATTACATTTTCCACGCTTCCTTAAATCGCCGCGTATTGGTATTCTGAATCCACCTACATTTGCTTACTGCTATCCGGTGCATCCACACCTGCAATCTCACTTTTACAAAAAATCTAAAAACAAATTAACATCATGAAACAGCTCAGCATGCGCAGTATACTCTGTGCAGGACTATCCCTTATTTTATTTTCGTGTGGCAGCAATGAATCATCATCTACCGAAAGTACGGCAACTGATTCTACAACCATGACTGCCACAGACTCGCCCATGACCACTCCCGCTGCCCCTGCAACGGCCGCAAATTACGAGGTAAACCCGCCTTATAATTTAATGGTGGTAACACACAAAGTAGCTAACTACGAAAAATGGAAAACCAGCTATGACAATCATGACAGCGTACGCATGGCCTCCGGTATGCATAGTTATGTAGTAGCCCGCATGGTGCCGGATTCCAATACGCTATTGGTGGCTGTGAAAGCAGATGATATGGACAAAGCAACCGCTTTCTCAAAAAGTCCCAACCTGAAGGCCGCTATGAAAGATGGTGGTGTAATGGGCACCCCTGAAATGCATATATATAAAGTAGTGTATGATGCTACTAACACGCTGCCCACCGATACGAGAGTGATAAGGAACATAACGGTGAAAGACTGGGATGCCTGGAAAACTTCTTTCGAGGGTAGCCGCCAGTTGAGAATGGACAATGGTATAGAGGACAGAAGCTACGGCTATGATGCAAGCGACAATCACAAGGTAATGGTGGTTTTGGCAATTACCGACACTGCAAAGGCCAATCCTTTTTTTAAGTCTGACGACATGAAAAAAAGAATGGCAGACGCAGGAGTTGTAGGCAATGCGAAAGTGAGCACCATTCATATTGTAGCAAGGTATTAATATTGCTATAGCCTTTCAACATAAAACCCCTGCTTCAACAATTCATTGCTGAAGCAGGGGTTTTTATAAAACAGAGTCAATCATAAATTTTGTATTGGTACTGTTGGGTATATTCCATTACTCTTGGCTAATCCAAATGCATCTTCATAACCAATCTTTCCATTTTCCGCAATACATGGGCTTAGAATAAAAAGATATCTGTTCGGTGGCACAAGCACCCGACTCTCAATTTGAGCAAGACGCCTTCCGGAAGGTGTTATCAGGAATTATAATTTTATCAAAACACTTTTTGCTGTAAAGGGGGAAATATCAGGCTTAATACACCTTGGATCATTTAATGGAAGCTTCTTTCAATTCATGTCACAAGCTGATGTTTTCTCCAAACCTGCGATAACAGTTAGGATATGCTTTCGCGAAAGTTGGGCTTGTGCAGATGACTCGCAGCACGGGAAAGGAAAGAAAGAAATCTTTTCCTATTTTTAAGGCTGGTATGATAAACAAAAACGATAAACTTTTTTTTGCTCCGCAACTTTTAATTAATAATGGGGTTACCGATATTTCATTTTATGCAAAAGCATTCGGTGCTACGGAGAATCTTTGTTTGTATAATGATGATGGCAGCATTCATGTTGCTGAGCTTTCAATTGACGGAGTTATTTTTCATTTGCATGAAGTAACAAAGCCGTATTTTTTTTCGCCCGAAAAACATAATGGCACAACAACAATAATCGGGTTGTTTGTTCCGGATGTAGATGTGGTTATGAGCAATGCAATTAAAGCAGGCGCAACTGAAATAACCCCGGCACAAGATTATGAGTATGGCTACAGGCAAGGAGAAATTGAAGACCCCTTCGGGCATCGCTGGCTTATCGAGAAAAAGATTTGATAACACAGGACTATAGCTGATTTAATTTACAAAAGATATTTTTTGATATTTAGTTTCTTTTCTCTGGCAGTGTCACAGCTTCAGGGCTTCGTACGTTGGCAAGACACAACCTACTCCCTATTTTTTTATCGTTGCAGGTGCAGATATTAAGGCACTTATTTGAATGCGCTCCAGGTAGCATTGGGTTGATATGTTTGCGGCAAGGCAACCTTTTTTTTAATACATGCATTTATCATTGTACAGCAGCACCCTCAGGTCGTTACGAACTATGCAATTTCGATAGTCTGAAATAAATGACCAATGGTTAAACCAAAATATTTTTTACAATGGACATTACCACAAAGGATAAAAGAAATCCTCAACGGATGAACATAAAACTTTCAATGAAAGATTTTAAAGGCATCACACTTATTCTTCTTTTAACGGCAAAATTCTTTACTGCAAATGCTCAAGGCGATTCCATTACACAAAAGCTTAATGAGTATTTACTTGCTGCCTATAAGGAAAACAGGTTTAATGGAAATGCATTGATCGCGCAACAAGGAAAAATTCTCTTGCAGAAAAGTTATGGCTACAAAAATTTTGCTGCGCATATTTCAAATGATTCAAATGCCCTATTTCAAATTGGTTCTGTCACCAAACAATTTACAGCGACCGTAATTTTAAAATTGCAGGAAAAAGGAAAACTTTCTGTGAATGATAAGCTCTCTACATATTTTCCTCAATTCAAATATGCCGGTGAAATAACGATTGAAAATTTATTAACACATACTTCGGGCATTTATAATTATACAAATGATATTGATGAGGACGATTCTGCAATTGTATGCAACTCTATAGATAAACAGTTAGCGCTTGATATCATGTTTAAACACGAGCTCGATTTTATACCCGGTACGCAATTTCGGTACGACAATTCCGGCTATTATTTATTGGGATTGATCATAGAAAAAGTTACAGGAAAATCTTATGAACAAAATGTGCGTGATATAATTTTTATACCACAACAAATGAATCATTCTTTATTTGACTTTAAAGATTCTCGGGATACAAACATCGCAACAGGCTATCAAACTTTAAATGATACCGTTCAAAAAGTGGCGTCGGCATGGCGATGGGACTCAACGGTAACCTATGCTGCCGGCGGCATTTGGAGCACAACCGGCGACATGTATAAATGGGCGCAGGTGATCGCAAATAAAAAAATTCTTTCTGCAGAATCCTGGAAAGCAATGCTCACGCCGCACCTTGATAAATACGGTTATGGTGTATTTATTGATTCGTTATTCGGCGAACAAACCATCTCACATGGAGGAGGCATCCCGGGTTTTATTGCTTATCTAAATTATTATCCTGCAAATGATGTAACCATCGTTTTATTGAGCAACGAA
Source organism: Ginsengibacter sp. (assembly GCA_040007435.1). GTDB lineage: Bacteria > Bacteroidota > Bacteroidia > Chitinophagales > Chitinophagaceae > Ginsengibacter. Next base: position 2,132 of record JBDTUZ010000050.1, on the reverse strand, counting down.
GGTTGGTTTGATGGATCTTTAAACGAAATTAATGCAAATTTATCAGCCATCATTTTTCATAAACCTTATGAATTGATGCGTGAACACATTGGGATAAAATTACCAGATGAATTGCTTAAAAAATATGTTGGTCAATATGATTTCGATGAAAAACATCACGCGTACATCACCCTTGAAAATAATCAACTTCAAATGGAAGCGCCGCAGGGCGGCCTACCCAAATCTCCTTTGTTCGCAGACGATCAAAACAATTTTTACTTAAAGGTCATTGACGCAAGAATTGAGTTTATAAAAGATGCTTCTGGAAATATAACGGAGTTAATTGCGCATTATATGGGCAAAAATGAAGTATGTAAAAAAGTCAAGTGATAGCTTTTTAGATTACATGAGCATCTCTTAAATTACTACAGAAGCATGGCTAAAACAAAAAGCTGTTCGACAAAGCCTTCGTTAACAGGGGGGCGTTGTTATTGGCTGTCCACTATGTAATTCAGTTCTGTTACCCCGCAAGTAAATTGTCGGGTAGTCAAAAGTTTTAGTTTTATTTTGTCTTTGATGTCTGCAAACAATGGAATGCCTCGTCCAAGAATAATTGGATTAACAAATAGCCAGTAGCCGTCAATTAAGTTCAGTTGCATAAGTGAATGTGTTGCTGTCGGGCTGCCAAAAAGCAAGATGTCTTTACCTCCCTGTTGTTTTATTTCATTTATTCTTTCCGAAAGATTGTCGCTGATAATTTTTGTGTTAGTAAAATCTGCGCCTTTCATTGTTTTTGATAAAACAACTTTATAAACCTTCTCATACCACTTTGAATGTTCAATGTCGTGTTTGGTTGCTGTCAGCTTGTCTGCTGCGGTAGGCCAGTAATTTTCCATCATCTCATAAGTTACGCGTCCATACAATGCAGTGTCGCCTTCGCTTATACGCTTACCCACATAATCAAAAATTTCTTCATCAACTTTAATCCAGTCCATTTCTCCGTTCGGTCCTGCTACAAAACCGTCAAGCGATATGTGCATAAATGAAATTATTTTTCTCATATAGTTCAATTTTTTATTGTTGTCTTTAATTTGTTACTGCCATATTACAATGACCGCTAACGATAGAGTTTTGCTATGTACGGTATTTGAAAAACATAAGCTGGAACGATCGCTAATTTATAAATAAAGAAGAAGATAATAACAAAAGATGATTTACTTCCGCCACATCGGGTATAACATTTTTATGATATAATTAGCCTGGGGTTTGGAAGGCCGGATATTAACCCATTATAAAGAATAAGTTGGCTTCATATATTGATTGTTGGTCACAAAACACTCAACGGCGTGAGCTTGTAGAAGTTGTAGAAGTTTACAGATTATAATAACTTAATAGCTCCACGAAACAATTGAATTTTCTTATCTCTTTCAAATTGCTTGAGAATACGGGATATTACGACCCTTGTAGTGCCCAGTTCATTAGCCAGGTTTTGATGGGATAGGTAAATCACTCCACTCTCATCAATTTCACTTTTATACTTTAAATATTCCATTACCCGAACATCAATATGTTCGAATACCACTCTTTGGAAGGAGCCGATTAACTCATCGTACCGGCTTCTGAACATCCGCATCACATATTTGTTCCAGGAAGGATACTTGAGCTGCCATTCCATAATAAGGCCTGCAGGAAAAATAAGCGCTTCTGTAGGTTCTATTGCCACCCCATGTGACGTACTTTTATTATCAAAATATGCAGCAGCTAAAGACATAGTACAAGTTTCTTCTGGCCTGACATAATAAAGCAAAATCTCCCTGTCTTCTTTCTGCTGATAAACCCTGATGGCACCTTTAATAACGATAGGCAGAAATTTTATGTACTGTCCATCCCGAACAATAACATCCCCTTTATTCAGGGTAACTATATTTGCGTTTTTACTAAGCTCCTCTTGTAGTTCAGGTTCTGAAAAGAAGGATAATTTTTTAGAGAGATCGTATGTAGTATCCATAAGTTTTGGGAATATTTAAAAGAACGCTCTAAACAATTATCAGGGAGCCTGTTTAATTATGTCGTTATGCAATTGATCAAGGCTTTTTCAATCTTAGGATGCCTCTTGTTTTTCATCTTTAATTAAGCCTTTTATCTGTTGGGCA
>JBDTUZ010000049.1:0-42136 GCA_040007435.1 Ginsengibacter sp. | reverse complement strand
TGGTGACGCCTCGCATGGGCAAGGCTGTGGAGATACAGGCGCTCTGGTATAATTCCCTAAAGATATTTTCCCAATTGCTCCAAATGAACAACCAGGAAAGCGATGCATCACTGGTAAATATAAGCGCGGAAAAAGCAAGGCAAAGCTTTGCCGATAAATTCTGGTATGAAGAGGGGAATTATTTGTACGATGTAATTGATGAACACAATAATCCCGATAAAACACTAAGGCCGAATCAACTCTTTGCCATCAGTCTTCCATTTCCATTGATTGAAGGTGAGCAGGCCAAAGCAGTTCTCGAAATAGTAGAGGAACAATTATACACTCCCGTTGGATTAAAAAGCCTGCCAAAAACCGATGCGCATTATATTCCTGTTTATGGCGGCGATGCATGGCACAGGGATTCTTCTTATCATCAGGGGACTGCGTGGAGTTGGCTGCTCGGCCCATACATAGATGCTATAATAAAAGTAAAAGGCAACGAAGGCAAAGCTGATGCACAAAAAGTAATTGATGATTTTAAATATCATCTTACTGAAGGCTGTATAGGAAGCATCTCAGAAATTTTTGATGCGGAGCCGTCACATCATCTACGTGGATGCGTAGCCCAGGCATGGAGTGTTGGAGAAGTGTTGCGGGTGATTATGGAGTATGGGTTGTATGGAGTGAAGAAGAAAAGTAAGGAGGTGGAATAACGGTAAGTATTACCGATGACAGGTTATTCATTGAATTGTCAGCCTTCAGGAGCTACCGATGATTATATAATTTATTGATGATGTTAATAACAAAAGTTGATAAAAATTCCGTTAGCTCGGGACGTAGGATGACCAAAGAACTGCAGACACGGAAATGCACGTCAAACCCTTTATCGGCAATATATATTTGTTAGCAGTTGTTTTATCAAGATACACCTATAAGAACTCTAAATTCTTGAGCCAGGCCTAATTTTGCTGCCTTTATTTCTTTTTGGACTTTCTCGTCAAGTTCGCTCCACGTGTCCGAAGGTTTTAATAATTCTTTTGCTGGCAAGCCAATTCCGCGGCGATTATAATTATCGTTTCTTTGCTGATCTTTTTTTGCCATAAACATATCAACTATTATTTTATGAGAATCTGCTAATATGGATTCAATTTTATCGCAAAGGTCTACAGAAAAGAATATTCGGTTTTGTTCTAAGTTATCTCTCAAAGCATGAATGCATTCCGTGGCTTTTTTATCTCTTTCTGTATCAGTTATCCATTCGGGACCTTGAAATTTTGTTGTCAAACTCGAAAGAGAATTTTCAAGGTCTAAAAGCATTATAAATTAGCTTGATAACTTGGCCTCTTTCTTCATAGAGTTTTGTGAATTTAATTTGATGTTCAATTGAAGCAGTATTCAACTCGTGACGAAATTTCTCTGCCTCAAAGTTTAAATTATGCTTGAAATTTTCAGTGTCCTGTTGAAGAGAATTTTTATACTTCTCAATTCTTGATTCCACGAACTTGTCGATAATAAGTTTTGTTATATAAACGAGTCCACCTGTAACAATAGACGCAGAAAGAAAGAATTTTATAATTTGATTGTAGTCCATTAAAATATCAACTAATCTTTTATTTACGAAAGTTAATAAAAAAACCTTCTTAAATACAGCCGCTCTTATGCGATTTACGAGACTTACCGGTACTGAAAATTTCTTCCGTCATCAGTCTGACAAAAGGTGTCTTCTAATTTAGATGACATTCAATTTGTCTCAAAGGAAAGTTTTACCAAACCAATTTTCATGATTGTTCTTTCATCACCAATGATAATAATTATATCTCCACACTTATTATCCAGAAAAATGTTCAACATTGATCATCGACAAATATGAATAGAACTTTTTGCTCGGCTTTGTTCGTCGGCTGGTACCGTTGCTGATAGCGATTTACATACGATGTAACAATCTCAAGTCTCACTTGCAGAAATACTTGTGTTAGCTACAGTTTTCATCTATTTTTAATTTATTAGCGTTTAAATTCATCAAATAAACGTTTAATTGGTTTTCCTTAATGAAGGATGATGTCACTTGCTAATCGAAGTCCAATGTTATCATACCTGGAAATTGAAGTAAGTTCCGTTTTAGAACTTGCATAGCAGAATGTTAAATCACCATCATAGCTGCCTCCCTTAGTGATGCACTCTATACCTGAATGGGTACGGGATGATGGAACTTTTCTTGTATCACTAACCCATTCACAAACATTGCCATGCATATCATGAAGCCCCCATGCGTTAGCTTTTAGAGTTCCTACTGGATGTGTGGTGTCCTGGGAGTTAGATAGGTACCAAGCATATTCGTGGAGAACTCGTTCACCGCCTTCAAACCCAAACTCTCCACCAAGACCTGCCCGACAAGCATATTCCCACTCCGCCTCTGAAGGCAATCGATACTTTTCGAAACCACTTTTGTTATTTTGAGTTTGGATAAATTTTCGTACATCCTCCCAAGAAACATTTTCTACAGGACGGTTTAAGTTACCTTTGAATCGACTTGGATTACTTCCCATGGCATCTTTCCACTGAAATTGAGTTACAGGATATTTTCCTATACTAAAAGGGGAAATAATAGAATTATTACCTAAGGAAATTTTATGTCCATTGGGAGGGATAGGTAACATTTCAGGTTCAATAAGCGCATCGGGGTTAATGACTTTTGTTATTTTATAGACGTTTTCTTCCCAGTTCTCAGACAAGTCCGTCCAATTAAAATCTCTTAGATTTCTTCCTCCACCTATTGGAGCATCAGGTGGCATAACTCCTTCATCAAGGACTACAGGAATGAACCAAGAAGTTTGGAAACTTCGTTGCCGCAATTCATCTATTGCAAGATTAAGTTCTTCATTTACGTAAGACTTATCCCGATTTTGATATTCTTTAGAAAAAAGAATTATGAAGTAATTTCCACTTGTTATAGCCTCTCTGATGGCATCTTTCCAATTTTGACCTGGTTGAATTTCATTTTTGTCTAACCAGACTTTAATCCCAGCAGATTCAAGGTCATGCCTTAATTTATCCGCCTTTTTTATGTTCTCTCGAACATACGAAATAAATACATGTCTATCTTCCATTTTGATTTGATTTTTACGAATAGGTTTTGTCTAATTGCAGCTAACCATTTTATTTACGAAAGTTAACAAAAAACCTTCGTAAATACAGCCCTTACAGAGTGATTTAAGAAGCTTCTGAGTGTTGCATAAATTTCTTTCTCCTTCGCGTCAAATAAACGAAATCTCTTCATTTGCGTATACATTGAATTTGTATCAAATGAAAGGTTTTACCAAAATCGTCCAGGTGATTGTTCTTTATTTATTAATGATATCGTAATGAATCGGGGGAAACGATTCTTTGGCTTGAACCTTCTGATATTTTATGACAGCCGATTTATTATTTCTTTTTAGCAGATTAGCAGAAACCTTAAGAGTTCCACCATCTGGTCTCTTGACCAGCGGGAGTATACGTACACACTTATTATCCCTAAAAATGTTCAACGTTAATCATCGGCAAATTGGGTATAGATAAATAAAGACATCATTATTTTCCCGGCTGGTCAGGAGACCAGGCCTTTGCTCTCACGAGTGGATAGATTGGGCTTAGGAAGAAGTGGTAATATTCCTACCAGATCTTTATCCGCGAGGAATCGGGTAAATACATTTTATCTCCAGGTTGTATATGGAATGCATCGTAAAAATGTATAGAGTTCATCAACGGGCCATTTACGCGCCACATAGGCGGTGAGTGCGGGTTATTGTTGATCCATAAACGAAGGAATTCATCTTTCATTTTTACCCTCCATATAAGTGCAACGGATAGAAAGAACCGCTGGTCGGGTGTAAAGCCGCCGATGATTGCAGTGTCCTGCCCTTCTTTGGTCAGTTTAAAAGCATCGTATGCAATAGCAACGCCGCCAACATCTGCTGTGTTTTCACCAACAGTCATGGCGCCTTTTATATGCAACGTATCGAGCACGGTAAATGAACTGTAGAGATCAATTACCTGTTTCGTTTTTGCTTTGAACTTTGCGTAGTCATCTTTCGTCCACCAGTTTTCTACGTTGCCGTTCTTATCAAACTGTGCACCCTGGTCATCAAAAGCGTGTGTCATTTCATGCCCTATCACCATACCAATGCCTCCATAGTTAAGGGCATCATCTGCGGCATCATCGAAATACGGTGTTTGTAAAATACCCGCCGGAAAAACGACCTCGTTTGCGAAAGGATTATAATAAGCAGTAACTGTTGAAGGCGTGGTGAACCATTCTGTTTTGTCAACAGGCTTATTCAATTTGGCGAGTTGATATTGATAGCTGTTGACGTTAGCTGATACTGTGTTCTCGAAGTATTTGTCTCGTGCAATAGTTACGTTGTTGTAGTCGCGCCATTTATCAGGGTAACCAATTTTCTTTGTGATAGCATACAGTTTTTCCTTGGCTTTTTGTTTGGTGCTGTCGCTCATCCAGTCGAGCTTATTTATTCTTGCTTCAAACGCCTTCTGCAAATTATTCACCAGCTCCAGCATACGTTTCTTGGCATCTTCTGAAAAATATTTCTTTACATATAATTCCCCCAATGCTTCACCGAGTGATTGATCAACGGCACTTGCCATAATCTCGCCACGTGATTTTTGTACAGCCTGCCCCGACACCACTTTGTTGAACTCAAAGGCCGCATCAACAAAAGGTTTGCTGAGTACAGCGGTATAGTTATTTAAAGAATATGCTTTAAGGTAAACTTTCCAATCGCTGATAGGAATTGATTTTAAAAGTGTGTTAAGTTTATCATAGTAAGCGGGCTGCGATACATCGATAGAATCTGTTTTGGCGCCGAGGTTATCTAACAAAATTGTCCAGCCGATGTTGGGTTGCTTTTTTGCAAGATCTGTAACAGACATTTTATTATAGTTAGCATTTACATCACGTAATTCAACATTCGTTCTGTGTGAAGCAGCGAGTTGTTTATCGATATTGTAAACAATGTCCGCGTTCTTTTTTCCAGTTGAGGAATCGCTGCCTATAAGCTCAAATAATGTAGCAAGATATTTTTTGTACGCTTCCTGTATGGCAATGCTTTGTGGATCTGTGCTGAAATAATAATCTCTTTCAGGCAAACCAATACCTGCCTGGGAAACATGCGCAATATTAAGGCTGCTGTTTTTATTATCAGGACCAACCCCAAAATATATTATAGACGCGTTGTTAACTTTTGCTTCATCGGCTACAAACTTCATTAAAGAAGGAACATCGCTGATGTTGTCAATGCTGTTGAGTGCTGGTTTAAAAGGATCATATCCCCGTGCATTGATGGCCGTGGTATCCATACCTGATGCATAAAAATCACCAACCTTTTGCCCAATGCTTCCTGCGCTGTTACTGGCTTTTGAAACACTGTCCAATATATTTTGTAAACGTATACGTTGCGGGTAATTCATGAACATATAGGCACCTACACCTGATTGTGAAGATGGTATTTGAGCACTGTCGTACCACCTGCGATTCACATACATGAAGAAATTATCACCGGGTTTTACTGTTGAATCTATTCCTCGTATGTCGGTAAATTTTTGTTCTGTGGTGTTGTTATTGCATGCTCCAAAGAACAGAAGGCCTATAAAAAGGAATGGTATTTTTTTCATACATGAACTTTTCTGTAGAGATTAATGACCGGCTAAAGATAAGCTTCCTCTATTGCTACAAGTTACCATTCAAAAAAGTTCTTGTTGAATAATATCATTGTGTAAGAAGAAGAAAAATAGTTATGTGGTAAACAGTGGAGGAAAAATAGGTTACACCTGCGGAGGCTGAATTTGTGTCGAAGTGAAAGTTTTACCAAACCCATTTTGGCAAGCGGGACTATCCTCCACACTTATTAGGCTGAAAAATGTTCAACATTAATTATCTGACAAATTGTGAATAGATAAAGACATAATTATTTTCCGCCTGGTCATGAGACCAGGCCTCGGCTCTCAAGAGTGGTTAGACTGAGCTTCGGAAGAAGAGGTAGCACCTGTGGAGGCTGAATTGTATTGTCAACAATTATTTCGGAACGAAGAAAGCTTTCTCCATCAGCTGCAATAAATGAATTATTCATAATACCCTGATGTGAAATATCCGTTTTACCTGTCATTGATTCCAAACCCTGTTTTAGTTTTGTGTCTTTAATTTGGGTTTGTCCATAACACACGAAAGAAATAAGCGTGAATAAGGTTGTGAGCATTTTGCACATGGTTGTAAATTTAAAATTGTTATAAAGAATTAATGCCAGGCGCCGAGTATTGCACCCATAACTGTGAATGCAACTGTCATGTAACCGCCATTGATAAGTATATATTTAAAAGAACGCTTTTCAAAGAGTGAAATGATTGCAATAGAAAAAAACACCCAACCGAAGCCTGTAAGAAATCCTGCCATCAATCCATAGGAAATGGCTGCTTTTGTGCCAATGAACATGGCAAGATTAAAAGCCATGATAAATGAGAAAAGAAAAGATAAACCAAAGACAAGCGGAAGTTTTCGTTGCTGTAATTGTTCTTTGGTGAAATTATTTGCAGACATCCATGGCTTTTCAAAAATTGAATACCACAGGCCGCCAATTAAAAAAGTGGAGGTTGCTGCAAGAACTATTGCCAGCCAGTTGAGATGCGTCAGCGTTTCATTCATTTCCATTGTTCTAATTTTTTACAAAGCTATATTCATGCTGTAAACAACTATTGTAAAAAATTTACCTCAACGAATAATGCAGTGATTTTCGTCAAAAGTCCGGAGAGAAAGATAATTGTCAGGCGTCATTCCTGTCAGCTCTTTAAAGTCATGAGCAAAATGTGCGGCATCATAAAATGGAAATTCATAAAAAATGTCTGACCACTTAATATCAGGCTTGCCTTTAACAAGTTGAATTACTTTTTGTAACCGAACAATGCGTTGAAGATTCTTGGGTGAAGTGCCTACTTGTTTTTTGAATAGCGAAATAAAGTGTTTGTGAGAGTACCCGGCTTTTCGTACCAATTCGCTAATGGGTATTTCGTTATCAGAAAAGAAAATTTTGTTGGCCACATACATTACTGATTCATTCGTTAAACATAAACCATCAAATTTTGTCCATAAATATTCTTCAATAGTTTTGGCTATTTTTTGGTGGTCGGATAAATCATTAATTGTGGTCCGCAATTTTTCAAGTTCTTCAACCATCCAATCAGCCTCTATAACCAAATCAGAAAGCTTTGAGACAGGAAATTTAAAAAATGGATAAGCCCCACCGGGAAGAAACCTGATGCCAACAAGATTAGTGTCAGTTAATGATTGAATAAAAAGCGGTTTGCTTTGTATTCCTGCCACCCAATAATTGTTGAAATATTTATCGGTTTTAAGTGTGGCTTCTTTAAGCGTCTTTTGTTTGTTACCGAAATTTATTATTAATTCAATTACTCCATTAGGTAAAATTCTTGATTTTGTTGTATCATTCTCTCCTTTTGAAATCCATAAGAACTGCACCCATTGGTTAAGAGGTGGCTGAAGTGGGCATATATGAAATTCGGTTTTCAATTGTATGCTAAGGTAGAACTTAATGTATGCTAAAAATAGCGTGGGACAGCATTGACAAAGTCCTGCAAACTTGAATGTGAGTAGGATGCAGTTTAGGGTGGCGTACACACTTTTATTTACGAAAGTCAATAAAAAAGCTTTCGTAAATACAACCGCTCTTGTGCGATTTACAAAGCTTCCTGCTATTGCAAATTTCCTCCTTCACAGTCTAATAAAAGGTGTCTTCTAATTTAGATAGATATTCAATTTGCGCCAAAATGAAAGTTTGCACCAAACCCATTTTAATGATTGTTCTTTCATCACCAATGATATCGTAATTATCCATCCAAATTTATTAATCAGAAAAATGTTCAACATTAATCATTTGACAAATGTGAATAGACAGAGACATTAATTCATCTTGCCGCCTGGTGAAACCAGCCCTCGGCACTCACGAGTGGATAGGTTGGGCTTCGGAAGAAGATGGAACTCCTGCGGAGGCTAAATTATTATTGCATTCTTTGCAAGTCGAGATTCTGGAAATCAAAACTAAAATCTATGTTAGGGGAGATACCTTTCATTTTAATACTTTGTGCTTTGCCTTCTTCATCTAAAATAAACAAGGCAAGGGCATCGGCGTTTATATCCTGATACTCCCATTTAATAGCGAATGTGGTTGCTTTATAAAATTGTAGTGCGCCATTTAATTTTGGAGATCGTAAAGAACGAAACCATAACTGATTGCCTTTTAAATATATCTCCACTTTGCCAAACCAATTGTCCTGGTATAAACCTATAAGGTCATTGTTTTTTATGCTGGCGTTCTTTGCTATGGCAACTGTCTCCCAAATTTTTGCAGTCACAGAATCGCCGGTATTTTTTTGTGCATTGAAATATGTAGCATATTTGTCGATCCAATTAAAATCATCTAAGCCTAAGTAGCTGTCGATGATTGTTTGACTTACTGCAGAGAAAAGTGCTTCACCTCCATTTTGCGTATTAGTTAATATTACGATGCCCAAATTTTTATCAGGTATCATAGTAACCAATGAGAGCATACCAGGCAAGCCACCGGTATGCGAGACACGAAGATTACCTTTCATGTCGGAAACTCCCCAGCCCAGACCATAGCCAGTAAAATGTGTACTGTATCGTTGATTGGTTTTTGTTGTTTCAGGTGTGTGTATGCGCCACATTTCCTGTTGCCTGGTTTCTGTAAAAAGTTGGTTGTTGTCATATTTCCCTTTGTTCAATTGCATCATCATCCATTGAGCCATATCATCTGCATTAGACACAATACCACCTGCGGCACCATTTATCATATCTCCAAACATGGGTATAGTTTTAATGTCGCCTGACTCTGCAGAATGTGGCGATGCCAGGTTGCTCTTATTTTTAATACCACTTACAGATGCAGAAGAATTTTTCATTTGCAATGGCTGCATGATTCTTTTTTCAATAAATATTTCCCAACTCATGCCACTTATTCTTCCAATTATTTCGCCTGCTACTATGTACAATTGATTGTCGTAATTGAACTGGGTTCGAAAAGCGGAGACAGGTTTGATGTATTGAAAGTTAGATATTACGTCTTTAATGGTAAAATCGGAGCCGCCAGGAAAAAGCATCAGGTCGCCGGCACCTAAACCAAGTCCGCTGCGGTGTGTCAACAGATCTTCGATGGTAAAATTTTCTGTAACATACTCGTTGTACATTTTAAATTCGGGAATATATTTTTTTACTTTATCGGTCCACGATAACTTTCCTTCATCTGCCAACATGGCTAAAGCGGCTGCTGTAAATGCTTTACTATTTGAGCCGATCTGAAAATTAGTATGTTCGTTTACGGGCAGCTTTGTATCTACGGATTGCACACCATAACCTTTTTCATGAATGACCTTTCCATCTTTTACAATGGCGATCGCTGCACCAGCTAAATTGAACTTCTGCAAAGCCTTTGTTACCAATGTATCTATATTTTTTGAAGAGAGTTGAGCATTAGCATTTATTGATAAAATAAATATTGCTAAAAATGCTGCAATAATGATTTTCATAAAAATTAATTGATAATGATCAATTTTGATTTCATGCTTCAGCCCTGGCAAAGCCTACAGTTTCTCTATATAATTGCGGCGATACCTCAGCATTTACTTTAAAGAAGCGGCTGAAATAATATTCATCATCATACCCCAGCTCGTAACCAATTTCTTTTACTGTTTTATTAGTAAGGTAAAGTTCTCTTTTTGCTTCTATGATGATCCTTTCGTTGATGAGGCTGGAAAGCGTTTTATTAAAATGTGATTTGGTGATTTTTGCGAGCGCCTTTGGAGAAATGTACAGCATCTCTGCATAGTCTGCAGGGGAATGTTTTGTTTTAAAATTTTTTTCAATGGCATCTTTTAATTTTTGCAAAATAAAAGGTTCCTTGTGGTCCTTTACTTTTTCAGCTGCCAATGGTTGCTGTTCTATTTTTAAGCGTGAAGCTGTTATTAATATTATTTTTAAATAAGAAACGAGCAATTCATACTGTGCAAGGGCGGGGCTTTGCATCTCTGTTTCTATCTGATGAAACAACATTTTAAAAGCGGCTTCTGAAACGTCATCCACTTTTACAAATGGTGGTTGGTACACGTTATTATACAGCACCCCATTACTGCCTATCTCTTCCTGGTGTTTATGAATACAAAAAAATTCCGGGTGGAAATAAATGGCTTTACCCTTGATTGGTCTTTCATCTGTTATCATAAATGGCTGGTATGGGGCAAATGCCAAAAGGGAATTTTCAGTAAAATCATATTCGGCAAAATCAGCTGTCAATCTCCCATTCCCCTCCATAATCCAAATCAACGAGAAATAATTATTTCGCTGGATGGTTTCGAAAAATCCATTATCATCAAATGAAAATAGTTTAAAAACCAGGTTCCCGTTTTGCGGGTTCATGAATGTAAATGCTGATTGATTAAGCATAAATTTTATTTATGTAAGCTAAAGCAGTTGGGACTTTTATAAACGGATCAACTTCCACTGTATTTTCGGAAAATAACCGTGGCAATATGTCCACCAAACCCAAAAGTATTACTCATGGCATAATTGATCTCTGTGGGATAAACTTTACCTAACGTAAGGTTGAACTTGTCTTTAAATGCCGTAATCACTTCTGTTGAATTGATCGTTGGTGGAGCTATACTTTGCTGGATCGCCTTCACACAAATGATCGCTTCAACAGCGCCGGCAGCTCCTAATAAATGGCCTGTCATTGATTTTGTTCCGCTGATATGCAAGGTTTTTCTTTCGCCAAAAACCCTTTCAATTGCTTTCAATTCACTCTCGTCTCCAAGATTGGTTGAAGTGGCATGTGCATTCACATAATCAATTTTGTCTGCATCGATCATTGCGTCTTCAAGCGCATCTGTCATCCCCAGATAAGCACCTTCACCTTCAGGATGAGTTCCGGTAAGATGATATGCGTCAGCCGCCATACCAGTTCCTGTTATTTCTGCGAATATTGTTGCGCTCCTGTGCAATGCACTATCTAAACTTTCAAGGATGAGGGCCCCGGCCCCTTCTCCAATAACAAAGCCGTCCCTGTTTATATCAAATGGGCGGGAGGCTGTTTGCGGACTTTCATTCTTTGTTGATAAAGCCTTTGATGCATTGAAGCCACCAATAGCACTTTCATTGATGGGAGCTTCCGAACCTCCTGTGATGATCATATCCGCTTTGCCCAGGCGGATATAATTGCAGGCATCAATAATGGCATTGTTGGAAGAAGCGCAGGCAGAGACCGTTGAAAAATTCAATCCACGCAAACCATACCGAATGGAAATAATACCCGATGGAATGTCTGCTATGATTTTGGGAATGAAGTATGGATTAAATTTTGGTTGCCCGTTACCTTTTACAAACTCTGAAACCTGTTCCTGGAAAGTTTGAATACCTCCGTTCCCCGAACCCCATATAACCCCGATCTTATTTTTATTGAGTTGTTCAAAATCTATATGCGCATTCCTGATCGCTTCATCTGCTGCTGCCACCGCATACTGTGTAAACAGGTCATATTTCCTGGCTTCATTCTTTTCGAAATAATCAGCGGCATTAAAACCCTTTACTTCCGCTGCAAATTTTGTTTTGAAATGGGTAGTATCAAATTTTGTGATCAGGTCAACGCCACTTTTTCCTGCTGCAATATTTTTCCAGAATTCATCAACAGAATTTCCCAACGGAGTGATGGCTCCCATACCGGTTACCACTACCCGTTTTAAATCTTTTATCATTTCGCTTCTTCTTTTCGCTTAAGTTTTAATTCATTTATTTCTGCCTCAAGATTTGCAATTAATTTTCGTTGCGGTGCAAATGCCGCTTCAATTTCTTCTACAGTATATCTTGCTGTGATGTGTTGCGGGCAGTTCCAGTCATAAGCTTCAATATGTAAAACCATCATACGTTCAGGCCTGAATTTATAGTCAGCCAGGTCAAGAGAATCATATAAAGTCTTGTCGTCTTTTAATTCAACTATTTCCGCTTTTGCCAAAATCTTCAATCTCGTTCTTGATGGATAATCCACCATGATCAGTGCTACATTGTTATTAGTTGCAATGTTGCCAACGGATATGTATTGCATATTGCCTTTAAAATCTATAAAGCCAATGCGCTTTGCATCGAGCACTTTTACAAATCCTTTTGGGCCGCCACGATGTTGTATGTAGGGAAATTTGTTCTCTCCGATCGAGGCCATATAAAAACTATTCTGCTGCCCTATGAAATCAATTTCATTTTCTGTTAGCCCATCCACATATGTATCCTTCTCCATACGGGCATAGCTTTTCCTGCTGCCCATCTTTTCCTGCATTTCCTTTACTGCATCTGTAAATGCCAGCGATGCAAAATTTTTTGCCATGATCTTTTCTTTAAGACTTTTTTTCTTTTGATTCTTCTTTAGCTGCCTGTTTTAAAGCCTGTATAAATGGCGATTGTTCCAAAACCGTATCCCACATACTATCGCCACACTCATCAGGTATTACAACCGGTTCATCATTAGTTGGGCTAACTGCTTTTTTTTCTTCATCCTGTCCCATAATTATTATTTTATAATTTTCTGTCTTGTTCTTCTATTTCCAGGTCATTGATACTTGCATATCTTTTAGCCATCAAACCATTTTCATCAAACTCCCAATTTTCATTGCCATACGCCCTGAACCATTGGCCTTGTTCGTTTTGATACTCATATTCAAACCGAACAGCGATCCTGTTATCCGTATGTGCCCAATATTCTTTTTTTAGTTTATAGTTTTTTTCTTTTGCCCATTTGGCTGTAAGCAGCGCAACAATTTCCTCCCTGCCATTTACAAATTGATTCCTGTTCCTCCATTCACTATTCACGGTATAGGCTTTTGAAACCCTTTCCGGGTCTTTACTGTTCCACGCGTCTTCGGCCATTTGTATTTTTTGTTTTGCTGTTTCTATAGTGAACGGTGGTAATGGGAGTCTTTGTTCCATGATATTTTATTTTATAATTATGAAAGACAATCGGGGCAAAGCAAATTTGCCCTTGATATTAATGTTAGTATTTCAGCCTCCAGGGATTGATGTTTGTCTTTGGCATACCAGAGATGTAACTCATTTTTATAGGTGGCTGAAGTTGCCGGATTCGATTTTAGCTGCCTCACCAGTTCTTGTGCAAAAGATGGCCTGGGGCCCCAAGTACCCGTAACATTAAAATGTTCGTCTAACTGGATCAATTTTGGAATGGAACGTGTTTCATTGGTAAGATACGCGTCCATCAATTCAGGATTTTGATCACGATAAACCAGCTTCATTTCAATCTTGCCATTACTTAATGATGCGATTTTATTAAATACAGGAAGTGTTTGAGATGCATCTCCACACCAATGCTCAGACAATATCAACCAATACACTTTACCTTTTAAGACCTTAAGCTGCTCTGTTAAAACATCACTGATGTGATACGTCTTTTCAACCCTGTTCATACGATGCTGATTCAAATTGATGTATTCTTTTATTTCTGGATCCATATTTAAATCAAG
Source organism: Ginsengibacter sp. (assembly GCA_040007435.1). Classification (GTDB taxonomy): domain Bacteria; phylum Bacteroidota; class Bacteroidia; order Chitinophagales; family Chitinophagaceae; genus Ginsengibacter. The sequence continues at coordinate 28,558 of JBDTUZ010000049.1, read as the reverse complement.
GTCATTTGCCATTTGAAGCTTGTATCGCTCATAGGATATACCTTTCTTAAAATAAAATGCGTAGTCGGATTTTTGCAAGGTTATTCCAGTTGTTGTCATTGCTTGTTTTTTATAATCTAAAATTGCAACTAAACTATGGGCTTAAAAATGGAGAATGAACGCAATGGGATGGACAATTTCCCCTGGCATTGTAGTAGATCATCTTTTCACACTTAGGCTCTTTTTAAACAGGCCATTTCTCTGAATTTTTTGGGCGATACTTTTGTATTCACTTTAAAAAAACGGCTGAAATAATATTCATCTTCATACCCCAGTTCATAAGCAATTTCTTTTATTGCTTTATTTGTGAGAAATAATTCGCTTTTGGCTTCAATAATTATACGTTCATTAATGATGTCTGATAGGGTTCTATTGAAATAGGATTTTGAAATTTTAGCCAGGGTTTTTGTACTAACATAAAGCATCGCTGCATAATCATTGGGGGAATGTTTGGCTCTAAAGTTTTCATCAATGGCATCTTTAAGCTTTTGCAGCATATAATGTTCTTTGTTGTCTTTTGTTGCATCAATAGCCTGTGGTTGCTGTTCCATTTTTAACCGGGAAACATTGATTAAAAAAATCTTTAAATAGGAGACTAAGATTTCACGTTGTGCCAAAGAAGGATTTTGCATTTCCGATTCAATGTTTTCACATAACACGTTAAATCGTATTATTGAATTTACGTCTATACGTATAAGAGGAGCCCGGGCGATATTGTTGTAGAGAACTTCTCTGAAAGTTTTTTCTTTTTCATGCTGTGTGGCGAAAATAAATTGAGAATTAAAATTAATTACAGTGCCTTTTATTGGACCCTCAGCGGAAAATAGGAATGGCTGAAATGGCTCAAAGGCAAACAATGAATTCTCCTCAAAATCAAATTCTGAAAACCCTGCTCTGACTTTCCCATATCCTTCCTTAACCCAAATGAGAGAGAAAAAATTGTTGCGCTGTATTTGCCCGTGGAAACAGTTTTCCTCAAACTTAAAAAAATTAAATACAGGGTTATTATTCTCCTGGTCTGTCCTCGTGAAGCCTGCTTGATTAAACATGTATGAATATTTTCGTCGAATAAATCATTGATTCATTCCGGCATTATTAATAGCTATTTCCAACCTTGCAATAAGTGAATCCCTTGATATCAATCCAACTATTAAATCAATTATGATTGCATTTCGATAAACGAGGATAGTTGGCAATTCCAAAATGCCTAACTCTTTTTTTAATAGCGGCGCTTCATCAATATCAATTCTATAAAATGAGGCTGCTGTTTTATACAGGGAAGACATTTCTTCATAAATGGGGCCCATTATCTGGCACGGACCGCTCCATTCCGCACAAAACCTTAAGATTCGCAAACCATTCCCTTTTAATATTTCTTTAGTAAAATCTTTTTCGTCGATTATCTTAGTCATGATGTATTTTTTTACCGGCACAATTGTTATAGCCAAACCAGGTGCCATTTTAATTACAGGCCATCAAAATTCGATACAACCCAATACAGTAAACACTTGTATCATTTTATGAATTCTGTATCCCATGTAGATTAGTAAATTTATTTTCCTGATATATCAGGAAATTCACTATGTTTCATGAAACTTTCAGGGGCTAAAATAAAAGTCGCCATATGTTTTTATTTTTTTCAATTCTTTATACCAATCTCCGTGAAAATATATTTAGGGAATGTTACCGGGGCTTAAATTGGATTTTTCATTCCTGGCTGTTTAGCATTTTTCAGGACACCGAAATGGACTGATAATTATCACGGCGTTTAAAATTTTACAAATGGCAAAAAAACACCTGTTGGATTTTGATAAAGACAGGAGCCTGTCCCACTTCACTTTTCAAAAACTGTCTGAAGCAATATTCTGGGTAAATTCAAAAGAAGAAATCCTGTACGTAAATGATACAGCATGTAAAATGTCGGGATATTCCAAAGAAGAATTAACGGCTATGAAAGTAGGGGATATCAATCCAACTAACGGAGGTGTTGATTTTAAAAGCTTTTGGAATAACTTAAGACCTTTAAAGCAAATTACTTTTGAAGCAAAACATAAACACAAAACGGGGTATTTATATGATGTGGAAGTTGCCGCCAATTTTATAGAATACGAAGGACAGGAAATTACCTGCACTTTAGTTAGAGACATAGCACAGCGAAAACTGGCAGAAGAAAACTTAAACATGGCGAATACTCAATTAGAGATTTTGTTGAAGGAAAGTGAAGAGCGTTTTCGTGATTTGTTTGAAGAAGCACCCATTGCTTATGTTCATGAAGGCATGGATTCTAAATTCATTAAAGCCAACAGTGCAGCATTAAGAATTTTAGGTGTTAAGCCGGAAGAAGTTCCATTTACATACGGAAAATCATTAGCACCGGAAACACCTGATGCACAGAAACGTGTTAAAGAAGCCTTTGAATCAATTGGTGGCGGAACCGATACCAGTGGTGTTGTACTTGAACTCCGCCGCAAAGACAATGGTCTTCCAATCTGGCTTCAATGGTGGTCGAACCCGGATGTGGGTGGACAATTTACCCGTACCATGTTTATTGATATTACTGATAAGGTTTTGATGGAACAGGAGCAGGCTAAACTTAAAGCAGAGAATAAATATTTGCAGGAAGAAATAAAACTAACACACAATTTTGAGGAAATTGTAAGTAAGAGCAAGAATTTCCATAAAATTTTACAGCAGATTGAACAGGTTGCATCAACAGATGCAACTGTTTTAATAACTGGCGAAAGCGGCACGGGTAAAGAGCTTTTGGCAAGAGCCATTCACAATATCAGCAAACGGAGTAAGCGGCCCTTGATAAAAATAAATTGTGCAACATTGCCTGCTAATTTAATTGAGAGTGAACTGTTCGGACATGAACGTGGGGCATTTACCGGAGCTATAGAAAGAAAGATCGGCCGCTTTGAACTGGCAGATGGCGGAACTGTTTTTCTGGATGAGATAGGTGAGTTGCCGGTGGAATTACAGGCAAAATTATTACGGGTATTGCAGGAAAGTGAATTTGAACGGCTCGGAAATCCCAAAACAATAAAGGTAAATGTAAGGGTAATTGCAGCCACCAACCGTAAACTGGAAGAAGCCATTGCAAAAAAGGAATTCAGGGAGGATTTATTTTACCGGCTGAATGTGTTTCAGATTGTATCACCCCCATTACGCAACCGAAAAGAAGATGTCCCCCTGCTGGTAAAACATTTTGTAAAAAAATATGAGGGGAAAATGGGAAGGGAAATTAAAAACATACCTGACAAAGTGATCGCCGAATTAATGCGTTACGACTGGCCTGGAAACATCCGGGAACTGGAGAACATCATTGAAAGGGCCTTGATACTGTCGCGGGGTGATACATTGGAATATGGGGATTGGATACCGAGCAATAAAAATGGCGGCAACAAAGAAAATGGGGAGCCGCAATTATTTAAAATGGAAGATGTGGAAAAGGAACATATCCTCAGCATTTTAAACAGAACCAATTGGAAAGTAAGTGGAGAAAATGGCGCTGCAAAAATATTGGGTTTAAATGCCACTACCTTAGAATCAAGAATGAAGAAATTAGAAATAAAAAGAAGACCCCCATCAATATGAAAATTCATATGTTCACAAAACAGAAACTATTCTTTATTTGGTTGAGGCGTATAGCGTAAGTACGGCTTTATTACTTTTACACCCCTGGGAAACTTCAGTAAGGCATCATTGGTGCCGATCTCAGGAGCTACAATCACATCTTCCCCGTCTTTCCAGTTGGCGGGTGTAGCTACAGAGAAAGCTGCAGTTAATTGAAGAGAATCAACCACACGCAATACTTCGTAGAAATTTCTCCCTGTTGAAGCAGGATACGTGATCATTAATTTTACTTTTTTATCAGGACCAATAACGAATAAAGAACGAACAGTTAATGTTTCTGAGGCATTGGGATGTATCATATCATAAGCAGCAGCAATCGCTTTTGTTTCATCAGCAATAATGGGAAATCCAACCGTTACTTTTTGTGTTTCATTGATATCCTTTATCCATTCTTTGTGGCTCTCTACGCTATCTACGCTTAAGGCCAGCACTTTTACATTTCTTTTTTCAAATTCTTCCTGGAATGTGGACACCTTGCCCAGTTCAGTGGTACATACCGGCGTAAAATCGCCTGGATGCGAAAACAATATACCCCAGGCAGTCCCCAGGTATTCGTAGAAATCCAGCGGACCTAAAGAAGTACTGGCTTTAAAATTGGGAGCTAAATCTCCTAAACGTAAGCTCATGTAAAATTATTTGGCAGATTAAACATACTCATTTCTGCCAAATAATATATTGTGTTTTCAAAATTTATTAATCTCCGTCAGTTACCCGGCTTATCAAATTCTCTAACAGCAAATGCAATGCAGCAAGGGTTTCGGTATCAGTAACGAAACCTGCTTCATTAATTTTATTGTTCGCAAAAATTATCCTCCTCACTATTTTCCTGCCAATTATATTCAATTTCAAATGCAATTTGTCGGGCAAATTCAATTCCGTGCAGTTCTTTTAAAAAGCCAAGCGTCATGTCCATACCTGCACTTACTCCAGATGATGTGAAGTATTTTTCATCCATAACCCAACGGGCTTTTTTAATCCAATTTACATTTGGCCCCTGTGTTACTACCCAATCAAAAGCTCTTTTGTTGGTAGTCGCTTTTCTGTGATCCAGGAGGCCTGTCCTGGCTAACAAAGATGTACCAGTGCAGACCGTCAAAACAAATTTGCTTAACTGTGAAATCCTCCGAATTTTATCAATTAATAAAACATTGTTAACGGATATTCTTGTTCCGTAACCTCCGGGAATAAGAAAAATATCAACTCCATTTTCAATTATTTCTAAATGCGATGTTACAATTGAAACCCCATGTGCATTTTTTACTACTCCGCCATATAGCGAATAGAATGAAACCTGGTATTGATCAGTTAGAACACCAAAGATTTCAACAGGGCCAAACACATCCAGTGTTTCAAAATTTTCAAACAATAAGACGGCAACTTTCATTTTTTACTATTGATTTAATCAGGACGTAAAATATAAAGCTCATCATATTTGTTTAGCTGGAGCCGTAAAAGCTACTTTGCCAAATAATGCAGCAAACACAAAATACAGCATCGTAACAATCCAGATATAAAGAGAGCCTGAATTATTCAAAGCGACTTTAATAAGGGCTAAACAGCCAACAACAAAATGCATAAAATTTCCCATTGCCAGGGGCCGTGCATAGATGCCACCAATTAAAACGGTTTTGGCCATCCAATTCATCATTGCAAAACCAAGGAAGAGTGCACCAGTTATTTGCAATAATATTGTGTAATGGAGACCAGACGACCCCGCTACGTGGTTTAAAATTTCCAGCGGGAAAAATGACAAGGCTATTCCAACCAAACCCATTGTAGCAGCACTTGCTATCATTAAATATTTTGTGTTCATGGCTTTCTATTTTATATTTTGTTTCATTTTAGATTAAATTTTCCAGGGTGGATCTGTCCTGTTTTTTCCAGCAAAATAAAGGATAAGTTGATTGTTATCGGGATCCTTTAAACGGGCTTCTCTCCATAGCCAGGGCTTATCTGCTGGTAATTCCTCCAATACAATTCCTTTCGTTAACAATGTTTGTACATAGTTGTCTAAATCATCTACCTCAAAATAAATCCATATACCATCACCGGCTGGCAACTGGTCTGTTGCATGCAATGAAAATGTAGCAGTACCATCCGGACAAATAAACCTTGCATAATCCGGAACTGACTTAACGATCAACTTTAGACCAATCTTTTCATAAAATGCGATTGAAACGGCAACATCTATTACAGGAACAGTTATTTGATTTAGATTCATGGTTACTTTGTTTATCTGGCTTTACACAGTGTTGATTTAATATTCCTGTCTTTTAATATTTCTTTAATGGTGAGGCAAAGGTTTCTCCTTTAAAACCCTGAAAGAAAAGTAACAACACAATAGATAAACAGAATCATATACAAATAAATTCAGCTTATCAATTCTTTGTATCTGAAGCACCGAACACTGTGGTCGTTTACCAAACCGGCGCTTTGCATAAAGGAATAACAAATGATGCTGCCGGTAAATTTAAAATCCCGCTTTTTTAAATCAGCACTCATGCTGTCACTTATTGAAGATGTGGCTGGTATATCATGAAAATTCTTGTACCTGTGATGAATTGTTTTAAAATCAACAAAACCCCAGATGTATTTATTAAATGAGCCGAACTCTTCTATGATTTCCAAAGCCCTTTGTGCATTGTGTACAATCGAGTTTATTTTATTCCTGTTGCGGATGATGGATGCGTCAGTTAAAATCTTCTGCAATTCAATTTCTTTCATTGCCGCCACCTTCTTAATGTTAAACCGGTGAAACAGTTTTCGATAGGCTTCCCTCTTTTTAAAAACAATCAACCAACTGATTCCCGCCTGCTGGCCACCCAATTAAAGTATTTCAAATAACCTGTTGTCATTGTAAACAGGAATGCCCCATTCATTATCATGATAGGGAATAAGTTCCGGGCCCTGGTTTACAAAATCGCATCTGATTAGCTCCTTTTTCATTAAGGTTGTTTTGTCAATGAGTGATGAAGAATGAACTCTTTATTGTTCAATCTAATTTTACACCGCCCCATACCACCGTATATTTTTTACAATGAATTACGATGGAATGATATTTAGTGATGTCAATATTTTTGGGGATTGCATACCGCTGTGCCCCGGTAACAGACGTAAGGTCGCCGAGAAAGATCCCTTCGGTATCTACTGATTCATTGTTATCAATCTTATCAATTTCTTTTTGAACAAGAAATATTTTTAAATCCGGACCCTGCGAAGTTTTAAAATCATTTTCTATAATAAAAAAATACTGGTCATTAATTTTTTGTAGTGACCAGGAGCCGGTAACATTATAAGTTTTATTCGTCCAACTTGTATGTTTGGCCTGCCCCATCAACAGGTTAGTAACTAACAGCAGAGAAAACAATAATTTAATTTTCATTTTATGTAGCTTTAATTATTTAGTGAGCAACTACTTGTGTTGTTATCTGCAGCCCCTCTGTCCAATTAGTCTTTTGAGATGAATTTGTCCAACGAGTATTTTCCACTTCCGTTTACAAGAATCGCTAAACACAAACCAATTACCAGCAGATGGTATTCGAAGCCTTCGCCTTTTTGATTGCCAAGCCAATTCATAAAAAAGCCATTATCAATATGCGATGTCCAAATTATTCCAAACATTAAAATAATTGTAAATAACGCCCAAACACGGCTTGCAAAACCCACAACTAAAAATAGTGAACCAATAAACTCAATCACTATGACTAAAAAACCAATCAGCCAAGGCAGGTGCATTGTTTTGGTAAAGAAACCCATGGTTCCTGTAAAACCATAACCACCAAACAAGCCAAGCATTTTTTGAGCACCATGTGGAAACAGGATTAATCCAATAGTTAGACGAATGATTACTCCAGTCCAATCGCTGTTGGTTTGGAAGATTCTTTTTTTCATTTTATTTCTATTTAGATTGTTTAATTTTTTTTTGATTTCATAATTGATTAAATAAATGAGATATTATATGAAGTAACGGTTCATTAATTTAGAAACAGCAACACATTATTTTAAAGAAATTTCCCTTTTAATAATAGTGACTTAAAAAGAAAAAAAACCAGGATTTAACTCCTGGCATTTTTATCCATGCCTCCGACCTTACTTTTTAGATTTTTGAACCGCTACTTTTTCCGCATAAAAGTGATGCATTTGTTTAGAGATATCATCAAGATGATCTTCTACTGCAAAGTGCCCCGCATCCAAACGATGCATTTCTGCATTGGGTAAATCTTTCAGGAAAGCTTCACCTCCGGCGGGAGTAAAGAAAATATCAGTTTGTCCCCAAAAAATAATTGTTTTGGGCTGATTCTTGCGAAGGAACGCCTGCCATGTTGGATATAATTCCACATTCTTACGATAATCATAAAACAAATCAAGATTAACACGAACAGCGTTTGGCCTTTGCATAAAACCGAAATCTGATTCCCAGTTATCGGGGCTTATCAGTTCGGGATTTTTTGCACCGTATAAATAAATGCCTTTGATCGCATCATGAGTAAGAAATGCGGCCAGTGGCTTCTCTGTTTCAGCCGATCTGTTTTTCCATAATGCCCCGCGGAAACCGTCCCATGCCTGCGTAAAACCGACTTCATAGGCATTGCTATTTTGGATGATCAACCAATCGAGTGCTTTGGGATTTCGTCCAACGATTCTAAATCCAACAGGGCCACCGTAATCCTGAACGTATAAACCGTAGTGATCAAAACCTTTTAATTTCAGGAAGTGCTCAACAATTTCAGAAATACCATCAAACGTATAATTATAGGTTGCCGGATCTGGTATATCACTGAGTCCAAAGCCCGGATAATCGGGAGCAATTACATGAAATTTATCAGAAAGCGATTGTATAAGATCCCTGTATTGATGTGATGCGGCAGGGAAGCCATGTAACAATACAACCTTAGGGTTTGCCGGATTTCCCGCTTCGCGATAGGCAATATTTAGTCCGTCAACTTTAATACTCTTGTAGGATACCTGTGCAATTGATAAGACAGATATAAGGAGCAATGCAGCAATTAGTGTAGTTATCTTTTTCATTTTTTTAATTTTTACTTATTATGGAATCAAATTCTAACGAAGGAGCCAATGGAAAATCAACCGGAATTTTTGTAAGGTTGTGGAGGTAGTTCATGGCTGTTTTATCACTCACCTGGAGGACCAGGTCTACAAGGTTTTCGTTGGTATAACCTTGAGCAAAAAAATTGTCAACAAGGTGCGCATCAGCATTACCGCGGTTTTTTGTAATGCTTTCAGCTAATTGCACCAGGGAATTTAATTTAGCATTCGAAGCCTTCCCATTGCGTATATCAATTAGCTGGTCATCGGTAAAACCGTTCATTTTGCCGATCACAGTATGGGCACTTTGGCAGTACACACATCCGTTTACCTGGCTCACAACAAGGTTTACCGCTTCTTTTTCTTTATTGCTTAAAGTTGTTTTGGCATTCTGATACGCAAGGTATCTTGCCAGGCCGTTATCAGAATATCCGATAACTGCATACAAGTTTGGAACGAAGCCTAAGGCTTTATTGAGGGAATCAAAAATATCCTGGTTCACCGTCGCCACCTCTTCTCTTAAAGGCACTGCAAATTTTTTCATTTCTATTTTGTTTAATTATGATGTCATTATTGACAATGCAAAGATGCTCCTGCAGTTGGCCTTAAAAAATGGATAATGAACGCTGATAGATGGATAATTTTTCCTGGAAGAATATTGGATTGATGATTTGAAGTCTTTCATCATCTCATTTATTTTTACAACAATTTTTCACTGCCCGCGTCAATTGAGCGACAATAAATAGTTAGCAAATACATTCTATTTGCGCTGCAATTTATTTAGATATAAATTTTACTGGCAGCAAATGAGCAGCTTTACAAAAATCATTTTAATCATTTTTCTTTCTTTCCCTGGCATGTTGAAAGGAATAGCGCAGGATTTGGACTTTACCGTCACACAGTCAAGGCAGTTTTAAGAATTGAAATTAGCTTTGCATACAATTCTTTACGAATGAAAAGGCTTTGGCACATAGTAAAGAGAATTTTATTTGTGGTATTAATAGTTTGGATTATCTGCGCCCAAACGTGCAATAGAATGCGTGTGGATGATGCTACCGCAATCGAGGATTTCAAGAAGACAGGTGTAGTTCTTACACCTTATACTGACACAATAAACGGGCATCACTTACATTACGTTTCCACCGGATCAGATTCCCTGCCGTTGCTGGTTTTCATTCATGGTTCACCGGGTAGTTGGGAAGCGTTTACTCAATACCTTAAAGATAGCGATCTGGTTAAGCAATATCACATGATCGCCATAGACAGGCCAGGTCTTGGATATAGCGATTACGGCAACGCAGAGCATATGGACAAACAGGCTGAAATTATTTCACCGTTATTACAGCGATTGAAAAATAATAAGCCCATATTTCTTGTGGGGCACAGCCTTGGCGGTCCTATGATTGTTGAGCTTGCATATAATAATCCGGGCTTAATTGACGGGCTTGTTTTACTCGCAGGCAGTGTCGATCCTAAAGAAGAAAAGAGTGAAAGATGGAGATATCTTTTAGCACACACACCTTTACGTTATTTAATTCCTGCATTCCTTCGCCCCAGCAATGATGAGCTGATGTATTTTAAAAAAGACGTACAAGAGATGCCACACATGCTTCAGCAAATTCGCTGCCGGGTATTCATTTTGCATGGCGATCATGATTCACTTGTGCCTTATGGCAACGCACTATTTGCAAAAGAAAATCTTATGAATGCAAGCTCTGTAGAAATGATAACCTTAGAGGGCGCCGATCATTTTATTCCATGGTCAAATTATGCCGATATCAAAAATGTGTTGTTGAAATTGAATAAATAATCAAGGCAATCACTAAGCTAAATATCAAATCCCTTCCACTTTTAAAGCCTCCTCAAAAATACTTCCCGGGCTGATAAATAATAAAGAGTATTTGTCGCCTTCCTAACAACCTGCCAGGTAAATAATCTGTTTTTTTGATTTGCATTTGTAAAATGATTTTGCATTAAAGGGTTTATTCAAATACATGTATGAAAAGGAATTTACGTTTTACAAAGAGAAATAGTATGCTTGCGCTTCTGCTCTGGGTGGTGTGGGCTCAAACCTGCAACAGGATAGGAATTGATGATGCAATTGCAATCAACGAATTTAAAAAAGCGGGCATTATTCTTACTGCTCTTACTGAAAAAATAAATGGCCATAACCTGCATTATGTTTCCACCCGTTCAGATTCATTACCTCTCTTAGTTTTTATACATGGTTCGCCTAATTTTTGGGGCGAGTTCAAAGATTATTTAAAAGACACCGGGCTTTTACACCGCTATCACATGATAGCTATTGACAGGCCCGGCTCCGGTTATAGCGATTTTGGCGATGCTGAGCACATGAATAAGCAGGCGGAAATTATTTCGCCATTATTGAAAAAATTGAAGAATAATAAACCCATGTTTCTTGCGGGGCAAAGCCTGGGAGGCCCGATGGTGGTTGAGCTTACCTATAACAACCCGGGATTAATTGACGGAATGATTTTGCTGGCCGGCGCTGTAGATCCCAAAGAAGAGAAGAGTGAAATATGGAGATACCTTTTGGCACGTACGCCATTACGTTACCTCGTTCCGGCATCTCTCCGCCCAAGTAACGATGAGCTTATGTATTTTAAAAAGGACATCCTTGAAGTTCCACATATGCTTTCAAAAATTACGTGCAGGGTTTTTATTTTACATGGTAACCTGGACTCACGCGTGCCTTATGGCAATGCATTGTACGCAAGGGCAACCTTGGTAAATGCAAAGTCTGTTGAAATGATAACCTTACAGGGCGCCGATCATTTTATTCCATCTTCCAACTACACGGATATTAAAAGAGTATTATTAAGATTGACTAATTAGCTTAGAGAAGTTATTTTGCAAAAAATATCCAATACATCCACATGCCAAAGCTAAGCACTAATGCAGCCCATGGGTTTATAAAAGCCACCAACATAATTATGGTGTTACATATCAAACCAAAATTTTCACTTTTAGTTGTTTGTTTAATTTGTGTTGCGGTAATTCCGTGAACCAGCAAATTTTTATTCCGGCTTGCTACATGCCACAGTAGTTTGAAAGCAAGACTTATCAAAACAAAATAACCGGTATAAAATATGACGGCTGTTTTAAGTGCGCCCGTAAGAAGAAATAATCCCAAAGTCTTTGTAGGAAAAGGAACCAACGCCACCAGCATAAGCAGCATGCCGTTCGCAATCATAAGCGGGCCATTTGTATTTCTGAACTTTTTAAATAATTCATGATGGCCCATCCAGGCTAATAAGATGTTGATAAAACTCGTGACGTAAGCAAGGTAGATAGGCCATTTGTCTGCAATGGACTTCACTAAACCTTCATTGGCCTCATCTTTATTTGCTTCAACAAATACATCTAAAGAAAGTAATGTAACCGCGATGCAAAAAACACCATCGCTAAATGTTTCAATCCTTACCGTTTCTTTTGCCTGCTGCAGTTCATTTGAATTATTTGATGTCATCTTTTGAAAAATTAAACCGCAAGATCGTAAGAAATCAATTGTGAAAAAGTCTGGCACCTTACACTTACCGAAGCACACTTTCACTTTTAAAAAATTAGAAGGAATCTTCCTTCTTCGTCAGCCGTATGACAAAATATTTTTTCATCATACCTTCTCTTTGTGGAATAAATAAAACAATATGAGCAATCACTATGACATTATCATCATCGGCACAGGAAGCGGTAGAAGTACCATGGCTTATAAATTAGCTGAAAGCGGCAAAAGAATTTTGATCCTCGAAAGAGGCGGATTCATTCCTAAAGAAAAAGAAAACTGGGATCCGCATGAAGTAGTAACAGTCGGCCGCTATCGGCCAAAGGAAGAATGGTACGACCAGGATGATAAACCTTTCAAACCTTTCATTCATTATAACGTAGGTGGTAATTCCAAAATGTATGGGGCTGCATTATTTCGTTTCCGTGAAACTGATTTTAAAGAAGTAAAACATTACGGTGGTACTTCTCCTGCCTGGCCGTTTGGTTATGAAACTTTGGAAGGCTACTATACTATTGCTGAAAAATTATACAGCGTGCATGGCAAGCGTGGCATTGACCCAAGCGAGCCCTGGTGCAGTGTCGATTATCCGTTGCCACAACTCCCATATGAACCATTAATAAAAGACCTGAATAGCAAAATGGAGCAATTAGGCCTGCAGCCTTTTCCATTGCCCGTGGGCGTTAGGTTACCCCAGGATTTTACACAAACGGAGGCTCCTGTGATGCTTGAAAATTTTGACGGCTTCCCTGATCTTACTGATAGCAAGGCGGATGGACAGGTGATGGCATTGCGTCCCGCGTTGCAAAATAAAAATGTGATACTAATGACACTTGCTTATGTGGAGAAGCTTGATACAGATGCCAGCGGCATGCAGGTATCACAAGTGCATGCAAATGTAAAAGGCGAGAAAATAATTTTTAATGCGGATATAGTTATTGTTGCCTGCGGCGCTGTGAATTCTGCTGCCTTATTACTACGCAGTGCAAATGAAAATCATCCGAATGGTTTGGCAAATTCAAGCGACCAGGTCGGCAGAAATTTAATGTTGCATCACAATGGCTGCCTGGTCGCATTTACAAAAGACAAGATCAATGATTGTGTATTTCAAAAGAGCTTGGGCCTTGCTGATTTTTATAATGGCGCTGATGACAGCGAATTTCCTTTAGGTGAAATACAATTGATGGGGCGAAATGATTATGATACTATTCTGTGGCTGGCAGAAAAAATGTATCCGGGTAAAACTTATGAAGAACTTAAACAGATGACAATAGATTTTTGGTTAACCGCAGAGGACCTGCCTTCGCCCGATAATCGTGTTACAGTACAAAAAGATGGCTCTATAAAAGTATATTATCATAGAACTAATTATACAGCTTACGAAAAGCTGAAAGAGAAATTAAAACAGGTGTTTGTAAAACTTGGTGAACTGGATGATAAATACAAAGACATTCAATGGGCAGGTTATGATTTGGACATTAGTGGAATGAGCCACCAGAATGGCACCTGCCGTTTTGGAACGGACCCATCAACATCAGTCCTCGACCTGCATTGTAAAGCACATGATGTACAAAACCTGTATGTGGTTGATGCCAGCTTCTTTCCATCATGCGGCGCGTTCAACCCTGCGCTGACTATTGCGGCTAATGCATTAAGAGTGGGAGGTCATATTTTAAATGATGTGCTGAAAGCAAATCATGAAATTTCCGGAAAAGCAAACTCGGTATTTTGTTAGCGTTTTTTTGGTTTTTGAATAATATAGATTGGTTTTGGTGGAAGCGACGGGTAATTCTGTCGCTTTTTTTAAAATTTAATTATGGAAGAAATAGCAAAGCAAATAACGATTAATGTAAGTCACGCCGTAGAAATTCTTGCTGCGGTAATTATTGGTATTGCCGTAATAAAAACTTTAATTAATTATTCTTCCCTTTTGAAAAAATCAACGATAAAAATTTCAAAAGAAGAAATTCGTGTGCAGTTTGGAAGTTCGGTTGCGGTGTCATTGGAGTTGTTATTAGGAGCTGATGTATTAACAACAGCAGTAGCGCCAAGCTGGGATGGTATTGGTAAACTTGCTGCTATAGCCGTTTTGAGAACAGCCTTAAACTATTTCCTTGAAAGAGAGTTGAAGCACATGAGTAAGATGCGGTCCGAAGAATCCGAAAGTGAAACAGAAGTTATTACAAATAGAAATAATAATTTTGCGCAAATAAATTAAATGACGAAGCTTAGTATTTTTTATCCAAACACAGAAGGAAAAAAGTTTGATAAAGATTATTACATCAATACACATATGCCGTTGACGATAAAATTACAGGGCGATGCTGTAAAGCATGTTGAAGTTGAATTTGGTTTTAGCGGAGGAACGCCGGGAAGTGCGCCACCTTTTATTGCTGTGTGTCATTTTTTATATAATTCGTTTGAAGATTTTGAAGCCGCATTTATGCCGCATGCCGAAACTTTGATGAAAGATATTCCAAACTATACAGATATTGAAACTGTAATTCAGTTCAGCGAAGTAAAGATTAGCTTATAACTTTCTTATACTGTGTAAGGAGTAAATTAGTGAGTTTTGGGATCAAGGATTCCCGGTTTTTTAAACCTGGAAGGTTTGCCGTAAAATAAATCTTCACTCTTTTATCCCTTGCGCACTATAGCACTTTAAAGAATTTCCAACATTGCCCTTGTCCGCATACGCATTCTAATAATTCTGAATCACCAGCATCGCGCAATTTACCCATCAAGCATTTTTTTGATATTCAGTATCACCATATATCCATAGAAAATTCGCTCTTCAAGTCGGTTGCAAGACAAATCAATACTTCAATAATTTTTCTCTTTGCATTATGAGAGCAATGCCGATAAAAGTGCGTAGTGGTAAAAGAGGTTTTATGCAAATGAAAGCGTCTTTCCATAAGAACTGGATTCATTATTTGCAGGAGGCTGCAGGCCTCGCGATCTTTATGATATCTGCTTGTTTTTTCAGCGCTTTGTTTTGGGGAAAGGATGCATCATTTCATTTTGAGATTCATAATGAAATGCATAGGAACTTAATCACCGGCATTTTGATGGGTGTTACTGCTTTGTTTATTTTTTATTCTCCCTTCACGGCTCCTTCAGGTTCACATATAAATCCGGCGGTGACTATTACATTTTTGCGTTTGGGAAAAATGGATAAATGGGATGCATTCTTTTATATCCTATTTCAATTCATTGGAGGAACACTTGCAGTATATCTATTGGGTGCATTGTTGGGAAATGCGCTCACTTCGTCACCCGTAAATTATGCAGTAACAATACCTGGTAAAAACGGAGTTGCTTCAGCAGCAATAACAGAATTCATTATCGCAGTCATCATGATTACGATGGTGTTATTCACTTAAGAAAGTTCATCATTAAAAAATATACAAGAATTATTGCCGGCTGTTTTGTTTGCATTTATGTAATAGTTGCCGGGCCGGTTTCCGGCTTTGGGATGAACCCTGCGAGAAGCTTTGCCAGCGCATTTCCTGCACATATTTATACAGCCTTCTGGATATACATGCTTATCCCTTTTGCAGGTATGCTAAGCGCTGCAGAGCTTTTTCTTTTTATTCAAAAGAAGAAGAAAGCAAAAACTACTAACAATTTTATTCCGGAATATTTTCCTACCGGTACAATCAAAATTTAATTTCATGAAACATTTTTTTCGTATAGTAATTCTCTCTCTTGCATTTCTTTTATCGGACCTGACAATTTCTGCGCAGGTAGAAAGAGTGGATGCTCCTGGCATTACCGTAAAAGATATGAATACGTCTTTAAGCTTTTACACACAAGTATTAGGCTTCAAAAAAATAAGTGATAAAGAATTGTCAGGTGAACCTTACGAAAAGTTAGAAGGAATATTTGGCTTGCATAGCCGTGTGGTGCGCCTGCAATTGGGTGATGAACAAATTGAACTTACAGATTATCTAACCAGCGGGGGGAGAAGCGTTCTGGAAGATGCCAGGCCTAACGATCTTTCATTTCAGCACATAGCCATAGTAGTTAGTGATATGGAAAAAGCGTATGCACAGTTACGGAAATACAATGTTGAATTTGTAAGTACTGCACCGCAGACGTTGCCTAAAACAATTATTGGCGCCGAAGGTATCAAAGCGTTTTATTTTCATGATCCTGACAACCACAACCTCGAACTGATCTATTTTCCGAAAGGAAAAGGCCAGCCCAAATGGCATCACGATAGCTATCTGGGCAATGGCAAAATTTTTCTTGGTATAGACCATACTGCGATTGGCATCAGCAATACAGAAAACAGTCTGGCATTCTATAAAGACTTACTGGGCATAGAGCGCAAAGGCGAAAGCTTCAATTTTGGTGCGGAGCAGGAACATTTAAATAATGTGGAAGGCGCAAGCCTGCACATCACGGGATTGCGTTCTGCGGCGGGGCCCGGTGTGGAATTTCTGCAATATTTAAAGCCCGGCGTTGGCAGGTCATATCCCGCAGATACAAAAGCAAATGATATTTGGTATTGGCAAACTACTCTACTTGTTGATGATGCAAAATCGTTATATAATAAGCTAAAAGCCGCAAATTATTCTTTCATTTCAAACGAGTTAGTTGACTATATATTCAATGGAATGCATAACAAATCATTTATTGTAAAGGACCCTGACGGACATGCAATAATGATTCTTGAAAAAGTAAAATAAAATCAACACCCAATTAATTAAATTTTTATGGTTAAAATATTCTTATCAGTAATTATTCTATCAGCCGTTGTCATAAATGCAAATGCACAGGGATGCAGCGATGCAGGCGTATGTACTATTCATTCCATTAAGAATAACACACTTAAACCAGGCGAAAAGGAGGATAATAGGAACGAAGTCGTTGTTGGATTCAATTTTGGAAAAGGAGAAAAATCGGTTTCTTATTACACCACAGAAGTTGAATATACGAGAAGCGTTTCTAAGCATACTTCGGTCACAGGAAAAATTTCTTACAGTTTTATCTCCGGTGAGCTTACTAATACAAATGGCTTTGGTGATTTATTCTTATCAGCCAATCATGAATTTGATACGAAAAAGAATTGGCAAAAATCTTTTGTAGTCGGGTTGAAAATACCTTTTGATGAAGCTAATATTATAAAAGACGGGATTCATTTGCCCATGCCTTATCAAACGAGCCTGGGTACAACCGATTTGGTTCTCGGTTTAAATTTTATACATAAATCTTTTGGTGCAACAATCGCCGTACAGCAACCATTAACGCCTGTCAATGGCAACAGTTTTTTGCCCGAAGATTATCCTGATAACAACATAGCGGCTAACTATTTGCCTACTAATAAATTTTCCAGGAAAGGAGATGTGCTATTGCGGTTGTCTTACAATTTTGATATTAATAAAAAGTTTTACATCAGGCCGAGTTTTCTTTCAATCTATCATGAGGCTAATGATATTTATCTTGATAAAAGTAAAGTAAGAAAAGAAATAGCTAATGCAAACGGATTCACCGTTAACGGAAATATATTTTTTGGTTATGAGGCAAATAAAGCCGGTGGGTTTGAAGTTTCATTCGGAACTCCGTTTGTGGTGAGAACGAAACGCCCGGATGGATTAACCCGTTCTTTTGTAGGAGCCTTAAATTATAATTTTAAGTTTTAAAATTTTTCCAGTCGATTTATTTATGCAATTGCCGGATTTTATAGCACAATTTGCAGGCAATACAAATAGAGTAATTAAAATAAATGCACTGCCGGAATCCTATATGTTATTTCTCTTTTAATATATTCATTAGTCTATGGTTCATGTATAGTTTCTCTTTTCCCACCTGAAAACTCTTTAAGAATCCATGCTGCTCTAAATTTTTTAAATAAGTACCCGAAGTTTTTATGTTACCAATTCCTGCATTTTCTATAAAATTCCTTTTTGTATAAGGTAGCCTGAAAATAATTTCTAATAAATCTTTCGAATAAATTTTGGGTAATTTATTTTGGATTTCCTCTCCCATGAGTTTCATTAATTTTTCTATTTTTTCGATCCTCTGCCTGCCACTTCGGGAGGTTACATCTATCATGTCAAGTATGTAAAGTATCCAGGCTTCCCACTTATTACTTTCAGTTACATTTCGCAGATTAAGATAGTATTCATTTTTATTTTTTAAAATGTAACCGCTCAAATACAGGCCTGGTAAGTCCATCAATCCGCATAGTTTGAGATAGAGAAGAAGTATAATCCTTCCGGTTCTGCCGTTCCCGTCAAAAAATGGATGAATTGCTTCAAATTGGTAATGAATCAGAGCAAGTTTTATAAGTGGGTCAATGTCTGAATCCGTATTAATAAACTGTTCTAATGCTTTTAATTTATCCCTTATAATGTTTTCTCCCTCTGGTGGCGTATAGATTATTTGTCCTGTTGCAGGATTTTTTAATTGTGTGCCCGGAAGATTTCTTATACCTGATTGGGTTTCCTTTATTATTCTCATAATATCAATAAAAAGATTTGTCGCGAGGATTGGCTTTCTATTGATTTGTTCTACCCCAAACCACAATGCATCTTTATAGTGAATCACTTCTTTAGTAGCTGGATCATCAATTTTTTTATCGGAAACAGATGCCTGAAAGAGAGCATCCTGTGTGGTAATAATATTTTCAATTGCAGAACTGGCTTGCGCTTCCTGAAGATTTACAGTATCAATAAATAGAAATGGATTTGGTAAATTAGTTATAGCCCCTTTTAGTTCTGAAAGAGCCCTGCTTGCTGAAATAGTTTTTTTGAGTATGATCTTCGTTTCAATATCAGCTTTTGGGGCAAGGTCGGGAAGTAAATTGTATGGCTTTAATGGATTATACTTCATATTGTTCTTTTTTGAACAAGTGCAAAATTTACCATTGTTTTTTAAACGAGGGCAAAAATATACAAAATTTGCCTGTGTAAAAACATTAAGAGTAAATTTTGCCCTTGTTTCCCAATGAGCTGTCATGATTATTTCTTCGCTCATAAGTCACACAAGCGACAAACTGAAATCACGATTTATATTCTCTTTGCAATAAATAATCTATAAAAAGATAATGGCAAGCGGTAATATTATATGCCCTCTTTGCAAGGATACCGTAAATAAACTGGTCTATCGTTTTCATTTTGACAGCGAGAAAGGAGTAATAGAAAAAATCAAAAACGAATTTCCGGAATGGACAGTAAATGACGGCGCCTGCTCGCGTTGTATTGATTTTTTTCATTCTGAAATTGTGATGGAACACCGGATGCTTCCGGCCATTGGCCCGCATTTCCCCATAAAGGCAATGGATGATTTTATTGTGATTCCCACAGGGCTTCGAATTAATGCGCATCCCCAATATACCGGCAAGGGAATTACAATTTGTTTCATTGATAGCGGCTTTTATCCGCATCCGGATTTAGTTGTCAACTCTAACAGGATTAAACAAATAATTGATATAACGGAGTTTTCCAAAGTCCTCCCCTTCGGAGCCCCGATAACTGCAGCGGCAGAGGAGGCTTTATGGCATGGAACCATGACCAGTGTTGTTTGTGCCGGTGACGGTTATCTAAGTAATGGTTTATATAAAGGAATTGCCAGCGATGCTAACCTTGTATTGCTCAAAGTGCAAAATGAAAATGGCCGCATCCCTACAGAAAATATTTGTAAGGCATTGCAATGGGTTTTGATCAATCATAAAGAATATGATATAAGAATTGTAAACCTAAGCATCAGTGATGATGTAACAGGTTCGTACAGTGAAAGTGAAGTAGATAAGCTTGCAGAGCAACTTATTGAAAAAGGTATCGTAGTAGTTGCTGGAGTTGGTAATGATGAAAAGGGCACGCTAAAGCCACCTGCAAATTCCCTGAATGTTATTGCTGTTGGTGGCATTGACGATGACAATAGCCTTGACTAACATGTTGCCAAAATGTATCACTCCACTTTTGGAAAAACAGTGGATGAATTGATGAAACCTGAGCTTACCGCAAATGCTATCTGGATCGCTGCGCCGATTTTACCTGCAACAAAAGAACAGGCTGAAGCAGAGGTTTTGTATCATTTATTAAAAGAAGATGATAGAAATCTAAAAGGAAAATTAGGTACATCATTTTTTAAAACAGGGCTTGATAGTTCTGTTTTGCAAATAGATGACGCAACATATATTAGAGAAGCGATTGTACAGCGGGCCCGTACCTGCAAATACATTTCGCCCTATTACATGCACGTTGACGGCACATCATTCGCTGCACCCATTGTTAGCTCCGTGATTGCGCAATTGCTGCAGGTTAATCCTGAACTAACGCCGGCGATGATAAGAACTATTCTTTTTTCGACAGCCAAACGCATTGAAGGCATAAATGCAGAATGCCAGGGCTTTGGTGTGATACAGCCGCGTAAGGCCTTGCTGCAGGTTATCCGCAGAACAAAAATCTGCAAGCCCGCTTTATCGCCCAATATCAACAATGAAAAAAATACTATTGAATTCTATGCACAAAGCGATTGCGCTTCGCAAATTTCCCTGGCAGGAAATTTCAACCAATGGGCGTACGATGTATTGCTGATGGAGCCCGGAGCGGAGGGTTTATGGAAAATAGAAATTCCAATGTTGCAGCCTGGAAGATATCAATACAAATTTTTTGTTGATGAAAAAATATGGATGGAAGATGTAGAAAATCCATATCGTGAGCCTGATGGCTTTATAGGATTCAACAGCATTTTAAAAATAGAAAACTAATACAATGGCTATAATTATTTTAAATATAATTCTAATGATCGTTGCGATTTACCTCGCCTGCGGAATTGTGTTTGCGATTCCGTTTGTGATTAAAGGAGCAAATGTCATAGATGAAGGAACACATGGCGCAACCTGGGGATTCAAAATTATTATTTTACCTGCATCCATTGTATTCTGGCCTTTACTATTAAAGAAATGGATTGCTGCCAATAAAAATAAAAACAATGATTAAGCAATTACGAAGAAGGCATTTACAGATCTGGTCTGCATTATTAATATTAATCCCTGCAGGAATTGTTTCTGCAACTATTGTGATTCCTAAACAAGCGAAAGACAAAGTATTGCAACCGTCATCATCACTGAGTTTGCCCAATGTTATTAGGACAATTGATAAAGAAAATTATACGATAAACCTGAGGAGTAATTCAAATATTCTCCAACAGGTTGAATGGATAAACAAAACTTCGTTGACAACTCCAACAACAGTTCTTTATAAAACTTTTCCCGGTAAAACAGGAATCGAAGGTGCTGATCTTATCGGAAGAATTGAATCAAAAGGGATTTATCATTTTGAATTAAGACCTGACTCAACAAGAAATTACAATTTTATATTGTACGATTTTATTCATCATCAAATTATTGATTCTATAAATTTTAAATAATGAGTGCATCTTACCTCGCCGTTGGGTGGAACAGGCAAAAGAAAATATATGACTGGCTTATATTCGGGTTCTGTGTTACTTACGTGGCGATATTTATTTCGCTCAATCTCGTGTTTAATCCGCAGGTAACTTTTGAAACTTTACTCATTCGCTCTACCTCAACATTGGCCGTTTTATTATTGCATGTAATTCTAAGCATTGGCCCTCTTGCAAGAATCAATAAAAAATTTCTGCCGCTTTTATACAATCGCCGCCACCTTGGCGTTACGATGTTTTGTATTGCCGCAGTGCATGGTATATTTGGCATAATCCAGTTTCATACATTGGGAAATGTGAACCCGGTTATTTCTTTGCTTACATCCAATACAAATTTCGGTTCGCTTACCGGTTTCCCTTTCCAGGCGCTTGGCCTTTTTGCATTGCTGATTTTCTTTTTAATGGCAATCACAAGTCACGATTTCTGGTTGCATAATCTTACGCCTAAAGTATGGAAGACCTTGCACATGGGTGTTTATGTTGCCTACCTTTTAATCATAATGCATGTTATGCTTGGCATAATTCAGTATGAAACCAATCCTGTTTTTATCATAATTCTTGCGTTAGGTTCGACAACACTTATCACCTTGCATCTTATTGCAGGCACTAAAGAAGTGAAAAAGGACAACATCAAATTTGATTTATCTAAAGAAGGATTTACGATGGTGTGTGATGTAAATGATATTGAAGAGGATCGTGCAAAAATGTTTTGCATTGATAAAGAACGGATAGCTGTTTATAAAACAAGTGGGAAATTATTTGCAGTAAATAATGTGTGCAAACACCAGAACGGGCCATTGGGAGAAGGTAAAATATTAGACGGCTGTATAACCTGTCCGTGGCATGGCTACCAGTACTTGCCACAGAATGGACAATCTCCTGCGCCATTTAAAGAAAGAGTAAGTACGTATGATGTGAAAATTGAAAAAGATAAAGTCTGGGTTAACCCGACTGCATACCCCGAGGGAACAGAGCGGCCCGGAGCCGTGATAGTGGTTTATTCAATTAATGAAAAATTAAAGATGCAATTATGAGCAGTAGTGAATTCTATATTGGTTGGATGCCCAATGCACCAAACAAATTTGCAAAGCACGTTAAAAAAGTTGTGCTGGTGTTAGGTGTTCTTGTAATTACCATTACCGTTGTGTTGGCGCTATCTCAAAAGAAATTTGATACAGGCAATTTTGAGTTCGGAACCTTAACTGAAGTAACGGGAATTCTTTCAAAAACGCCCGTGCTTAATCTGAAAATTGTGAGTGGAAAAGATATTTGGGATAAGCCAAATTATATAACTGCAGTTTTAGTGGGTTATGGAAAACATGGAGCTGATGGTATAATCAGTGACCTCGAATCAGAATATAAAACGGCGTTGGATAAAAAAGAGATTACTGTGAAAGGAACCTTGTTATATAATGATGGAAAGCTTATAGTACAAATTGCTGCTGAAGACAAACCCTTAGTAAGCATAGGCACAGCTGTTATATCCGGTGATCTTGTTCCTAAAATAAAAGAATTAGGAGTACAAAAAGTAAGAGGCGAAATAATAGATCCCAAATGTTATTTCGGTGTGATGAAACCCGGTGAAGGCAAGCCCCACCGGGATTGCGCCATTCGTTGTATCCTGGGTGGAATTTCTCCACTCATGCACGTAGTCAATGATAAGGGAGAAAGCAATTATTACATAGTTGTTGGGCCCAATGGAGAAAAAATGAATGAAGCGGTTCAGGATTATGTAGCTGAGCCAATTGAGCTTAATGCACGCCTCGTTCAATATGATGACTGGATTGTAATGTATGTTCAAAATAAAAATCCGATTCGCCGTATTTCTTATCTCAGGATGGTTAAAAAGGATGGCGGGATTATGGATTGTAATGGCAACTGCTCAAAATAAAGAAGCAAATAACAACTCTATTTTGCTTCTAAAAAAACAACATATACATCAAGTTGACTTGGCTTACCTGTACATCGTTTCGTAGCCCAAAACACTTTGTTCAATAAAATATTTTTCTCTGTGTGACATCGTAACTTCAATTTCATTTACGATATCTGTCGCCACGTCTTTTTTATTTTTCAAAGGAAATAGCTTTTGTGAAAAATCACTTTTAATGATTGAAATTTTATTGGTATCAAAACCAAAGGTTGCATTCGCATCATTCATAGAGTTGAGAACAACCATATCGAAATTTTTCTTAACTAATTTTCCCACGGCATGTTTGTCTTCATCATTTGTTTCCAATGCAAACCCTACTGAAATTTGTTCAGGCGATTTTATTTTCCCAAACTCATAAGCGATATCTACATTCTTCACCATTTTTAGGGTAAAGGAAGATGCCTCTTTTTTTATTTTTTGTTTCGAAATAATCGCGGGCCTGTAGTCCGCAACTGCTGACGCGAATATTGCTACATCAGCTTTTTCAAAAAAGCGACAAGCTGCCAAATCCATTTCTATCGCGGAATTCACCTTTACAAGCGTAAGCAGGGATGCTGAAGTTCCACGTGAACCGGCCCTGACACTAAAAAGACTTCGGCGCCGCGGCCGAGCAACTCTGCTGCAATTGCATAGCCCATCTTGCCGGAAGAGTGGTTGCTAATATATCTTACAGGATCAATGGCTTCCCGTGTAGGCCCGGCTGCTATTAATACCTTTTTGTTTTTTGAATGAATTTTTTGTGATGAGAATAATATTAATGGATGAAAATTTCTATCTAAATCTATTCAGTGTGAGACAAAAAGATTGTCGCGAAGATTACATTTCAACGGTTATAATTGAACCTTAAAACTTCCCAAGCGGCTAATTCTATTAATTGGTAGCGGTAAATGTTGTTACGGTCTTTATGCACAACAATTTTTCGCCATAAATACCAGCCGCGGCTATGCTTCGCTTTTATCATTACTTTTGCGTTTGCTTTACCAGCCTGTAATGCCACTACAAGATCAACTGTATCTATATTATTTGGAATTTTAAAGTAATAAGTCTCATACCTTATACTTGAAATCACAAGTGTGTCAGAAGGCCATTTATTAAGCTCAAAATGAAATCCGCCTGATGAACCGGTTGCCTTCAGGATAGAAGTATTATAAATGTTATGCTTGTAAAATGCAGTAGGTTACCTGAATGGCCATCCTTCACAAATCCCTTATTACTTTTGTTTGAACCTTAAGACTTGCCTGGAAAGCAGAAGTTAAGGTCAGTAGTAGAAAGATGAATTTTTTCATTAATGAAAGTATAGGGCAAATGAACGTGTAAATCATATTTCATCAAAGAATCAAATTGTTGTACAGGTGACTTGCGAATTGCATTTCAAATGCTCCACGTATGTATAAAATCCGTAAGATTGGGTATGAGATCTACCATCGCATGGATTGCGGCCACAAGATAAATGTTCCTGGTTTTGCTCCAGACAATTCCCAAAAATATTCCCGCCAGGGACATTGCAGTGATGCTAAAAGCGGCCCAGAAAAAAAATGGAAGCGGTTCTGTAATTCCTTCAGACCCTGCACCACGCAGGTACAAGCCTGGTGCATGTGCAAGGCCAAAAATTAAACCGCTAACGAGGATACCGGCAATGTTTGATTTTAATAGAACACTTATTTTTGATTGCAATAATGCTCTGAAAAAAAATTCTTCAACCAGGCCCACTTCAAAAAACAGCCATATGAAACATAGAGGAAAGCTGGCTAATAGCTGAATACTACTGAAATGATTTTTTTGTAATTCTTCTCCACCATGCCCAAAGTAGTATTGGGCTACTATCGCCATCACAGTCAATACAATAAAAATTAAAATTATTTTTCGGGTAAATATTTCAGATAAGGTGCCCTTAAAACCAAAATCATATAAAGTAAAACCAAAAGCCTTGTATAACGAGAAGAGTAACAGCACAAATACAATAGACTTTTTTGCGAGGATATAAATATCGTTTAGCCATTCTATAGAAAGAATTTTATTGGGGATAAAACTATTAATCCAACCGGTTCCATAAGTGATATACCAAGTTATAAATAAAATTATCGCAACCAAAACCAAAGCTTCATTTTTGAATGAAGGCTTACTATCGGTACGTCGCGGCATTCCGGCCACAAGAACCCACGAAATAAAAGGAAAAATAATTCCAAAAATCAATGTAACATTTAATAACTCGCCGAAGGGTTTTTGAAATGAAAATTGTAAAACAGCAATGGCGGAACAGTAAATTAACAGGAAGGCAATAACAAATTTATTTATGAATAGATCCCTAAACTGCATAGAACGATTATTAAGCATGCCTATGAATTATTGTAAACTTTCAAAACAGGCTCACGCAATGTTTTACCTTTTGCTGAAGTAATAAATTCCAATACGTCAGCAAGCTCGCAAGGCTTTACGCAGTTATCGTGGTTAACGTTCGGAATACTTTTCCGGTTGAGTTCTCTGTCCAAAATGCTGGGAATAACAACCGTGGCTGTTACATTTTTACCCGTGGCCTCTTCATTAAGATATTCCGCTAATTTAAAAAGTAAGGATTTTGTTAACCATAAGCTACTAAATTCTTTCCGTCTGCTGCGTTTAATGCTGGCCGTGATCCAATAAATACTAGCCTTCCGTTTTCATTTTGCATCATGTGTTGAAAAAACGGGCGGGTGACATAATAGGCAGTTTCAAAATTCAATGAAAATTGCTTTTTCAAGTCATCGCCATTTGTGGCTGCAATGTTTCCTATTGCAAAGCCACCTACGAGCATCAAAGCTGCGTCAATCTCCTTATGTTGTTCAATTATATTCTGGATAAATGAGACTTTTTCGCCTTCATTAGTAAGATTTACAACTTCTACCTGCAGATTCTCATCCGAAGGCATATCTTTTTTCATAGCTTCATTTGCTACTGTTGCGATAACATAATAACCCGTATCTAAAATTTTTTTGGTAACGGCGGACCCTAAATTTCCATTGGCTCCTGTGATTATAACCGTACCGGCTGAATATTTTGTGTTCATTACTTTTTCTTTTGTAAATATTTCTTTAAAAATTTATTGCCAACTGAATTTGCCACCTGTATTTCCTCTTATTTTATACAGCCTTGTATGTGCATTGAGGTATAAAGTTTTTCCATCTTCATCACCCCAGGCCATATTTGCAGGACGTTCAGGCGTCACAATTTTTCCAAGGAGTTTTGCATCTGGCGACAGTATCCATCCTGCAAGCTCATGCGAAGGAATGCCTTGCTTTTTCATCCATGCCCGGTAAATAAAACCGTCTTTTCCACTTTTCTCAAACCAGTTACGACTGCGCAATTTGACTTCTTTCATTTTATTTTATTTAAACTACTATTTTAAAACTAATTGTATTTGCTTATATTCTTTTAAAGATTATCAAAGTCGAAATTTAATATCAATCTACATTGCGACTCTGCCAGAATGCAATATGATTTTACCAGCAATGAAGCCTGTATAATAATTATTTTAAAAAATTTTTAATCATCTATTTCCCCAGCAGCGCAGGACTAACCGAGGCCGATCCGTCATTAACTATCAATGATTGATACTCTTTTCCGGAATCAATTTGTTATTGTCATAAGTATCAGATTACAATTACCGTCTCATTACTCTTTTTTAGAAATTTATAAGAAAGAGAATATATAACAATCATTATAAAACAAAAGAGAGGAACAACATAAGAGTATTGAATTCCGAAGCGATCGGCTATTATCCCCTGCAACGGAGCAAAAAATGCTCCACCGGATATTGCCAAACTAATGAGTGCTGCGCCTTTATTCGTAAAGTCTTTTAACTGATCAATCGCCAAACCAAATATTGTTGGGAACATAGGCCCTAACAATCCGCCTATAGCAATTAGTAATATTCCGTTGTATGGATTATTAGTGCTGACTATCATACCAAATTGTAAGATAATTCCGCAGCCAAACCATGTTACCAATTTATAACCTTTCGTATAACGCAAAATAATGGTGGCGGGAAAACCCATAACGGTTGCCATTATATTATATAAGGTGAGATAGGTTGCCGCACCATCATCAGAAAAATGGTTTACCGTCTTTAAATAGCTAATGAAGAATCCGGCAATGGATGCTTCTGCGCCTACATAAAAAAACATGGCAAAAATGCCCCAGAATAAATGTTTATGAAAAGTGCTTTCTGTAAACATGGCCCTTAAATTAAAGTTTTCAACAGCCTCATTTTTCATGATTGGCATATCAGAGAGCATCATTAAAACTGCTATTAAAATAAGCGCCAGCATAATAGCGAGATAAGGAAAATGAAACCGAACCTCACTTCGCTGGTAAATCATTTTTGTTGCCAACACCGGTACAATAGCGTAACCAACCCTTGAAAAAGCCTGAACAAAATTTATACGGCGTTCTGCACCTTCGGGATCACCCAGCAATGTTGCATAAGCATTGGCTGCCACGTTCATAATTACAATACCAATAGAAAGTGTAAAAATGCCTAAGAGACACAACCAGAAAGAAGTAAAAAGATAAGCAGGTAAAAAGAAAAGACAGCCCAGCGCACAAATTATAACTGCCGCGATGATGCTAAACCGGTATCCTTTTTTATCTATCACTATGGCCACGGGAATAGGAAAAATTAAGTACACAGAATAAAAACTCATTTGAATGGCTGTGGCATCCGTATAAGAAAGATTGAACAATTTTACTAAGGAAAAAGTATATCATTCATACAGAACATTGCACCAACCATTAAAAACATCGCCGCCAATAGTAATAATGCCTTGTTGTTAGTTCCATTCATCCTTGAAAATATTAGGAAATTAGTTTACAATATTAGATATATTCTGTAAACAGATACATAACTTATAAAAGTATGTAGAAAACGTGGGCCGCATTTTTTAAATAGAAGGATCTATTATCGAAATAGGATGATGGCATTTTATAAGTCC
>JBDTUZ010000048.1:0-42271 GCA_040007435.1 Ginsengibacter sp. | reverse complement strand
CCGGAAACAGCAACGGAAACGAACGCGATGTTGTAAAAAATGCAAATGATTTTTTTATTTATCTATAAAGTGAAAGGCAGGTGCTACTTTTTAATTAAAGCCTCTAATTAAAAAATCATATGGAATTTCTAAATACTATATCAAAATTCTCTCTTGTGTTGGGTGGGCTTTGCGCCGCCATAATTGCCGTTGATATATTATCAGGAAACAAACAGAAAATGATGATTATGAATTTTGTTTACCCAATCACCGGCTTATACGCAGGCCCGTTGGCGTTACTTTTTTATTATACTATTGGCAAAAAATCAGGAGCTGAAAAAAATGAAACAGTGAAAAATGATAGCCATCAAATGGAACACAGTAAAAAGCCTTTTTGGCAAAGTGTGGCGGTAGGTGCTTTGCATTGCGGCAGTGGATGTACGCTTGGTGATATTGTTGCCGAAACATTTCTTTTGTTTGTGCCCGTAGTTATTTTTGGCAGCAGTCTTTTAGGTAGCTGGACTATTGATTATGTACTTGCCTTCATCATCGGAATTATTTTTCAATATTACTCCATCAAACCGATGAAAAATCTTTCTCCAAAAAAAGCCTTTATGGCGGCATTAAAAGTGGATACGCTTTCACTTACATCCTGGCAAGTCGGTATGTACGGCTGGATGCCGATTGTTTTTTTTGGAATATTTGGTCACAAGATGGAGGCAACGGACCCGGTTTTTTGGTTCATGATGCAAATAGCCATGTTGACCGGTTTTGTAACAGCATTCCCAATGAACTGGTGGTTGATAAAAAAAGGGATCAAAGAAGAAATGTAAAGCACCAAATAAAAAAAATTAATTTGGTTCCGTAAGAGTCACGGGTTGCAATCTATACGATGCAACTATTTGCCCATTTTGCTTTGCGGGAACCCATTTAGGCCCGGTACGTACCACTTCAACCGCAATCTTAGCAAGTTGGGTTTTCTGCATTGTTGTGGCTTCTACATTACTTATACTTCCGTCTTTGTTTACTATAAACTTTACAACGCAAGTGCCGAAATCTTCATTCTTAAGTGAGTCCTTATTTGCCTGAACTTTACTTACGATATATTTTATCCAAGCTTCATGGCCCCCGGGAAATTCAGCTTCGTTTTCGACTTTGGTAAAAAGTCTTTCTGGAATGGTATCGGTTGGCGCTTTCCCTTCCGGCTTCATGGTTATATTTATCACACCATCCTTTCCTCTGTCGCCATAATTTTTTAAAGCATCCTCGCCTTTGATTACGTTTATGGATTCAATATTGCCAGGAGGGATATTTTTCATTTCACTTACATTGGTTTCTTTTCCATCAACGAAATAAATGGGATTTTGCGTGGTAGCCTCACTCTTTTTAAATGTTACCATAGCGGGGACTGATGTAATATTATCGCTGCTAAAAGGCTTTGCCGCCGGAGTCTTAATCTCTTTTTTAATTATTTGAACAACTCCGTTTTTAGCTCTTTCTCCGTAAAGGGTGGTAGCACTCTTACCTGTCAAAACATTTATTGATTTTATAGAGTTTGGTGAAATTGATTTCATTTCTCCTTTAGTAATCTCTTTTCCGTCAACAAAATAAATGGGATCTTTTGCAGTCTGAAATCCTCTTATGTCTATGCTGCCTTTTGCCTCTCCACTTATATTTGAATTAGTCGCATTGTCGTTTGAGTTTATGATAATGGTGTCAGCTTTCCCATTTACTTTGCCAATTGAATCATAAATGGTAGCACTGCCTGCAAGACGGGCGAGGATTTTTGGTTCTGATAACCCTGAATTGGTAATATTTGTAGAAGATTTTATTTCAGTGTTAGCCGAAACATTTTCTTCTGCATATTTTTCTATTCCGTTTAAAATATTTTGTGCAATTATTTTGTGGCTTGCCAGGTTGGTTAAATAGTTGAGGTCAGTAGATGAACTTAGAAAACCCGTCTCAAGCAAAACAGCAGGATATCGATTTTCTTTCAACACCCAAATATTTTGCTCACGCTGTATAAGATCATTCCCTACATTAAGCGAATAATTATTTTTGAAGGATTCTATCAATGCAGATCCTAATAATTTGCTTTGTTGCAAATATGGATTATCATTTTTAGGAATAAATACGACTAATCCATTATGGGCGTTCTTGTTTTCTTCTGCATCAACATGAATAGAAATAAACAAATCGGCTTTTTTTTCATCTGCAAAATTCACCCTTTCCTTCACAGATTTAGTTTCGTCCCCTTCCCTTGATAAGATGATGTTTATATTTTCATTTCTATTAAGTTGTTTTATCAATTTTGCGATTGAAATATTCAGGTCTTTTTCCTTCACATTATTTTCTATCGCCCCATTATCATCTCCACCATGGCCCGCATCAATAACTACATTTATTATTTTCCCTTCATATTTGTTAATAGGGTCGTTAGTTTTCATTTTCAGTGTAAATGCAAGAAACACGATGGCAGCAAGGGGGAGTACTAGTAGGCGACTCAGGTAACTTACTTTCGGATTTTTATTTTTTGTGAACATGATTAATCTTCTTTTTAATGGTGAGTGAAAAAAATTATTGGTTAGTGAAAATTGCTTTCCGGGATAAACTGTTTGGAGAATCATTTCGGCAAAAGCGCTAATGTCATCATCTTCAAGAGCTTCTTTATCTGCAATAAATTCGTGTATCATACCCAGCTCTTTTTGAATGAGCCAGAAGAAAGGATTTATCCAGAAAAATATGAGCGTGATATTCATAAATACTTTATCGTAAGAATGTTTCTCCCTTACATGGGCAATCTCATGATTGAATATTTGCTGGCCTTGCCTTGAATAAATATCAATCGCGTTGTTCCAGAAAATGAAATTGAAAAAAGAAAAAGGGGTTCCCTTTGCATCGGTGGTAATGAAACTGATTCCCTCATGCTTTGTCTCAGGATATTTTTTCTTTAGCTTTATTATTTTATAAAGGGAAATGAAAAAAGCAGATAAAAATATAATTGTAATCAACAGGTAAGTTCCTTTTACCATATTTTGTGAGGTAAATTGAAGGTGGTTGTTCCTGTTGTATTCAATTATTATTTCATCGCCGCTATTAATTGTTTGCAGCACTTTTACAACGGTTCCTTTATCAGTATCAGCGTTGTGAAAAATATTAATTTTCATGAGCGGAACTGATAAGGCAAGAACTACAGACGCCAATAAATAAAAACGGTTCCACCTGTGAAAGATCTTATTGCGAAGCGCTATATAATAATAGCCGCATAAAATACCGGAGCATATAATTACCTTTAAAAGATACCAGGCCAGTGTGATCATAAAATGAATTTTATTTTACCAGCCTGACGTTCATCCGCCCGGCCAGTTCAAAATTTTACTTTTCTTTCTTTAATTGCTTTAGAAGCATTTCAAGGTCTTCAATGCTTATATTATTTTCTTTTACCATTGAAGAAACCGCGTTAGTGAATGATCCCTCAAAATATTTTTTCACCAGCGACTTCATACTACCTTTTGAATATGCATCTTTATTTACCAGCGAATAATACTGATGGCTTCTCCCAAAAACGTTTACACCAACAAAATTTTTTTCTACTAATATTTTTACAATCGTGGCAACCGTGTTTTGATGTGGTTTCGGATTAGGAAGCTCGTTAATAATCTCCCGCAAAAATGCTTTATCGAGTTTCCAAATCACTTGCATAATCTGTTCTTCTGCCTTGGTTAATGTCTTCATGTTACTTTGTATTTTTATCCTGAAAACAAATTTAAACTAATTAATTAGTTTAACAACTATTTTTTTAGTTTAATAAAGAAATTTATTTTTTTAACACGTGTGGATCATTTCTTATAGAGAAAATATAATTATAAAACTAACTTTGCGGCATTGAGGAAAAATATCACTGAATAAGACTGATAATTGTACAAGCAGATAATATGGCAGAACAAATTTTAGAACTACGGAACGCAAATATTTACCAGGGCGACTCTCTTATATTGCAGGAGGTAAATATTTCCATAAATCGCGGAGAGTTTGTTTACCTGGTTGGGAAAACAGGTACTGGCAAATCAAGTCTTCTGAAAACATTATATGGTGACCTGGGGCTTAGAGAGGGGGAAGGAAGCGTAGTTGGGTATGACCTTCAATCTTTGGACTGGAAAAAAATTCCTTACCTCAGGAGAAACCTGGGTGTTGTTTTCCAGGATTTTCAATTGTTGACTGACCGGAATGTAAATGAGAATTTGAAGTTTGTATTAAAAGCGACAGGGTGGAAAGATTACAAATTAATGGATGAGAAAATTGCCGACGTCCTTGATAAAGTCGGTCTTAAAACAAAAGGATTTAAGATGCCCTTTGAGCTCAGCGGCGGAGAGCAACAAAGAGTGGATATTGCCAGGGCGCTTCTAAATTCTCCCAGGCTTATACTTGCAGATGAACCAACAGGAAACCTTGATCCGGAGACTTCGGATGAAATAATGCAATTGTTATTTAGCATCAGCAGGGACTATGGAACTACTATTATTATGGCAACGCACGATTATCCTGTTATTAATAAATTTCCTGCACGTACTATAAAAACTGAAAGAGGGAAAGTATGGGATAACGCTACCATATCAATTGCATAAGCCGCCTGGCATTTGCATCATTGTTGTATACGGAGTTTAAAATTTTCTTTCTTTCTTCTATATTATTTTCTGAAAACGATACAGAAAATAAATGGGACAAGAGTATAATATATTCATCACCCGATTCAGCTATTTCGCACAGATCCCGCAAGCCCGATCCTTCTACGGCAGTATTATTTGCCAGCACAAATTTTCCATTGAATAGAGCATTCAGCAATTTGATTTTTATGCCCGTGTTATTGAAAGATGGTAAAATATGAACATGAGCTTTCTTTATAAGGTCATTCATTTCCGCCTGGGAGGGGTTGGCTACCACGCACACGTTTTTATTTTGAAGAGCTACTCTCTCTAAAAATTTCGATGGACTCCTACCTGCTATTACAAATGGGATTTTGATAGAGTTGAAAACATTTTTCAGAATCCATAAAACTGCTTTCTCATTTTCAGGCACTGATAAATTACCATGATACAAACAAAATGTGCCATTGCCCGGTACTGATTTTACTTCGCTAAACGGCAAAAAAACCGGTAGATAGATAACACATTTTGAATTTAGTTTTTTTATGTAAGTGCTTTTATCCTTGTCACTCACTGCAAGAAAAACAGCGTCATTAGAAATGTTTTTTTCATATTTTTTTAGTAAAAAACTCTCACTGAGAAAATATATTTTTTTGAAAATATTTCTTGTTGTTTTAGCAAGCTCTGTATAATATTTATATTCCACATTATGCAAGCGTACTATTACCTTTCTATTCTTTAGTTGCTTTTTAAATAAAAAATAAGTGCAATGGATACCTTCCAACAATATCGGTGAGTCATCTTTCAAAAGATTATTCAGCAGCGAAGGATCAGCCCTGGATTTTACAATGTAAGGTAAACTAAACGACAAGTTCTTTAAAGTTGTGTTTCTTGTATAGTAGGTAACAGACTCGCAATATTTATTTAATTCAGGTTGCTTTCCCCGCCCATATTCAAAACAATGTAAATGGATTAAAACGCCATTTTCAAATAAAGATCTTATTTTATACAAGAGATCATAAACGCCACCATAGTCAGCAGGGTAGGGCACGTCATGGCAAACAATATGTAATGATTTCTTATTAATTACTAAATAGTTTTTTACATGAGGAAATGGGTTCAATCCATTTTACGCAACCGTTTTTAAATCCTACAGGGAAATTTTGTTATAAAATTCGATCAGCTTCTTTTCTTCATTCTGCCAGTTATAAACATCCCGTGCCCTAAGGCAATTTTGTTGAAGGTGCGCATATAGGCTTTTATCTTCGAGCAGCTTGTTGAGTTGCCTGGCAATATTTGCGGAAGATAAGTCATCTATTAAAAGGGCAACTTCAAACTCTTTGTTAATCTCTTCATAAGCGGGATAATTTACACACAACTGAGGTATGCCCGCCTGGATGTAATCAAAAAATCTGTTGGCCAAAGAATAGTAATTACTAAGCGCTTTATCATCAAATAGCGTAATTCCAATGGTAGCTTCTTTTGTAAGATCTCTTAAAATCTCTGGTTGTATTTTTCCTTTAAAAATAATTTTATCATCAAGTATATTTTCTTTTACGAGGTTCCTTGCCTGCTCGTAAAAGTTGCCATCGCCGACAATTACCAGCGTTGCGTTTACGAGTTGCATAGCGGGTATTAATGTCTCAAAACTCCTTCCTTCATTTACAGCGCCCTGGTATAATATGAATTCTTCTTCCTTTACTATGGGTTGGTAATCCTGCCTAACCGCAATACTTCTTATAACGGCATAGTCCAAATCATACATTTTTTTAAACTCCCTGGCAATGGGCCTGTTAACTGTGTAGCCATTTTTAAATTTGGGTACAGAAAATTTTTCAATTTTTTTCCAAATAGTATAGATCCGCGGCCGGGTGATAATCTCTTTCATTTCGCAAAAAAGTTCGTGGGCATCGTAAACTCTTTTTATGCGCTTGATTTTAGAACAGAAGAGAACAGGTAAGATCGTATCGAGATCAATAGCACACAAACAATCTGCTTTTCTAAATAGCAGGTAAAAAAACAGTCGAATACTATATTCTATATAAAATGACTTCCCCTTTTCAAAAATGCATTTTATTCTTTTTTGCTGAAAGGGATATTTTGAAAGTGGAATAGACGTTTTCATTTTTCTGCCAACGAGTTCGACTCTGTGCCCCGCACCTGCAAGCGAAGAGCAAATGCGAATCATTCTCTGATCGTAACTAAGATCATTGGTAACAGTTAAGCAGATAGTCATTTAATAAAAGCCCAAATATAATTTTAATTTCATTCTCTTTCCAGGGGCACCCTTTCGACTCATTACCTTTCCCGATGTTTTCTAAATGTGTAATATTGTTATATAAAATGACATTATGGAATCTAATTTATCTGAGTTCGAGCAGGAGCCGGTTTCCAGGCCCACGTTATTAAATGTTCTATGTATCCTCACTTTTATCGGCAGTAGTTGGGCAATTCTCACGAATATGTGGGCTTATGTTACCGCAGCGGAATCTGCTAAAATGGTTTCTTACGCCAGTAAAATAGCGCCAGATTCTTTAAATAAGAAAGATTCGATAGTGTATGAGATTGGCCACAAGAAGAAATCAATGTTTGGAGAAAAAATGATGACTTCGATTGGCAAAATGTTTACCGAGGCTACTATCAAAAAAAATGCAATAGGTGCAATTGTTTCTGCTATTTTTACGCTTTTAGGCGCTATAATGATGTGGAAATTGCGAAGAATTGGATTCTATTTATATATCGCAGGGGTCGTCATAGGCATTATTGTTCCCTTTTACCTTTATGGCAATAACATCATAGCTATTGGGATATCGGCTTTCACAAGTTTTTTTGGGCTGGTATTTATTGCTTTGTATGCTTTAAATTTTAAATCCTTCAGAGATTGAAAAATCGCAAGTCCACTACCGGGCACAATAATTTTATTTTTGGAGACACCGTACCAATCTTGAGCTAATTATTAAAATTTAATTATTACCTTCGCAGCCAATTTATAAATTTATTCAAGAAAATGTCTTATTTAACAGCTGAAAAAAAAGCGAAAGCATTCGCTGAATTTGGTGGCAAAGCCGAAAATACCGGTTCAATAGAAGCACAGGTGGCTTTACTTACAGAGAATATCAATCATATATCTGCTCACCTTAAAACAAATAAAAAGGATTTTAGTACACAACGCGGATTAATGCAAATGGTTGGTAAAAGAAAAAGCTTGCTAACTTATCTTAGCAAACACGATCTTACCGGTTATCGTGCATTAATTGAAAAGTTAGGACTCCGTAAATAATTGCATTCTGATGATATTGTTAGCTATTCCCAACTGATTCTTACGGTTGGGAATACTTTTTTTACTACTAATACGAATATAAAATATGACTCCAAATCCCATTTCTGTAACTTTTGATATTGGCGAAGGCCAAATTGTTACGATCGAAACCGGTAAATTGGCACGCCAGGCGGATGGTGCAGTTACGGTGCGCCAGGGCGATTGCGTAATTCTTGCAACTGTTGTTGCCAACAAAGAACCCCGTGAAGGCCAATCCTTTTTCCCACTAACAGTTGATTACCAGGAAAAATTTGCTTCTGCAGGGCGTATTCCCGGTTCTTTTTTCAAAAGAGAAGCCAGGCTAAATGATTATGAAATATTAACCTCTAGGCTTATTGATCGTGCGCTGCGTCCTTTATTTCCTGAAGATTATTTATGTGAAGTTCAGGTATTGGTTTCATTAATTTCAAGTGACCCGGAAGTAATGCCTGATGCGATGGCATGCCTTGCAGCGTCAGCGGCATTAGCTGTGTCTGATGTGCCTATACAGGAAATTATTTCGGAAGTTCGTATTGGAAAAGTGAATGGTGAAATGATAGTAAATCCAAGCAGGTCGCAACTTGCCGAAGCCGAAATGGATTTTATTATTGCAGCGACAGACCGAAACATAATGATGGTTGAGGGTAAAGGACATGAATGCCAGGAGGAAGATCTGATAAAAGCCATCGAATTGGCACATAGCGCGATCAAAATACAAGTAAAAGCACAGCAGGAACTTAGAGAGAAATGTGGTGCAAAGGAAAAGCGTGATTTTACAAAGCCTTATCGCAATGAGGAAATCAATCAAAAGATAACCACTTTTGCAAAAGATAAATTGTATGCGATTGCATCTTCCGCTTCTGCTAAAAACGAGCGTTCAGACGCCTTCAGCAAGCTTGCAGATGAAATTACAGAGTTTCTTGGCGAAGATATTCCGGATGAAGATAAACCTTTGATAAAACATTATTATGGCGAACTCCAGTATAATGTTGTAAGAGACATGATTTTAAATGATCAAAAACGTCTTGATGGAAGAGGTGTCGAAGATATCAGGCCATTAACAATGGAAGTGAATTATCTTCCATCGCCA
Organism: Ginsengibacter sp.; assembly: GCA_040007435.1. Classification (GTDB taxonomy): domain Bacteria; phylum Bacteroidota; class Bacteroidia; order Chitinophagales; family Chitinophagaceae; genus Ginsengibacter. Next base: position 33,261 of record JBDTUZ010000048.1, on the reverse strand, counting down.
CATGGTTCGGCTCTCTTTACAAGAGGTGAGACACAATCTTTAACAACCGTTACATTAGGAACTCCGCTTGATGAACTGCTCGTGGAAAGTGCTGCTACCAGTGACTATTCTAAATTTATTCTTCATTATAATTTTCCACCTTTTTCGACCGGCGAAGTAAAGATGATGAGAGGGGTAGGCCGTCGCGAAGTGGGGCATGGCAATCTTGCCATGAGATCGCTTAAAGAAATAATGCCGGGTAGTGACTATCCGTATACTGTACGAATTGTAAGTGATATACTTGAGAGTAATGGCTCGTCCTCTATGGCTACAGTATGTGCTGGTTCCCTTGCGTTGATGGATGCGGGTGTTCCGTTTAAAAAGCACGTAAGTGGAATCGCAATGGGTTTAATTTCCAAAGAAGGAAAATTCGCCGTGCTTTCAGATATACTGGGCGACGAAGATCATTTGGGTGATATGGACTTTAAAGTTACAGGTACAAGGGACGGGATATGTGGAGTACAAATGGATATAAAAGTTGATGGCCTCAGCATGGATATTATGAGAAAGGCTTTGGACCAGGCAAAACGGGGAAGGCTGCATATTTTGGAAGCGATGTACGCTTGTCTTCCGGAACATAGGAGTGATGTGAAGCCACATGCGCCTCGGATGGAAAAATTGATAATTGATTCTGAATTTATAGGTGCAGTTATAGGGCCGGGCGGAAAAATCATACAGGAAATACAAAAAACTACAGGGGCAACTGTAAATATAACAGAGGTAGGAAAAACGGGCGAAGTAAGTATTTTCTCAGCTAATAAAGAAAGTCTTGACCAGGCAGTAGCATGGATCAAAAGCATAGTATCTGTTCCGGAGGTAGGAGATGTGTACGAAGGTACGGTCAAGGGGATTAAGGAATTTGGAGCTTTTGTTGAATTTCTACCGGGCAAGCAGGGTTTGCTGCATATTTCAGAGATCATGTGGAAGAGACTGGAAAGCATGGACGGTGTTTTGAATGAGGGTGATAAAGTGAAAGTAAAACTTGTAGGGGTAGATCCTAAATCAGGTAAATTTAAACTTAGCCGTAAAGCGTTGATTCCAAAGCCCGAATCCAATTCTGCCCAACAGCAGCGTTCTGATAAAAATTAAATTTTCAGTCTAAATAATTTCAAGAAGCTTGTAGAGATCTACAGGCTTTTTTTATGGAAAAGTTTCTTCAAATAGAAATCAAAACGCTTTCCCAGGAAAGGCTGGAAGTACTAATTGCAGAACTTTCAGATATAAATTTTTATGCGTTTGAGCAAAATAAAAATGTTTTGGTAGCGTATATAAGTGAGGAACGCTTTGATGAAGCAAAGTTTAAGGGAATTTTGCAAAGCGATGAAGAGTATGAATTAAGACTAATTGAAAATAAGAATTGGAACGAAGAATGGGAAGTTGGTTTTAAACCTGTTTGTGTAAGAGAGTTTGTGGGTATCAGGGCGTCATTTCACGAACATCTGCAAAACGTGAAGCATGAAATTATTATCACTCCTAAAATGAGTTTTGGCACCGGGCATCATGCTACTACCTATTTAATGATAGAGCAAATGGAGGGAATCAATTTTAGAGAAAAAACGGTGATAGATTTTGGCACAGGCACAGGTGTATTGGCAATTTTAGCAGAAAAGCTTGGTGCAAAAGAAGTTATCGCAATAGATAATGACGAATGGAGTATAAATAATGCGCTGGAAAATATTAGAGAAAATAATTGTAAAAAGATAAGAGTAGAGAAAAAAGACGACTTTTTCACGATTGGCCGTCCGGACGTAATTCTTGCCAATATTAATTTGAATGTGCTCACGCAAAATGCAAATAAAATTTCTTCTTTGTCCCGTAGTGGAAGTTTATTGTTAATAAGCGGTTTTTTAGTTTCTGATGAAAAAGAAATTTTAAGTTTATTTAATAATGCAGGGTTTCTCAAAAAGAAAATAATAGCAAGAGATACGTGGATGTCTTTATTAATGGAAAGAGAGTAATTTTTTTTAAGAAAATAATAAATGGGCAGCATGAATTTTATATTATATTTGTCACTTGCCCGATATCATAGTTAAAATATGAAAGAGCTCCTTTTAATAATAACAGCGTATCTTATTGGTTCTATACCGACTGCATTAATAATCAGTAAATCTTTTTTTGATATTGATATACGTGAGTATGGCAGCGGTAATATGGGAGCTACAAATACATTTAGGGTTTTGGGCTCCAAATTCGGGACTATAGTTATGGCAGGCGACATGCTAAAAGGCATTCTGGCCGTGGCTTTGTACAATCTCCTTCCTTATTATCTTACAAACGAGCTTGACCGTACCAACCTGATGATTGGCCTGGGTTTGGCGGCGGTAGTGGGGCATATTTACCCGATATGGGCTCAGTTCAGAGGTGGTAAAGGTGTTGCTACCCTATTTGGAATGTTACTGGCTATGCAGCCAATTGTAGCTGTAAGCTGCGTAGGGGTTTTCTTACTTGTCTTATTTCTCACAAGGTATGTATCGCTAAGTTCTATTCTCGCAGGGGTGGCTTTGCCTATCTGTGTGTTGTGGATATACAACGAAAAGGAAGTTTTTTATAGAGTATTTGCTGTCGCAGTAGCAGCACTGGTTATACTAACACACCAGAAAAATATAAGCCGCCTTCTTAATGGCAGTGAAAGCCGTGTTCCAATTCTAAAATACAGGGACCGAAAAAAATCCAGAAGAAAATCATAACTTTCACAGCTTTACCTTTTAAACCTGCAACCTTTTATTTACATTTTTACATCTCCTTCACATACGTCGGATTAAACTTGGTACACCTATTGTTTATCAAAGTTGCCAGATAAATATTTATCCCATTACAAAATCATTTTCAACATGAGAAATCTATCTATACTTCTTATCGGTCTTAGCCTGTTTATAACAGGCTGCACAACAAATGCAATTACAGGACGCAATCAGCTTTCATTAGTTTCTGAATCTACTCTCCAGCAGGAAGCGGTTTCGCAATATCAATCATTTCTTTCCCAGAATAAAGTAGTAGGCAGCTCTGCAAGCAAAGATGCGGAAATGGTGAAGCGGGTCGGTAGCAGAATTGCTGCGGCAATTACAAAATACTACAGTGATAAGGGTTTGTCAAATGAATTGGCTGGTTACAATTGGGAGTTTAATCTTATAGATAATAAAGAAGTAAACGCGTGGTGTATGCCGGGTGGTAAAGTGGTTGTGTATACGGGACTGTTACCTGTTGCACAAAATGAAGCTGCACTTGCTATTGTAATGGGGCATGAGATTACGCACGCTGTGGCCCACCACGGACAGGAGCGAATGAGCCAGACACTGTTGGCACAGGGGATTGGTCTTACGGGTGATATATTTACTTCAGGCAATGCACAGGCAAATAATATATTTAAAAGTATTTATGCTCCCGGAGCGCAAATAGGTGTTTTGTTACCCAACTCGAGGAACCAGGAGTACGAAGCAGATCATTATGGGCTTATTTTTGCGGCGATGGCGGGATATAATCCGAGAGAAGCAGTTCCGTTTTGGGAAAGAATGGCAGCATTAAACAGTGGTTCGTCTACCCCGGAAATATTAAGTGACCATCCGCTCGATTCAAAAAGAATTGCAAAGATACAAGGGTACATGAGCGAGGCGCTTCGTTATTATAAGCCGGTAAATTCAAAATAATATTATAAAATGTATTTTTAATAGATCCCTGTTTTAATGAACAGGGGTTTTTTATAGGTTTTAAGCAAAAATTTCTGTAATTTTGCCTTTGTCTTTGCCACATTCTTAAATAATTTCGTTTTCCAGCCCCAATGATAACAAGGTGTGTGGTGCTTTATGGACGTATTTTTAATCTTAAAATATTGCTTCGCTTATGTCTCAAACGTTGTTTGAAAAATTGCAATTAGAGGATGAAAAAAATCTCTTAATACAAGGCCTTCCTTCTACAATCGAAAAACAGTTTTCAAAGCTTTCATTCTCCAAAAATGTTACCCCACTTTTAAAAACCCGTAAGATTGATTTCGCACTTGTTTTTGCTTTAAACTCAAAACAGTTGCATAAAATTCTCTCTGAAGTTTGCCCGGCTTTGCATGCCGAAAGTAAATTATGGGTTGCATTTCCTAAAGCCACTTCTAAAATTACTAGTGATCTTAACAGGGATTGCACGTGGGAATATCTTACAAAGGAAGGTTTCGAATCTGGTGAAAAGGTAGGATTGGATTATGTTTGGAGCGCACTTCGATTCACTAAAAGTGAGTGTTGCGAGGGCGTATCAAATTCTTCATCTTCATTGAAGATTAAATCCTCTGCGGGAAGAAAAATCGTTGAAACTGCAGCGTATTGATTTTAATAGTTGCTTGGAAAATAGTAATGAGATGTTATGTAAGTGATTACATCGTCCCATTTTTATTTTAATATCACCATACCCATTTCATTGGTTATTTTAATTTCCATATTTTTTAAATGGCTATGTGTTTGAATTAAAAGAATTTGCCGTTCTGCAGAAGTCGCTTGCTCAAGCTCCTTTTCATTTTGACTTATCAGCTTCTTAATCTTTTTAAGTTCGAGATAACTTAGCGTGGAGATAATTTCACTTTTATAATTATCCTCCCTGGTAGGCACTGGCATTTCATAATTCTTCATCCATCCGGGGCTTATGTCGTATGGAAATTCTATGATTGAGAGTACAGTTTTCATCATTTCAGGGTCATCACTGTAAAGAAAACTTTTTATGTTGGGAGATAGGTTTTCTTCATACCAAATTTTATATATGTTGATAATCTTTTGCAGAGAAGGATTGCCTATCATTTCCTCGTCAATCATTTCATAAAGCAGATAATCTGCAACTGTCTTGTCAGCTTCCCACTCCTTGAGACCAAATTCAAGTAAACATCGTACGACGGCTCTTTCATTAGTTTCATCTTTACTCAATAAATCGAGGGCGTCGAGGTTGTTCTCATCTATTTCCGGGGAAGAGGTATTGAAATTCTGGGGGTTTTTCTCGTCAGGAAAAAAACGCTTTTCGTCTTTTGAGAATTTATCCCTTATGTACTTATTTACCAGTGTATGTAAACCCGTTTCATCAATCTTTAAAACCTCGGCAGTTTTGCGAATGTAATCCTGCTGCTTTGTAAAATCTTCGGCCTTATTGATTTTTGAAATTGTCTCTGCTATTTTGTTTACAACCTGCGATCTTTGGTTGGTGTCATCTCCTGCGTCTTTTAAAGAATATTCCAACTGAAATATTATGAAATCTTTTTTGTTTTCGCGTATGAATGAAATAAATGGGCCTGCCCCCATTTTTGCAATAAAGCTGTCAGGATCTTCCTGGTTTGGCAATAGAACTAACATTACGTTCAGTCCTTCCTCAAGTGCAAGATCAAGGCCACGCAACGCAGCTTTTATACCGGCACTATCACCATCGTATAGTATCGTAAGATTTTTGGTGTATTTTTTTACCAGCCTCAATTGATCCTGTGTTAGCGAGGTGCCGCCACTTGCAACTACATTTTCAATACCAGCCTGGTGCAGAGCAATCACATCAGTATAACCTTCTACCAAATAGCATTCATCAGCTTTGTCAATGGCCTGCCTTGCGAACCATGAGCCATATAATATTTTACTTTTTACATAAATTTCATTTTCAGGCGTGTTTATATACTTTGGAGCCTTATCATTTTTTCTAATGAGTCTCGCTCCGAAGCCCGCAATTTTTCCTGAATGATTATGTACAGGGAAAATAATGCGCCCCCGGTAATTATCCTGCAGCCCGTTATCCCTCAAAACAGCAAGTCCTGATTTTTGCAAAAAGTCTTCGTTGAATTTTGCTGTAATTGCCGATTTCGAAAAAGTATCCCTGGCTTCGGGATTGTATCCTATTTCAAATTTTTTAATGATCTCTTCTCGATATCCCCGTTCCTTCAAATATCCCAATCCAATATTTCTTCCTTCTTCAGTTTCGAATAAGGTTTCGCTGAAAAATTTTTGAGCAAATTTATTTATGATGTAAAGACTATCGCTTATTTGTTGTTGTTCTTTGAACTCAGGGCTTGTCTCAGTTTCTTCTATTTGAACATTGTATTTTGCGCCAAGCCATTTTAGTGCTTCAACATAACTATATTTCTCGTGCTCCATCAGGAAGCCTATTGTATTACCGCTTCTGCCGCAACCAAAACATTTATATATTTCTTTAGAAGGAGATACTGTGAAGGATGGTGTTTTCTCATTGTGAAAAGGGCATAATCCTAAATAATTTTGCCCCCTTTTTTTTAGTTTCACAAAAGAGCTTAGAATCTCAATGATGTCAATCCTGCTTACAATTTGTTGTATAGTTTCAGGTGCTATCATGTGTTAAGTCGTACTTGTTTAGAATGGTAATTTCAAAAATCATTACTGGTCCTAATAATAGGCTTCAAAAAGAATAAATTTATTTTGCGAAAGATCGCAAAATATTCCTTCAGTGAAAGCGAATGCTATGCCGATATCTATCGATCCACCTACAATCTATACTGTAAAGAAAGGATTCCAATCAGGGAAAGTATAGCTAAGGTAATTATCATAATTGTTATAAACTTTTTCGTTTCAATCACTTTCATGGTTTTTTAATTTGCGATTTAAATTATGTAAAATAACTTCAATTAGCACAGAATTTAAAATATAAAAATATCAAATGCAGGAATACTATTACAATTCAATAATTTATCATAATCGGAGTGTTATGGTTTAATTATTTGTGTAAAATCATTAAGAAAAGAGGCTGAAATTAAAATCCATTTATGATTTTATTATACTGAAAAATTATTTTATAACCTTTCGCGTGATGATGATCATGGGAGCGGTTTTCTCTTTGTTATCTTTGCAATTCAAATTTTATTATGGACAAAAAAGAAGTTTACATTATATCTGCAGTGCGAACGCCAATAGGCAGTTTCGGTGGTGCTCTCAAAGATATTTCTGCTACGAAGCTAGGTTCAATTGCTATTAAAGGAGCAATCGGGAAGGCAGGAATAAAGCCAGAGGACGTCCAGGAAGTGTATATGGGTTGTGTATTGCAGGCAAACCTCGGGCAGGCGCCGGCAAGACAGGCAGCGATGTTTGCGGGGCTACCAGAAAATGTATGCTGCACGACTGTAAACAAAGTTTGCGCCAGCGGAATGAAAGCAATAATAAATGGAGCACAAAGTATTCTGCTGGGAGATGCAGAAGTGGTAATAGCTGGCGGTATGGAAAACATGAGTAGCGCACCATTCTATGCTCCTTCATTGCGTTGGGGAAATAAATATGGGAATTCACAATTGATAGATGGCCTTTCAAAAGATGGCCTGACCGATGTTTATAAAGATTATTCGATGGGCAACGCAGCGGAATTATGCGCAAAGGAATGCCATATTAGCCGCCAGGATCAGGATGCGTTTGCAATCGAAAGCTATAAACGGAGCCAGGCTGCGGTGAAGGAAGGAAAATTTACTAACGAAATTGTGGGAGTGGAGATACCGCAAAGAAAAGGAGAGCCCATATTAATGCTTCAGGATGAAGAGCCATTTAATGTAAACTTTGATAAAATTTCTCAATTGAATTCTCCATTTGAAAAAGGAGGAAGCGTGACAGCAGCAAATGCCAGCACGATCAATGATGGTGCGGCCGCAGTAGTTTTAATGAGTAAAGAAAAAGCTGAAGCATTGAAAGTAAAGCCGATCGCAAAAATAATAAGCTACGCAGACGCTGAGCAGGCACCGGAATGGTTTACTACAACACCATCTTTGGCTTTGCCACTGGCGGTAAAAAAAGCAGGGTTGAAAATGGATCAAATTGATTTTTATGAACTCAATGAAGCCTTCAGTGTAGTGGGTATTGCAAATAGCCGAAAAATGGAACTCTCTCCCTCTAAGGTCAATGTAAATGGAGGTGCTGTTGCTCTGGGACATCCTTTGGGGGCCAGCGGTGCAAGGATTCTCGTTACCCTTATAAACGTACTCAAACAAAACAATGGCAAGATAGGAGCTGCCGCAATTTGTAACGGTGGCGGCGGGGCAAGTTCTATGGTGATTGAGATTTTATGATTGTTCCCGTAATATTTTTAATTTCCTGCCTATAATAGTTTCACATTTAAATTTTGTTTTTATCTTTACGAACCCTTTCCAGCTTACTTTTGAAAAATTATTATAGTCCAGCCTTTTTTCTATCCTGGAAAAAAATCAAACTTTTATAGGTAAATAAACGTAATTCACCGTGTGAACACTAAATTTTTTTAATGAAAAAAAATCAACTCGTATTTTTTTGTATTGTTGGTATTTTCTGTTTTCAAACTATTAGTGCCCAACAATTAAATGAAGGTTTTGAAGGAAATACTTTTCCTCCCCCAGGGTGGACAATAACCGATGTGCAAGGCCCTATAGGCTGGGTAAGTTCCACCGATGAAGCTCACAGTGGCAGCACTTCTGCATTTATAAATTATGAAGCGACCGGCCCCGGAGAAGATTGGTTAAAGACACCCCAGATTTTTTCCATTCAAAGCGGTGATAACGTAACTTTTTGGCTAAAAAACCAATTTGCCCAGGCTTATCCGCCGGATAACCTGGAGATTTTAGTTTCCACTACAAATAACCAGAACGCAAGTTTTACAAATAGCATAGGAAATATTGACATCTCAACACTTCTGAGTGGAGGATGGGTACAGTTCAGCTATTCCTTAAGTGCCTTTGCTGGACAAAATATATACATTGCCTTTAAGCATACTGATAATATGGGCAGTGGTGTTTACCTTGATGATGTTTCTGCCGGGTCTCTGTTAACGAACGATGCTGCAAGCAAAGGAATCAAAGCTACTCCGTCAGGAATAGTTACACTGGGCACCAATGTTACCATTGTAGATACGGTTCGCAATGCCGGTTCTAACACGCTTGCTGCCGGGTTACCTGTAAAATATACTGTTAATAACGGTGCCGTATTAACGGGTGCGAGCACCGGCGCAAGTATTGCGCCGGGTGCCACCACAACCGTTTCTTTCACCTACAATCCACCTGCGGCGGGAACGTACATCCTAAAGGTTTTCTCTTCATTACCTGGAGACATACATACCGCCAATGATACCGTTACTTACACGTTAACTGTTCAGCAACCCATAACTGCATTCCCTTTCTTTGAAAATTTTTCTAATCCTTCTGCCTGGACCCTTGCGGGTACTGCGAACTGGGACATGATAAAGGTGACAAACCCTGCAGGGAGTAATAATGATAATGCTGCACGTGCAAGGTTTTTTAATACCTCATTTGGAAAAGTACTTTATTTGGAATCACCCTTATTTGATTTCACTTCCAATGCTAAGCCAATGCTGGATTTCTATGTTTCATACCGGTCTTTTAGCAACCAAAATGACAGGCTTGAAGTAGTGGTATCTACTGACGGAGGTGTAACTTTTCAGGCAGCTCCTGTATTGTATAATAAATCTTACACTACCCGGCTGTCTACCTTAGGTAATGACCCTGCAATGCTTGAGTTTACTCCCGCTTCTGCCAATAGTTGGAGGCATGAGGCAGTGGATCTTTCGGCTTATGCAGCAATGTCAAATGTGCTGATTGCATTTAAAGCAACCTCTGCAGTTGGAAATGATCTTTTTATTGATAATGTAAATGTCATAAATCAAAATGCATCTTTATATACCACCACAACTATAACTACTCCTGCCCAGGTTGCGACCGGCCCCTTTAATACTAAAGTGAAATTTAATACCATAGGAAATGCAACGGGAGGCATCATCAAATTCCAGGGAAGCTCAAATTTACCACCAGTGAATGCGTTTTACCCAAATACAACTGCCACATCAAACGACGGAACTATATCTTCACCCAATTTTATATATCCTCAATATTCAACAATTACGTATACTGGCAACGATTCACTAAAGGCGAATTACGATATCTCTTTAGACATAACAGGTTTAGGCATTGTATCTCCTGACAAGGCTTATATAGTGAAGCGCTCCGATCAATCAGGGCTTTGGATCGCATATCCAACTACCCGGGTAGGTAACATTTTAACGGCTACCGGATTTTCTAAATTTTCGGATTTTGCCATTGCAACTTACCTGAGCACCTTACCGCTAAATTTGCTGAGTTTTGATGGGCAGATAAAAAATGAAAAAGTCAATTTAAGATGGCAAACGGCCAATGAGACAAATGTTGCCGGCTTTGATATTGAGAGAATGACTGGAAATAACTGGGTTAAAATCGGATCGGTACAATCATCAGGAAATGCGTCAGGCACAAATGATTATTCTTTTAGTGACAACCTGCCTGCAAGAGGTGTAAATTACTATCGCCTGAAAATTATTGATGCTGATGGAAAATCCGCCTACTCAAGAATTATCAGCTTTGAGTTTAGAATAAGTAGAGCCTTTGTTTATCAAAATGTTCCCAATCCATTTTCTAATAGCACAATAATACGATATGATATTGCCGAGAAAGCCCCGGTAAAAATTGCTATATACAATGTGGATGGATCACAAATAAAAGTACTGGAAGATGAAATGAAAGCCGCAGGGTCTTATCAAATAAAATGGAATGCCGGAAACTTACCTGCCGGTAATTACTACTATAAAATGATAATGGGTGATGAAGTGATAACGAAAAAAATGTTAAAGATTAATTGATAATTTTCTTTGAAGAAACCCAGCGGAACGGCTGGGTTTTTTCGTCATAATATTTGCTAAAAATTTCATTCGGTTTTCCTCCGGATAATGAATCCATAAATGGCAACGGGGAGTTTTTAAAAATTATTACCTTTCAACATCTCAAAAAAAATTATGAAAATTCCGATACAGTTATTTGCCTCATTACTTATCTTTTGTCAATGCCTAAAAGCACAGGATTCAACCTTTACGATAGCTGGCCATCTTGAGAAAATAAAAAAAGGAACCATTGTACTCAATATTTACGAAGGAGATAAAACAGTTCGTGATTCTGCGCCGATCGATGACGGAAATTTTAAATTCACGGGCAATGTTTCTGCCCCCTTCTTTGCCACGCTTACGATGAAACGGAAGACCGATGATTTCTTTACTTTTTATATAGAGCCTTCAACACTTGAAATTTCAGGAAGAGGAGATTCTTTAAAGCTATTGACAATAAAGGGTTCGACAATAAATGACGATGACCGTTTATTGAAAGAACGAATGAAATACATTGCCAAATGGCAGGAAGCAAATAGTAAATTATATGAAAAGGCCTATAAAGAAAAGAACAAAAGAATAATGGATAGCCTTGACGAGGTGGACTTGGATATTTTAGCTGAAAAGCGAAAAGTAGTCTCGGCTTTTGTAAAACAAAACCCGGGTTCAATGCGTGGTGCCATGGCAATCACTGAAAACTATGGGTATTATGCAGAAGCGACTGATGTAGCGCCCCTGTACGATGCGTTAAGCCCGGAAATTAAGAGCTCCGAAAAAGGCATGGAAATTAAAACCCTTTTGGATACTTATAATGCAGTTGCGCCAGGAAAAAATGCTCCTGAAATTATTCAAGCTACGCCGGAAGGTAAATCTCTTAGTTTAAGTTCTCTGCAGGGTAAATATGTTTTGATTGATTTTTGGGCAAGTTGGTGTGGCCCTTGCAGAAGAGAAAATCCAAATGTGGTGGCAACCTACAACAAGTATAAAGATAAAGGCTTTACTGTGTTTGGTGTTTCCTATGATGATGATAAGACTAAGTGGAAAAAAGCCATAGACGATGACAAACTGGAATGGAACCAGGTATCGGACTTACAAGGCTGGAAAAATTCAACTTCTGACCAATATGGAATTAAGGCAATTCCTTCAAACGTGCTGCTTGATAAGAATGGAAAGATTATAGCAAAAAATATTTTTGGCAAAAAATTGGACGAAAAGCTTTTGAAAATCCTCGGAAATTAGGGCGCGTGAAAAGTTTTAGACGCCTTTTGAGTCAACATTTTTTAAGAACAAACTGTTATTACACAGGGCTAAAAAGGCCATACTACAATAATGAGTTTTGCTCATTTGCCGCGTAACCAATATTTTTGCCACTCAAATTTTATACATGAGAGAAATTGCATTTAGAGAAGCACTGCGTGAGGCGATGGTTGAAGAAATGAGACGTGATGAATCAGTATTTTTAATGGGGGAAGAAGTGGCAGAGTACAATGGAGCGTATAAAGTAAGCCAGGGTATGCTGGAAGAATTTGGTGAGAAAAGAGTGATTGACACGCCAATAGCAGAGCTGGGTTTTACCGGCATTGCCGTAGGGGCCGCACAAAACGGGTTGCGCCCGATAGTGGAATATATGACATGGAATTTTGCAAACCTTGCTCTTGATCAAATATTAAATACTGCGTCAAAAATGCTTGCTATGAGTGGGGGACAGGTTGGTTGCCCCATTGTTTTTCGCGGGCCCAATGGAAGTGCCGGACAGTTGGGTGCACAGCATTCAACAGCTTACGAAGCGATGTATGCAAATATCCCCGGCTTGAAAGTGATTTCTGTGAGTAATCCTTACGACGGAAAAGGATTATTAAAAAGCGCAATCCGCGATAATGATCCGGTGATCTTTATGGAAAGCGAAGTGATGTATGGTGAAAAAGGAGAGGTTCCTGAGGAAGAATATTTAATTCCAATTGGGAAAGCTAAAGTAGTAAGGGAAGGGAAAGATGTTACCATTGTTTCATTTAATAAAATGATGAAAGTTGCCCTGGGTGCGGCCGATGAACTTGCGAAAGAAAATATAAGCGCAGAGGTAATTGACCTGAGAACTATACGCCCCATGGACTGGCCTACCATTCTTGAATCCGTTAAGAAAACAAACAGGCTTGTAATTGTTGAAGAGCAATGGCCCTTCGCCTCTGTATCATCAGAAATTTCATATCGCATCCAAAAGGAAGGATTTGATTACCTGGATGCACCTATAAGAAGAATTACATCGGTGGATGCCCCTATGCATTATGCACCTAACCTGGTTGCCATGTATTTACCTGATGTGCCCCGTACCGTGAACCTTGTGAAAGAAGTAATGTATCTGAAAAAATAATTTTCAGCATATTCTTGCCATATTACTGCGATTTTTTTTAATCTCACAGATGCTTTAAACCTGTGAATAAATTATAATTTATGAATACAGGAAGTTTTTATTACCCGATGCCGGGCAATGAACCGGTGCTTGATTTTGCACCGGGAAGTACTGAACGGGAGCGTTTAAAAAAAGCGTTGGCGGAAGCAAAAAGTAGAAAGGCTGATATCCCCATGTACATTGGAGCAGAAGAAGTACGTACCGGCGATAAGATTGCCATAAATCCTCCGCATGAAAAAGATCATGTATTAGGAAGTTTTCACTTTGGGAATGCTACGCATGTAAAGAAAGCAATTAATGCCGCATTAAAAGCAAAAGACAAATGGGCAAACTCGAGTTGGGAAAACAGAGCGAATATTTTTCTTAAAGCCGCCGAACTGCTAGCTACAAAATACAGATCCCAAATGCTGGCATGCACGATGCTTGGCCAAAGCAAAAATGCCTACCAGGCAGAAATAGACGCAGCTTGTGAACTCATTGACTTTCTCAGGTTCAACGTTCATTTTTTAAGTGAAATTTACAGACAGCAACCCGTAAGTGGCCCTGGCATTTATAACCGCATGGAATATCGCCCGCTAGAGGGATTTGTTCTTGCAATTACGCCTTTCAACTTTACTGCAATTGGAGGGAACCTTCCTGCTTCCGCAGCGATGTGCGGAAATGTAGTTGTATGGAAATGTGCTCACACACAGGTTTACAGCGCTCAGATGTTTATGCGGATACTTAAAGAAGCAGGACTTCCCGATGGAGTTATTAATTTAATATTTGTTGATGGCCCTGTTTTAGGGGAAGTATGTTTTAGTCACCCTGACTTTGCTGGTATTCATTTTACAGGTAGTACAGGCGTTTTTAATTCAATGTGGCAAATCATTGGAGAAAACACAAAGATTTATAAATCGTATCCAAGAATTGTAGGAGAAACCGGGGGCAAAGATTTCGTGCTGGTTCATAAAAGTGCCGATGTTGATGTGGTTGTTACGGCTCTTTGCAGGGGTGCCTTCGAATACCAGGGACAGAAATGTTCCGCAGCATCAAGAGCATATATCCCGTCAAACCTTGCCCAGCAAATAAAGAAGAAGTTGGTGGCAGAAGTCAAAACCATGAAAATGGGAAGTGTTGAAAATTTCTCTTGCTTCGTAAATGCCGTTATTGATGAAAAGAGTTTTGATAAACTCGAAGCCTACATCAGGCAGGTAAAAAAAGATAAAGATGCAAAAATATTAGTGGGAGGCAAGTGTGATAAAAAAGTGGGTTATTTTATTGAGCCTACAGTTATCGAGGTTACAGATCCCCGTTATGTTACTATGTGCGAAGAGCTTTTTGGCCCCGTGCTTACTATTTATGTGTACGATGAAAATAAATTTGATGAAGCAATTAAATTGGTAGATACAACTTCACCTTATGCACTTACCGGATCGGTCATTGCCCAGGATAGATATGCTGTAGAACTGGCCACAAAGAAGCTGGCCAATAGCGCGGGTAATTTTTATATTAATGATAAACCTACTGGTGCAGTAGTAGGGCAACAACCTTTCGGCGGGGCAAGAGGAAGCGGTACGAATGATAAGGCAGGGAGTATTTTAAATCTCTATCGCTGGTTAAGTGCGAGAACGATAAAGGAGACTTTTAATCCTGCCACAAATTATCGGTATCCGTTTATGAATGAAGAATGAAACAACGATTATGATGAAAACGATTCTCAATAAATACCAGTTACAAATAACAATTGAGCGATTGGCCCACCAATTGATTGAGAATTTTGCTGAGCTCGATTCTGTAGCTTTAATAGGAATTCAACCTCGTGGTATTTACCTCGGAGATAAGATTTTTGAGCAGCTTCAAAAAATAAATCCCCATCCCAAAATCAATTACGGCAAGCTTGATATTACTTTTTACAGGGATGATATAAGGAAAGAACTTCATCAGCCTAACCAGACAGATATTACCTTTTCTATTGAGGATAAAAATGTGATATTGATTGATGATGTGCTATACACCGGAAGAACGATACGGGCTGCTTTAGATGCGTTGCTTGCATTTGGCCGCCCAAAAAAAGTTGAATTATGCGTACTCATCAACCGGAGATTTAGTCGTCAACTACCTATTCAACCGGACTATTGCGGTAAATCAATTGATTCCATCATTTCACAAAAGGTAAAAGTGGAATGGGATAAAGAACAGGTTATTTTATATTGATTTTTAAAGTATTGCCAGCTAAATTTTCGCAGTTAATCGATTTTCATTTTGCGACATCTAATCGAATTAAATTTTTTTCTCTTAGCTTTGACCTTTAATGCAACTTTCTACCAAACATCTTCTCGGCATTAAAGATTTACAACCCGGCGACATTGATCTTATTCTTTCAACAGCCATTCAATTCAAAGAAGTATTACAGAGGCCTATAAAAAAGGTACCCTCCTTACGGGATACGACAATCGTAAATTTATTTTACGAAAATTCTACCCGCACCCGCATTTCCTTTGAGCTTGCTGAAAAACGACTTAGCGCAGATACCCTTAATTTTTCTGCATCGGGTTCATCAGTTTCAAAAGGCGAAACCTTACTTGATACAGTGAATAATATTTTGTCGATGAAGGTCGATATGGTTGTCATGCGGCATAGTGCCAGCGGTGCCCCACATTTTTTAGCCCGGCATATACCGGCGGCTATTATTAATGCAGGCGATGGTATTAATGAACATCCTACGCAGGCGTTACTGGATGCATTTTCAATAAAGGAAAAATGTGGATCGCTCGAAGGCAAGAAAGTAGTCTTAATTGGAGACATCATGCATTCAAGAGTTGCGCTTAGTAATATCTACTTGCTAAAAAAAACAGGTGCGGAAGTAATGGTTGCGGGCCCGCCGACACTTATTCCAAAATATATAAAAGCAGCATTTGACATACAAGTAGAATATAATCTTAAAAAGGCGCTGCAATGGTGCGATGTTGCTAACGTTTTACGCATACAACTCGAGCGGCAAAACCAGGTATTATTTTCTTCACTGCGGGAATACAACCTGGCCTATGGAGTGAGTAAAAAACTTTTAAATAGCCTTGATAAGGAAATTGTAATACTACATCCCGGGCCTATAAACAGGGGGGTGGAAATTGATAGCGATGTTGCCGATTCAAAGCAATCCATTATTTTGCAGCAGGTTGAAAATGGTGTCGCAGTAAGAATGGCTGTGTTATATTTACTGAGCAATAAACAAAATTTCAATTAGATTTATTCTTCCAAAAAATATCTATGGTAAGAAACTGTTTATTTCCGGGAACATTTGACCCCGTCACACTTGGGCATACCGATATTATTGACAGGGCTTTGCCTTTATTCGATAAATTGGTTATTGGTATAGGACGAAACAGTAATAAGGAGCCCATGTTTTCAGAAGAACAAAGAATAGAATGGCTGCAAAAAATTTATGCTGACGAGCCTAAAATACAAGTACTCGCTTACGATGGGTTAACGGTGAATTGCTGTAAAATGGTTGGGGCAAATTTTATTCTGAGGGGCATACGGTATGTAAACGATTTTGAATACGAAAAAGCTATTGCAGATATGAACAGGAGCCTGGCAGAGAATGTTGAAACTATATTTCTAACCTGCCTTCCTAAATATACATCAGTGGCCAGCACATTAATTCGCGATGTAATTCGCAACGGTGGTGATGTAGCACAATTCCTTCCGGACGTAGTAAGAAAATCTATAAAAAATAATGTCAATCTGGTTTAACAAATCCCTGTCGCTCTCTGATGTAAAAGATTTTGGAAGAGAAACCATGGCGCATTTCCTGAATATAAAATGGGTTGACATTGGAGACGATTTTATAAAAATGTCGATCCCTGTTGATGAACGCACACGGCAACCTTATGGAATGCTTCATGGTGGGGCATCCTGTGTTCTGGCAGAAACTATTGGAAGCCTTGGCTCGGCATTGGTTATCGATATGAATAAGTTTTATTGTGTAGGATTAGAAATCAACGCAAATCATATAAGAAGTGCAAAAAGCGGCCTTGTTACTGCGACTTGTATTCCTTTGCATTTAGGAAAATCAACTCACGTGTGGGATATAAAATTGCATGATGATCTTCAAAAGCTTACTTGTGCGTGCAGGTTAACCGTAGCAATAATTCCAATTAAGAAACAAAATAACGAAGTCGCCGATTCATAATTATATCAATTTAGCTTTTTCTAAAACAGCTTTGATCGTCGGAAATGTATTAGTTAGGTATTTTTTTAACTCCTCTTTTTTTACCCATATAATTTCGGCGATGTCCTCTTCAACCTGCGGAACAAGCTCTTCCTTGTTAAGCGCATTCATTAAATACCAGTGCGATTCTTTAAGAATATGTTTTCCAAATTCTACGTAAGTGTGATAAGTTATATTAAGCGGCGAAACAATTTTTAATTTTTGAATGCCTGTTTCCTCCTGCACTTCTCTTATGGCACACTCTTCAAGTGTTTCGCCTTCGTCAAGTTTTCCTTTTGGCAGGTCCCATTTTCCTCTTCTAAAAATAAGAAGTATTTCACCTGAATTATTTTTTATAACCCCTCCGCCGGTTTGAACAAGTTTAAAATGTTTAAAGAAACTTTTTTTTAGTTTGGTAATATCTTCGTGCAACATGATGCCTGCATGAAACGAAGGTTTTTTTATTTCATGCAGCAGGGAATTTATGGCTGATGTGGAAAGTTCATCTATGAAAACCGCATCCGGGTGATGTCTTATTTCATCAATCTCCGGCGTTAATGCGTCGCAGAGATAAACAGGCTTGTCACCAAAGTAAATTGTTATACAGCTCATTCGTGTTTATTATCTTCGCAGCATGAACAACAAAGATGCTGTTGCTGAGAAACTTCTACAAATTAATGCAATTAAATTAAGTGTAAATAATCCTTTTACATGGGCCAGTGGCTGGAAAAGCCCGATATATTGTGACAATAGAAAAGTATTATCCTTCCCTTCCACCCGCGATTTCATCAAATCGGAAATGTGTGATGTTGTTTTTAAATCGTACGGCAACATAGATTTAATAGCGGGCGTGGCCACTGCCGGAATTCCGTGGGGGGCCATCGTTGCTGACCAGTTAAAACTTCCGTTTATATATGTAAGACCTAAGCCTAAGGAGCATGGACTTGGGAACCAGGTAGAGGGTTTTTATGAAGAGGGGCAAAGTGTGATTTTAATAGAAGATCTTATTTCTACAGGAAAGAGTAGCCTGCAGGCCGCAGATGTTTTAAAAAATGCAGGCCTTCACGTTAAAGGATTGGTTTCAATTTTCAATTATGGATTTGACCTGGCTAAAGAGGCCTTTGCCAATGCGGGAATAGATTTTAAATCATTGACTGATTACGAATCTTTAATTTCAAAGGCAATTGAAAATAATATAGTCAGCGCGAACGATCAAAACACATTGTTAAACTGGAGAAAAGATCCTGCAAATTGGAATGTAAATTCTTAAATTCGTCAAAACTTCATCTATGAAAGCTTATCTCCTCATCATCTCCTCATTTTTATTTTTTTCGGTTTCGGCATTTAGCCAAAAATCAACTCAAAAAGCGGTAATTAATACACCCGGTGTACAATGTGAAGCGTGCAAGACCCGCATCGAAAACAGGCTTGTACATGAAGACGGCGTTTCTTCAGTACGGGCTGATTTTAAAAAGCACACAGTTACAGTCGTTTGGTATAAGGATCGCACCAACATAGAAAACATTAAAACCGCTCTTGCAAATATGGGCTACGACGCAGATGATGTAACCGCAGAACCAGATGCTTACAAGAGGCTTCCAAAAACCTGCCAGCATATAGTAGAGGAGAAAAAATCATAAGTTTAGATAATCCATTCCTGGAGCTAAAAAAGACTAAAAGTTTCCTTGGATTCATAATTAAGCGGAAAGCTCAGAAATACATTTCCTTTTCCAACTTTAAGCTTGCCAGTGAGTTTTACAGTTACTTCCTTTCCCAGCAACGTACTCATTGCGTTTTTAAATAAGTTCTGCATATCAACGTCAAATTTAATCGGCAATATAAAAGTGCTTCTTCTGGGAATTTTTATAAGAGTATCTGATGTACTATGTCCAAACCTGTTGCCATCTATGAATATGTCGAGATCACTGTTTCTTAATTGCAGCCCAAAATTATTAGGATTGTAGTATTCAAGATCTAATGCTATAGTAGAGCTATTAAATCCGAGGCTCCTTACAGAAAAGTTATGATAAGTTTTATATTCTAACGCTTTTGGTGAGGCGCAGGAAAACATTACTAAAGCACAGGCAGCCACAAATAATTTCCACATTTTATAATTTTTTGCTGTTATAGTGGCCTGCAGCAGGCCGACTAAATATCATTTTTTTACAATCTAAAAATAGATCATAAAAAGCTAAGGTTTTATGAAAAATGGAAATCCGCAGTTTGTGGGAATAAAATAGTAGCGGGTTACAATTTGTAGAACAAGAAAAGATAAACCAGAGACTACTACCAGCCAACATAATCCGGAGGCTTAATGCCTTTCAGTCTTAAATAAACAATAATCTGACCAAGGTGGTGTGACTGGTGATCATGCATGAGAATCAACATTTGTCGCCGTGTCATTGGCCCTGCAAAGAAGTCAACCATTTCATCAAGTTGGTTTGTACTTATACTTTTATGAGCAGCAAGACCCATATCGTAAGCATCGCTTAAGACTTTTATTGCTGAGGCCTTATCTTTTGCATTATCGCCTTTTTCAATTTTATTTTTATCCTGGAAAAGATAAGAGGTAGAAAGCCATTGCATATTTTGGGCGATGTGTAAAAGCTGTTCCCTAAAACTCATTTCCTCGGGAACAGGTTTGAAATTATAATATTCTTCCGGCATCAATTCTGCCATTTGCAATGCGTATACTTTTGCATTTTCCCATTTGCGGGAAAGTTGCGGTATTAGACTGTCGTTGGATTGGGCAAACGTTTTAACTGGAAAGAAAAAAAATAATGGCGCCACGTTGAAAATTACAAACTGCATTAATCTCATAAAACCATTTTTGAATTGGTGCTAATGTAAATAATAATTAGCTATGTATTTGAATGAGAAATGTGTAGAATAGATTTCTTTAGATGCTGAAATGCGCTTTATTTTTCTATAGACACGTCCTTCCAAAATGCCTAATGCCAATAAAAAACCTTTATATATTTGGCCATCATTTTTAATATTAATTCATTTCTCTATCACCACACCTTTCCAAAATGCGACATAATTTTTAATATTCGCGGCCGCTTCTTTTGGAGTTGGATAAAACCATGCAGCGCCAGAATTGATATTGCCATTTACATCTATATCATAATACGAAGCTTCGCCTTTCCAGGGACAGGTAGTGTGTTTCGCCGAAGTTTTAAAAAATTCTTTGTGCATACTGTCTGCCGGAAAATAATGATTGTTCTCTACTATTACGGTTTCATCACTTTCGGCCAATACCTGGTTATTCCAAATTGCTTTCATAATTATTTTTTTTTATAACACAACTCCTGGCTTAAATGTTTAGCCCGCTTGAAATGAAGGCACCTCCAGGATCAACCGCAATGCAGCGCTAAATGGAGTTCGCCGTTTATTCTATTATTGGAATGCAGCTTCTTGTGCCTGCTTTCTTTCGCAGCAGATCTGGCAAAAATGAGGATGGCTGTTTTTAACAAAGGAGTTGATAGATTACCGCCAAATTATTAAGGCATTCAAGTTAACAATACGAATAAAATACCTTAATAGATTTAAACATATTAATGATGTTACACTTTCAATAAACGAATACAATTATATTTTATAATTGTTACCATAATTCTTATTCTTATTTTTAATACCTATTAAAAAACCTTCATGAGTAATTCAAAGTTGCCCGAAGCTCCTTTACAAGTAACTATAGATGCGCACCAGCATTTTTGGAAATTTGATCCGGTAAGAGATAGCTGGATCAACAGTGATCTGGCAATTATTCAAAAAGATTTTTTGCCATCTGATCTTAAAACACTGCTGAAAGAAAACGGAGTAACAGGCTCGGTCGTTGTTCAATCGGATCAGTCGGAGGAAGAAAATGAATTTCAACTTAACAATGCGGCAGCAAACGATTTTATAAAAGGAGTTGTTGGCTGGGTAGATTTACAAGCAGATAACATAGAGAAAAAATTAATTTATTATAAACAATTTAAAAAACTTAAGGGCTTCAGGCATGTGCTGCAGGGAGAGCCGCAAAGAGATCTGATGTTGCAACCTGCCTTCACGAGAGGAATTGGCTTATTGCACAAATATGGCTTCACTTACGACCTGCTCATTTATCCTGACCAGTTAGTTTTTGCGAAAGAGCTGGTTAAACAATTCCCCAACCAATTGTTTGTAGTAGATCATATTGCGAAGCCTGGCATAAAAAATAAAAAGATAGATGATTGGAAAAAGGATATACTTGCTTTAGGTGCTTATGAGAATGTGTATTGCAAAATATCGGGAATGGTAACTGAGGCTGATTGGAAAAAGTGGACTAAGGATGATTTTATACCATATATTGATGTAGTTGTTAATGCATTTGGAACTAAAAGAATTATGTTTGGATCAGATTGGCCTGTATGCCTGGTTGCCGCATCTTACAAAAAGATGAAAGAAATAGTAGATGACTACTTCTCTTTTTTTTCAAAAAATGAACAGAAAAATTTCTATGGCAAAACAGCAATTCAATTCTATAACCTAAAATAGCATAAAATGGATCTTCAATTAAAAGATAAAGTGATCATTGTTTCCGGCGGCGCCAAAGGCATCGGGGCAGGCATTGTAAAAGTATTGGCAGGGGAGGGTGCCATCCCGGTGATTATCGGCAGGAACAAAGAAGATAATATAGAAATGGTAGAATCTCTTGGAGACGATGGCCGTAAAGCATTCCAGGTTGTCGCTGAATTATCAGATCCTGACGTGTGCGGCAAAGCTGTACAAGATGTGATGGAAAAATTTGGCCGCATAGACGGTCTTGTCAACAATGCAGGGGTGAATGATGGTGTTGGCCTCGAGCATGGGAGTTATGATAAATTTATGGCGTCACTTCACAAGAATTTAGTGCATTATTATTTACTGGCACATCATGCACTGCCGGCATTGATAAAGTCAAAAGGCTCGATTGTAAATATTACTTCCAAGACTGCTGAAACAGGCCAGGGGAATACGTCGGCCTATGCTGCGGCTAACGGTGGCCGTAATGGTTTAACAAGAGAGTGGGCTGTAGAACTTTTGAAGTATGGTATTCGCGTAAATGCAATTGTGGTGGCCGAATGCTGGACGCCTCAATATGAGAAATGGATAGAAACATTATCAAATGCGAAAGAGAAACTGGAAGAAATTACTTCCAAAATACCGCTTGAAAAAAGAATGACAACGCCAGAAGAAATTGCAAATATGACAGCATTCTTATTGTCAAAATGTTCAAGTCATACCACCGGACAATTGATTCACGTGGATGGAGGATATGTTCATTTGGACAGGGCGTTGGCGAATGCGTAGGTAAAATGAAATCCTTAACCTGCATACAACCCTTCTTACTGGAATACAAAGATATTCCACCACCTGTGCTTCAACCCGGTCATGCAATATTAAAAGTAAAACGGGTTGGTATTTGCGGCACGGATCTTCATGCCTTCGAAGGCACACAACCTTACTTCAGTTATCCAAGAATATTGGGGCATGAATTATCCGGGGACCTGGTTGAAGCAGATGGAGCAAACGGATTTATTCCCGGTGAAGCCCTCACAATCATTCCATATTTCAATTGCGGTGAATGCATTGCATGTAGAAATAATAAGCCTAACTGCTGCGCAAAAATTAATGTTTTCGGCGTGCACAGTGATGGTGGTATGGCAGAATATATTTCAGTGCCTTCTTATTCATTGGTAAAAAGTGAAGGCCTTGGTTATGATGCGTTGGCTTTGATAGAACCATTGGCGATAGGTGCTCACGGAATAAGTCGTGCTAACATTTCAAAAGGGGAATTTGTTTTAATATTAGGGGCGGGTCCGATCGGGTTGGGAACTATGGAGTTTGCACGTATAGCAGGCGCCAATGTTATTGCGCTTGATATAAATGAAAACCGATTAAAATTTTGTAAAGACAAATTAAAAATCGACTATACGATTAATGCATCGCAGGATGATGTATTTGAACAAATAGCTAAAGTTACCAATGGCGATATGCCAACAGTTGTGATCGATGCCACTGGCAACAGGAAAGCTATCAACAACGCTTTGCAATATGTAGCCCATGGTGGAAGGTTTATTTTGATAGGATTGCAAAAAGAAGAAATATGTTTTAGCCATCCTGAATTTCATAAGAGAGAAGCAATGCTTATGAGCAGCCGCAATGCAACGAGGAAAGATTTTGAACATGTAATTGATTCAATAAAAAACGGCCTGGTTGATCCGGAGACTTATATAACACATCGGGTGAAATTTGACGATCTTAAAAAGACTTTTAAAGCATTGCTTGATCCTGCGACTAATGTAGTTAAGGCGATGGTGGAATTTGACTAATATTATAAAGAAAAAATACTATGAACCGATCCTGGCTATTGACCACCGTACTAATATTTGTTTTTCAACTTTCTACATTTGCGCAAAATGATTTAAAACTCTGGTATGATAAACCTGCCGAAGTTTGGACAGAAGCCTTGCCTCTCGGAAACGGCAGGCTTGGAGCTATGGTCTTTGGACGAGCTGAGGAAGAGTTGATACAATTGAATGAAAGTACTTTATGGTCGGGCGGACCGGTAAAAACTAATGTGAATCCACAGGCGGCTTCTTACCTGCCTTTGATAAGAGAAGCACTCCTCAAAGACGAAGATTACACCAGGGCAAATGACCTCACAAAAAAAATGCAGGGCTTATATTCAGAATCATTTATGCCGCTTGGAAATTTAATTATCAGGCAACATTTTCAATTAAAACAAATAACCGGTTATTATCGTGATCTTAATATTGAAGATGCTGTTGCGAGTACACATTTCACCGCTGACGGAATTAAATTCACAAGGGAAATTTTTATATCTGCGCCGGACCAGATTATTGTGCTGCGTCTAAAAGCTGGTAAAGACGGCGCTTTAAGCTTCGATGCATCCATTAACAGCCAGTTGCATTATGTAAATACAGTTGCAGTTGATGAATTGGTGCTAAAAGGAAAAGCCCCGGCACACGTGGATCCCAATTACCACAACGGAGATGGAGATCCGGTTATTTATGGAGATACTTCAGGGTGCAACGGTATGCGTTTTCAAATGCGGTTGAAGGCGATCAGTAAAGGAGGAAATGTCAACATTGACACGGCGGGTATTCATGTGAGTGGCGCAACGGAAGTTTTGCTATTCTTATCGGCTGCTACAAGTTTTAACGGCTTTGATAAATGCCCTGATAAAGATGGGAAAGATGAAAACAAAATTGCCGGCAGCTATTTTGACAAAGCCGTTAAAAAATCATTTAGCGAATTATTTAAAAGCCATATTTCTGACTACCATAAATATTTCAATCGTGTATCACTAAGTTTAAATAACACAACTCAAAACGATAAAAATAATTTGCCATCCGACCAGAGATTGCTTGCTTATTCAAAAGGTGCAAACGATTCCTGGGTAGAAAGAATGTATTTTCAATATGGCCGCTATTTGCTGATCTCATCTTCAAGGCCCGGTGGAGCTCCTGCTAATCTCCAGGGCATCTGGAATAAAGAAATAAGGCCGCCATGGAGTTCCAACTATACCATTAATATCAATACGCAAATGAATTACTGGCCATCAGAGGTTACCAATCTTTCTGAAATGCATGAGCCACTATTTAATTTAATAAAAAGTATTTCTGTAACAGGTGCGGTTACAGCAAAACAATTTTACAACATGCATGGATGGGTTGCACATCACAATTCTGATATATGGGCATTGTCTAACCCGGTCGGTAACAGAGGTGGTGGTGATCCAAAATGGGCCAATTGGAGCCAGGGAGCAAACTGGCTTTGCCAGGACCTTTGGGAGCATTACCGGTTTACAATGGATAAGAAATTTTTAAGGGATACTGCGTATCCCCTGATGAAGGGTGCAGCCATTTTTACTATGGACTGGCTGGTAGAAGATAAAAATGGTTATCTCGTTACCGCCCCTTCTGTTTCCCCTGAAAATGTTTTTTTATATGGAGACGGAAAACATGGTGATGTATCTGTTGCAACCACAATGGATATGTCAATCATTTGGGATCTGTTTACCAATCTTATTAATGCATCTGAGGTATTAGATATTGATCCTGATTTCAGGAAACTATTGATTGAAAAGAAAGCTAAATTATTTCCTTTGCAGATTGGCCATAAAGGAAACCTGCAGGAATGGTATAAAGATTTTGACGAGGTAGAAGTGCATCACAGGCACGTGTCACACCTGTTTGGATTATACCCCGGTCACGAAATATCACCCATCACTACGCCGCAGTTTGCAGAGGCCGCAAAAAAGGCATTGGAGATAAGAGGCGACGAAGGGACGGGCTGGAGTAAAGCCTGGAAAATAAACTTTTGGGCAAGATTGCTTGATGGAAATCATGCTTATGTTTTATTGAAAGACCTGCTTCACGCAACGAGTGAATCAGGCACCAACTACCAGGGTGGTGGAGGCACATACCCCAATTTCTTTGATGCGCATCCTCCATTCCAGATTGATGGAAACTTTGGTGGCACAGCCGGTATCGCAGAAATGCTGCTGCAAAGCCAGTTAGGTGAAATTCAATTATTGCCTGCATTGCCCGATGCCTGGAAAGATGGGTCAGTAAAGGGTTTAAAAGCGAGAGGTGATTTTGAAGTTGCTATTAATTGGAAAGATCATTATTTGAATAATGCAATTATAAAGTCGTTGTCAGGTGGTGTTTGTAAAATAAGAACCAATGTTCCAATAATTATTGATGGTGTGAAAGCGGGTTCTAAGAAAGATAAAAATGGATATGTAACAACTTTCAATTCTATAAAAACTAAAACATACATTATAAAGGCTGTTAGGAATTAAGCTGAATATTTTGATCTTTTAATTTTTTTTGCCAAGCAGGATATACCGCCCAACAGAATTATAAACAGTTGAAACACGGCTTCCGTCAGCTTACATTTTACAATATACAGATGTTGTATACTGTGCTTTTGTCAATGTTTAGTTGGGTCAACAAATGGTGGCGCAAGATTGCAACCCCCTTTTTTTGTATGCCGTTTTTTATAGTCCAATTTGTTTGTCCCAGTCATTTATATATTGTTCAATTCTTCTAAATTCAGATGGAAGTAGTAAGCGATTATGAGCAATATAATTTCTCGCCTTTTCTAATTCTTCAAATCTTTGTTTAAGCCAATGCTGTGTGGGTACTAAGTCAGAAAAATCCGTCCAATTCTGCGTTACAATATCTGATAAGTGTCCAAATTGAGTAAATTCAATCAGTTCAGTGTTGTCGCCTTCAAGCCACGAATTTTGTTGAGCTTCTTCTTGTCTTTTTTGAGCAAACTCTCTAACAGATTTTGGAACACCTTTTTCCCACCAATCTGCTTTATGTTTATCCTTTAACCTTTCTTTGATCAAGTCTCTAACGGAATTTTCAAAACAATTTATCAAAGCATAGATTCTTGCCATTTTTAAGGCTTCATTTCTAGCTTGAATAGAAAAGGGTCTAAGTGTTTCCTCCATTAAAGATTTTTCGGCTTGTTCATTATCTGCACCAACTCTTATTCCTGCTGATTTAAAATTTTCAGCCTCAGCCTCAAACATTAAAGCTCTAAACATCCATTCTCTTATGTTTGGTTGATTACTCATTTAATAAGTGTTCTCTTAATGATTTAAAAATAGAATTGTAAACCTCAATATCTTTAGTCGCAGGTAAATGTATTTCTATGTTATATCTCAAATTTGGCACTATTGGCAATTGAAAATTAGGGGGTTCCTTTTCTTGCCCTTTATTATCTTTATCTTCTTCTTGCTCTTTGTGACTTTTTTCTTTTTTTATCGTTGCTTTATTAGTTGAAGAAATGTCTGCAAGTTCCAAAAGAGTCAGAAAAGTATTTGACATAAAGCCAGCAACTTGGTTACTTACATTATGTGTCGATTTAAACAAACCGGTAATTGCTTGTTTGTCGCTAATGCTTGGTTTTTCAGTCAAATGAAAGATGTCAGAATATGCGACTTTTAGTGCGTCACCTAAAACCTGTTTAGAACGAGCTGCGTTCCTGTAATCGTGATACATTTGTGTCGGAACAGCATTTTCAGATAAGAAACCAATATCTTTTAGTAATCCTATTACAGTTTGGTCATTGCTGCTTTTAAAACCAATTCTTTTTAAATGCTCCATTGTAAATTTTTCTGGAGCAGTCCCCTCCACAATTTTTTTCATAATTGCAGGTAAGTTCTTTACACTGTTAAGGTATTTTTTTGAAAGCATAACTATCCTTTTATTTGTTTTCTGAATGATTTTGCTAATTCTTTTATTAGATGGTCATATTCTTGCTTTACGAGACCATTGTCTGAAATTACCTGTCGAACTATAATTTCATTAACTCCAATTTCCTCTACTTGATGAGCAGATTTATTTCGAAGTTCAACAAGTTGTTTTTTACCAAAGTCAAATTTTTCAAATTTTTCTATAAGCGTATTTAGTTGTTTATAGTGGTCTTCCTCAATAATTAGTATGTTAACATTTACGGCCTCTTTTACTATTGAAACATTCTTTGAAAGGCTCGGTAATTCTTTGGGGTCTGCATATTCCCAAAGTTCGTCTCCCTTTTTCTTTAAGTTCCATAGCACTTTCCATAAAGCATTGTATAATTCGAATTGTTTTTCTGAATACCTGTAAAAAAGAGCCTTCGATTTATCAAGTTCTGATTTTGTTTCTTCTAGTTCAGTGGAGAATTTCGATTTTATATCTTCCAATTCTTTCTCATGTTTAAAAATTTGTTTTTGCAAAATGCGACTTGCCATTAAGTCTCCAAACCATTTTGAGAGGCCTAAAATAATAACACCAGCTCCGCCGATAGAAACTATTAATGCACCCGTAAAACTTAGGAAATCTTGAAAAGTCCAATTTGGCATGATGGTTAAGGTTTAAATGGCATACAACTTGTGTATTTACGCTAAAATACTCCACAGCACTAACTTAAACAATTTCCACAAACTATTTAAAAGTTAGTCTTTATAAAAAATAGGTGCCTTTGTCGTTCTGCCCAAATAGCCTGCAATATGAATAATTTATAAAGCTTGGGTATCATCCCATAGGTCTTTAAAATATTTTTAATTGTCAAAAGCACAATTGTCGTAATTTGGAATCGCATATTTTAAACTTCTTAAATACGATTGTTGTCTTCATTTATATAGCATACCAATATCGAAATAATACATTTGATAATAAATTTCTATTATGAAAAGAATCTTTCCAATCCTTTGTTTTTTATTTCTATTTATAAAAGGCAATGCACAAACTGAAATTGTTTTAAAAGCAGATTCTGCCAGCCAAATAATCAATAAAAATATTTACGGCCATTTTGCCGAGCATCTTGGCCGCTGCATCTACGATGGTTTTTATGTTGGCGATACCAATAAAACAATTCCAAATACAGAAGGTGTAAGAAATGATGTGATAGCAGCTTTACGCAAAATGAAGATTCCGTTATTGCGGTGGCCCGGCGGCTGTTTTGCAGATACCTATCATTGGAAAGATGGTGTTGGTCCAAAAGATAAAAGGCCTGCGATGGTTAATACATGGTGGGGTGGTGTAACAGAAGACAACAGCTTTGGTACCCACGATTTTTTAAACATGTGTGAGCGCCTCGGTGCTGATCCTTATCTCGCAGGTAATGTGGGAAGCGGCACCGTACAGGAATTATCTCAATGGTTGCAGTATGTAAATTTTGATGGCAAAAGCCCGATGTCGGATTGGAGGAGAGCGAATGGGCGCGATAAACCCTGGAACGTAAAATATTGGGGCGTAGGAAATGAAGTGTGGGGTTGTGGCGGCAATATGACTCCTGAATATTATGTAAATATTTACAGGCAGTATGCTACATTCATGACGGACTGGACGAACACGCATAATTTATTTCGTATCGCTTCCGGGGCAAGCGATGCAAATTATCACTGGACAGAAGTATTAATGCGTGATATTCCCCACAACATGATCTCAGGTACAGGCCTTCATCACTATGCGGTTATTGAATGGAATCATAAGGGCCCCGCAATAGATTTTACAGAGCAGCAATATTTTCAAACATTAAAGTCGGCGTGGGAAATGGAAGAATTGGTGACAAAGCATTCTGCAATAATGGATAAATATGATCCTCAAAAAAAGATTGCCCTGGTTGTTGATGAATGGGGCGGATGGTATGATGTGGAGCCTGGTACCAATCCTGGCTTTCTCTACCAGCAAAATACCATGCGTGATGCAATGATTGCGGGAATGACGCTGAATATTTTCAACAATCACTCCGATCGTGTTCGCATGGCAAACCTGGCGCAAACCATCAATGTATTGCAGGCCGTTATTTTGACCAATAAAGAAAAAATAATTTTAACACCTACCTATCATGTAATGGAAATGTATAATGTACACCAGGATGCGATGCTGTTGCCGCTTGATATTAAAACGGATAATTACACTTTTGGCAATGAAAATTTACCGGCAGTTTCCGGTTCGGCGTCAAAAGATTCAACGGGCCTTATTCATGTCTCGCTTACTAACATTAATCCTAACAGGGAAGAAACGGTTGCCATTAAAATTGATGGGAAAAAGTTTAATAAAGTGAGTGGCAGAATATTGACTTCAAAAAAATTGCAGGATCACAATACATTTGAAGAACCTAATAAAATTATACCACAGGTTTTTAATGGCGCTTCATTAAAAGGAGATGCGTTGAATGTAAAGCTGCCGCCATTTTCGGTGGTGGTTCTGGAATTAAAATAATATCCCGCAAAGACACAAAGCCCACAAAGTATTTTTCTTTGTGTCCTTAGTGGAAAAAATAACACAAATGAATTTAAAAAGATTGCTTGCTTATATATTTTCCGGAATAACGATTCTCTGCACTCAAAATATTTATGCCCAGCCAAAGCAAGACATAGTAGTTTCAGTAAACAAGCCAATAGCCGAAGTCCAACCTACCATGTGGGGTATTTTTTTCGAAGACATAAATTTTGGAGCTGATGGCGGCATCTATGCCGAGATGATCAAGAACCGATCTTTTGAATTTTCTATGCCCTTAATGGGGTGGGCTGTGAAGAAAAATTATTTCAATGAAGGCGCAGTACTTGTCCTTAACCGTGAGGATATGAATACCGGCAATCCGCGATTTGTGAGGTTAACAAAGGACGATACAAAAGATTCTCTAAGTCTTACCAATGAAGGTTTTCGGGGCATGGGTGTAAAGAATGGATTGCGCTATGATTTTTCAGTTTTGTGCCGCCAACAAACGCCGGGTTTAAAAATGCTTATTGAATTATTAAATTATAAGAACGAAGTAATAGGCAATGCAACAGTTACTCCTAATGGGGGCGTAAATGAATGGGAAAAAGAGACCGTGAGTTTTAACGCAAGTGATACGGCGATGAAAGGCCGTTTCCGGATTACTCTTGAAGGCAAAGGAGTGATTGATCTTGACATGATTTCTTTATTTCCATCTGATACATGGAAGAACCGGCCCGGTGGAATGAGAAGCGATATGATACAATTATTGGCCGATATGAAACCGGGGTTTATCCGTTTTCCCGGTGGTTGTATTGTAGAAGGGCGTGACCTGGCAGGTCGTTATCAATGGAAAAAAACATTAGGTCCTGTTGATGAAAGGCATCTCATAATAAATCGTTGGAATACGGAATTTGCTCATCGCCCTGCGCCGGATTATTTTCAATCTTTCGGCCTGGGCTTTTATGAATACTTTCAATTGTCAGAAGATATTGGCGCCGAACCTTTGCCCATTCTAAATTGCGGCATGGCCTGCCAGTTCAATACTGCAGAGGCGATTCCGTTGAATGAACTGGATCCTTATGTGCAGGATGCATTAGACCTTATTGAATTTGCAAATGGTGATGTGAACACCACATGGGGTAAAGTGCGTGAGTCACTTGGCCACCCGGCTCCTTTCAATTTAAAAATGATGGGAATAGGAAATGAAAACTGGGGCCCTCAATACGTCGAGCGGCTTAAAGTTTTTTTTAAGGCGATAAAAGATAAGTACCCTGATTTTAAAATAGTATCAAGTTCAGGAACTGATCCCGGGGGTGAACGCTTTGATTATCTCAATGATGAAATAAGAAAATTGGGTACTGATCTTATTGATGAACATTACTACCGGAGGCCGGAATGGTTTTTAGCAAATGCCAATCGATATGATGATTATCCAAGAAATGGTTCTAAAATATTTGCCGGAGAGTATGCTGCGCAAAGTGACCACACGGTGAGCATTAATAATAAGAATAACATGGCAACCGCAATCTCCGAAGCGGCTTTTATGACGGGCCTGGAACGTAATGCGGCTGTGGTAAACATGGCATCTTATGCGCCGCTTTTCGCTCATGACGACGCATGGCAATGGACACCCGATCTTATTTGGGTTAATAATACGAGATCCTACGGCACAACCGATTATTATGTGCAAAAATTATTTTCAACAAACAGGGGAACGAATGTAGTTACTGCATTGCGGGATGGAAAAGCATTGACGGGGCAGGATAGTCTCTATGTTTCATCAGTGATTGATAAAGACAAAAAAGAGGTAATTATTAAGGTCGTAAATGCATCGGGTAAAGAACAAACAAATACATTCATGCTGGATGGAATAAAGAAAGCGGCTACGAACGCAGAAGTTACCACATTACAAAGCAACGATCTTAACAGTGAAAATTCTTTCAGCAAGCCTCGAAATGTAAGTCCGCAAGAATCATCCGTCAATGTAAAAAACAAAAAAATAAATTTTACTTCAATGCCTTATTCTTTTTCGGTAGTAAAGGTTAAAATGTAAACTTATTATTAAAAAAAAGAGATGAAAAAAAATCGACTAATCTTATTTGTCATAATTGCTACGTTTATTATTTCGTTAAGAACAACAGCCCAGCAGTCGAAATTCCAACCCACCTGGCAGTCATTGGAACACTACCAAATTCCTGATTGGTTTCGTGATGCAAAATTTGGAATCTTCATTCATTGGGGTGTTTATTCGGTTCCCGCATTTGCCAATGAATGGTATCCGCGGAATATGTATTTAAAAGATTCAAAAGAATTTAAACATCACATTGAAACTTACGGGCCACAAAATAAATTTGGTTACAAAGATTTCATCCCAATTTTTAAAGCGGAAAAGTTTGATGCAGAAAAATGGGTGAATTTATTTAAGAGAGCCGGTGCAAAATATGTGGTGCCTGTTGCTGAACACCACGATGGATTTGCTATGTACAATTCCGCGCTTACAAGATGGAATGCTTTTTTGATGGGGCCTAAACGCGATGTAGTAGGGGAGCTGGAAGCCGCAACCCGTAAGGCAGGATTGATGTTTGGCGTATCCTCACACCGCATTGAACATTGGTGGTTCATGGGCGGCGGCCGCAATTTTGATTCTGATGTAAATGATCCGGCGTATGCAGATTTTTATGGGCCTGCTAAAAATACAGATGGAACAAAAACAGGTGAAGATCGCGAGCCAATGACCCCTGAATATATGAACGACTGGTTACTGCGCGATGTTGAGTTGGTTGATAAATACCATCCCGATCTTGTTTGGTTCGATTGGTGGATCGCTCAAAAAGAACTGGAACCTTACAGGAAATCATTTGCTGCTTTTTATTACAACAAGGCTAAGGAATTAAATAAAGAAGTTGTAATAAATTATAAGCATGATGCCTATCCCGATAGCGCTGCCGTTTTAGATCTTGAAAGAGGAAAGCTTTCGGGCATAAGGCCTTTGGCATGGCAAACAGATGATGCTATTGGCAATAAATCGTGGGGATTCGCTGACGGCAATACTTTTAAAAATGCGCAATATGTAATTACAAATCTTATTGATATAGTAAGTAAAAATGGCAATTTATTATTGAACATTGGCCCCCGGCCCGACGGGACAATTACTGAGGAAGAAACAAATGTATTGCTTGGCACAGGTAAATGGCTTGCGGTAAATGGCGAAGCAATTTATGGCACACGTCCCTGGAAAA
>JBDTUZ010000047.1:0-44317 GCA_040007435.1 Ginsengibacter sp. | reverse complement strand
AACCTGCCTCAAAAACTGAAAATAAAAAAAGGCTGCCTACTTTTGAGACAGCTTCATCATTCTTATAAGATTTTTTTACCTGTTCTAAAATTACTCAGCCGCGGTACTTTGCTGCGGCTGTGTTCTTTCCTGCCATCTTGAGCCACACCTGTTTTTCAATTCAGACTTAAATTTTTCTCTTTCTGCCGGAGTCATGTTCCCCCATTTTTCCTGCAGGCCTTTCCTCCAATTATGACGGCCACCCCTGTGCCAGCCACCTCTGCGGCTAAATCCTCCAAATAATATTTTACTCAATATTAATATTCCCAGCGCTTGCCAGAATGTTATTGTAGTTACACCGAGGACGGGTGGCAATATTGCATTCCATAACTCCATTACAATCGCACCGAATAATAATATAGCTGCGAAAAAGAGTACTATAAACAATAGCCCTTTTCTAAACCAAAATCTTTTCATTGTCTTTGTTTTTTAATTTTAATAATTAAGTCTTCAGCTTTAGGCTCCTTTCAATAATTCAACAACTCCTCTTTCAATAAGAGCAGCCGCTCTCTTAAATGCAAAACCGCATATCTTTTTCGACTTATAAGCGTGGCCACAGTTACGCCTGTTTCTACAGAAATATCTTTGAACGGTATGTCGTCAATTTCATTTTTAATAAATACTTCCCGCTGTTCCCCTGGCAGTTCATCCAGTGCGTCCTGCAACTCCTCCCAAAATAAATTTCTCAGGTATTCTGTCTCCGAATTATCATCACCAGGAATGAACATTTCCTTCCAATCAAAATTATCTTCATCAGTTTTTTGGCCACCAAAAATATCATCTGCCAATGGCAATTTTTGCTTACGATAGCTATCCGTAATTTTATTTCTTGCTACTGTAAATAGCCAACTTCCTACCCTCTCTATCGGTTCAGTATTTCCCGCAAACTGGTAAAAAACGTCCTGTAAGATATCTTCCGCATCTTCATTTACAGGCACACGTTGTTTTATAAATCCCATCAGCCGCCTGCTGTATTCTTTAATGGTAGCGGCGATATTATTTTTACGGTCTGCTGTCATTTGTGTTTCTATGGTAATTGCATCATCCATGTATTCATGTAGACGAATAAGGAATGATTATATTTTAAAGAGTGGTCTGCAATGATATCTCAGCTTTTAGTTCTTAGAGGTAACGGCTCACAACCGAAAGCTAAATCATTTTAAAATATTTCTGCGGCTCGTTCGTCTATCTGTCTGTAAACAAATTTTTCATTTAAACAAAAACAACATGTACTACAATCAGTCACATGCCGCAAAAGGCAACTACGGAGGCAGGCACCAGCACCTGCCCATCCGATCCATGCAAAGAGCTGGGGTAAATATTTACAAAACAGAGAACAGCTACGAAATGCTGGTATTTGCGCCGGGCCGCATTCGTGAACATTTTAAACTGGATGTAAAAGGAAACGAATTAACTGTTTCTTACACGCCGCCAGAAGGTTTCCCCAAAATAGAATGGACGAGGCGGGAATACAGCCGGGGAGGTTTTGAAAGAACCTTTAATCTTGATGAATCCATAGATGCAGAAAAAATAACTGCAAAATATGTGGACGGCGTTTTACAGGTGAGCCTGCCCGTTATTCCAGGCAAAGAATCGTTGAAGCACGAAATAAACATCAGCTAAGAGGGTAGTGATGAATGTGAAAAGGCGGTAGCATTGAGCTACCGCCTTTTGTTTTCAATTATGATAAAGTATCTTTTATTATCCCTTTTTAGGTTCCAGTAATTTGAAGAACTGATCTAACTGAGGAAGAATAAGAATTCTTGTTCTGCGATTTCTTGCTCGGTTTTCAGGTGTGCTATTGTCTACGACAGGATTATATTCGCCGCGACCTGCTGCAGCCATCTTTGCAGGATCCAGCCCATATTGATCTTGTAATATCCTTACTACCGAAGTAGCCCGTTTTACACTAAGATCCCAGTTATCAAGCAACACGCCACTTTTGAAGGGAACATTATCAGTATGCCCTTCAACCATAAACTCAATATCTGGCTGGGCCTTAAGTACTGCCGCCACTTTACCTAATACTTCTTTTGCCTGCGGAGAAACTTCATACTTACCCGTTTTGAAAAGCAGCTTATCAGAAATATCTATATATACAACACCTTTGTCCACCTTAATATTGATGTCTTCATCCTGCAGGTTGCCTATAGCACCTTTAAGATTCATTACAAGTGCCATATTAAGTGAATCTTTTTTAGCCATAGATGTCTGCAGGTCTTGTATATATAAGTCTTTCGCGCCGATATTATCCAGCGACTTTTTTATACTTTCCGCCTGCGCAGATGACACGACAGCCAGGCTCTGCAATTGAGTGAGTACCGTAGTGTTATTTTCTTTGAGAAATGCAATTTGTTTATTAAGGTCCGCAACATTGTTTTTGAGATTAGAATTCTCCGATTCGAGCGAAGCTCTTGCTGTTTTGCAATCTGTATCCTCTGTCTGTAGTTGGGTGTACTTTACCTGCAACTGGTCGTAATCGGCCTTGACAGCCTTAAATTTTTTAGTACCAACACATGAGAAAAGCATTACGGGAAAAGCAATCAATACCAATAAATAATTTTTCATAAAACATTTTTTGAGTTTATCGAATATTTAAAAAAAGGAAGATACTTTAAACTGGGCAGTATATAAGTTCATTAACTAATTTTTTTATTTATCAAATTTTATTGAAAAAAAATGTATTGCTACTCGTTATTAATCGCAATTACAAAATATTTTCCATTTACATCAGTAAACCAAAGTTCGCCATCACCGGTCATGGCTCCGTTATAATTAGCAAAGAATTTATCTGCATTTTGCTGTAAAGCCGATTGTTTCACTTTTTTATTAAAATAAGTTCCATATTGTTTCTTGAAGATTTCCGGGGATTTACAATTTCTTAAGGGAAATCTTATATGCGCTGCAATACTGTCCACATTATCTTCAGCCACCCATTTTTTATACTCTTTAAAGAAAGCTTTAAAACCTTCCGGATCATCAAAGCCCGAAATTCTCCATGACTCAGCGGTAGTTTTACCAGGGGTTAAGCTATCTGAAGGAAGAGCCGCGCTTGCTTTTATCGTTTTCCAGGATGTATCCTTTACCGTTGTGCCTGTATTTACATTTTTACTGGCAGCCGAATCAAATGCTGCAGGTTCAACGGTCTTTTCATTGTTATTTGTGCCACAAGAAAAAAGAAAGACGCAAAGAAAAGAAATAAAGAGAAATTGTTTCATGAAATGGATTTAATAACTCGTGAAGCTTTATTTATATATTTTGTGGTTAATAAGAATATTTTTTATTCCGGTAATTAAATCAAAAAGCAACGATAAGATTTTTTTTCTTTCGGTTTTATACCGGTTTGTATAATTCGATTTCTGTACCAGTTTTCTTTTTCTTTTTCTTTTCTAAATATTTCGGGCTATTCACCAAAAAGGCTGATAACAAAATAATAATCATTCCTATTATTTGCAAAAAGCTAATCCCTTCATTTGCAAGTAGCCATCCGAGTAACACGGCAATTACCGGGTTTACATAAGCATAGGTCCCTACAACGGCTGCGGGCCTTACGGTAAGTAACCAGCTAAATGCAACAAAAGCAATAAGCGTGCCTGCTACTGCAAGGTAAATGGTTGCCAGCCAGGAATTCATACTTACATTTTCCAAAGAAAAGTTTTTGAATTCCAGGGTAAGAAAAGCCACAATCAAACTTGATAAACAGCCTCCCGTTAGTTGCCAGCCAAGATTTAAAAACAGGGAATTTTGATTCGCATTATTTTTGTAATATAGCGTTCCTGAGGCCCAGCAGATACATGCGCCTATTACCGCCAGCAAGCCGAATAGCTGCCATTTAGTATTGCCGGAAGAGGCTCCTATATATTTTTTGAACAAAAGCAATATGCCAAAGAAACCTAACACAAGTCCCGAAATAATTAACTTATTTGAGAAATATATTTTCCGGTTTTTTGTATCAAGCAGCACATACCATAGTGGCAGCGCAGAGACTAAAATGGCCGCTGTACCGGAAGCAATATATTGTTCTGACCAGAATAATAATCCCTGTCCGCCGGTTAAAATGATCATTCCAAGCAGCATGTTTTTGTAAATGCCGGGAACTATAATCTTTTCTCCTTTTATGTATACGATTAACAACAATACCACCGCCGCCATAAAAAAACGCAGTGCGGCCATAATAAATGGTGGTAATGTCTGCAGGCCTACAAGTACAGCAAAATAAGTGGTGCCCCATAAAACATAAATTGCCAGGTATGCCAGAATAACTAACCATATTGACGGGAGCTTTTTGAGTGTCATTGAAATTTTATTACCAATGTGCGTCTTTAAAAATCTGCGAAATTATGCTGTAATACGTTACCCGCAACTCTAAATTGGAAACTCAATTCCTAAACGTGGCAAGGATATAACATTCATTTTAAGATGTAACTTTATTATTATTTACAAATAATCAATCCCCTTCTTAAATTGTGGTTATGGAAAATACAACAACAGGTTTGACACCGCCACCAGAAGAATCCGGTAGTACCCAAAAGAAAAATACGGAAGAGTCTAATATGAAAAATGAGTCAGCTAAAGATAAAGTGGAAGCTGACCAGAAAAATTTCATAACTGAGATTAGCCAAACAGAAAACCTTATTGATCCCGGAAATGAACATCATCATCACGCAGATGAAATAGATAAGAAAATTAAATGAGGTGAATACTCTGTTTATTCTTTAATTAAGGTTTTTATGATATGATTTATTCATAAACAGGGTATAGTCATTTTCCTTTCTGGAATTTTTTATTCGCAACAATGTTATGAGTTGATTTTTTTTAAAAAATAGGTTCTTCAAATGCCAGGGAATGCATTGACACCGGCTTTTTGTTTACAATAAACGGGTTGCGCCAGGCAACAATCGCAGCCAATAAGCCCATGAGAATTAAAAGAGATAGCGCCTTTGAAAGATTTGCTTTCTCGGAAATAAAACCTATGATGGATGGGCCAGTGAGAAAACCAATCAAGCCACCTGTAGTTACCATGGCATATCCTTCTACGGTAGTAACGCCAGGAATATTCGCTGATGTTCTGAACAGGATGGGTACAATGCAACAGCAGCCAATCCCAACAATTATATAACCTGTTATGGCAACTAAAATGACCGGAGCCGTTACTACAACTAAAAACCCGGACCCCGCCAGTAATGCGCCAGCTACCACAACATTTTTGCTACCCAGTTTTGTAATTAACATATCTCCGTTAAGCCGTCCTATTGTCATAGCTACGGAAAAACCGGCGTAGCCAAGACTGATTAATGCTTTTGGTGCAAACAGTACTTCTTTAAAATAAATGGCGCTCCAGTCGGCTACACATCCTTCAGCCATGAAACTTACCATGCAAATAAATGAAATACCCAGTATGGTTAAGGAAGGTAGTTTAAATGCAGACCTTGAATGGATGATATCGCGGTTGGCAAGCAAATGATGCTTATTGGAAAGAATAACAGTGATAAGAACGAGGGCTACTCCTGCGATCTGCCAACCCGATGGAACATGCAAAACAAATAACAAGGCCGCAATGCCTGCACTAGTGGCTCCCCCCAGGCTATACATTCCATGGCAGGTGCTCATAAAAAGTTTATTGTACTTTTTTTCCATAAGATTTACTGTGGCATTAGCTGACACGCCATTTAAAAAACCGATGAATCCAAAGCAATAAAGAGAGAGCCAGAACATAAGCCGGTTAATAGAATTAATTTCCACTATCATTACGCAACACATAATGATGTAGCCGGTAAACATCCACCTGCCTACAGAAATTTTACTAAAAATTCTTGTAGACAAGAGCATACCGCTTACCGACCCCAGGGGAGCCAGCAACAAGGAAAGCCCAAGGCTGCCATCAGTAAACCCAAGTCTCGCTTTTATACCGGGAATAGCCGCCACCCAGATACCAAATAAAAGACTTGACACGGCAAATAGAAAGCCCACGGCGAAAGCAGGTTTGTTCCTAACGAAAGAAATAAAATTCTTAATCATAATTCGAGAAAAAGAAGATGCGAACTTACAATAAATTAAAAAGCGATCTGCGTCGGGATAAATAAATAACTGGCATATTTTTATCGGGTTTGCTGTTGTAATTCAATGATTTCTATCTTATTAACTAAGATATTAACATTACTATAATAAATATTGTTACCGCCGGATTAAAAACGAATTTACTTTTGTAGCTGAAAAAGTGATGGATGGCTGAAATTAAGTTTTCGGTGTAGGTTGGAGAAATCCGCCACTGTTAATCAGGCCAGGCCATCTTTTTCATATACTAAGCTCCGCGTATCTTGCCGGGGCTTTTTTTATTTAAGACCTTTTATGTATTGATAATCTGCCATTAGATTTATTTGATTCCATTCTTATATGGACAGTTAATGGGGCAATGCAAATGCCATTACGCATCCTGCAGGTTTTTCTTTAAAACCGGAAACGAAAACCGCTATGTATTGGTTTCCATCAATCAAATAAGTGCACGGGGTACCAGATGCAAAACCCGGAAGTGTTATTTCCCATAAAAGTTTGCCGGTAGCTTTACTAAAAGCCTGGAATTTACGATCCCTTGTACCTCCTATAAAAACAATCCCTCCGGCTGTAACTATCGGGCCTGGCGAGCTAGTTGCACCGGTTATTGAGTCCCCTTTTTTTTGTAGCTCCGGATGGTTTCCAACCGGTATTGTCCATTCGTAGTCTCCGGTGTTCAGATTAATTGCATTGAGTGTTCCCCATGGTGGCTTTATTGCGGGATGACCATCCGGGCCTCTTAACTGCGAATAAGCTGAAACATTTAAATACCGGGTAGTAGTATCAATTTCAGCCTTTTCATTTTTAACCTCAATGTTCGACAAACTGTTGCGTTGTATCTCAAACAATTCATTGGCGTTCTCAGGCAAATGCTTATCCTCCTTATCAAATAGATAGTCAATAATAGACTTTTCGTGGCCTTTTAAAATAGCTGCAAAGGGTGGCATCTTCCCACTCCCTTCTTTGATTTTATTAAGAATTGCTGCCTCCGTCATTCTTTGTTTGAGATCAACCAATGAAGGATAAAAAGGTGCTTCTCCATTTCTATCCTGTTTATGGCAGCTTAAACAGTAGGTTTGATAAAGGGTTCTGCCATCAGCATATCCGGGGACGATTGAAGCGGGATTTTCCATTTTTATTTTGACCAGCCTGTCAATCTCCGGCGACTCACTTGATTTTACATATATGACTCCCGTTATGGGATCGTAGGCAGCTCCGCCCCATTCTGATCCACCAATGGTGCCGGGGTAATTTAGGCTTCCTTTAATTGAGGGCGGTGTAAATAATCCTTCGTATCGTAACCCATTAAACATTTGAAGCAACGAATCATGAGCGGCTGGTGAAAAATCAGCAAGGTCTTCAGCAGTCATTTGTTGCCTTGCATAAGGTTTTGGCTTTAATGGAAAAGGCTGCGTTGGCCATGCCTGTTCACCGGGAACATCCGAAGCCGGCACGGGCCTTTCCTCTATGGGAAATAATGGGTCTCCTGTTGTGCGATCAAGCACATACAAAAATCCCACCTTGGACACCTGTGCTACGGCGTCTATCTTTTTGCCGTCCTTCTCTACTGTTACAAGATTGGGCGGGGCAGGCAGATCATAATCCCACAGATCATGGTGGATGGTTTGAAAATACCATTTTAGTTTTCCGTTGCCTGCATCGAGTGCCACCACGCAATTACCAAACAAATTTTTACCGTGCCTGTCGGCCCCGTAAAAATCGTAAGCAGGTGACCCCGTTGCTAAAAAGACCATTCCACGTTTTTCATCGAGGCTCATTCCTCCCCAGTCATTAGCGCCACCTGCATACTTCCAGGCATCTTTTGGCCAGGTCTCATAGCCGGGCTCCCCCGGCTTAGGTATTGTATGAAAGGTCCATGTAAGTTCCCCCGTTCGTATATTATATGCCCTTACGTAGCCGGGCTGCGCACCATACAATTCTGAAACCTCGTTACCTAATATCAGCAGATCTTTATAAATAATACCGGGAGAAGTAGGCTTTACAGATATTAGGCTCGAATCGTCTCTTATACCTACATTCATGCTTACTTTCCCACTATTTCCAAAGCTCAAAATAGGTTTACCTGTTTCAGCATTCAATGCAAAAAGATTATCGCCACCCGTAAACAATATCCTCTTGTCTTTCCCATCTTGCCACCACGTTACGCCGCGAAAGGATCCACCCCCCGGGCCACCGTTGAAAGGATCAAACGACCACACCTGCTTTCCTGTAGCGGCATTGACAGCATATATCCTGTGCCGGGCAGATGCCGTGTACATGATTCCATCAATGATAATCGGATTGCATTGGCTGCCGCCAAAGTGTGCACCTTCTGCCACATCATCAGGATTAAAAGTCCAGGCCAGTTGCAAGTGCTGAACATTGGTTGTATCGATAGATGTGAGCGGCGAATAACTGCTGCTGGCCGCGTCCGCCTTATAAGAACTCCATGTGCGGCCCTGGTCGTTGCAGGCCGAAAGAAAAAAACAAGAAATTATCACTATCCGCGGCAAATTCCTTTTTATTATTCGATTTTGTAAGAATGCAATGATAATGCCCATGTAAAAATTAATAAGAGAGCGAATGCAAATCACAAACAATAATAGTTTTAGGTTGTTCGGGAATTTTATGAATAGCAAGGTTAGCTATTTATTTAGAATTTATTGCAATACTTAACAAGCCTTCGCTCAAAGAAAATTTAGAAGATAAGCGGTGAACCAAAAAGATAAGTTAGTTCATGTTAATATAAACCTGCACATTTCGTTAATGTCATCAAAGGGGGCAACCACGTAACCATCGTCGAATAATTTATACAATCCGTTTGATTCTACTTCTATTTCGAAATTGTTTTGAACTTTTACGCGGTTGTCAATCGTAGATATAATTTCTATTTTATAAAATTCTAAAGCGTCCAGTAAAATTTCGAGGGAGGTCATAATTAGTTGAATATGAAAAATATTGCTAAGCAGTTTACAAACAATCTAAAAAAAACAGCGGGACGATTTCGTAAGAATAAAGCCAGCAATTTTTATTTTGAATAAAGAACGATTCTATGATTACCTGTATCGGCAACTATTAATTGCCTATCTGTTACAGTTACGGCAAACGGCCAATACAAGCGTTCATTATTTTGTTTTCCCACTTCACGATATTCGCCGATTGATTCAAAATTTATATTACCAAATAATTCATCGGCAGCGATATTTTTTCCTTTGGAATGTCTTTAAAAAATAAAATGCGGCGGTTGTCGGTATCTGCTAACCACAAGGAACCGTTTTGCATAAACATATCGTAACACCAGTTCAACGTGTTGGCCTGCGGCCTCAAGCGGATAAGCCGATAAAGTGTACTTCCAAAAAATTTAAAAATGGATGCAAATTGTATGTAATAAAAAGGGTCTCAGACTTCTTTCGTCTGAAACCCTTTATTGCTGCCTGACTAAAAGCCTTTCTTCTTCATTTAGCCTTGAAATGATTTTTCCCTGCAAGGCCATCCATCAATTCATAATTAAAGCAATGCTTGTCACGTGGACGTTGTGTTCAATTCCATCATCTGCCAGAGTTATCATTTTATCTTTCGGCTCTGCGCCATCAACTACTATTTTTATTTCCTCCCCAATATTTATTTGCATTACTTCAATATGATACATGGATTTCTTATAGCGGTAATGCACTTTAAATGATGGCCATTCTTTAGGAACGCAAGGATTAATTTTCAGTTTATTTCCTTCCTGGTGCAAGCCAAGAAAAGATTCTGTAAGTAACCGATACAACCAACCTGCTGAGCCGGTGTACCAGGTCCATCCCCCACGGCCGGCATGGGGTGCACGTGAATACACATCTGCCGCCAACACATAGGGTTCTACTTTGTAGGTAGCAATTTCTTCAGCAGTTTTACCATGATTAACCGGGTTGATCATGTTTAATAATTCCCATACACGCTTGGTATCACCCAACTTTGCGAACGCCATGATCATCCATACTGCAGCATGCGTGTATTGCCCGCCATTTTCTCTTACGCCGGGAACATATCCTTTTATGTAACCGGGATTTAGATCAGATTTATCGAATGCGGGTTCTAATAATTTAATGATGCCTACGTCTTTTTGCACTAAATTTTTATAGGCAGATTCCATTGCTGTATTTACCAGGCTGGCATTTCCTGCTCTTGATAAAACGGACCAGCTTTGAGAAATGGAATCAATCTTACATTCTTCATCAACCTTAGATCCGAGCGGCGTTCCATCATCAAACCAGGCACGCTTATACCATTCACCATCCCAGGCACTCTTATCAATATTTTGTTTTAGTTGCTGCGCCTGGTTTTTACATTCAGTTGCAAATGTTGCATCATTGTGTAAACCTGCAATGTCCGCAAACCGTATAAGTATCTCATACAGAAAAAATGCCAGCCATACACTTTCTCCTTTACCATGCTGGCCTACTTTATCAAACCCGTCGTTCCAATCGCCGGTGCCAATTAACGGTAACCCGTGTACGCCGAAATTAAGTCCATGCTTTATGGCCCGGACGCAATGTTCATAGAGCGAAGCAGAAGTTGCGGAAACAGCAGGAAGATCAAAATAGGATTCTTCCCCGTCATTTAACAGGCGGCCTTCCAGGAAATTTGTCACTTCATCGAGCACGGTGATATCCCCGGTATTTTTAACGTAATAAGAAGTTACAAAAGGCAACCAGAGATAATCATCGGATATGCGTGTACGAACGCCACGGCCTATTGGCGGATGCCACCAATGCTGCACATCGCCTTCTTTAAATTGCCTTGATGCGCAAAGTAAAATTTGCTCGCGGGCAAGTTCAGGGTGTGTAT
Organism: Ginsengibacter sp.; assembly: GCA_040007435.1. Classification (GTDB taxonomy): domain Bacteria; phylum Bacteroidota; class Bacteroidia; order Chitinophagales; family Chitinophagaceae; genus Ginsengibacter. The sequence continues at coordinate 33,397 of JBDTUZ010000047.1, read as the reverse complement.
GAAGCAAAGACATTACATCCTGCAACTGATCCCTGAAACCAAAAGCGCCACCAGATTGGTAAAATCCACTGCGTCCCCACAATCGCGATGAAAGTGTTTGATACGTTAGCCAACCGTTAGTAATAAGATTAATGGCTTTATCCGGCGTCTCTACCTGTAAAGCACCTGTTGTATTCGCCCAGTATTTCTTTACTTTTTCCAATGCTGCACTGGCCGCAGCACTTCCCCGAAATTGTTTGGCAATGGCGCTTGCTTCATTGGCATCTTTACCTGCCCCCAGCCGGAAAATGATTTCCTGCTCTTCTCCATCGGCCACGAAGAATGGAACCTGTATGGCAGCACATGGATCTAAGGCGAGCCCAATTTTACCGGAAAGTTTTATGCGTGACATGGCATCCGGGTTTTGCAAGTTGCCATTTCGGCCAATAAATTCAGCACGGTCACCGGTAAACGTTTTTTTCAAATAATCCACATCAAAAAATGCTACCCTCGTATTAAACTCTGTATTGTATTGATTTTTTGCAAACAGCGCCCCACTGTCAGGATCTACTTCGGTATGAATATGCATAGCAGTCTTAGCCCGGCTATCCCCGAGTACCCATTCCGTATATCCCGTGGCAGAAAGCTTTCGCGGCCTGCCGGACTGATTACGGACTTTTATTACAATGAACTTAATAGCTTCTTGCCTGTCTACATACACCACCATTTCTGAATAAATTCCATCTTCTATATGTTCAAATTTGCTATAGCCAAACCCATGGCTTGTTATGTAGGTTGATTCACCTCCGGCGGGTAGCAATGTCGTTGACCAGTAGTGGCCACTTTCTTCATCACGGAGATAAAACGCTTCTCCGCCCGTGTCACTTACGGGATCGTTATTCCATGGCGTTAGCCTCAATTCGTGGGCATTTTCCGTCCAGGTATAAGCCGTTCCGCTTTCTGAAATAATAGTTCCAAAATTTGGATTTGCTATTACATTTACCCATGGGGCAGGTGTATTTTTTTTATGTTGAACGGCAATAATATATTCGCTGCCATCACGGGCGAAACCGCCTAATCCATTAAAGAAAACAAGGTCTTTTGGTAAAGGAATTTCTGAAGGAGAAGGTTGATAATACTGTAACGGGATAAGAGACGGGATTGGCGGTTTTACAGGTTGCTTGCGCTTCACATAATCTGCTAATGATCCGCCATCATCAGAAATATTAATACGGGCTACGGTTTGAAATAGAATACGATCCTCGTTTGAAATCTGATCTGAAGCTCTTACAAAAACACCTCCCGGCCGATCTCTTAATTCTGCCGGAATAAGAGACTGGATATCATTTTGAAATGACTGCCTGTAAACATTATGTTCTTCATTCCAGATAACGAGATCAACCGCAAGCCCTTTCAAACGCCAGTAGGCATGCGCCTGTACCAACTCTTTTACCAGGTTCATGTTGGACTGGTTTTCAATTTTTAAAAGGACAATGGGTAAATCACCGGAAATGGAGTATCCCCATAAGCCCGATTGTCCGCGAAGGTTACTGATGAGAATAGCCGGGTCAGCACGAAATGCTGCGTTGGTAAATAGTATAGAACTTGCCAGCCGTCCATATAATTGCGCATCAGCTTCGGTAGCATTTATTTGGCGAAGCACTACCTGGCTATGTGTCCAGGCCATTTCAAATACACGGTCTTTATGATGTTTGTCCTGGTATTTGCCAACCAGTGTTTCGCAAATAGTCTTTGTTTCAGCAATCCCGGTGATCATATCGATCGATATCTTTTCATCAGGTGCAAGCTTAATTTTATACCGGATAGCCACAATTGGATCCAGCACTGAGCCCTGGTTTCCCGAGAGTGGGCCGGAATTATTTATCGCTTGCGGATTAGCAGCTGAATTACCTCTCCCTAAAAATTCCATACGGTCAGTTTCATAAGAAATTTCCTCAGCCTCTTTCCCCTGCATCGCCAGCAAATGAAACATCCATGGGGATTGTTCCTCAGCAGAACGTGGCCTGCGTGTACAAATAATGGCACGTTGATGTGGAACGATTTCTGTTTGCACAAAAAGATTACTGAACGCCGGCTGCATGGCATCTGAAGCAGGAGCAGCGAGCACGACTTCTGCATAGCTTGTTACCTCAATAGTTTTTTCAATGCTGGAACGATTTGTAATGATAATCCTGCGCATTTCTATATCGTCTTCAGGAGATACCACAATTTCAGTATGAGTTTCTATTTCATTATTCACAGAGTGATAGTCAACCCTGCCCTGGGAAAAAGCAGCTTCATATTTATCTGCCTCCTCAAGAGCTGGCTGGTAAGTATTCGACCAGAAAGTTTGGTCTTGCAAATCGCGTATATAGAAAAAAGTACCTCGGTTATCGCAAGTACTATCTTCACGCCAACGCGTAACCGCAAGATCTTTCCAGCGGCTATATCCGCCGCCGGCATTCGTTACCATTACATGATATCGCCCGTTAGAGAGTAACTGCACAGCAGGTATAGCTGTGTGCGGGGTCACAATTATTCTTGTTTCCTGGCCAGTAGATAAATAGTTGGTTTCAGCAATATCTGTCGTGTGGGCAAAGAAGGTGGATGCTCTTGGAATTCTTTCCTGGAGCAATAAAAGTGTTGCCTTGAATTGCGGTTCGGATTCAAATAATTTTTGCATCGGTTTATCAAGAAGCAAATAAGCAAGTGACAGCAAGCTCATTCCCTGGTGATGCGCCATGAATGAATAAACGATGGCGTATGTTTGGCCACGTGGCACACGGGATGGCGTATAATCGATAGCTTCATAAAATCCATGTCGGCCCTCAAATCCCTTTTCGGAAAGAAGTTCCAGGTTTTTACATGCTTTTTGGGGAGTAATCATCAGTGCGAGTGCAGACGCATAGGGAGCAATAACAGAATCTTCTTCCAGCCCCCGTTTCAATCCCAGGCCGGGAGCGCCAAATGCCCGGTATTGGTATTGGGAATTTGCGTTTATCATATTATATCCCGATTCTGAAATACCCCATGGCAGGCCAGTTTTTTTTCCATAAGCTATCTGCCATTCTACCGCACCGTTGCAGGTTTGATCCAGTAAGGTATTTTCAAAAGTGGGCATTACTAAAAGAGGCATCAGGTATTCAAACATAGAGCCACTCCACGAAAGAAGAATAGGATAGCCGCCAACCTTAGTTAGTAACCGACCCAATGCAAACCAACTCTCCTCGGGAAGTTTTCCCTCCGCAATGCCAACAAAATTACCTAACCGTGCTTCAGAGGCAAGCAGGTCATAATAGCTTGAATCAATGCGATGCTCCTGCATGTTGTAGCCAATGGCAAGCAGGTTGCTCGATTTATCGAAGAGAAAATTCCAATCCATATCTACCAAATCATTGCATCGTTCGGCGAGATTCCCTGCCGAATTAATTATATACTCTGCGCTTTGAATTGAAACAGCGGTAGCAGTTTTGAGAAGCTGAAGCCATTCATCTTCTTCAGGAATATTTTTGCCATTTTGTTTTTCCGTCGCCTCAACCCGTAGCTGCTTCAATATTTTTATTAATTCAACGAAAGAAAAATCGTCATTCTGCAAAACAAGATTTGAAAATTTAGCGGGAGCGGTCGTTAATATAAACCACGGTGTAAATATTTGTAATTGTTTATTTACTTCTTCTAATTGTTTTTTGAGAAGCCCTATCCACCAACGTGTTTCACTTACGGGGTCAGTATTTAACTTATCAGAAATGTCATTAAAGTTTTGCAGTAATGACTCGCCTGATATTTTTAAATTATTACTTGTATGCAGGCTTGGGTTGCAAGCGCCTTCTAAATCCATAGTGAACTGCGCCAGCAATTCTCTTTCATTTTCTTTTAGCGTGTCAGTAAGTACACGCAGTGTTTCGCGAAGGCCTTCGAATAATTTTACGCCTTGAATTTTTTTGTGAGGTATATGCAACAAACCTTGTTTTAATACCATTAAATGCCCTGCAAGATTTCCGCTATCAACCGTAGATACATACCTCGGAAGTAATGGCTCCAGCGACCTTGTATCGTACCAATTATAAAAGTGTCCCCTGTATCTCTCCATGTTCTCCATGGTACTTATGGTATTTGAAATCCGTTCAATAAGTTGCCCTGTTGTTATAAAGCCAAAATCGCAGGCGGTTAAACTGGTGAGCAATGAAAGCCCGATGTTTGTCGGCGAAGTGCGGTGGGCTATTTGTTTATCCGGTTGTTCCTGGAAGTTATCCGGCGGCAGCCAGTTGTCTTCCATTACTACAAAACGTTCGAAAAAACTCCAGGTTTTCCGCGCCATTTTTTGAAGAAAAATATTTTGTTCATTGGTAAGTACAGCAACTTGCTTTTCCAAAGGCTTACTCGCATACCACGTGACAAATGGCGCAATCAACCAGAGGAAAAGAATGGGCCCCGCTATTAATAATTTTGCGGGTGAATACATCACTAACCAGGTGAAGACGCACAGGGTAAGAACCGGCTCAATCCACATGGAATAATACGATGCGGACAGATTTGACCGTTGGGCATTTTCTGTACTATTTGATGGGTTCCACTCCAGTAATTTTTTCCTCGATACCAACATGCGCCATAGCGTGTTTACGATTGCTATCAAACTGAAAAAGGCTTCGTAAGGCAGGCAAATAAGCGTGAATAAAGTATTGACTATAATATCCTGTAAGTTGCGGACTGAATTTTTAATGTGATGTTTTAGAATGACATCGTTAGGCTTGCGGATGGTGTTCCAAAGAGAGGTAATAAAAATAGGAAATACTATAATCGCGGAAACTGTAAGCGTCCAATACAAGGAAGAGGGTAAAAAAAGCCAGTCCAATAATAGCAGGGAAGTAAGAGAAAGAGGAGCAAGGCTTCGCCTGATATTGTCAAATATTTTCCAACGGGATAATCCTGATATCGGGTTTTTATGCAAATGACCTTTAGCATCGACAACAGCAGGCAAAAACCAGGAGAAGATCTGCCAGTCGCCACGAACCCAGCGTGAGCGCCTTTTCATGTCGGCATGATAGCTGGTCGGGTATTTCTCAAATAATTGTACATCGCTCAACAATCCGGATCGCACATAGCAACCTTCCAGGAGATCGTGGCTCAGAATTTGATTTTCAGCAAATGCGCCCTTTAATACTTTTTTAAAGATGTCTACTTCATAAATTCCTTTGCCTATAAAAGAGCCTTCTGCAAATAAATCCTGGTACACATCTGAAGAGGCACGGGTGTAAGGATCAATACCCGGCTCGTTTCCATGCATGCGTGCGTACAGCGAACCGGTTATATCCGGAAGACTAATGGTAACCCGTGGTTGCAATATGCCATACCCTTTTGTTACGCGTTTCTTTTTTTCATCGTACCATGAATGATTCAAAGGATGCGCCATTGTCCCAATTAATTTCCAGGCTGAACCCATCGGCAGTTGTGTATCTGCATCGAGAGTAATCACGTATTTTATTTTTGGGAAGATGGATTGATCACCGATGATAACCGAAAAAAAATCTTGTGCATTTCCACGCAATGCGGAATTTAATTGAGTAAGCTTTCCGCGTTTCCTTTCATAGCCCATCCATACATTTTCCCGTGGATTCCATTTGCGGGGGCGGTGAAAAAGAAAAAACAGATCGTTCTTTTCTTCTCTTTTATATTTTTTATTAAGCTCCTTAATTCTTTGTTGTGCTAACTCTAATAGTCGTTGATCTTCGGGCAGCTTTTCCTGTGCGGCATCAACGAAATCTGTTAGTAAACCAAAATACAAATTGTTGTTCCTGTTTGCGAGAAAGCGAACTTCTAATGCCCCAACTAAATCCTCTATTTCGTCAGCATGTGTAAGCATTGCAGGCACGACAACCAGTGTGCTACAACCGGGAGGAACTTCCTTTGAGAAATCCATCCTGGGCAGTAAATTTGGCTTCACCAATAAAGTAGAAAAAAAGTTAACAAGAGATACAGCAAGCTGGCTTGCACAAAGGAGGGAAAGCAATGCAATGGATATAAGCAGCCATAAGTTTTTTGTTTCGAAATCTGCATTTATTAAAATGGCTGCACTTATTGACAAAGTGATTAAAAAAATGGAGGTTAGATAAAACTTGAAAGCGTGTCTTTGAAATAATTGTTTGGTCTTTTCACCAAAGGACATTCGCAATTGCGCCCTTTTTTTTGTTTCAATTATCCCTTTTCCAACCAGGTAATAACCAACATGCGAAGTGCGTGGATCATTGTCAGCCTGCAGGGCATTTTCCTGCATTAATTGTATGGCGATCCTGGCAATTTCATCTTCACTTAATTTACTTTTTTTGGCAATAAGCTCCACGACATGCCGGTACCGGTCACGCGTAGAAAAATCCATTAATCCATAAATTCCACCATTATCTTTACGAAGGGTTTGCTCGACTACACTGTGTGTTTCCACAAACTCACGCCAATCCATTCCGCTAAGTAGCCGAAGGCTGCCGATGCTGTTACTAATAGAAACCTGGTCTGCCGCCTGCTTTTGATTTTCAACATTTACCAATTCAGCACTGGTCAACCCGCCTTCTGATAATTGCAACTCAATCCAATTAAGCGGCATTTCAAGATCAGGGCCTTTGCCACGCAACTGGCGTATCAGTTCAGATACAAATGCACTCACCAGCGGGGGAGATGAGCGGGCCATGTCGGCGACCACCAATATGAGGTTCTTTGGATCCTTTTCCATTTTGTCGGTCATTTCCCCCGCCCAATAATCTGCAAGATTTTTATCAACGCTATCAATAGCAATCCTGGCAGAAACGCGTCTGATATTTTCAATCAATGCAAGCCGAAGCATGAGGGGTATTGCCCATAATTCTCCTAATTGCAGATTGGTAACGGTTTGATAGGCCTTTACAAAACTGCTGACACTCTCGATGTCTATTCTTCCATCGCTGTGTGAAATTATTTGGAGAACGATATTATAGATACGCGTCATACCTGCGGATGCGCCATCTAAAAGCTGCGGCAGCGTTTCACTATAATTTTTGGGGAAATGTGTTTTGGCAATGCGGATATGCTCTTCTATCAGGTAGAAATTATCTATTAACCATTCTCCGGCCGGCGTTACCTGGCGTTTTGTTTTTATTGAATCTGTTAGAAGTTTTCTTACTTCCTGTAAAATGGTTTCATTATCAGCAAGGCGTTTGAGTAAATGATCCTGCGCAGGTTCAGTATTTAGTTTGTGGGTTGTGGCAAGTGATTTGCCAAAACGTTCCAACTGTTCTGAACTAAACAATTCCGACCTCAGCGGTTCTTCATTTAAGTAACTGATCTTATCACTCGTTTGAAAAAAGGCCCTCATATTAGAGATGAGTTCATGCGCCGCAGGTATTATTTTCAATTTCATAAGTTTGTTTAATTCATCTATAATGCAGCATTGACAATAGTTTGCGCTTCATCAATTATTTTTTTCAAATGATCTTTACCCAGAAAACTTTCACCATAAATTTTATAAATGTCTTCGGTTCCTGAAGGCCGTGCTGGAAACCATCCATTCTTTGTCACAACTTTTACGCCACCTATTGCAGCATTATTTCCGGGTGCCTTTATAAGTATGCTATCAATATTTTCACCTGCCAGTTCCTTGTGTTTTATTTCAGAGGAAGATAGGTTTTTTAATTTTTCTTTTTGTTCCTTGGTTGCCTTTGCTTCAATGCGGTCATAGAAAGGCTTGCCGAATTCTTTGGTGAGATCATTATATATTTTACCGGGATCGTTTCCCGTTTTAGCAGTGATCTCTGCAGATAATAGTGCTGTTATAAATCCATCTTTATCTGTTGTCCATACGCTTCCATCTAATCTTGAAAAAGAAGCGCCGGCACTTTCTTCGCCGCCAAAACAAAGTGAGCCATCAATCAAGCCGTCTACAAACCATTTGAATCCAACAGGAACATCAAACAGTTTCCTATTTAGTTTCGTTGCTATATGCGTTCAATAAGTTGCGTGGTGACAACTGTTTTTCCAACAGCAGCAGTATTTTTCCAATTGGGGCGATGTTGCAATAGATAAAAAATGGCAACCGATAAATAATGATTGGGATTTAAGAGCCCTTCACTTTTTGTTACGATACCATGCCGGTCATGATCAGTGTCGCAGGCAAACGAAATGTCAAAATTATCTTTCATCGCTATCAGCCGTTGCACGGCATAAGGAAATAAAAGCTAATCTTTCACACATGTTAAACTACACAAAAAAGAAGGAAAGAAAAAATGGTAGAAAACTATTTCTTCTAAAAATCCGATAAAATGAAGACCCCGATAGAATGATCTGACCTGAATCTTATCCGAATGGGATATATTCTTCCTCTTCTTCTACAAACTAATATTTGGATAGAAATTTATTTATAACTTTATAATAGTTCTTTAAAACCTTGGCCTTGTTTGCAAATTGTTTGCAAAAAATAAAGGCCGCGATAGGCGACCTTTATTTTTAATTTATTTTCAGCTCCCCCTTCAGGACTTGAACCTGAGACCCTCTGATTAACAGTCAAATTTGGCGCCTTACTCAGCTTTATTTATTATTACCTATACCGACCTAAAACCCTTTACTCTATTGAATTTCATGATTTTTGCATACCTTTATTATTCGGTACTTTATTGCTCTTTATTTCAATTTTACTTGCAAATTACTTGCAAATTTTTAAATGAAATTTCGAGCCGAAAGTGTTGACGGGATATGATTCTTTAAAATTCGGTCATCAATCATTTTCAATTTTACTTGCAAATTCCAACATATGAAACCCCTTGTAACAACAAGCATAATTCTTGACACAAGAAGAGAGAAACTCAACAAAAAATATCCGGTTAAGCTTTGTGTAAATAACATTACAAAGGCTAAATATTATTCAACAAGGATCGATCTGACAGAAACAGAATTTCAAGCCCTGTTTGCAAAAAGGCTAACCAGGGAAAGTATCGCTATAAAAAATGAATTGCATACGATAGAAGCAGAAGCGAGAGACACAATTAGAATTCTGAAGCCTTTCAGTTTCTCTGCTTTTGAAAAAAGATTAGGACAGAGGCCGGCTCAACAAGGTCAGTTAGCTTTTTTGTTTCATCAAGAAATTAACAAGTTAACAAATGAAGAGAGACTAGGAACCGCTTCCAGCTATCAATGCGCTATCAATAGTTTGACATCTTTTAAAGAAAACATCGCACTCGAACATATCACCGTAGACTTCTTAAATGAATACGAAAAATGGATGATTGAGACAAAAGGAGCTTCCATAACGACCGTTGGAATTTATCTAAGAGCCGTAAGGGCAATATTTAATGAAGCGATAGGTCTGAGCTTAATCCCTAATGAAAATTACCCCTTTGGAAAAAGGAAATATCAAATTCCTACTGGCCGCAATATTAAGAAGGCACTATCTATGACGGATATTGCGAAATTATATTACTACGAGCCAGATGCTGCAAATGAAATGGAAGCAAGGGCAAAAGATTTCTGGCTGTTTACATATTTTGGGAATGGTATTAACATGAAAGATATTGCACTCCTTAAATATAAAAATATTCAGGGCGAATATATCGTATTCGAGAGAGCTAAAACAAATCGAACGTCCAGAACTAATCCAAGGCCGATAACTATTTATATTAACCCTGAAATGCGGCAGGTTATTTCAAAGTGGGGTAATCTGCCAGACAGGGAAGAAAATTATATATTTCCCATTTTGAATCCAACTGCGGATGCTTTTCATAAAAGAAAACAAATTCAACAGTTTACAAAGTTGACCAATAAATGGACAAAGCGAATGGCGGAAAAACTGAATATCCCTATGAAAGTTACAACATATACCGCCAGGCATTCCTTTTCTACTGTATTAAAACGCTCTGGCGCCAGCACAGAGTTTATTTCCGAGGCGCTTGGGCATACGAATCTCAAAACAACATTAAGTTATTTAGACAGTTTTGAAAATGAAACAAAGAAGCAATTCTCCTTCCATTTAACAAGATTTAAAGGTGAAAACGTTACCCATGTTAGTTGACTGAAGAAGCTCGGCTTTTATTTATCTATAATGAAGTAACTAATTTTCGGCAGCAAACAGATTTTGCTGCCATTTTATAGTTTTGCTATATTTGTAGGTATAACTTAACAAAATCGTAAAAGAGAAATTAAATATTAAAAAGCTTCAGGAAAACTTCAAAGGTCAAAATGTTTTTAATAGCAAGGATATTGAGAAGTTTTACAGGCAAATCGAGCCAAAAATAAAAAATACTGCAATTAATTGGCGCATTTATACACTCGTTCAATCTGGTGTGCTTTCACGTGTCGGCAGAGGAAAATTTATTTTAGGCGAAGGAAGGAATTTTATACCCAATATTTCTTCAAAGATTAAAGCGCTCAATAAAGAATTGCAAGCCCAATTTCCTTACATCCAGATTTGTCTTTGGAATACATCGGTTTTGAATGAATTAATGCTGCATCAGCCTGGCAGATTTTATATACTGATTGAAGTAGATAAAGAAGCAACCGAATCAGTTTTCCATTTTCTAAAAGAAAAAAGGAAAAATGTTTTTATAGAACCAACTTTTGATATACTCAATCGCTATATCTCTTCCCAAAAAGAAGCAATAATTATCAAGTCATTGGTTTCAGAAGCTCCGCTGCAAAAAGCACAGAGTGTTCAAACTGTTACCATTGAAAAAATATTGGTGGATATTTTCTGCGATGAAATAATTTTTTCGGCGCAGCAGGGTGGTGAAATGCAAACCATTTTTAGGGAAGCTTTTGAAAAATATACGATCAATGAGAATAAAATGCTTCGCTATGCCGATAGAAGACGAAAGAAAGAATCCTTTAATAAATACCTGAATAAAGTTTCAAAATTTCGGCACAATTTAAATAAGCTGCCATTTTATAGAATATGATTAGTAAAGACACATTAACACTTGCATGGATAGATAAAGTTTCTAAAACAAACAGAAATGCAGATAAGATACTTATTGAAAAAGTAGTACGTGCTTTGTTGTTGTTAGAAGGCTTATCAAATTCAGGCTTGCAGTTTATTTTTAAAGGTGGCACTGCATTAATGTTGTTATTAAACTCCGCAAAACGTTTATCCATAGATATTGATATTATTATTTCAGAAAACCGGAACGACCTTGATGAAATATTTGAATTGTTTGCAAAGCAACAGGGTTTTAACAGAGTAGAAATGCAACACAGAACAGCGTTATCATCTATTGAAAAAGCGCACTACAAATTTTTTTATACGCCTGTTCACAAAACACATGCAGGCGAAGATGCCGTTTTACTCGACATTCTTTTTGAAGCCAACCACTACAAAAATATTTTGCAGCATGAGATTAAATCTGATTTTCTGATAACCAGTGGTAAGCTTGCTTATGTAAACATTCCTTCTCTGGAAGATTTGCTCGGTGATAAGCTTACCGCATTTGCACCAAACACTACAGGCATTCCATATTTCAAAAGCGAAAATAGCATGAGCATGGAAATTATAAAACAGCTTTACGACATAGGCAACATCTTCGATGCGGCGGAGGATTTGGAAGTAATTAAGGCTACTTTCAACAAGATTGTAAAAACTGAAATAGTTTATCGTGAATTGAAAGACACAAAGCCGGCCGATGTACTAAATGATATTTATCAAACTTCCCTTTGCCTGTCGCTTCGTGGCGCACTTGAAAAAGAAAATTATGAGCATTTGCAGAAAGGCATTCATAGTATAGCAGGATTTATTTTCTCGGAACCTTATCATCTCGATAAAGCAATTCTGCATTCATCAAAAGCAGCTTATTTATCCCGGCTCATTGCAACAGACCAGAAAGCATTTGATAAGTTCAAAGATCCAGGACAAATTGCTGAGGCAGTTATTAACCAACCACATAATACGAAACTGAACAAGCTGAAGAAGTCAAGCCCAGAAGCATTTTTTTATTGGCGGAATGCTATATTGCTATTATAAGTGGGTTTTAGAGAGTCTTCATACCCTTGCCAAAGAAATTATAGCGTCAAAATTTTGCCGCGAGGAAATCCACCGATAAATTGATATCAGTTATTTCTTCTTTTTCTAAAACATCGGTGAATCCTCAATCAGGCCGTGGACGTATAAGAACTAAATATTGAGAAAGTCATCCAAGCTAAATATATATCACTGGTTCTACGAAAAGACGCCTTTAATAAGTGAGCAGCAATGGCAATTAAATTGGGGTTTGATGGAATAATCGTTTCTAATCACGGTGGCAGACAATTGGACGCGGGGCAATCATCTATCACAGCGATGCATCCGATTATAGAAAATTATAAAGATAAAATTACCATCATGATGGATAGTGGCTTGCGCTCCGGACCTGACGTGGCAAGAGCGTTGGCTTGTGGCGCTGATTTTACGTTTATGTTTATGGGCAGAACGTTTATGTATGGTGTTGCCGCATTAGGTAAAGAAGGGGGCAATCATTCTGTCTCTATTTTGAAGGTGCAATTACAACAAGTTATGGAACAAATCTGCTGTGCAACTATAAAGGATTTTCCACGACACATCATTTAAGAAATATTGGCGATTAAAAATGATTAGCTATATGCGCTTGCTATATTTCTGGTAAAATAAAAAAAAAGTTTATTAAATATTCCGTTTGTTTTCAATCTGGCTTTCGAAAACTTTTTCATGGCTTATAATTTTACCATCTGCCAACTCGATAGTTCGATCACTAGCAGCCGTAAAATCATTATCATGCGTGACCCCAATTATCCATTGTCCAAATTCGTGAGCGATCTGTTTGACCATATCTATTTTGAAAGTGCGTAAGTAGGAATTATTACTTGGGCAGCTGTAACTCAAACCCTTTCATTTGATTCCATTTTTGACCATCATTTTTTGAATTGATGACAAGAATTGAATGCAAAGCAGCATATCATCTTCAAGCATCAACGTATACATTTCCAGCACTACTTTATCTATTCCCAATCCTGGCAATAAGCAGTATCCCAGAGGAATTTCAATAAAGTGCTGGTAAAACAGATCTTTCTTTTTATATCTTGTATTGCATCAGCAGTGAGAAAAAAAACAAACTCGTTAACATTTTATACATTGAACAGTCTGAGAGTATTTACGTAAAATAAATCCATAATCGCGATAACCGGTTATTGTGGTTAAATCAAAATGGATGTCACAATCATTACATAAATCCTTCATAGGCTTTATACTGGTTTGAAATTGATGCGTTAAAAATTGACTGCAGAAATCTTCTATATTGCCCTCGGTATCGCTTTTCAAATTCTGGCCCCAGGCTTTTAAAAATTCATAAGTCTTGATAATATATCCCTAATAATCGTACAGCAATTCCTATAATAATAAACCCGCAGACCATTGCAGGGTATTAAACACTTTAAAATAATCACTTTTCTTTTTTAGTAATTTTTGTAAAGCATCCAATGCTTTATTTTCCCTGCTGTTTACCATAAATAGAGAACTCTCTCCGTTGAAAAATTTCAATTCTTCTCCTTTCTGCAGGCGGACAAAATTTTGATATGCTTTTTCAAGGATACCCACCTGTGAACGCAAGGCAACCAATTCATTATAATAACTTTTGATTTTATTTTCCACCAACACCGCTTTCATTTGCTGATCAAGCCAGGTTTCTGTAATTTTTAGTTTTGCTTTGCGGTATTCCCCCCTGCCCTGCGAAAGCCTTAGCGGAATGGCGAAACCAATTCCATATTGAAAATTATTATTGAATAGCGGACCCGATTTTGCATTCAGCAAATTATATCCTTTGCCAAGCTGATTGTATTTGAAATCAAGTTTGGGCAACAACTCATTAAACTTTAATTTCTTTTCAATGGCCAATGCATCCAGTTTAAACGCATATTGCTGCAGATCAGGATGACCCATCCTGGCCAATGTCAATAGTTCGTCCAATACAGGTATGACTGAAATATCAATATTTTCAGTCACCAAGTTGTTGGCAGGTACAACATCAGGCGGCAGTTCATAGTTTCCTCCATCATTCTGCCAAAGAAACACTGAAAGGTCAAGCACAGCATTTTGTACCTGGAGCAGCGCTTCCTGCTGCAGGTAACGGAAACTTTGCAACTGTGTGAGCGCTTCCGTAGTATCTAACGCCGGCTTATCTCCCTGCCGAAAAGATATTTTTATCAATTCAAATCGTTTCTCATTAATTGCTACTGCATTACTGATCACGTTGTATTGCTGATATTGTAATGCCCAGTTCCAATATGCTTTTGATGCATCTAGCAATAAATTATTAATGGTACTTCTTTTTTCCACTTCTGATAAATTGCGGAATACTTTCGCTGTTTGCAATGCGGCCCTTCTTTTGTCCATCAGCAGGTTCTTTGCGAAGGGTATCACCACGCCTGCATAACTGGTTTGCCCCAATGTTTCTTCCCTGTTGGTACGCTTACCATCCAGGTATTCAGCGCCGGCTACCAGTTCTATTCCATACCAGGTAGGTATGCGTACTTCGGGCTGGGAGTGATTGTAATATTCTGTTCCGTCGAATGTCTTTTGTGCAATACTGGTTGTTATCTGTGGGTCAAAACCGCCGCGGGCTGTTAATATATCTGCCTGTGTTTTTTCAATATTAATGTCAGCCTGTTTTGCTACGGGATGATATTTCAGTATAATAGAAAATAATTCCTGTTGAGAAAAAGTATTTGCTGTGTCTTGTGCATTTACGGATAAAAAGGGACACGTTATCTGCAGTAATAAGTGTAATAGTTGTTTCATTTTTTTTTTGTTTTTTCCATTTCTGGCTTATAGTAATCCGGCGGGAACCCGTTTATGTTCCGCCACAGTTCGTACCACACAGGTACATTTTTTAGCAGAGCCATACCCTTTGCACCCGAACCTATCCGCAATTGCCTGGGCCACGGCCGGGACTCGGGGTCTTCAGCTACAAGTACACGGAACATACCATTAGGGCTAACCGAATTTTCTACGGCAAATATTTTTCCGCCAAACGTACCATATGAAGCATTGGGCCAGCCACTGAATACAATTGCCGGAAAACCATCAAACCAGAAACGTACTTTCTGTCCTACTGTTAGCAATGGCAAATCAACCGGCCGTACAAATATTTCTACTGCATAGTCTATCTTATCAGGAACAATTTTAACAATCATTTCACCATCTTTTAAAATTTCACCTATACCTGCTTTTTTAGCCTTTGTCATTTGTCCACTTTGTGGGGCAGTAATGAAATATAAGCCATTACGGATATTATAGTTACTGTACTGGTTTTGTAGTTTGGCAATATCTCCCTGGCCACCAGCTACTTCGCTCATAGATTGAAAACGTTCGCCGCTCACCTTCGACATTTTTTCTACATACTCCTGGCCTATCGAGTTGAGTTCGATATTCAGAATAGTTAATTCCTGCCGGGCATTAGCAAGTTTATTTTCAGCACTTATTTTTTTCGCCTGCGTATTTTGAAAATTTACTTTCCTTTTTTCAAAATCAATAAGTGATATCACACCAGAGTCCAGCATTGCCTGACCGGCATTTATCTGGCGCTTTGCAACGTTTAATTCATTTTGAATAGCCTGGTAATCCAGGTTATCGCTTTCAATCTTACGTTCCTGCTGGCGTATTTTATTTTTTGTCTGCTCCAGTTTTAAATCCCGTTCGTTTTGCAGGGCTGCCATTTGTGTATCAGCAGCACCAGCTTTGCTGCGATAATAGATTACTGATTGTTTTTTTGCGGTCAACTGGTCGTTCGTCCGGTTTATCAGGTTAGGATCTAAATAATCATCTTTTATTTCTGATAATTGTAAAATGGTATCGCCCTGGTTTACGAAATCACCTTCTTTTACATACCACTTTACCACTTTACCCGGTATAATTGTATTTATTTGTTGAGGACGTTGCTCCTGCTTTATTGTTGTTACATTTCCCCGTGAACGTATGTTCTGAGTCCAGGGAAGAAACAGCAGCAAAAGATTAAAAATAATCAGCCCAAAGAACCAGTACTTAACACGGGATTTGGTATTGTACCGGTATATATGCTGGTAAGCTTTCACTATATAATTGTTATCGTTCATCAAAAGCCATTTTATTTTTTAAAGTAAATTTTTTTCCTCCCCCGATAAGTAAATTATTTTATCACATTTTTTTGCAAATTCTTCATCATTGCTGATAACAATCACTGTACTTTTTCCAGTAGTATCAAGAATAGTATTCTGTACACTCCTTTTTATACTATCAGAAAAACCCAGCCAGGGTTCTTCCAACAAGATCAACCTTGGTTGATTGATAATTGCCCGTAATAAAAGTATTTTGCGGATCACTGTCCCGGGTAAGCGATTGCCCACCGGGTCAAGTTCAGTATCAAATCCATTTTTTAGTGTGGAGATAAATGGAGCAAGGCCAATTTTACCAGACAAGGTCGTAATGGTTGCCATATCATCAATGGGATTACCCATTGAAATATTTTCCATTAATGTTCCCTGGAAAATATCCTGCTGGCTCACGTAAATACCTGTTTTAAATCTTAAGGAATCCAGGTTATAATTTAGTACGGGTATATCGTTTATTAATACAGACCCCGAAAAGTCTGCATACATACCAGTTAATAAACGGAGCAAAGTAGATTTTCCACTGCCCTCCTCACCACAAATACAAACTGTTTCTCCCGGATTTATTTTAAAACTTATTCGATTGATAATATTGCCGGTATTGGGGAATTTAAATGCGACATCCCTTAGTTCTACTGACACACCGCTTACTTCCTTGGATAATAATTGTGTGCCGTGCTTTTCAACGGTCTTATCAGTAAGTTTTCCAATTTTTTCCACCGATGTCAATACATCGTACACACTGTCAAGGGTGCCGATTATTTTTTCCACAG
This sequence comes from Ginsengibacter sp., assembly GCA_040007435.1. Lineage (GTDB taxonomy): Bacteria > Bacteroidota > Bacteroidia > Chitinophagales > Chitinophagaceae > Ginsengibacter. The sequence goes on along the minus strand of JBDTUZ010000047.1, from coordinate 16,550 downwards.
CGCTGATCACAATCAGGATAACAATCTCTGCTGCAATGAACTGCCCGATGTTTAGTTGCTGATTAACTAATAAGACCGAACCCACTACCAGCATGGCCGCTGTAATAGTAGTTTTCAATATCACTAATATCCGGTATTGAAAAAGTAAAACAGAAAAATGTTCCTGGCGCGCCGACAAATATGCCACCGTTTTTAAATCTGTCTTTCTTAAGTTAAGCGAACTTCCCTTCGAAAGTTTGAATGATTTTACAACCCGTGCCAACTCTTCCAGCCAGGCTGCCACGGCGTACTTATGTGCGCTCTCCGCAAGGCTTGTACGTAAACCCTTTGATCCGCTGTAATAGAGTATTGCCGTTAAAGCCAATATCAGCAAGACACCAAAAAATATAAATGCCGGGTGATAAAATGATAGCAGTGTTAACCCGAATAGGATTTGTATTGTAGCTGTAGGAATATCTAACAGCAGCTTTGAAAGCCCTTTTTGCAAAGATGGTATTTCAAAGAAACGGTTCACCAGTTCCGGTAAATAAAATGCGTCGGATTTTTGAAGATCAATTTTAGGAATATGATCAGCAAAATCAATTGAATAACGCACAAATATTTTCTGCTGAATTTTTTCAATGAGCTTCATTTGGTTGATATACATTAACCCCGTAGCCAGAACACCCAGCACTACCAAAATAATCAGTAGAATTAGTGAAGCAGACATAGAGCCACCCAATACAAAACTGATAATTGATTGTACACCCAAAGGCAGCGAAAGTTGTATAAGGCCGGCCATTATCGCATAAAAGTAGATGGCTGTAATTTCATTTTTTTCCAGGCGCACAAGTTTAAATATCCTGGCGACAGGACTGATTGATTTGTCCATTAGGGTAACAATTACTGTTTACTAAATATTTGTGGAACGATGTTGCCTTAAAAGCAACCTGTTGATCAGCATAGGTCGGGAGGCGGAGTCAGATATTCCAGGTAAGGGTGCTGAAGTGCGTTATGAGCTTCTCTGTCAATTTTAGACGAAGAGGATTGATTTGCTTTTACGACTGTAAGAGTAGTTAGATATTTTTCAACTTCTTTTTTATTTTCTTCTTTTTCTTTTTTACTTTCTTTTTCATCATCAGCAAAGAAAACAGACGATTTTTCCTGTCCGGAAAATGATTTTATTGCCGGAATGATTTGAGCGGCAGCAAAAAGTAACAATAATATAAAAGCTATTTTTTTCATTTTAAGGGATAAAAATAATTTAGGCTAATAACAAAGGAATGAGAGGATTGTTTAATGGTTGTAAAAGTTCTATTTAATCCCCAAAAACTATGGATTGCACCTATCGCAATACATTGCATCTTCTTCAGTAATTTTATTTGGATACATTTCTTCTTTTGCATAGGTACATTTTTGACAGGTATAGATATAACTTAACGTTGAGCGGGTTTTAAATCCGCATAAGCTGCAAGGCAGTCCTTCCTTTCTGTCCGTGATTCCAAAGCCAGGTGTATCGCATTGCGGGCAACAAGACTTTATTTTATCGGTTAGTTTTTTAGTTGCTTTTTCAATCACTTTCATTCGGGTAGGGTTATACATTGCTCTCATGTCGGTTTCGATGAAGGCAGTTCCATAATTTTCTATAAAGTAATGAAAAATTGTTTTAAGCTTTTCCCAATCGGTAATACCTTTTATAATTTCAGTAAAATCGTTTTTAGTGTTCTTACAAATTAAACCATGTGTTGGAAATTTTGCACGCTCAGCAAAATGGTTTAATTGCTCTTCGGTTTTAATTTCTTCACCATTAAAATTGGTATCGGCACTTAACTCTTTTGAAATAATTTCTAAATTATTCTTCTTATCAAGAAATAAAACTATCTCCTCATCAGCGTAAGCAAAGAATATAAAGGGATGTCCACCAAAAGATCCTTCACTTGCAATTGCTACATCCGAATCGGAGGCCTCCATTGCCATGATGCATTTATTTCTTGCAGTAGTTACCGGGTCATCTTTTCGTTCTACTTCTCCTGTAAAAGTTCCCAATACATCGGTATCAAAATTTTCGGCAACAGAACATTTTACCCCTAATTCTTTTTCTAAAATAGGTGCAATTACTTTTTCTTTCTGGTGCCTGGTCGCAATAATCAGCTTTCTTCCTGAAAACATCGTATGGGTGAATTAGTCCGTTTTATTCTGAGAATTTCCTAAATTAATTTTCCTGGATAAATATTACCTCAATGACACTTTCAACTTTTAGCTTCAACCCTTTTCCGGCAGCATAACCGACGATGTCTTCCAAAGACTTTCTGGCTTCTTTCAACTCTTTAATTCTCTTTTCAGAATAAGAGGTATCTCCATTAAATCTTTCCTTAATGCTAAACGCTTCCATATTGTGGTAGTTAATCTTGCTGCTGATCAGGTCAGAAATAACTTTCCTGGCTTCTGCCGGAGAGAACTTGCCCTCAATTAATTTAAGTTCATGTCTGTTTTCCATAATTATTTTGATAAATGAATGTCGCCTTGAATATTGATTTTCCCTCCAGCGTTCTCAATAAATTTTCTGACGTCAAATAAATCCTTTTGCAGGCTTTTTATTTTGGCTTCACGAAATTTTACATCTTCTTCATTACTTCTGTGGCTGATTTTGCCTTCATGGTATTTTATTTTTACATGATACATTTGAGTGATGATTTCTAATGCATCCTTTCCACTGAAATTTCCTTGTATGAGTTGTATATCCATTGTTTATCGTTTTTATTGTCCTTGTCCTAATGAGAAAGCCGGCTTACCATTAAAGGCATAAAGATTTTCGGTTTTAATCGTGTCAATATCTGCTGCAATGGCGTTTGACAGCAATTCAACAATATCTGTTTTAGAAATAAAGTTTCCCTCGTTTGGTTTAAAGCGGCAGCGCCAGTGGTCGGTGCAGAAAGTTTCAGGAAAGCCGTCAGGATACACTTTAATTCCCCGGTTGGTTATCATAGTAAGTTTAAGCTCTTCCAGTTCCACTTTTTTTAGCAAGGATGCCAATACATCCGGGCTTGCGCCGCCCCAGTGAACAAATATATCTACACCAACCAATTCTTTTTTTGCAGCAGCTTTGCGTTTATATTTTGGAAGGTTTAATGCTGCGCCATTTACATAATAAACAGCTTTCAGTGTATTGGGTTTATTTCCTAAATTGGCAATTACAGCCTCCGCAAATTCTTTTGTTCCTACTTTTTGTTTGCTTACAGCCTCTTTAAAAATATCGTAGGTATGAACGCCATCCTCAATCGTTTTTAACCAGGCATTCTGCACTTTTTCTGCTACGTCTGTTTGCCCGATATGATTGAGCATCATTACAGCGCCCTGCAATAACCCGGATGGATTTGCAGCATTTTGACCCGCTCTCCTTGGGGCTGAACCATGTATTGCTTCGAACATGGCACATTCTTCACCAATATTGGCCGATCCCGCAAGTCCCACTGACCCCGTAATTTGTGCCGCAACATCTGATAAAACATCACCATATAAATTCGGCATCACTATCACATCAAATGCCTCAGGGGTGTCCGCCATTTTTGCTGCACCTATATCAATAATCCAATGCTCATTTTCTATTTGCGGGTATTCTTTTGCGATTTCATCGAAAACCTGGTGAAACAATCCGTCTGTCTGCTTCATGATGTTGTCCTTGGTAAAACAGGTAACTTTTTTTCTGTTATACTGCTTTGCATATTCGAATGCATAACGAACAATTTTTTCACATCCGGGCCGGCTTATCAACTTAAGGCACTGGACCACCTCATCAGTTTGCTGGTGTTCAATGCCTGCATACAAATCTTCTTCGTTTTCGCGTATAATAACAATATCCATCACAGGATGCTTCGTCTTTACAAAAGGGTGAAGACTCATACAGGGCCTTACATTGGAGTATAAGCCAAGAAATTTCCGGGTAGTAACATTTAAGCTTTTATAACCTCCTCCCTGTGGAGTTGTTATGGGAGCTTTTAAAAATATTTTATTCTTCCGGATGATGTCCCAGGATTCTTTGGCAATGCCCGACGTGTTGCCGGCTAAGTATACCTTTTCGCCAGCTTCAATTTCTTCCATTTCTATTTTAGCTCCTGCTGCCAAAATAATCTTGAGAGTGGCATCCATAATTTCGGGGCCTATACCATCTCCTTTTGCGACTGTTATTTTTGTCATTATGTTTTTTTTTGGTAACGCAAAAATCAATCATGTAGGTCATAAGTTTTCATTTATATTTGTAATGATATACATAAATAAAATTTATGAATTTTACGATTAACCAATTGCGGATATTTTTAAAAATCACACAAACCCAAAGCATAACCAAGGCATCGGAAGAATTGCACTTAACACAGCCGGCAGTTTCTATTCAGCTTAGAAATTTGCAGGATCAGTTTGATATTCCACTGACAGAAGTAGTTGGAAGAAAAATATTTATAACAGATTTTGGAAAGGAAATTGCCATTGCTGCAGAGAATGTTTTAAACCATGTTCACGCTATTAACTACAAAACTTTAGCTCATAAAGGAAAATTGGCAGGACGCTTAAAAATATCTGTTGTATCAACTGGTAAGTATATTATCCCTTATTTCCTGACTGATTTCATAAAATGTAACGAGGGGGTTGAATTGCTTCTTGATGTAACAAACAAATTAAAAGTAGTTGAAAGCCTGGAAAAAAACGAAGTGGATTTTTCATTAGTATCTGTATTACCTGATAGTATTAAGATTGATAAAATAGAACTGATGCAAAACAAACTGTATGTAGTAAGCAACACTAAAGAGAAATTCAAAAACAAGATCTATGATAAAACAATTTTTGAAAGCCTGCCACTGATTTATAGAGAGCAAGGTTCGGGAACGAGGCGAACTATGGAGAAGTTTATTCAAAGGAACAATCTGCCTGTGAGAAAAAAAATGGAACTGACCTCTAATGAAGCAGTAAAGCAAGCTGTGATTGCAGGTTTAGGTTGTTCCATTATGCCGCTGATTGGAATTAAAAACGAACTGCATAATGGCGAGTTGCAGATTATTCCTGTTAAAGGATTTCCGATTAAATCAGTCTGGAATTTAATTTGGTTGAAAGGAAAAAAACATTCTCCAGTTGCATTGGCGTACTTAAATTATCTAAAAAAAGAAAAAGGAAATGTAATAAAGGAAAAGTTTACCTGGTTTGAAAAGTATTGATAGTAAAACTCTGGTGAGGGGCTCGCATAGACGATGTGTGAAAAGAGGTATTTACTATAATCGTAGAACAAATATCAATACCACAAAGCACATCAAATGCCAAAATTAAACCTGGAATATTATTTTTTAGAATATTATAGTTTAAAAAAATAACATACAATTTTAAAGCTATCGATCAAATAAAATCCCGCTGGCAAGAACTTTATTTTGCCTTAGCCTTGGATTTGAGAGTGTCTTTAAAATTTTAGTACTGGCCTTTAGAAACCCAGATGAGGAAAATATCAAGTCGATTGCATTTAGAAATTTAATAACCGATTTTCTTTTATTTAAATGCACCTGAGCCCAAACCAAATGTAAATCCAATAGCATTGATGAATATAAGGATTTTTAACAGTTTGGAAAGCGATTTCAGAATTATATGGAGGTAAGGTTAGCGAAAAAATGTTAATCGCCTTTCCACGCCTTTTGTAAAATAAAAAATTTGAAATCTTATATAGTGAAAATACTAAAAGAAAAAATGGAATTCAAATAGAATAAATTAATAATGGGCTTATTGAATCATCAAAAGATGGTAAATTATGAAATGTGATAATATCAACAGTCATCAGCCGGCAGATCCAAATTTTTTTCAACTCCAAGGTGTTAATTTTTACACTACTGTCTTATAACAAATCACAATAAAACTTCACATAAATTACCCGAATATTATTTCACTTTACTCCATTAAATATCAGTGATCCTAAAGCACAATTTAATTTGTTAATATGGCCTTACAAACACCTGTTCAAAATTTAGCCATGTCTTGTTTTTAGTAATTATCCTTACTAATTTTGTTATTGGAATTTCAATTGTGAACAAGAAAATGTAGAAGTATGAATGAAACGCCCATGCTGTTTCCAATAACTCCGACTGAGTTTTGGAAACAAATCAGGACAACTATTGATGAAGTAGTTTCTGAAAAATTAAGCCAGCAAAAAATCTCCCAAACCAACTCCCATCTCCCGGAAAAAGCTTTACTAAAAGCATCAGATGTCTGCGCCATCTTCCAGGTCTCGAAGCCCACACTTTACGAATGGTTGAAACAAAAAAAACTGAAAAGTTTTAAGGTTAAATCACGCAGGTATTTTAATCGTGCGGATATCGAGGCATTAATTAATGGCGCCATTTAGCTATTGCGAAATAAGGAATCATAATCTTAAAAAAGAGTGTAGTATGAACTGTGAAGAAGCCAATCAAATGGATATGGTTGATTACCTCAATGCTTTAGGGCATCAGCCAAAGAAAATAAGAGGAAATAATTACTGGTACCTGTCTCCTTTAAGAAATGAAAAAGAGCCCTCATTTAAAGTGGAAAGAAACAAAAATGTATGGTATGATCATGGTCTTGGAAAGGGCGGCAAACTGGTAGATTTTGTAATGGAATTCCATCACATAAATGTGAGTAACGCATTGCAAAAAATTGTTTCTTTTCAGGGGCAAAAAAGTTTCCAGGATCGTCTTGTAAGACCGCCGTTACCGTCACATGATCGCAGGCTATTTAATGCAATGGATGTGACAGAAACGGCGATAAAGATCATAGCCGCAAAGCAACCCATACAAGACCTTGCGCTTTGCCGCTATTTAATGCAAAGAAGGATTGAAAAAAGTGTTGCAGATATGTACTGCCATGAAGTGCATTTTACAAACGGTGACAAAGAAAAAATATACCGGGCGATCGGCTTTAAAAACAATGCTGGTGGGTATGAATTAAGGAATGAATATTTTAAAGGTAGCAGTTCTCCAAAGTATGTTTCCTACATCAATAATAAAGCAAAAAATATAAGTGTATTCGAAGGCTTTTTTGATTTCATAAGCTATCAATCCATTTATAAAAACAAGCAGCCGAAGCATAACGATCTCCCGGAACGGGATACAAATTTCCTGGTTCTAAACTCACTCTCCTTTTTTGAAAGAAGCCTTCTTTTGATGGAAAAGCATCAAAGCATTCATCTTTACCTGGACCACGATAATGCCGGCAAAAAATGTACAAATCTTGCCTTAAAAAGATCGCCAAATTTTACGAATGAAAGCAATTTATACAAGGGTTATAAAGATCTGAATGAATGGATGATGAACATTGGAAAACCTGACAGGCAAAAGAATTTGAGACAATCAATACAGAGACATCTTTAAAAAATCGTATTAGCAAGCGGTGTTTTTGTGTTACAAAAACGCAGCTTGCTTTTTCTCCCGTTGGTCGCAAAAGAATATTGTAGATGATATGATAAGCGAAGAAAATAATACAAAGCACAAAAATGGCAGGCCCAAAAAATCAGTCAGGAAAGAAATTATTAAAAGTATTCGGTTTTCCAAAGCAGAATACTATATTATAAAACAAAGAGCATCTAAGGCGGGAACAAAAATTACTTTTTACATCCGGCAGATGGCCGTGGAGGGAAAAATAATCTCAAGATTAAACGATGAAGAAAGGCTTTTTGCCAGGCAGTTAATTGGTATGGCAAATAATCTAAATCAACTCACCAAGAAAGGGCACCAGGAAGGATTGCTTACATCTGTATTGATGTTTGAAAAATATAAAAAATTAATCGATGAACTCCTAGAAAAGCTAAAAGCAAATGATTAGTAAAGTGGTTATAGGAAAAACATTTTATGGAGCCTGCAGGTATGTATGCATGGACCGGAACAGAGCAGTCGTTTTAGACACCGAAGGCGTAAGAGATTATGATTATAAATTAATGGCAAAAGATTTTGAGCTGCAACAAGGTTTAAGACCCTCGCTCACAAAAGCAGTTTTCCATGGAATAATAAGTTTCTATCCCGGAGAGAAAATTGAAGACAAAATGATGGCTGGCATTGCTAAAGAATATTTGAATGAAATGAAGATTATTGATACCCAGTTTGCGATTGTAAAACACATTGATAAAAATCATGTGCACCTGCACATTATAGCCAACCTTGTAAACAATAACGGAGATGCTATAAAAGATAGCTGGATTGGACTAAGAGGTAAAAAAGTGTCACAAAGCCTCACCCTTAAATATGGATTGAAAGTGGCCAACTCAAAAAATCTGTCGCTTACAAATCTTGAAGCACTTAATGAAAAGGAAGCAAATAAGTATATCATCTACCAGGCTATTTTAGAATTGCTGCCACATTGTAAAAGTCTCGATGACTTAAAGGAAAAGCTGGTGAAAAAACAGATAGAAACGCTTTACAAATACAAGGGGCAGACAAGCGAGTTGCAGGGAATCAGTTTTAAGATGGGAGACTATAAATATAAAGGCAGCGAGATAGACCGAAGGTTTTCAATAAGTAATCTCCAAAAGATTCTGCAATTGCAGCAATCGGAAAAATTAAATCAATCTCCTTCGGCCTTGTTTTATTCAAAAAGTATTCCCGGGAATAAGCAACCGGAAATTAATAAGCAGGCAAGTAAAGACATAAATATTTTGGATGAATTATTAAAGCCGGAGCAAAGGGATCAGGAATTACCTTCCGCGTGGAGATTTGAAAAAAAGAAAAAGAAAAAATCAATGGGACAGCATTTATAAGATAGGAAGATGAATGAAATATTATTGCAAACTATTGTTGAAAAATTAGAAGCTTTGGAAATTGCTTTGTTAAAAGAAAGTAATGCAGGTAAAGATGTCGAGGTGCCAAACGAACTAACAATCGAATTTAATTTTCTTCAACTCGAACTGGAAAAGTTTACTTCTATATCTAAATCAACCAGCGAAACCATAAGCGATTTGCTTAAAGAAATAAACACGGTAAGATTAAACTTAGGCAATCCTGTACAAAATCTGGTTGAGCATACACACCATTTTCACAAACAGATCTGGATCACAATTAGCCTTCTCGTAATTTCTCTGTTATTGGCCTATGGATGGATAAATAATATTCACGAAAAAGAAGCATTCAAAGCAAATGATATCAAGTACCGGTTTTGGAAAACCAATGGCAATGCCAGCTTATTAAAAATTACTTATTCCACGGACAGCTTATATACTTTAGATAAGAACAATTTTACTAAGCGGGTTATCCAAGCTGAACTCAAAATTGCAGAGCAGGAGAAAGCACATCGACTTGCTGGTGAAAAGAAAAAGGAAGGAATAAAAAAATAATCCGCTTTGCAACCCCCGTTTGACAAAAGCCTTAGAGGCTCATGAATGGAGGATTACCTCCTCACTAAAAAGTAACCGGACTACAGCTAATGGCAATGAATATGACAGGTAATACATTTGCATTTCCCGATCCCGAAGTATCTCCCTTTTTGTCTGTGATAGAAATTAAGAATAACCTTAATTCTTTCGGGTCACCATTAATTTCATTCGGAGAAATGCAATGATCCCAATGTCTACTCTCAAAAAAAATATCAGAAAATTTTATACCAATTTTACTTGCAAATTACTTGCAAATAAAAAAGAGTTATGTATTATTTGAACATAACTCTTTGATTTTCAGCTCCCCCTTCAGGACTTGAACCTGAGACCCTCTGATTAACAGTCAGATGCTCTAACCAACTGAGCTAAGGAGGAATGCATGTTTCAACTTTTTTACGCTGTTTGAACCAGCGGCCGTCCGGATGTTCTATCAGATAACACAGTCAAATGTGCTATAGGAATCTTATATTAAAAACGGGTGGCAAAAATAAAGGTTTTTGATTTGCTACAAAAATTGTTTTAGGGTTATTTTAACCAGCTTAATAACCCTCCTTCTTCAAACCCGATAAACACGCCATCTTCTTCAATCCTGACGGGGTAGGTTTTTAGAAAATATCCTTCGCCACTTATATCCCTGCCATTTGTCAGACTAAAAACATACCTGTGTATAGGACATACAATGTTTTCATTACTATCTAAAAAACCTTCACACATAATTCCTCCGGCGTGTGGGCATGTTGAAGAACAGGCAGATAAAGAATTACTGGTTTTGGCTAAGCATATTTTTTTTCCTGCTACTTCAATTTCGGTAAGATTATTTATTCCGAAAGTCAGCTCCGATGGTACGTAGGCGATTTTATGCCACTTATATTTTTTCGCATGTTTCATTAAATTTCTTAGTAAAAAAATTCAACTTTATAAGGATATTTTATTTGATACATCGACCTGATAGTGTTTAGAATAAGTTGCCTGAGCTCAGCGATATTGGTTTTTTCGGTGGCTGAAATAAAGACGCATTTCCCCTCCGTTTGCAATTGCCAGCTTTCTTTTAATTCTTTCAAAAGATCTTTCTTTACCTCGGGGTCAAGCCATTGATCAAAAGTATTTTTTTCATACTGATCCATTTTATTGAAAACAGTAATTACAGGTTTTTCACCACTATTAAGTTCTTGTAAAGTGTTTTTAACAACTGTTAATTGCTCTTCAAATTGCGGATGTGACATGTCCACAACATGTAAGAGTACGTCTGCTTCTCTTACTTCATCAAGTGTACTTTTAAAACTTTCTATAAGATGGTGAGGGAGCTTTCTTATAAAACCAACAGTATCGCTTAATAAAAAAGGGGTGTGCCCAAGCACAACCTTCCTGGTTGTGGTATCAAGAGTTGCAAAGAGCTTATTTTCAGCAAAGACGTTGCTCTTGCTTATAAGGTTCATGATGGTCGACTTACCCACATTCGTGTAGCCCACAAGCGCTACCCTTATAAATTCACCGCGGTCCTTCCTTTGGGTAAATGCCTGCTTATCAATTTCGGCCAGTCTTTTTCGCAGAAGACTTATCTTGTCCTTTACTATACGCCTGTCAGTTTCAATTTCGGTTTCACCCGGCCCCCTGGTGCCTATTCCGCCTCCTTGTCTTTCAAGGTGTTTCCACATTCCCTTAAGCCTGGGTAAAAGATATTGGTATTGAGCAAGCTCCACCTGTACTTTAGCTTGTGCCGTTTTTGCCCTTGATGCGAAGATGTCAAGAATGAGATCGCTCCTGTCAATAGTGGTTACCTGCAACTCTTTTTCTATGTTCTTGATCTGCGAGCCGGTGAGTTCATCATCAAAAATGACCAACTCAATATTTTTGCCCGCAATGTAATTTTTTATTTCTTCCAGCTTTCCTTTGCCAACAAAAGTTTTACTATCCGGATGTGCCAGTTTTTGTGTAAAGGATTTAACTGCTTCTGCACCGGCAGTTTCGGCAAGAAACTTTAGTTCCTCCATATATTCCGTCGCTAATGCTTCTGTTTGTTCTTTTTGTATTAAGCCAACGAGTAAAACTTTAACCTCACTTCGATTATTAATTTTCTTTTCGATCAATATATAACTGTTTTTACAAAAATAACCAATCCAATCTCGTTGTAATTAAATCTGGTATTGTGGGTAACTGCTATGAGAAAAGTTGGAAGAGGAGTAAGTTAGAGGCCGCTTAGTGTAAGGCCAACCTGGTATAAATGCATATCTGCGCCAGCGCCGTCTTTCAGCAGATTGTTAAGTTGATAAGCGCCAAAAATTGATATGATGCCGTATCCAATCCTTGCGGTTCCCATAAAACGTGTTCCGTTTATGAGGCGTCTGCCGATTTCTTTCTCAGTGTAGGAGTTTAAACTGTTGTTATTCTTATCCTGCAAATCCTTGCCTTTCGTGTGCGCATTTACGATAGCTCCTACTTTGGCGCCCAAAGCAATTTTAAAGCTTTTGGTAGGTTGCAGAGGCTTCGAAGTATATCTGAATTCCAGGGGGATCTCAACAAACCCGGTGGTAAGCTTATACTTTTTAAAATGATTTGTTGAATCTAATGCAGTAAATGGCAGTTGAGCACCACCTGCTTTTAAATCGATATTTACCCTCTTAAAAAAAATATTGCTTGTTCCAATTCCCACTCCAATACCTATGCTATATTTCGGTGAAGATCTAAAAGGCTTATCAAGCATAAAATATGCATTAAAACCCCTTGATAAACCTTGCTGATGGCTGCTGACACTGTCCGGCATTCCTGTCCAATGGTCTGATGAAAGCTGGATCATCAGGTGATCACCAGAACGATTTGGTAACTTAATTACTTTAGGGGTTGCAGGAGCCATGTAGGAAGTGTCTTGTGAGAAGGAGAATGTAAAAAGAAGGCAACATGAAACTACTAAAACAATTTTCTTCATAAAGTCTGGTTAAGGTGGCAAAAGTATTTGTTACATGGTTAAAGAAAGGTTAAACAATGAAGCCTGCAAACTATTGCAGGCTTTACTTGGAAACTTCATTTTTGTGGGCCCAACAGGGGTTGAACCTGTGACCCCCTGATTATGAGTCAGGTGCTCTAACCAACTGAGCTATAGGCCCATCTTACTTTTTAGGAAACACTTTTCCACGGGTATTTCTTTTTTTATCGGAACATTTTTTTGTTTCAATAATATCCGGTTCAATTTCATCCCTAAAAAATAAAGGATTGCAAAAATAGAAAAATTCGCGAAGTGGTAAGAAATAATTTTCTTTGACAATGCAAAAAATTGAAGCAATCATATTTGACCTGGGAGGCGTGATCCTCGATATCGATTATAATTTAACCCGGAATGCTTTTGAAAAATTAGGGGCAAAAGATTTTAACGAAATGTACTCCCAGGCGGAAGCGGATAAGCTATTTAAGGATTTGGAAAAGGGGTATATTAATGAAGCAGATTTTTATTCTGAGTTTAATAAGTGTACACGGCTCAACTTGACTCCTCACCAAATTAGTGAAGCCTGGAATGCAATGCTTTTGACATTTCGTGAAAAAAGTCTCTTGTTTCTCAAAGAAATTAAAAGCAGGTATAGGCTGTTTCTCCTTAGTAACACAAACGCGATTCACTACTACAAATTTGACAAGATCTACAACCAAAGTAAAAGAGCGCATTCCTTTGAAGAATATTTTGAAAGAGTATACTATTCTTTTGAAATGGGGAAAAGGAAGCCGGATGATGGAATTTACCGGCATGTGCTGGAAGAAAATAATCTTTTAGCAGCCAGCACTCTTTTTATTGACGATTCTCTCCAAAACGTAGACGCTGCCAAAAATTTGGGCATTCAAATCATTCATTTAAAACCAGGAATTAATATAGAAAATACAGGGCTGTAGGCTATTTTTTTATTTCTTCAAATTCAATATAATCATCCTCCTTTGCCTTTTCGGTTTTAGGTCCGCCAGGAGACTGCTGTTTAGAATAGGCATTAATGTCCTGCTGCATTTTTGATTGCATCTCACCGAATTGCTTTTTAATTTTTTTTGTGGATTGATATACCGGGATGATGAAATCAAAAATCAATTTGTAAAAAATGTATATTAAAAAAAGTTCACCTGCTAATCTTAAAATATTCATTTTGTAAAAATAAATATTTAATTTTTTAACACGATTTATAAACTTTTACTTTAACATAATTTGGCAGATAATTCTTTATTGCAGTATATTTGCATTGTCAAAAGAATCTATGAAGGGAACGGAAGCGTTCCCTTCTTCTTTTTTAAAAAATTTCCAGGTTTAAATGAATTTTGAAACATCCTTGAAAAACATTGAGAATTTCTTAGATGGCCTTATTAGTCATTCAGAAAATATTTTTCAGGTAGGTCTCAAAATAAACCCGGGTAATAATATCGTTGTGTTGCTAGATGCTGACGATGGAATTACGATTGAAAAGTGCACCAATGTAAATAAGGCTCTTTATAAATATATTGAGGAGACGGAACTTTTTCCCGGAGGAAATTTTTCTTTGGAGGTATCTTCTCCTGGTGTAGATGAACCATTGAAATTACATCGGCAGTACAAAAAAAATATTGGCAGAAAGGTAGAGGTCATAATGAACGACGGGACTGTTACAAATGGAAAATTAATCGAAGTAAACCAGGATGATATTTTAATAGAAGAAAGCGAAGTCCCTGGTGGCTCGGTTGGACGGGTAAAAGGGAAGAAAGTATTAACTAAAAAAATAAAAATATTGTTTAATCAAATAAAGCACACAAAAGTGCTGGTAACATTTTAAAAAATACAAATGGCAAGTATCAATTTGATTGAATCCTTTCAGGAATTCAAAGATGCAGAAAACATAGACCGGCCTACACTTATGAAAGTAATGGAGGATGTTTTTAAAACCCTAATTAGAAAGAAATATGGTTCCGATGAAAATTTTGACGTAATTGTGAATGATCAAAAAGGTGATCTTGAGATATTTCGCAGGAGAACTATTGTGGATGATGATGATCTTTATAACACACTAACGGAGATTGAGTATAAAGATGCTATCAAAATAGAGCCGGATTACCAGGTAGGTGAGGAATTATATGAAGAGGTTGACATTCAGAAGGAGTTTGGCAGGAGAGCGATACTTGCGGGGAAGCAGACTTTGGCGAGCAGAATTAATGATCTGAAAAAGAATATTCTTATAAAAAAATATGAAGACAGGATTGGCGAGATTATAAGTGGAGAAGTTTACCAGGTATGGAAAAAGGAAATTTTATTGCTTGATGAGGAAGGGAATGAAATGTTACTTCCCAAGTCTGAACAAATACCATCTGATTATTTTAAAAAAGGTGAAACAATACGCGCCGTTGTAAAAAAGGTAGAACTAAAAAACAGCCAGGCGGTAATTATAGTTTCCAGGACAGATACATCTTTCCTTGCTAAATTACTCGAAATAGAAGTTCCCGAAATTTTCGACGGTCTCATTGTAATAAGAAAAATAGTAAGAGATCCGGGTGAGAGAGCAAAAGTTGCCGTAGAAAGTTTCGATGACAGGATTGATCCTGTTGGAGCGTGTGTAGGTATGAAAGGTAGTCGTATCCATGGGATAGTTAGAGAGCTGAAAAATGAAAACATTGACGTAATTAACTGGACAAACAACATTCAGCTTCTTATACAACGCTCTCTTACGCCGGCAAAGATTACAAGTATGGATGTTGATCTTGAAACAAAGCATGCTAATGTTTACCTGAAACCAGACCAGGTTTCACTGGCTATTGGGCGCAGAGGTGTTAACATTAAGCTTGCATGTGAACTTACAGGCCTTGAGCTAGATGTATTCCGGGATAATGAGGGAGAAGTAGAAGAATATGATGTGGATCTGGATGAATTTACAGACGAAATCGAAACATGGGTGATAGATGAATTAAAAAAGATTGGTTGTGATACAGCTAAAAGTGTTCTCATATTGTCTGATGAAGAACTGGAACGAAGAACAGATTTGGAAAAGGAAACAATTTCTGAAGTAAAGAAAATATTGAAAGAAGAATTTGCCAGTGAATAATTTATTTTATTCAATTGGGAGAATAATAAACATAATTTTAATTTTTAAAAATTTCCTGCATTTTAAATAATTCAGGAGAGGAGAGGTTTTAATGGCAGAAGTAAACACACCACGGGTAATGGCTGCGGCCAAAGAATTCAACATAGGTAAAGATACCTTGGTAGACTTTCTTGTGTCAAAAGGATTTGAGGGAGAAGAATTAAAACCAAGCTCCAAAATCTCGGAAGAGATGTACCGTGTTTTGCAGGTTGAATTTCAGACTGACAAGGTTGCCAAGCAAAAAGCCGAACAGATTGATCTTCCCAAGAATGCGGTTACTGATTTCAAAAAAAGGCGGGATGAGCAAGATCTCTCCTTTAGTAAAAAAGAAGCCGTAAAACCAAAAGAAGATGTGGCAGCTCCGGTTACTGCTGTTGAAGAAGTAAAGCCGGAAGTTGTACCCGAAACTATAACACAGGCGGATCAACAAGCCGAACCAGAAAATATAACGAACACAATAGACACAATAGAAGAGCCTATAGTTGAGGCGGAGCCGGAAATAGTAAAGATTGAAGCTCCAGAGGTGGAAGGATTAAAAGTGGTGGATAAAATTGACCTGAGTGCTATTGATTCCTCCACCCGCCCTAAGAAAGACTCCGGCAAAAAATCCACTTCGCCGAAGGTAAAAGCTTCAAAATCAAAAGAACCGGAAATTGAAAAAATAGAAGAAGTGAAACCGGAAGTAGAGGCTGTAAAGGCCCCGGTTGAAGCTGAACCAGTTGTTATAACAAATATTAAGGCAACTAAGCTTGAAGGCCCTAAAATAATGGGTAAGATAGATCTTCCGACAAACAATGCAACCAGGCCCAAACCTTCTGATGAAAGGAGAAAACGCAAACGCATACCTGTTGAGAAAAAAGCCCCGGGTAATAATGTTCCCGGAAATTTTCAACGACCCCAAACTGCAAGACCTCCACAGGGCGGAAGATTTAACAGAAATGCTCCGGCTATAACCCGCCGTGAAGAAAAAGAGATCGATCAAAAAGAAATTCAGGATAAAATAAAAGAGACGCAGGCAAAACTTGCAGGATCAGGCGGAAGAGGTAAAAGCTTAAAAGCAAAATACCGTAGGGCTAAACGCGAAGAAGCAGCCGAAAATGTAGGTGAAGAAGTAACAGATAATAAATTACAGG
>JBDTUZ010000046.1:0-45090 GCA_040007435.1 Ginsengibacter sp. | reverse complement strand
ATAATCTTCCGCAAACAATTCCAACGGCACACATTGTTTCCTCGAAAGGTTGCACGGTTGCAAAAGACCATTTGCATTTTGACGCTGCCGGTTACAGGGAATTTGGAGGAAGATATGCAGCGATAATGCTGCCATTGCTTGGGTATAAATAAAAAGATCTGGCTGTTTAGTTTTGTAAATAAATTTCAATACATAATAAAAAAGCTGTTTAAAATGAAGTACCTGTTTTCTTTAATTGCAATAACTATTACATTCACCTACACGGCGAAGGCGCAGGAAATTATTAAACAAGCTCCGCAAGGATTTGATACGGTTCGTGCAAATATTTCGCACGGAACAATTGATACCTTCAATTATAGATCAACAACCGTTGGCACTACACGCAGGGCATTAATCTATACACCACCGGGCTATTCAAAAAAGAAAAAATATCCTGTATTGTATTTGTTGCATGGCATTGGTGGCGATGAAAAAGAGTGGCTCAATGGTGGCCACCCTGAAGTGATCCTGGATAATCTTTTTGCGGATGGAAAAGTTGAGCCGATGATAGTTGTAATGCCCAATGGCAGGGCTATGAAAGATGACCGGGCGACCGGAAATATAATGGCTGCTGATAAAGTGCAGGCCTTTGCTACATTTGAGACGGATTTATTAAATGACCTTATTCCTTATGTACAAAAACATTATCCCGTCTATACAGACAGGGAACATCGCGCTATTGCAGGTTTATCAATGGGCGGCGGGCAATCACTCAACTTCGGTTTGGGCAACCTGGATAAGTTTGCCTGGATTGGCGCCTTCTCTGCGGCACCCAATACAAAAACGCCGGAACAACTCGTGCCTGATCCGGCAAAGGCGAGAGACGAATTAAAGTTGCTGTGGATATCCTGCGGTGCCAGCGATGGGCTGATTTCTTTCAGCAAAAGAACACACGATTATCTCCTTAAAAATAATGTGCCGCATATTTATTATATCGAACCAGGGTTTCATGAATTCAAGGTTTGGAAAAACGGTTTATATATGTTCTCCCAATTAATTTTTAAACCGGTTGATACATCCACCTTCTCAAAATATCCTGTTGTTGGCGCACCTGCATCCACCAATATAAGATCTGCGGGGTATCCCCAGATTCTTGCCGATCACCGGGTTATCTTTCAAATAAAAGCGCCTGATGCGAAAAAAGTGCAGGTTGATCTTGGTAAAAAATATGACATGGTAAAAGACACGAGCGGTTACTGGACGGCTACGACCGATTCTATCAGCGAAGGGTTTCATTATTATTCTTTATTGATTGATGGCATGGCAGTAGCCGACCCGGCCAGCGAAACATTTTATGGTATGGGAAGAATGGCAAGTGGTATCGAGATACCTTTTTCAGGTGGTGGTTATTATGCTCTTAAGAATGTGCCGCATGGCGATATCCGCCTCAAAGATTACTATTCTACAGTTACCAATTCATGGAGAAAGTTATACATTTATACACCGCCCGGTTATGATTCCAGTATAAGCACAAAATATCCTGTGCTTTATATTTTACATGGTGGTGGCGAAGATGAAAGAGGCTGGGCAATGCAGGGAAGAACAAATTTGATATTAGACAATCTTATCTCCGAAGGCAAAGCAAAACCAATGTTGATCGTGATGCCTGATGCAAACCTTGGCGCCGGCGGCTTTAACGCTGATGCTATCGAAAATGGAATGAAGCTATTTGAAAAAGAAATGAAACAGGCCATCATTCCTTTTGTTGAAAAAAACTATCGTGCAAAAACTGATGTCAACAGTCGTGCGCTTGCGGGCTTATCTCTCGGCGGCATTCACACACTTTATACAGGTATCAATAATACAGATATGTTTTCTTACCTCGGCGTATTTAGTTCCGGGTGGATCATACCGATGATGAATAAAACAGCAGACGCACAATACGTTTTTATGAAAGATAATGTCGGCAAGATCAATGGCAATTTAAAAGCCTTGTGGATTTCCGAAGGAGGCCCTGAAGACATTGCTTATAAGAACGGGCAGATCATGTTAGGCAAATTAGATGAATTGAAAATAAAACATACTTACTATGAATATCCCGGCGGGCATACATGGCCGGTTTGGAGAAATGATTTGTACAATTTTGTTCAATTACTTTTTAAATAATTACTAAAATGAAACTATTCATACGAATTACATCATTTATTGTTGCAACAGCTTTGGTATGCGCAAGTAATTTTGCTATTGCGCAACAAGATACCACCTTAGAAAACACCTTGCCAAAGACAGGCCAACTGGTACATGATAAACCGGTGGGCAAAGGGTGGGTAAATCTGCTTTCATCAGCAGATGATTGGAATTTTGAGCAGGCGTATTGGCAGATAAGTAACAAACTAATGCATGGATCCATGCCTAAGGAAAAGCTGCATCATTATGCTTACACAAAAAAAACCTACGGCGATTTTGAATTGAATGTTTTGATAAAAATGGTGGGAGATTCAAACGCAAATTCAGGTGTTTGCATTCGCATAAATCCTACAAGTTGGGATGATGCACCAGGTTACCAGGTTGATATGGGAAAAGGATATTGGGGTTCATTGTGGGAAGAGAGGCGCGGCGAAATGGTACAAAAATTTCCGGATTCATTGGCTAACATAATTGTGAAACAAAATGACTGGAACCATTACTACATAATAGCCAAAGGGCATCATATTGAGGCGTGGCTAAATGGAGTAAAAACAATTGACATAGTGCATGATGCTGGTTTTGCTACGGGCAATATTGGTTTTCAACTTTGTCATTATCATCCCACTACAACGGTTGATGTAAAGGCATTTTATATCAGGGAAATTAAATAATTAGTAAAGCTTACACATTCGATTATAAAAAATTATTCATGAAAAAACAAACGCTTAAGTCAGGCATATTAATTTGCGGTATATGCTCTTTAATAATTGGAAGCACCATGGCGCAAACACCCAACTTAACCTTGGACCTTACGAAGCCCGGCGCCACTGTAAGCCCGATGCTGTATGGATTGATGACGGAAGAAATCAACCACTCCTATGATGGTGGACTGTATGCAGAACTGATACGCAACAGGATCTTTAAAGACAGTAAAACCACTGCTGAAGGTTGGAGCCTTGTGAAGGATAATTCATCAGCAGAAGCTGAAATGAAATTAATAGGCGCTGAAGAACACGTTGCTAATGATGAACGCCGTAATGCTATAAACAGCGCACTTACCGCCTGCTTAAGGCTTACAGTAGAAAAGGCTGGCGGAAAAGTAGGCGTTGCTAATGATGGCTACTGGGGTATTCCGGTAACGCCTTCCACCACATACAAAGCTTCATTTTATATGAAGGGAACAGACAGAAGTGAACCTCCGCGCTGGCCCTGGGAACCAAAACCCACTACACCTCCGCTTCCTGACATTGAAAATAATACACCAGGCCCAATAACAGTTTCGATTGAAAGCAATGATGGAAAAACGGTGTATGCAAAAGGTACTATCAATCTTGAAAAAAGTATTTACTGGAAAAAATATGCACTTAACTTAACCACGGCAGCTGATGTAAAACCTACAAAAGATGCACGCTTTGTCATTTCTACTGACCGGATTGGTGTATATTATTTCAATCTTGTTTCGCTGTTTCAGCCAACTTATCACAATCAGCCAAATGGTTTTCGTGTTGACCTTATGCAAATGCTGGTGGATATGAAACCAAAATTTTTGCGTTTCCCCGGCGGTAATTTTTTAGAAGGGCCAACGATCAATGACGCATTTCCCTGGAAGACAACATTGGGACCGTTAGAAAGCAGGCCCGGCCATAGTGGTTCATGGGGTTATCGTGCCACAGATGGAATGGGCTTGCTTGAATTTTTAAAGTGGTGTGAAAACATGGGCGCAGAGCCGCTCTTAGGTGTTTACGCAGGCTATGCTTTGGATGGGGATCATGTAGATGCAGGGCCGCTTTTAAAACCTTATGTAGATGATGCTTTGGATGAAATAGAATATATTATTGGCGATAAAACTACTTACTGGGGTGCCAAACGTATTGAAGACGGGCATCCTGAGCCATTCAAACTTACCTATATAGAAGTTGGCAATGAAGATTGGTTCGACAGATCGAACAGTTATGACGGAAGGTTTAAACAATTCAGAGATGCAATAGAAAAAAAATATCCGTCATTGCATGTTATTTCTACCATTGCAGAAACTCAATATCCTGACCTGAAAATCACCGGAGATAAACTACCTGAAGTTGTGGACGAGCATTATTATCGCAACTCGTGGGATATGTGGGAAAATGCTGCCCAGTATGATACATACGATCGTAAAGGCCCGAAAATATTTGTAGGCGAATGGGCTACACGTGAAGGTCTGCCGACCACTAATTTAAATGCCGCACTGGGCGATGCTGCCTGGATGACGGGCATGGAACGTAATTCAGATTTAATAATTATGTCTTGCTATGCACCGTTATTTGTAAACGTAAGTAAAGATTCTTCAGGGCACAAAGCATGGCAGTGGGATTCTGACCTGATAGGTTATGATGCGCTGAACAGCTATGGTTCTCCTTCTTATTATGTACAAAAATTATTCAATACTTATTTAGGGAATAAAATTGTACCGGTAACAGTTTCAAATATTCCAACCCAAAAAATGCCACTTTCAAAAAAAGATAGTGCCGAAGGCAAAGCTCAAAAATCAGTGCCCACAATATTCTATTCCGCCACAATGAACGAGGCAACAGGAAAGCTGTATATCAAAATCGTAAATACAATAGGAAAAAAACAAGCAATAAAAATGAATCTGAATGGTGCAAATGTGGCTCCTGAAGGCACTTTGGTTGTAGTGAAAGGTAATAAGCCGGAAGATACAAACACTATTACTTCGCCGGAAAATATTGTTCCTGTAACAACAACCATTAAGGGAATTAAGAAGTCTTTTTCAAGAGAACTTGATCCCTATTCTGTAAGTTTTATTGAAATTAAAACAGGCAAATAAAGATGATAAAAAAAGTATTTTCTAAAAAAGAAAATTTCAAGAAAGCATTATTACTCACTGGTGCTTTTGCTTTTAATTATTGCGTGTTTAATGATGTTCATGCGCAGCAAAAACTTTATCCAAATGAATTTAATTTAAGCCAGGTAACATTGCTTGACGGTCCTTTCAAACATGCCCGCGACCTGAATATTAAAACTCTTCTTCAATACAATGTTGATCGCTTATTAGCGCCATATTTAAAAGAAGCAGGCTTATCTCCAAAAGATTCAAGCTACAAAAACTGGGAAGGTTTAGATGGTCATGTTGGAGGGCATTACCTTACCGCAATGGCCGCTAATGCAGCTACAGGCAATGCGGAATGCAAAAGCCGTATGTTGTATATGATTAATGAACTCAAAGCCTGCCAGGAGGCGAATGCAAAAAATAACCCGGGGTGGGGCGTCGGTTATGTTGGCGGAGTTCCAAATAGTGATGCTGTTTGGATGTCCGTAAAAAATGGGCACATGAAAGCCTTTCATGCGGCATGGGTTCCATGGTATAATGTACATAAAACGTATGCAGGGCTAAGAGATGCATGGGCATATACGGGTAATGAAGAAGCAAAAAATATCTTTTTAAAATTCTGCGATTGGGCTATCAGCATCACCTCATCATTAACGGATGAACAAATGCAAAGCATGCTTGATACAGAGCAGGGCGGCATAAATGAAGTGCTCGCCGATGCTTATAAAATTACTGGTGATAAAAAATATTTAGTTGTTGCCAAAAGATTTTCGCATCACATGCAGTTAGATCCCATGTCTAAAGGGATTGACAATCTTGATAACAAGCATGCCAACACGCAGGTACCAAAAGCAGTAGGCTTTGAAAGAATCGGTGAGCTGAGTGGCGATAAAAAATATGAAGATGCCGGAAGCTTTTTTTGGCAAACAGTTACCACTAACAGAACGCTTGCTTTTGGCGGCAACAGCCGCAGAGAATTTTTTCCAAGTGCCGCATCTTCTACCGATTTTATCAATGATGTGGAAGGGCCGGAGTCCTGCAATTCCAACAACATGCTAAAGCTTACGGAAGATCTATTTAGAATAAATCCATCGGCAAAATATGCTGACTATTACGAGCGCACTATTTATAATCATATCCTTTCAACCCAAAACCCTGAAACCGGTGGCTACGTGTATTTCACGCCGGCGCGTCCAAGAAGTTACCGCGTATATTCAGCACCGAATGAAGCTATGTGGTGCTGTGTTGGAACAGGCATGGAAAACCATGGCAAGTACAATGAATTTATTTATACGCACCAGCATGATTCGTTGTTTGTAAATCTTTTCGTAGCATCTGAATTAAACTGGAAAGAGAAAGGAATACAACTTACACAGGAAACAAAATTTCCGTATGAAGAGCAAACAAAATTTATTATAACGCAAAGCAATTCACCATTCAAATTAATGGTACGTTATCCCTCATGGGTAAAGGAAGGCGCTTTAAAAATTACAGTTAATGGGAAAGTTATTTCTTACAACAATCATCCATCATCTTACATAGCCATAAACCGGAAATGGAATAAAGGAGATGTGGTTGAAGTCTCATTGCCGATGCATAATACTATTGAACACTTGCCAAAGGTGCCGGCTTATATCGCCATTATGCACGGGCCTATTTTACTTGGTGCAAAAACGGGCACAGAAGATATGAAGGGATTGATTGCCGATGATAGCCGTTGGGGACAAATCCCCGGTGGTGAAAAATTACCGGTTGATGAAGCGCCGATTTTTATTGCAGATAATATATCATCTATTACCAATGATTTGGTGCCTGTAAAAAATGAACCGCTTCACTTTACGGTTAAAGATGTAAAAGTTGTTAATCCCATTAATATTGAATTGCAGCCATTTTATTCCATACATGATGCACGATACATGATGTACTGGATGGCATTGAGCAACACACAATACAAAGCTTATATTGACTCCATCTCGACTAAAGAAAAAGAAAAACTTGAATTAGAAAAACGCACTATTGATTTTGTTGCGCCGGGAGAGCAGCAGCCTGAAGTAGACCACGCCATGCAAAGCGAAAAATCAAGAACAGGCACCAACCAGGATAAGATGTTTCGCCAGGCATCTAACGAAGGTTACTTCAGTTATAATATGGCAACTAATAATGAAACGGGCTTGAGCCTAATGGTGAATTACTGGGGCGCAGAATGGGGCGCCAGTAAGTTTACTATTTATATTGATGATGAAAAATTGGCAACAGAAGATAACACCGGCAGGTGGAACCAATCACAATTCAAAGAGATAAACTATCACATTCCCGATGCAATGGTGAAAGGAAAAGAACACGTGCGGGTGAAATTCCAGGCGGTAGAGCAAGCTTCGACAAGCCCTGTGTATTATCTTAGGCTGATAAAAAAGGAATAAAATTTACATGAAGACATTTTACAAAAATGAAAAAAAACATTAAGCAAGTTATAGGCCGCTTCAAAAAAAGTTTCCCTATTATATTTTTTAAAGGAAAGACAATGTGCATTTATGTGTCTATGATTTTTGCCTTTGCTGTATCAGCAGTTTCCGTGAAAGCCCAGGAGCGCTCTGGTGTTTTATCAAACAATCACGAATTAAAACTTTGGTACAATCAGCCTTCCGGAACAGTTTGGGAAAATGCTTTGCCCATTGGAAATGGAAGATTAGGCGCTATGATTTATGGCAACGTAGATACAGAAACTATTCAGCTGAATGAACACACCGTTTGGAGCGGCAGCCCCAACCGTAATGATAATTCTGTAAGTTTAGATTCTTTAGCAGAAATACGTCAACTAATATTTGAAGGAAAACAAAAACAAGCCGAGACACTCGCGAACAAAACCATCATTTCCAAAGCTTCGCACGGTCAAATGTTTGAACCTGTGGGCAGTCTTCAGCTCGTGTTTGACAAGCATGATAATTACACCAATTATTACCGTGATCTTGATATTGAAAAAGCAGTTGCCACCACCACTTATACCATTGATAATGTCACTTACAAGCGGGAAGTTTTGGCATCTTTTCCTGATCGTGTAGTGGTGATGCACCTTACAGCCAATAAGCCGGGCAGCCTTTCTTTCACGGCGTTTTATTCAACGGTGCAACCCAATGCAAAAATGAAAACAGCCAATGGCAACGAGCTCGCCATTGCAGGCACAACCATTGACCATGAAAGTGTAGCCGGGAAGATTAAATTTAAAGGTATCACCCGGTTTAAGTTAGAGGGAGGAAGCCTGTCATCCAACGATACGGCATTGATGATAAAAGATGCCAACGCTGTTACCATCTACATTTCAATCGCCAGTAACTTTAATAACTATCATGACATCAGCGGTAATGAAAACGCAAGAGTGGTATCCTATCTTACTAAAGCTTATCCAAAATCTTTTTCAACCATTCTAAAAGAACATGTAAGCGCTTACCAAAAATACTTTAACCGTGTTAAGTTTGACCTCGGTACTACGCAAGCTGCAAAGCTTCCAACTGATGAACGTTTAAAGAAATTTAATTCATCTGATGATCCACAATTGGTAGCGCTTTATTTTCAATATGGCCGTTATTTGTTGATTTCATCTTCCCAACCCGGCGGCCAGCCTGCCACGTTACAGGGTATCTGGAATAATAAATTATACCCACCCTGGGATAGCAAATACACCATCAACATTAATACAGAAATGAATTACTGGCCTGCGGAAAAAACCAACCTTTCAGAAATAGCGGAGCCTTTATTACAAATGGTAAAAGAGCTTTCTGAGACAGGTGCAAAAACAGCAAAAGATATGTATGGCACACGCGGCTGGATGGCGCACCACAATACAGATGTATGGAGAATTAACGGCGCAGTAGACGGAGCCTTCTGGGGCATCTGGCCTAACGGCGGCGGTTGGCTGAGCCAGCATCTTTGGGAACATTATTTATACAATGGAGATAAAAAATACCTGGCTTTTGTTTATCCTATATTGAAAGGCGCAGCCTTATTTTATGCTGATTATCTTATTGAACATCCAAAGTATCACTGGCTGGTTGTGTGCCCGGACACGTCACCGGAAAATGCACCTGCCGCACACGAAGGTTCCTCCATGGATGCGGGCGTAACCATGACGAACCAAATTGTTTTTGATGTGTTCACCACAGCCATAGACGCAGCAGCGATTTTAAATAAAGACAAGGCTCTCGCTGATTCATTTAAAGAAAAACGCAACCGCCTTGCGCCTATGCATATTGGCCAATACGGCCAGCTACAGGAATGGCTGGATGATGTGGATGACCCAAAAGATCATCACCGCCATATTTCACATTTATATGGCTTGTTTCCCTCCAATCAAATATCGCCATACAGAACACCTGAATTATATAGCGCAGCAAAAAATACGCTTGATCAGCGTGGCGATGTTTCCACCGGCTGGAGTATGGGTTGGAAAGTGAACTGGTGGGCGAAAATGCTGGATGGTAATCATGCCTATAAATTGATACAAAATCAATTAACGCCCGTTGGCACCAATGAAGGTGGTGGCGGCACTTACAACAATTTGTTTGATGCGCATCCGCCGTTTCAGATCGATGGCAATTTTGGTTGCACATCAGGTATCGCGGAAATGCTGATGCAGAGTGAAGATGGCACTTTGGATTTATTGCCTGCCTTGCCGGATGTGTGGCAAAGCGGCAGCATTAGCGGGCTGCGGGCAAGAGGAGGTTTTGAAGTGCTGACTATTGACTGGAAAGATGGGAAGATGGTAAAAGCTATCATCAAATCAACTATCGGCGGCAACCTTAGGTTAAGGCTTTTGAATGAAATGAAATTGATGAATGGGGCAAAATTAAAAGCAGCTATTGGCACTAACAGCAATACATTTTACCAAACAGAAAAAATAGCTGAACCAGTTATATCACCCAAGGCTGTTATTACACAACCTGGTTTGAAAAAAACTTTTGTCTATGATTTGCCGACCCAACCGGGAAAGATATACACGCTGGTTGCGCAATAAAATTTGCTATAAATATTCATTAAGTAACATGAACGAATTAATAAATCTTATTAAAAAATCAATAAAGATTCTCGCAATTGTTTGTGGGTTATTTATTTTACCCTTGCTTTCAAAAGCACAAAATGTGCACAGCGATAACGGTGATGGCACCTACACCAATCCCTTAATCTCTGCCGATTTTCCTGACCCGGATGTGATTCGTGTGGGGGATACCTATTACATGGTTAGTACCACTATGTTTGTTTTTCCCGGCGTTACTATTTTGAAATCGCATGATCTGGTAAATTGGGAATACTGCAGCAATGCGGTACCCCGCTTCGATTTCGGTAAATGTTATGACCTTGATAGTTGCAATCGGTACGGGCACGGGCAATGGGCAACGAGTTTAAAATATCACAACAATAAATTTTATTTACTTTTTATTACACTGAATGAAGGCGGCTTTATGTGCACGGCAGATAAGGCAGAAGGGCCATGGCATATCACGCACTTACCTAAAGGATTCTATGATCCGGGTTTATTTTTTGATGATGATGGAAAAGCGTATGTGGCACAGGGTTATAGTAAAATATCTATCACAGAAGTCAATGACAGCCTCGTTGCCATTGGCCCGGATTCGTTGGTATACACCGGCCATATTCGCCAAGGCCTGGAAGGATCGCATGTTTATAAAATCAATGGCTATTATTATTTGTATTGCACTTATGGTGGAAGAGATGGCATGCAGGTGGCGCTTCGCTCAAAAAATATTTATGGCCCTTATGAACAAAAGTTGCTGCTCTATGATACAACGCAAGGCATTAATTATGGCATACACCAGGGCGCATTAATTGAACTAACTAACGGTGACTGGTGGACGATATTATTTGTTGACAGTGGCCCGTTCGGCCGCTTCCCATCTTTACAACCCGTGACCTGGATTGATGGCTGGCCAATGATCGGTGTGAATGGAAAGGCTGTGACTACTTATAAAAAACCAAACGTTGGTAAAGCCTATCCGATAAAAGATTTTCCAACATCAGATGAATTTAATAGAAAGAAATTGGGCATGCAATGGGGCTGGAATCATAATCCGGATTCAACCAAATGGTCGCTAACAGAAAAGCCAGGTTATTTAAGATTGATGACATCTGGCGTTACTTCAAATTTTAAAATCGCGCGTAATACACTTACACAACGTCCGTTTGCCAAACATGACCAGGCAACACCAACCATCGCTTCAACCAAAATAAATATAGATAAGATGCAGGATGGTGACATAGCCGGCCTTGCTGTATTCCAGGATCCTTATGCATATATTGGTGTAAAGAAAAACGGCGGAAAGAAATATATTATTATGGTGAATAATGATAAAACAATTGATTCTGTTGCCATCAATGCATCAACCATTTATTTAAAAACAATTGCCTCGAATGCAAGCAGCAAAGCAAGCTTTGAATACAGTACAGATAATAAAATATTCAAAGTTTTAGGTGATGATTTAATGATGCGTTTCAATTTAAAAATTTTTACAGGTAATAAATTTTGCCTGCTCAATTATGCAACAAAAACTCCTGGCGGTTATGTTGATGTTGACTGGTTTAGAGTACAGTAATACGTAAACCAATTTGGGCATGGTTTGGTTACGATGAACCCAATTACACGTACATGAAAGATTAAAAAGTTATTGAGTGAAATAGCTGCTTTAAGTTCCGTGCCTGTTTAAACAAGAACGCATAGCCTCATTGTAACAGGAGATGGTTGTGCAGCCTGTGTTATGGCCACGCATCCGGCAATGCATATCTCAACTGAACCATGTGTTCAAATTATGAAGCCGCAATATTTCCGAGAGAATACGAACTTGCAAAAAAGTTTAACATCAATCTTATTGGAGCCGTCACCTGGGCTTTCGAGTTTGAAGACCAACCCTGGTTTATCGCTATCGTGATCTTGCTACCAACGGTCGCCACCATGTAAATTACAAACACAAAGAGCGATTGCAAAAGCATACCGGTTACAAAACCGATGGAAGTATTTTTGCCAAATGTTGAATACTTAGTTCCTTAATTTTTCTTTTTTCATAAAACGTATAAAGTAATATATAACTCACCAGCGCAATGCCAGCTTCAGTAACAGCCTTCACAATATTTATGACATTATCACCTAAAAATATCCTCCGAAGAATTATCTCCGCTGCCCATTCTGTAAGTGCCACGAAACCGGCAATGATGGCTACTCCAATAACAATTTTAATTAAAAAGAAATGGAGGAATTGATGTAAAGATTTTTGATGATTTGTTATCATATGCAATGTTGATGCTTTCTAAAAATAATTTTCTCCGGATCCATCGCTCCTTCATTGTGGCAAAAGATAAAATAGCGACTTTTACTTGCTACCGAAATAGAAATAAATAGCAAGGCGATCCCCATCGCAGAAGCTATAAGGAACTTGTACTTTCAGTGTTGCAGGAACATTTTTAGTGGGTTTGTACAATAAAAATACGCTGAAGTGCTCCCGTAGCTTCTCGCCTCAGCTTTTGCCAGGATTATATATACACCTTCACTATTATTCAGTAATTGATATTTATCGAAGTGTAAATTCCTATATAGTGTCATTGTTCTTATCCCGCTAACTTAGCTCTATATATAAAAAGTCGATAATATAAAAATCGCAGGTAGCAGGAGCAGTGTAACTAAAGGAACAAATTACCAATTTTTTTGTAATTATTGGGGCTTAAGAAACGGGAATATATCCACCGTCGCTTCTTTATATTCTTATAACGGTAGGCCCGGCGATGATCTTCCTTAGCCTTACTTAAAAAGCATTAAATGGACTTACAAAAAAAATTACTGTTTTCGGAAGAGTTCCATTTTTCTATTATGTGGTTCATCTTTACCTCGTTCATCTTGTTGCTGTAATAGGCGCAGTAGTTTTAGGCTATAATTGGTGGGATATGATCTTGTAAACCAGGGTTAATCGTACGCCTGAATCGACAGGTTATGGGTTTCATTTAGTAACGGTTTATATGGTAGGGATCTTGCTGGTTATCCTTTTATATCCATGTTGTAAATGGTTCGATAGTTATAAAAGAAGGCATCAATCAAAGAGGCGTTGGTTAAGCTACTTATAAAATAAAATTAATTGTTCTGTGTTTCGATTTTATATCAATACTTTGATAAGTGTTATTACTTTTGTTATAAAAAAAATCAGGGTTTATATGAAAAAATAGTTGTTGCCAGCCAGTCAATATCAATTTACTTTTTAACATGCGTCCTCAAATTTGATATGACCTTTGAACTTATTTTTATCAACAATTATGAGAAGGCGGCAACGATTTGATAAACAATTTCGTTTTACCCAAACGGCAACCGTTAACGAAATAGCAAATGATAAATCTTTATTCAGCAATAAAAGATAGTAACGTATTCCGTAAAATGGAAGTAAGTGAACTACTGTTTGCAGAATATACCTGCATGCAGGAAGAAACCAAATTTGGGATTTGGTCAAATAATAACTACTTCGCATTTATAACTTCCGGTAAAAAAATGTGGCGTACCATTTATCATTCTTATGAAGTAAATGAAGGCGATATCATCTTTATAAAAAAGGGCGCCAACCTAACACACCAATTTTTTGATGATGAATTTTGTGCCATTTTCATGTTCATCCCTGACGACTTTATTAAAGACTTTTTAAAAGGAAACGCAGCCTTACTTACTGCTTCTCAAAAAGATCTTTCTAACCAGGATGCCGTGTTACGTGTTCACAAA
Organism: Ginsengibacter sp.; assembly: GCA_040007435.1. GTDB lineage: Bacteria > Bacteroidota > Bacteroidia > Chitinophagales > Chitinophagaceae > Ginsengibacter. The sequence goes on along the minus strand of JBDTUZ010000046.1, from coordinate 31,339 downwards.
AACGAATTGTTAGATGGCTACTATCACTCCATTAAATCTTATTTATCATTGTCAGAAAAACCAAATAAACAACTGCTGAAACTTAAATTTGAAGAATTACTTTTAAGCCTTTTTCTAAATGAAAAACACCAGGAATTAACTGATTATTTTATTTCCCTCTGCCAAAACCAGGAGCATCACATGAGCAGCGTTATGGAAGGAAACTTTGGTTATAATCTCAAGATTGAGGACTACGCATTGTTATGCAATATGAGCTTGTCAACTTTCAAAAAAAACTTTAAACAACATTACAATACCACGCCTGCGGCCTGGCTTCGGCAAAAGAAGCTGGATCTTGCATGTCATAAAATAATGACATCAGATTTAAATATCAACCAAATTTCTTTTGAATGCGGATTTGAAGATACTTCGCATTTTATCAGGGTGTTCAAACAAAAGAATAGACTCACTCCATTTCAATACAGGCAAAAATATTCGGCAACAGCCCACATTGAAGCTTAAACTTTTTAGGCGATTTATCCGGCTCTTTAGCCTACGATCTTACTTCTCTCAGCATCTAAATTTGCTGCATATTTCAAACTAAAATAAATAAAAATGAAAAATGCAGAAGCAGTATTATCGGTAAAATTTAATTCAACATTTAGCGCTGAAAAATTAATGAATGTTTGTCAGCAAAACCTGGAAGATTTCAGAAACGTGTCTGGCCTTGTTCAAAAATATTACATCGCAGAAGAAGGTACAGGAGCCATTAGTGGATTTTACATCTTCGAAACACAAAGTGCAAGAGCAGCATTTTGGACTTCAGATTTGGCAAAGAATATCCCGTCTAAATATGGTGTTATTCCGGAATCACTTCGGGTAGAACAATACGATATGGCAATCGTATTAAACGATGTTGTATTGGCCTAAGGGCAAAAGTGTTTGTGATTATGACCAGGGATGCCTGGCCATAGTCACAATATTAAATTCCTGGCCATACTGTACGACATCTAAACTGTATCATATCAAAAAAGAATTTTTTTATCAGGAAGCCATTTAAAAATCATTTTAAACTGTTTGTGTTTATATGAATGAAACCTTAGAAGAAAGGCGGCGGCTGAATTAATTGACGTTATTACCTTAACGAATTAAAACCTTAGCAGGAGAATTTAATTAAAGTTCGTCTGACAAACAGCTTCTAAGAAAAATAGATCAAAAAATAAAATCATGAAAAGCGATTCAAATTACATAAAACAAAATGCTCAACATAAAGAGCAACCTGCAAATGGAAACGAACAAAAGACATTGAGTGATATCTCAAAGAATATTGTAGAGCGTCATTTAAACTCTTTTGTGGACAATGACCTGGACGGCGTGATGGCTGATTATACAAACGAGTCTGTTATGATAACCCAGGATGCAACCTATACAGGCATTAAAGAAATACGGGCTTTTTTTATTGAGTTAAATGTGCACTTTCCAAAACAAAAGTCAAGCTTCGAATTGGGCAAACTGGTAGCCAAAGATGATTTGGTATATATTGTCTGGAATGCAAAAACACCAAGCCTCCATGTCCCCATTGGTTCAGATACTTTTATTATAAAAGATGGTAAAATCAGCCAGCAAACTTTTGTAGGGCAATTAAATTTTACCAGTTAATAATCTTTCAAAGTTTATCCTCTCCTGTATTATGAAATAGGGAATCTTTCATATTAAATAGGTAAAAATCCTAAAATCAAATAAGAGTTGTGTTTGCAATACCGGTGCTTTCTTTCGGCAATTATTAATAAATCTCACCTGACAGCCTTTATGTTTTTATTTCGATGGTGCTCAGGCTTTCGTCCCTGAACACCATTGTATCTACAGAGCCATTAAAAAATGAAATTAAACAATGAAACAAATAATTTACAGATTTTGGATTAGCAGAGATAGTTTGTCTAAGCCAAGCTTTCGTCCCGCCTGGGTTACTAACGGCTTAACAGGTAGTAGCTAAATACTATTAATGTTGAATGGTAAACATTGGGACAGTTTGCTATTCAGCATTTTTTGGATGAACGATTAATAGAGAGATCAAAGCAAAAATTTTAATAGAAATGAAAAATAATACTCAAAGATTTTTTATAAATACCAGCAAGCCTTTAATTATCAAACTAATTTTTCCGGCTTTACTCTTGTTATTTTCTTTTATGCCTAAAGGAAAAGAAAAATCTGATCCACAGTTTATAAAAAAGGAGATAGTAACCAATACTTCTTTTCAAAACGTATATATAATTGGAAACATTTCGGTGATTTTAACCAGCGAGCCGGCAGGAACTGTTGTTATAGAGGGAAATGAAAACGATGTGAACAATACGAAGTATAAAAATAAAAACAGTGAACTCACCATAGACGCCGGTAAGAAAAAAAGATTTGGCAAAATCACCATTTATTTGTCTGCTAACACGCTTAAACAAATGCTTATAAATGGAGATGGGAATGTCGCTTCGATGGGCACTATAAAAACGGATAACCTGCAGATATGGCTGAATGGAAATATAGATGTCGATATACATATTAACGGGAAGGTGAGCGTTGATTCCGGCGATGGTTATGAGTTAACGCGGAAATCTATTTAGTCAGAATACAGAATAACATTTTTTGTTGTTGCACATGCGGATAGTGCTGCCGAATAAATATCTACTATATCCTTTGATAGGTAACAATGAATAAATGCCTGGATATTCTTTTAAGAATTGTATCCACTGCATTATGAAATTTATAAAGAAGATGTCGGCGAAAATATTAAAAATACAACATGCTGCAAACTGAACAATTCCATACTTTAGGAAATCCATCCATAGCGATATCGGAAAGATTTTTTTCCGGGCGAAAGAAAACAAGATTACTTGTAAAGACAGGTACCGAAAATATTCTGTTGCGCCTGGATGATGTTGTTTTGATTTATACCCAGGACAAATTAGTGTATGTAATTGACCAGTCTTCAAAAAAGTATATTAGCGACAGACCCTTAGGTGAACTGGCCACGGAACTCGATAAAAACATTTTTTTTCGGGCTAACCGCCAGTATATTGTTAACATCAATTATATAAAAAGTTTTAAACCACGCGAAAGAGTAAAACTACTAATTCAAATCACCAATCCCGAGATAGATCATTTTATAATTATTAGCCAGGAAACAGCGCCGGCATTCAGGAAGTGGATTCTTGGTGCATAGAGATAGACACATATATGCCTCAACTAACACGCTGAATTTTATTTATTCAACTATTATCACAATAGCTCCGATTATGTATTCTGAACAAAGAAAACAAGTGCATTTAAATCATAAGCAATTAAAAAAAATTTTTTTCGGTTGCAGGCTCAATCAAAGAACTGCGCAGAAAGCTTTACATGACACCTATTTTGCTTACGCGATGTCAATTGCTTTATGCTATTCTTCCAACTATGACGATGCCGTGGAAATGACTAATGATGCGTTTTTTAAAATTTTCAAGCATATAAAAAACGGTGAACTATGGTATGGAAATACAATTGCTTCTTTTGTGGCATGGTTAAAGAGAATAGTGATTCGCTCATGCATTGGCCATAAAAGAGCATCCAATAAAAAAGAGGCAATAGCTGGTGTTGTTGCTGAACAGATAGTATCCGAAGATGAATGCGAAAGTGCGGAAAGATTTTCTCATGCTGAAATTGCGGAGAGATTAAATATTTCTGAAAGCTTGGAATAGACCGTAATCTTTAGCCCGATAAACAGGCCTCAATATATAGAATGCAAGTTCCGAATTCGGCATGATTTTTTGTTTGGGATACGTTACACCAAAAGACCATAACCATGGAAAAAATCATAGATCTTAAGGACCTGCTTAAGCATGCCATACTGGACTTGTATTCCGCTGAAGAACAAATTATTAAAGGACTTCCCCAAATTATTGCATCGGTCAATGACCGCCAGCTAAAGGAAGTATTGAATTCTCACGTAGAAATAACAAAAAAACAAAAGGAGAGACTTGATGCAGTGAAAGGAATATTTATTGATGTGAGCGAGCAGGTAAATGGAAACTTTTTTTCAAATTTATTTGGAGGGTCGGATGCTGTTAAGTGTAAGGGAATTGAAGGACTAATCAGGGAAGCCCAAAAACTACTGAAGGAAGAAATGACTCCGGAAGCTATAGATGCAGCCATTGTAGGAGCCGTGCAAAAAATTAAGCACTATGAAATCGCGGCTTATGGCACTGCCCGTGCTTATTCAAGTGAGTTAAATATGAGCGAAGTGACCACACAGCTTTGTGAGACAATAGAGGAAGAATATGAACTTGATGAGCTGTTAACTGCATTAGCCTTGGGCCAGATAAATGTGGATGCAGAATATGCCGGGGTCAATAAAAATTATCGCTTTGCATTTAGCAAAAATTTCCACGAAAAGTTTCCGCGTGAACGTGTGACTTCTCCTTTGTTTAAAGCCTGGATATTTTAAAATTATAGCCGAAGCTCCCAGGTGCGCGGGTGCTGTTACAATAGAATAATAAAGTTATAGTACCCATCTCATTCAACACTATAATCAACCGTAAAAATAATTTCATCTCTTTCCAAAGGATATGAATCTCATGCACAAGGATTCAATTTTTTTAAAATTTTGAGGTAGAAAAATCTTATTTGCAAAGGTCAAAATATCCCGTCTGCAGAAGCTTATATTGGCTTATCAACTGGATTGGAATAGCTTACTTTGTTTGTTGGCGACTCAATGTCTGTTAGAACAACTGTTACCATCCATTTACATTCGCCGTTTTGGCCGAAGGGTGTTTTGACCCTTTTCACTTGTAAAAACACGGTAAATAAATCGCGGTCATACTCGTAAGGTGCCTGATTATAAAGATTTCAAGGCTACGTGTATGATTTCAGTGGCCGGAGTTGATTTCCCGATATTGCTATGGATTTAAAGTTTTTGTAAGTTTAATTCACATTAATTTTTAAACCTTAAAAACTTATTTTATGCCTAATGAATTTCAGTTTTCTTTTTCAACTAAAGACATCGAAAAATTAATTGCAGCGGGCGGTGACAGATTGCTTGTTACAGGCAAAGTTTTATATAACCCTGGCAACGATTCTTCTACATTTGAAATCTATGCCGAAAGCAATGGCAAAAAAGGCGAAACGAGATCAGCACAAAGTGAAATGAAAATAATAGGATGCCCGATGCCGTGCTAACATAACATCTGGTTATACCGGAAAGCAGCAAACAGACTTTCCGGTATAATAATTTCAGGTTTTCGTATGCACCATCCTGGTCAATTTTTTGACCTTAAAACTGCGCTTGTACAAGATGAATGTCGTGTAGAAAATGTTTTTAGGCCCCAGGCCTAAATGTATAAAATCGCGTGCGGCCTTTTGACCGTAATTATGAGAGCATAGAATTTAGAACGGCGTAATTCAATAACATGAGAATACAATTACAATAGCTATGGATAAAACTATTAATTAAGATTGGATGATTTTTCTAAAAACTTTTTTGGAACCCATTTCTTACCTGCTTTACGCCATTTTATTGCTTATCGTTCTCAGCAATAGAAGTTCCGTTAAGCGTAAGGTTCTTTTTATTTATTACCTCATTGCCGTTATACTTACATATTACGCGAATTTCCTCGCATACGTAAAAACCCAGGGAGATAATAATTACCTCTATAATTTATTTTTTTTAATAACCATCTCGGCTTTCTCATTCTACTTTTATAATATTCTATTTGGAAAAATTAAAAAATATATTTTATGTTTTTTGTTTATTCTAAACGTGTTGTTATTCATAGAATATGATATTGTGCTGGATCAGTTTCATAATACCTATAATAATTATGTGTCGGCTACCTGCTATATAAGCCTCGTGGTATATTGCCTTTTCTATTTTGACCAGTTATTGGGAAATGTTAATGAAGTAAATATTTTGCATGAATTTAATTTCTGGCTTATCTCCGGATCCTTAATCTATTTCCTGGGAGCATTTTTTATTATCTTGTTTTATAAAGATAAAACTGAATCGCAACGGGCAATCATCTGGTCTTTTCAAAACATTATTTTATTCACCAGCGCGCTTATTGCGCTAACCGGAAATTTATGGATAAAATATCGCAAGCAGTAATAAGCCCTGAGGTAGCTACCATTTTTTTATTTACAATATTTCTTATAATTGTGGCTATAGGTATAGTGGTGCTTGTACTCGTGTACCAGAAAAAACAATTGCAATATATGGCTGATAAGGAGCAATTGCGTGTGAAGTTTGATAAGGAAATATTAGAAAGTAAATTGGAAATTCAGGAACAAACTTTTAAAAACATTTCGCAGGAGATACACGATAATATTGGCCAGGTGCTGAGCCTCGCTAAAATTACGATTAATACTATGGATTGTAATGATAAGGAAATGTTGATGGAAAAAATAAGTACTTCAGCACAATTGGTGGGGCAGGCAATACAAGACCTTCGCGATTTATCAAGAAGTCTCAGTGCGGATGCTTTTGTGGAAATGGGCCTTCTGAAATCAATAGAATACGAACTCGACCTTATACGAAAGACAGGCAGGTACCAAACCAGCTTAACCAAAGAAGGAGCACATCGAAAGTTTTCGCATAAACATGAATTAATTCTTTTCAGAATTTTCCAGGAAGCATTGAATAATGTTTTAAAACATTCAAAAGCCTCAGAGATAAATATGAAGATCAACTATAATTCAACTAATTTTATCATGCACATTTCTGATAACGGAATAGGCTTTGACCCATCTCCGCTGTTAATGCAGAAAGATGATACGGAGAGTAATAACAGCGGGCTGGGAATAACAAATATCACCAATCGGGCAAGCCTTATAGGCGCGGATTTCAGGATTATTAGCGAGAAAGGAAAAGGAACAACAGTAACGATTGATTTACCCTTAAAAGAATAAATATGCCTTCGAAAGCAAACATCGTATTAGTGGATGATCATACCTTGCTTCGCAACGGGCTTGCCAGTCTCATACGAAGTTTCGGGGATTTTAATATTTTATTCGAAGCAGATAATGGCCAGGATTTTATTAATAAGCTCAAGCCTAAAACACTGCCACAGGTAGTTTTAATGGATATAAATATGCCGGAAATGGATGGCTACGAGGCCTGCCTTTGGCTCAAGACCAACCATCCTACTATAAAAGTGCTGGCGCTATCCATGTACGACAATGAAACTTCTGTGATAAGAATGTTCAAAGCCGGGGCCAAAGGGTATATTTTAAAAGACTGCGATCCGGCAGAACTAAAAAATGCACTGGAAGCAGTAGTTGCCAAAGGCTTTTATTATTCCGAAATGGTAACAGGTAAACTCATTCACACCATCAACTCACTGGACGAAGAAGATAACCAGGCCAGGAATGTGATACAGATGAACGAACGGGAAGTAAGTTTTTTAAAACTGGTTTGTACCGAACTTACCTATAAGGAGATTGCAGAAAAAATGTTCCTAAGCCCCAGAACCATTGATGGCTATCGCGATGACCTTTTTCAAAAGCTCAATGCAAGGACCAGGGTAGGTCTCGTTATGTATGCCATTAAAAATGGCATCGTAAATATTTGAGACGATATATTTATATAAATCTCGGATCCCGATAGATAAACCTGCCCTTGCAATAATTCTTTTTTTACCAGTTGGAGTATTACCTCTTTGTAATTGCAAAAGGTGTAAAAGCTATTTAATTTCGATTTCCCGCACTTCTCCATCCGTGTTTTTCCCGTTTTTTAATGTTTGTTTTTACGGCTGTTAAATCAGTTAAAGTACCCTTGTACAGGAATCGGGCTTTGTGCAATTTTACATCAGAAAGTCAATCGTACTTTTTTAAAAACAAAAACGAATAAAATGAAAAAGATAAGCGTGGTTTTAATTATAGGAATTATATCTTCTTCTATAATAACTAATGTAAATGCGCAAATTTTCCGGGGAAAAAATGATGCACGTGCAACGGATGTAGCTGCTGAAAGTATCAGTCACAATACTAAAAGCGCTGCAAGGTTGCGCAAAGCAGAGCTTAAATCGTTTAAGGTATTTAACAGGGATTTCAAAGTTGACCGTTATGTGAAATGGTCTTTTGATCCTAAAATATTTACAGCAACTTTCACAACAAATAATATTAGTACCAATGTTGTTTACAATAGTAAGGGCACTTGGTTACGTACCGAAAAAACCTATTATGAAAACGAGATGGACTCTGCCACAAGGGCCATCGTAAAGAGCAAATATTTTGATGACAGCATCACTAAAGTCCGGGAGATTGAGGAAGGTGAAACTACCTGTTATTTCATCTACCTGGAGAATGCCGCCACATTTAAAATAGTGACTGTAGTTAATGGAGGTGTGAATATTTATGAACAGTATACAAAACAATCGTAGCAGAATATTTGCTTTAGAAAAAATTTTGGTATCAGGTGGTGGTTAATTACGAGGCTGCAATTCTTTGCGGCCTTTTTGTTTAAAGAAATGAATTTGAAAATATCCAGTATATCCGCTCAATATTAATGATGATAAAATATCATCCAGTTTAGAAGTGAAATATTTTGTCAATGTTTAATTTTTGGGAATAATCCGCATACTTTTTGTGGAAGTGATTTTATGCCAAGGATATTCATAATCGATGATGATAGGGATCTTTTGAGTATTGTAAAATCTTTACTCATTAAACGCGGATTTAATGTCTCAGTTTATTCAGATTGGGAGTTGGCTTATCGTGATATTAAGAAGTACGAACCTCAGTTAATCTTACTGGATGTTTTCCTCGCCGGTGTCGATGGTTTCGAAGTATGCAGGAAGCTAAAATCAAATTATGTCACGAGACATATACCCGTATTGATCTTTTCAGCTTACCCGCGTGTTGCAGAAACCGCTATATATGAATATGGAGCAAACGATTTTATTTCCAAACCATTTGAGGTAGGCGATCTCATAAGTAAGGTTCATGCTATTTTGTCTCAGACAGGAGAATCAGTATAAGCGCTTCGCAGATTCATCAGGTCATTCTATTCCGCAGAAAACCCTCTATCGTACTACACGGTACAAAAAAAGGTTTATTAAATATGTTGATGGTCATTATTTCCCCGTTCACATTGTAGTTGCCTTTTACCGTATTGGAAAGCAAGGTCACTTCGAAGTTTCCTGAGTTGTTATCACCTTCGAATAATCCGTTTTGAGATTCTACAGCGGACCTCGCTTTAGAAACCAGGGAAGATGCATCTCCCGTGAATGGGATGTTGAAATTACAGTCAGACATTTTCAAAAATAAATTAATAATTAATAGCCAACTAAAATAAGATGGAATGCTGTCAATATCAAACGCCGACCGGCAGTGTCTCACAATCATCCTATTTTCTGACAAATAATTGTCCGCACTGTTTTGGAAATGGGGAACTTATTTGTGGAATTCTATTCTCATTTTGAAAGTGATACAGACACAGTTTTTGATTTCCCCCAAAATATTAGTATAAAGTCTTATCATTTTTATCGACCCAGTTTTTAAAAACTTTAAGTGCGGCCAGCCTTTTAATATTTACCACGGGTATTCTTCTGTTCTCCAGGTCCACGTTCATTTCCGAATAAATTAATGAATCGTCAAATCCTATCGAAGCGGCATCTTCACGATTGTTTGCATAGTATATAATTTTTGGCCGGGCCCAGTAAATGGCGCCGAGGCACATAGGGCATGGTTCACAGGATGTATAAATTTCGCAATCCGTAAGTTGGAAAGACCCAAGATTTCGGCAAGCTTCCCTAATGGCAACAATTTCTGCATGTGCAGTGGGGTCTATGTTGTTTATGACTTTATTATTACCACGGCCAATAATTTTATTATCCTTTACGATCACGCACCCGAACGGCCCGCCTTCGTTACTATCTATTCCCTTTTGCGAAAGAGCAATAGCTTCCATCATAAATTTTTCTTCTCTTGTCATAGCTTTCAACTCTTATAAAGATAATTGATTGTTGATATTTTCCTTGCTTAAGCAAATGCGCAGCCATTACTGCAGAGACAAAGTTCAAAGCTCATGGCCGCGTTAGTATCTTGCCAAACACCGTAAATTTGCAGCGTCTTTTTTACATTTATTAGTGACTTCTCAATCATGATTTTATGAAAGATAATTTTTCAAAACAAGCGGAATCTTATGCAAAGTTCCGCCCCGGTTACCCGGATGAATTATTTCATTTTCTTTTTTCGCTGGCCGCTGAAAAAAAAGCTGCATGGGATTGCGGCACCGGTAATGGCCAGGTAGCTTTTCAATTGGCAAAACAATTCGATGAAGTATATGCGACAGATATAAGCGCCAGTCAGATTACAAACGCTGTATCAAAAGAAAATATTCGGTATTCAAAAGTGAGCGCAGAAGAAACTGCCTTTTCGGGAAATGCGTTTGACATGATTACTGTTGGGCAGGCTATTCATTGGTTTAATTTTGAGAAATTTTATAAAGAAGTAAACAGGACCTTGAAACCGGGAGGCTACATTGCCGTATTTGGATACGGACTTTTAAAAATTGAGAAAGAAATAGATTTAATAATCACAGATTTTTATAAAAATACCACCGGCCCTTATTGGGACGCAGAAAGGAAATACATAGATGAAAACTATGAAACAATTCCCTTTCCTTTCAGAGAAATTAAAGCCCCGATTTTTAACAGTGAATGCAATTGGGGACTTGAGGCAGTAGCAGGATTCTTAAATACATGGTCGGCCGTGCAGCATTATATAAAAGCGAACAACAAAAACCCTGTTGATAGTCTTGTTGCTACGCTAAAGAACCTTTGGGCAAGCAATGAAAAGAAAGATGTTTCATTCCCGATTTTTATGAGAGTTGGAAAAAAATAGAATAATGAATCAGCAGACCAGGCCCATTATATGAGTTTAAGATTTTAGCCTATCATACCAAAAGGAGTAATCAGCCTGACCTTCAAAAACCCGTCTGCATCCATCCTTTTTGCTATCTTCATTTATATACATTTTTATGGCTTTATCCCGTCAACTTGCTGCTATTATGTTTGCCGACATCGCTGGTTATACCGGCATGATGCAGGAAGATGAAGGATTGGCGTTGCAGCTTCGCAAAAAGTTACGCGAAAAACTTGAAGAGCAGATAGACCTGGAACATGGCCGCCTGCTGGAGTTTAAGGGCGATGGTGCTTTATGCTGCTTCACCAGTACAATAGAAGCTGTGCAGGCGGCTATAGCACTGCAAACGGAAATGCAGCGGGAGCCTGTGGTACCGCTTCGCATCGGCATACACACCGGGGACGTAATATTTGAAGACAATAATGTATATGGCGATGGAGTCAACCTTGCATCCAGGATTGAATCGTTTGCCACTCCGGGAAGCATATTTGTTTCAGGAAAAGTATATGATGATATTAAAAATCAAAACGACATTCACGCAATTTCTTTAGGGAAATTTATTTTGAAAAATGTGAAAGAACCGGTGGAAATATTTGCGATCAGTAATAAAGGAATTATTATCCCGGATAAAAATAATCTTTCCGGGAAGGGAAGAAAAATTATAGAAAACAGGCCAGCCGAAAGATCGGTATTTGTATTGCCTTTTGTAAATATGAGTAATGATCCGGAGCAGGAATATTTTAGCGATGGCCTTACCGAAGAACTGATTACCAATTTGTCGAAGCTGAGTGAAATGCGGGTGATATCGAGAACGACTTCTATGCAATACAAGGGGACCAAAAAGGATATTAAAACTATTGGGAAAGAAACTAACGTCAATTATATAATGGAAGGAAGTGTGAGAAAACACGGGGACAATCTCCGGATTACCGCCCAGTTTATAGATGCCGGCAAAGACGATCATTTATGGGCTGAAAGTTTCCGCGGAAAGGTTGATGATATTTTTGATATACAGGAAATGGTATCAGAAAAAATTATTGAAGCGCTGCGAATACAGCTTACAAAAGATGAACAGGTAATGCTGGAGAAAAGATATACGGATGACTCTGAGGCGTACCAGCTTTACCTGAAAGGCCGACATTTCTGGAAGCAACGAAATGAAGATGGACTCAAATCTGCTATTGCCTATTTTGAAAAAGCGCTTGAAAAAGATCCCGATTATGCACTGGCGTGGGCCGGCCTGGCAGATACGTATAGCCTTATGGGTGAGTACACCAATATTTCGCGACGGGAATCCTATCCCAAACAAATGGCTGCTGTTAATAAAGCATTGGAAATGGACAACAGGCTGAGTGAAGCCCATATATCTTTGGCGATATCGCTTATGCTGAATGAATGGGATTGGAAAAATGCTGAAAAAGAATTTAAGCTTGGAATAGATTTAAATCCCAAATACGCGAACGGACGCCACTGGTACGCGGAACTCCTTTTATTCGTTGGAAGAACAGAGGAAGCTTTTCGGGAGATTTCACTCGCAGTTGATCTCGACCCCGTTTCTCAGGGGATATTGAAGGATAAAGGAATATTTTATTATTACACCGGGCAATACAGCAAAGCCATTGATATGGCAAGCATGACACTTGAACTTGATCCAAACTTTGTTCCGGCGTATCGCCTTATGTCGCTCGCCTACCAGGGAATGAAAATGTTTGACGAAGCCATTAGGGAAAATGAACGATGGGGAAAACTAACCGGCAATAAAATAAAAGCGGAAGTCTCCCTTGCGGAAATTTATGCAGCTTCCGGGCGAAAAGAAGAAGCTAAAAAAATAATAGCAGAAATAGAAGCGGGCAAAAACCTTAGTGCAAATGATCACCGCGGAATGGCACAGGTGTATGCAGGTCTCGGAGAAATTGACAAAGCCTTTCTCTGGCTCGAAAAAAGTTACCAGCATCATGAAGAATCTTTATGCAGTCTTAAGATCGATCCTAAAATGAATCCGCTCAGGAGTGATCCCCGGTTTAAAATAATGCTGAATAAAATAGGATTGGGAAAATGATGGGTCGTGTCATTTGAATGATGTGACTTAAAAATAATCATACAAATAAGGCACTTAAATTAATTCCTGTTTAATGTCAAAGCTCTTCAATATTTGAAATTATCATATCTCATCCGCGCGGTAAAATTTCTGCAACACATTCCATGCTCCACCTTCTCTTTGTTCAATCAGGCTTATCACCTTAAATTTTAGTTTTTCAGGCAGGCTTATTTCTTTGATCTGCCTGAATATATCATCTGTGCAGGTTGAGTTTCGCGGGTGCATTAAGGTGATATGTGGCTCATGCATTCTTGGATTGACGGTTAGCCCGTGTAAAATTTTCTTTCTCAATTCGTGGAATTCAATGTTGTCTCCTTGCGCAGGTAATAGAACGCCTTTTCCGTTACTGAAACGAGTTATTCTTCCAAAGTCAATAGAAATGTCGATTTCTGTGAGATCACTCAAGTTTGCTATTACCTGTTCAAGGTTTTCGATTTCGTCCTCTCTGCATAAAGTAACATGGCTTTTTATTAACTCACTTTGTTTTAGGTTAAACTCTTTTCTTACACGTTCAATATTTTCCGCGTCTTTTTCCTCAACAAATAAAGTCAATTGCCTGCGGGTATTGTTTATCACTTTTACTTACTTTTTAAGTATCAGGCTCTACGATTTTCGGATTACCGCCACTAAGTCGTTTATTCCACAAAATGCCAACACACGCCTGCTATATCAATAATATTAACTTCTTTGCCATAAGGCATAATGGTTGGCTTTCCCAGCTTGATTCCAAACTTCTCTACAAGATTTTTTTCTTTTACTTCGTTCCAAAATGCTTCGGCATCTTCGATCTTTACACTTATCATAAAGTTCTCCGCGAAACTAACATCGTCGAATTTTTGTAAAATGAATTTGCAATCATCTTTTTCGAAACCGACATAGTCGCCGGCATCCCAGTTTATTTTAAATCCTAATTCCTGGAAGAACTGTTTTGACTCGGCGAACTTACTTCCCGACGGCACAAAAGGCTCAAGAGATAAAAGTTTCATATAAGAGATGATTTAATAAAGTATCGAAGAACAGTTTAGCTATTTTCCTGTAAACGAATTTTGTATTTAAAGTTAATTCCAATTTGTGTAAGATAATCTTCCGGCTGTTCTCTTTGCGGCAGCCCGCCAAGACCTAAATGCCTGATCGAATTCTCAATGAGGAGCATTGCGTCAGGCTATTTTTTTCTTCCCACAAATCTTATTACCGACCCCCTTCCATTATGAAACAGGCCCTCGCTTAATTCAATTTCTTTTTCTTCTAATTCTATTACTTCATAGTCCGCAAAGTCCGATTTTATTTCATCAATGGAGAATAACATGGCTATGTCTTTCGGGCCGCCCACTTTTTCGTTCTTAGAGATAAAGCCGATGTGTTTCTTACTGAATGCTTCAAAAATGACCGTTCCCTCTTTACGCAGATACTTGTCGAGTGTATCATGGTATATTGATTTAATATCTGCCGGAAAGTGCGCATAAATCAGTGCAATTGCATCAAATTGGTCTGCTTTATAATTCAATTCCTGCAATTCGCCAACCTGGTAGTCGATCATCACTTTATTGTTTTTTGCAAGCAGGAGTGCTTTCTTTTTTCCTTCGGTGCTTATATCAAATGCTGAAACAACCCACCCAAGTTTAGCCGCAAAAACTGCATTGCGTCCCTCGCCTTCCGCCGGAAAAAGTATGGACCCAACGGGTAATTTCTCCAATTGCCCTTTTAAATAATTGTTAGGCTGCTCGCCATAGGCAAACTCGTCTTTACTATATCTGTCATTCCATCTGTTGACCCAGGAGTTATTCATATTTTGTATTGTTTTTTAAAAAGTTCACTGTACCAATTGGTTCTTCTTCATGTCTTCAAAAACTTTTTGAGCAAGTATTTGGTAGGGTTTTTCCTGTGTAAAATCAATAGTTATATTCAAAATCAATTCCCATACGGGGTTATCAGCAGTTGCCCTATCGTAAAGTGCAAGTTGATAATTCTGTTCAATTTGATTTGTGTGTACAGGATCGGTAATATTTTTTTCGTTGACACTTGCAGCAGGCTTCGGAGCAATTATTAAAACCGCGTCATGAGATACATGCTGTGTTGGTTTACTGACGCTCTGTGCTAACGCGTCGCCGCCATTTACTTCGAATTTTTTTTCGAGGATAATATCGGCTTTATACAATTCCAAGGCAAGCGCTTCATAAAGATGGTCAAAAAAAAGCCTGCTGGCAGACGTGCCAAATCCCTCCATCATAATGGTTTTATAATGCCTCGGCGTGAAATTATATTTGGTTACCTGCATGGAAAAACCTTTTGGCAGATCATTAGTGCTTACGCAGGAAATAGCGCATGGTAGTGCTATAAATAAAACGGCTATATTTTTTCTAATCGTAGCAAACAAGACTACAAATTTTGTTTACTGAAAATATTATTTAAGAAGTATTTCATAGCCATGTTATTTGCAGCCGGTAAAATAATGTTGCCAATGGTCTTCCTCTTTTCTGATTTCTTATTGCTTTTGAAGGCCACCGCTATTCTTTGCAGGAGATAATGCAATATTTTTAGCTATTGGCATTTTGTTGCGAAGAAGCCAGCGGAATGCTGAAATAAAAAACAGATCCCTCACCAGCCTTACTTTTTACCCATAATTTCCCATTATGCTTTTTGGCTATTTCAGAAGATATATATAAACCCATACCCAATCCGGGAAACGAAAGAACATCGTCATTTTTTGCCCTGTAAAAGCGTTCAAATATCTTTTCCTGCTCGTACTCTTCGATGCCCATACCAAAGTCTTTTATGGCGCAGATAACATTACTTTTTTCCAGGTACATGCTGGCAATAATATTTTTAGACTTTGGCGAATATTTAATTGCATTTTGAACGAGGTTAATTATCACCTGGCCGATCCTGTCTTTATCGCCAAAAATTTCCGCCTCCGGAAATCCAGTGTATTGGATAACATAAGTAGGGTTGTCACGCCTGAGATCATCTATGATTTCTTCTACTACTTCATCAAGCCTGAAAAATTCACTGTTGAATTGCAGCTTATTATCCCCCGCTTTACTTATATCAAGCAAATCATTTATCAGCCGTATTAGTTTTTCCGTTTGATTCTTCATTTTATCAAGTAACAGTTCATTATCCTGATCTTGTGTTGCAGCGGACTTATGCTCCAAAAGGTGAATTAATACTTTTAACGAGGTAACCGGCGTCTTAAGCTCGTGGCTTACCATGCTAAGGAAATCATCTTTTTGTTTTTCTATCTCTACTTTTAGGGAAACGTCACGTACGTTAAAAACAATTGCCTGCACATTTTGATCATTCAGCCGGTTGGTGATCACCGCTTCTATCCATACATAATACCCATTTTTATGTAACACGCGGTAAAGACAATGAACAGGCCGGGCCGGGTCCATCAATGCATTTCTCAAGGCTTCTGTAAAAGCAACTTTGTCTTCGGGATGGACTCCGGAAATTCCTTCCCGTGCTGTGCGGTCTTCCTGTGAAAAGCCGGTCACTTTTTCTGCCAGGTATCCCTTATGTATGTAATTGAGATCTTCATCGAGCAGCATAATTCCTTCTGCACTGTTTTCAAGCAGCACTTCAAACTTTTTGGCTTTTTGGTCAATTTCTGCTGATTTTGCAAGCACTGCATTTTGCAATTTTGAATTTGCAGATATAAGTAAGAAGAGTATTAAAACAACCAATGTTAAGGTTATGCAGAGCACAAAGAAATAGGTCTTGAATTTTTGAAGACTACGGGAATTTCCTGCCTTATGAAACGCCAATAGTAATTTTTCATCTTGCTGAATATTGCTGATAACCTGTGTGATTTTTTTTGAAATTCCGATACCCTTGCCCATTGAAATTAGTTGCGATGCTTCTATGAGGCCTCGATCCTTCCTTAAACTTATATAGGTTAAAGAAAAAACTATCCTCTCCTTTAAAAGCTTATATAAGGAATCAATCAGTTGCGTGTGAAAAGGATTGTCAAAGGTTAAATATGAGAGCCTTCGAATATGTTTCATAACGTCAACAGATTCGGCATTAACGGAGTTCGAAAAAGAGGTATCCGCCGTGATTACATAAGCCCGGCCATTGCTTTGAATTTCCTTGGATAATAACAAAACTGTATTGGATTCATTTAATACATCCTGAGTACGGTCCACCCATTTTTGAGAATCTCCGATTGTTGCTTTGGTCTCGAAGGCAATAATAATCTCGATAGCTATCGACAGTATTATGAAACCAAGAAAAATGGATAGGTACTTTTTTTTATAGAAGGAAGATTTCATACAGAGCGGTACATGAAAGAAGAAACTATACCAAAGGTGTCAGCAGGTAAGTTAGGATAAAATTGTATCATTCATGAATATTAAGAGGGCATTACAAACCCTCCGTTGGTTGGGCTATAATAATTTTGTTATGAATACCGCGCTTTATCAAAACTATCTTTTTTATGTCATTAGAAAATGACAATACTGCCCAAAAAAACTGCTTGCTGGATTTCTGATCCGTCACACAATTATCTATTAATAATTTCCTTTAAACTTCTGTAATCATCGGGAGCGGATATGGTTTTGTTTTAAGTGAAGGATACTTACGACATATTTAGAAAGGCGGCGGCAAATTCTCCCGGTGTAAAATATTCTATCGGATTTTTAAACAAATCATGGAAAAGAAAAAACCGAAACAATATTTTTACATGCATGACACCCGGGGCAACCTCTTCGTTTCAAAATGCATTTATACAATTATATGCGCCGACACTTTGTGTTTTTTATTTTGCTTATGTTATCTACGCCAGTAATTGCGCAGTCTCATAAAGTCTTTGGCAAAATAATCAATACAAGGCTGGAGCCGCTTGCATTTGTAAGTGTTGAAGTGAAGGGAATAAAAGCCGGAACCATCACCCGGGAAGATGGAATGTATCAACTGGAACTTGATGAGGGTAAATATGATTTCGTCTTTAGCATCGTCGGCTACCGTACACAAGTAGTTACCATTATAGTAGGTAAAAATGATGCAGAACAAAATATCATTCTTGAAAACGACACTTCGCAGGGCCTTGCGGAAGTGATAATAAAAGGAAAAGACAGAGCTGCGGAAATCATTAGGAATGTGATTCGAAATAAGGAAGCAATCACAGCAGCGGCAGGATTCTATTCCTGCAAAATTTATATAAAAGCAGTACAGGAAGATTCTTCTGCAAAGAAGAATAAGAAAGCCGGCAAAAAAGATCTTGCGGATACTGCCAATGCAGATATTAAGCGTATGGCTATGGCCGAGGTGGCTCTTATATACGACTATGAATCACCCCAGCGCACAAAGGAGGAGAGAACGGGTGTTACCAAAGGAAGAAAGGCAGACGGCTTATTTTATTTATCAACTACAGAAGGGGATTTTAATTTTTATAACAACCTGGTAAAGGTTCCTTCTGTTTCGGAAGTGCCTATTCTTTCTCCGGTAAGTTACAGCGGGCTGCTGGCTTATAAATATAAAACGCTGGTTATAAAAAATGATGGCGGCAAAAGAGTGTTCGTTATAAGTGTGAAGCCCCGCCAGTTGAGCAATGCGACTGTAGAAGGTGAAATCACTATCGCCGATAGTTCGTGGGTTATACTGCATACCGATTTTATTTTGCCTGAATATCATTTACCTGAGTACGATTTTTTTGAGGTGCAACAGGATTATGATTACGTAAATAATCATGCGTGGATGATTACCAGGCAACGATTTACTTACGCATCAAAGGCTGGCAAAAAGAAAGTCTCAGGACACACAACCGTTTCATATAAAGATTATCAATTGAATAAAACTTTTGATAAAAAATATTTCGGGGTGGAAGTGAGCACTACTGCGAAGGAAGCTTATGAAAGAGACAGCACCTTTTGGCAAACAACCCGTACAGAACCGCTTACTCAAAAAGAGATTCGCTTTGTGCGATATAAGGACAGCATTTATTCGGCAACGCACACAAAAAATTATTTAGATTCTATGGATAGGGTGATCAATAAAATTACCTTAAAAAATGTATTGCTTTTAGGGCAAACATTCAATGACCATGAAAAGGAAAGACGCTGGTATATACAGCCAATCTCGTCATTTTACCAGCCGCTTCAGTTTGGAGGCAGTCGCATTTATGTGTCGTTCATGTACAACAAAACGTACCCTTCTAAAAAGAATATTTCTTTGTCAAATAATATTAGTTATGGCATCCGCAATCATGATGTAAACGGTGGCATCACTTTTTCCAAATTATACAATCCGTTTACCCGTAGCTACTATCGCATTACAGTCGAGCGCCAGTTCCAGTATATTTTCCAGGGAGATGCATGGATAAATTTATTGAAACGAAGTAATATTTACCTGAACAATAGCCTGGGGCTGGGGCACAACTTCGAAATTGTAAATGGTTTGTTTTTATTTACTGATGTGAATATTGCCTTACGAAGATCCGTAAGTGATTATAAAACGAATGACCAGGTTGATAGCCTTTTTGGTAATATACTGGAAGATAACGAGGCTGTTTACTTTAAACCATACAATGCTTTTTATGGCCAGGTAAGATTGGAATACACTCCACACCAGCGGTACGTTCGGGAGCCAAAGGAAAAAATTATTCTCGGATCAAAGTGGCCCACATTTTATATGATGTGGCGCAAAGGAATTCCGGCTATCCTTCGCAGTAAGGTAAATTTTGATTATATCGAGACAGGGATAGGACAGGAAATAAAGCTCGGCCTCGCCGGTATTTCGAGATATACATTTCGCACGGGTACTTTTCTTAGCCGGAAAGACCTGCGGCTGGTAGATTATAAGTTTCAGCGACGTGGCGACCCTGTGTTATTCTTAAACCCCAATGAAGCTTTTCAGTCGCTGGATTCTACCTTCCCGGTGTTTAATCGTTTTTATGAAGCACACTACCTACACGACTTTAATGGCGCCATCATCAATAAAATTCCCTTGTTAAAAAAACTGCAGTTGCGTGAAGTAGCCGGTGCAGGATTCTTAATTGCCCCTGAGCGTAACCTCCGTTATGGAGAAGTGTTTGCTGGTGTAGAACGAGTATTTAAATGGCCTTTCAATCCATTAACTAAATTTAAGCTGGGTGGATACGTGGTAGGTTCTGCCGCCAATAAATTCAGCAACCCGGTACAGTTTAAAATTGGCATTACTACATGGGATAAGGTGAGGAATAAATGGTTTTAAAGAAGACTTTCCTGGGATAAACATATTGGTGTCATGTTAGGTATGTGTTGATCTATATATCCCACAAAGACACTGAGGCCACAAAGTAATTCCATTGGCGTCCTTACTAGTCGCTGAATTAATTCAGGTTTATCCTCGATTAAAAAAACTATAATTGAAATTGAACACCAGTAAAAATTTGGTAATCACCAGATCCTCCGGGGCCAATGGTATACACTCCTGTTGCTTCTGTGACGGCCTTGTCCAGGGGTGTTTGTTTTATTTCGTGAGAAAGCAGGAAGGGAAAATAAAAATAAAGGGCTGCTCTTTTAAATTTATAAGTTATACCTGGCTCTGCGGATAAGGTATAGCCCGAGCGCCTTATTCCGTCACTGGAACCAATCAAATCATGAACAGGAGCACCTTCATCTCTTAAGCCTGCAGAAAATGCCCAGTGTTTAAAGTTTAAATTCATTCCTGCACGAATTGAGAATACGTCAAGCACGCTAACATCATAACCTCCCAGGAGAGCGATAAGTGGTACCAAAGGTTTTCCCTGTGTATACTGCGTACCGTTTATGTCGGTAGGGTTTATTAAGTAGTAAAAGTTTCCGTAGAGGCCAACGATTTTCTTTGCTCCAAAAAAGTAAAAGGTATTTAGTTCTGTAATAATTCCCGTACCACCGTCACCCAACTGAATCGCGGGATTAATTAATGATAGTATTCTGGTTGTATCATTCCTGTAAAAATATCCCTGCTTTTTATAATCTCCTGTGGGAAATTTAATTCCCAATCCCAACTGGATATTACCTTTCTGTCTTATCGTAGGTTTTAAAAGCCATTTGAATGCTACGAATTGAAGATCACCTACACCAAAAGTACTCGTCGTATGTCGTGGAGTGTTAGCGCCGCCGTGTTCAGACGTTGTCGAACGGCTGTTAGCCGATATAGGGAAGTTGAAATCAAGCGACCACCCATTAGGTAAAAGCTTTGTAACCCCAAGATCCATCGAATAGGACTTAATAATATTTTGATTTGGCGCGGGGGTCTTTTGGTCCACCTTTCCCTTATAATCGCGATAGGCTTTAAAATACCGGCTACTGATGTTTATTTGCCAGCTAGAGGTAGAGAACGAATTACTGGTTAAATCATATTGTCCAAGACCTGAAATGTTGCGGACAATTATGCATCCCTGTGAGTGAGCAACCTCGTTTACAATTACTAATGCAAGCGAAATGATGACTAACTTTTTCATGGTTGTATATTTTAAAAAATTTCTATTTTGTGAACAGGATGCTGCCCTTGCTCTCAAACGTCAAAGAATGGCGATTACGAAACCCACTTCATCATTTTCAAAGTTTATTGGGCTGCAGTTTTTTTAAAAGTATTTCCTTACGGCTTCGCGAAACATCAACCGCTGTGCCATTACTCATGAGTAAATAGCCGCCTTCTCCTTTAACGTATTTCTCCACTTCATTCAAATTAACCAGGTAAGAGTGATGAACCCTGGCGAAAGAATAATCTTCCAGCATTTCTTCGATATCTTTTAAAGTACGTGAAGCAATTATTTTTTGCTTGTTCTTTAAAAATAAACAAGTATAATTCCTGTCAGATTCGCAACTAATAATGTTCTCCACTAAAACCATTTGTAAACCTTCCATTGTGGGGATGGCTATTTTATTAACAGCGATTGTCGGGTGATTTAATTTTTGTAATAGAACTTCTATTTGCTGGGGAAGTGGGTGCTTCACACTGTTAACGGCTTTTTCAACCGCTTTCTTTAATTCTTCCCAGTCAACGGGTTTTAACAAGTAGTCTAAAGCGCTGAATCGGATAGCCTTGATTGCATATTGATCATAGCTTGTGGTAAAAATTAAATGATACTCTATCTCATGCAATTTCTCAAGCATTTCAAACCCATTCATATACGGCATCTCAATGTCGAGGAAAAGTATCTGCGGCTTCTTATCGTTGATGGACTTTAATGCGCTGGCGGCAGAGTAACAGATGTCAAGGATTTTTACATCCGGGCAATGGCGCTCCAGCAATGTGGCTAACGCTTCGCAGCTGTAAGGTTCATCGTCCACTATCGTTGCAGTTATTATTGACATGCTTTATGTTTGAGACGTTACCTGCGTTAAATCTTTATAATTCATTTTCAAAATTACACGCGTGCCGGCGGGTTTACCTCTATCGTCAACAAGGTCTTCAATATTAAAAAACGTTTGGTTGTCGAAATCTTTGTTAAGCAGTGCCAGTCGCTCTGTTGTTATCTGAAGCCCGAGTGATTTTTGTTTTTGTGCTGATTTACTTTTGATCTCTTTCGCCTTAACTCTGCCGATGCCGTTATCAGTTATAGAACAAGTCAATGTTCTTTCGTTAACGCTAAGTTCGATTTCAAGATGTCCCTGCCCTTCTTTATGCATTAATCCATGCCAGATGGCATTTTCAGCAAAGGGTTGGAAGAGGAGAGGAGGAACAAAGACATTGCCGTCATCAATGGAATTAATAAAAGTAATACTGTAGTCAAACGCATCTTTAAATCTAAGTTTTTCCATATCCAGGTAGAGGCAAAGCATTTCGAGTTCATCTTCCAGGCTTATAAATGGCCTTTTAGAATTGGTCAATACGGTTCGTATCAAACGGGAAAATTTCGTAAGATAATTTGAAGCAGCTTCCGTTTCGTCTTTAAGAATGAAGCGATTAATAGAGCTCAGACAATTAAAAATAAAATGAGGATTCATTTGCGCACGCAATGCCTGCATCTCAAGCTCTGTTACGTGTTGCTGAAGCTCTGCTTGTTTACCCCTGTTTTCCAACTTCTCATTCTTTCTTTTTAATGAAAGATTTTTGTAAATAATCAATCCTGCAAATGCTGCGATAATGAAGCATGCGATTAAAATCCATCTCGATACAACTTCCTGTCTTAATTTTTCTTCTTTTATTTTATTTTCCCTGTCGAGTATCGACAATTGATCCTTTTGTTTTTTGAAAGCTTCCTGTTGTTTATAAACTGAAAGTTTGAAAAGAAACTGGTTGTTTACCATCGAATCTTTCAATCCGGTAAACTCCTGCAGAAAAAAATAAGCGCTGTCGTTCCTGTGAAGTTGGTTATACAACCTGGACAGTAACATTGCTCCCTCGAGTGTAAATTGCTTGGCGCCAGAGTTTTTTGCAATTGAATAAGTTTCCTGTGCGTATGAAAGTGCAGTTTCTTCTTCGCCTTTTTTTAAGTAAGCTTTAGCGGCATCCATAAGTACCCGCATAAGGTCCCATTTATCATTTCCCTGCCTATATTTTTCAATGGGTTTTAAAAAAATGGCCAGCGCGGAATCGTACTGGTTTTTGGATAGTAATGTCTCTCCAAAACTGATGCGTGCCATTTCGTTAGTGGAGTCGGTATGAATGGATCGAAGCAGCAAATCATAAGAACTATCAGGTTGATTCCTCAACCGGTATAAAATTCCTAACATCTCAAAATAAGTCCAGTTGAGCGTGAAATTATTTGCGTTGTGCGCATTTGCATACTGGAAACCCTGGTTATAATAATCCAACGCGTCTTCATAGGATCCTGCCGCCTTGTATAGTTGCCCCATGTTGAAAAATGATAAGGTTACGCACAAATGATCGCTCATTTTTTTTCGTATGGCAAGGCTTTTATTGCTATAGTAAAAGCTACTGTCATAGTTTCCCAAAGTTGCATAGATCATTCCTATCCAGGCCCACGTTTTTCCTTCTCCTTCCCAGTCGCCTAATTTTTCAAGGTGGGTAGCGGATTTTTTATCACGAACCAAAGCTTCCTCGAAATTATCCTGTGAATATAGGGCGTGACCAAGCCAAACATTCGCCCAGCCCAATCCGTAATCATTTTGGAGATCTTCAAATATGTTGATGGATTGCCGAAGATATGTTTCAGCGGCCGGAAAATGTTTCCTGAAAATTTCAGCCACACCAAGCAACATTAAAGAGGTAGCCCTCCCTTTTTTATAACCTATGCTTTGAGCTTCGGCATAAGCAAGGCCTGCCCATCTTGAAATTGTGTCGGCAGCGGTCATTGAGGGCCACCAGTATTCTATGCCAATTGCATTGAGGTTATCAATGCGTTGAATGCCGCGGGTTGTTGGTAGAACTCTTTTTAAACTGTCTATCTTTTTGTGGTCAGGGTGCTGCGCTATTGAAATAGTAATGGAGGCGAACAATATACCAGTAAGAAAAAGTATCTTTTTTTTTGCAGGCAGCATATTGATTCTATCAATGGTTTGAAATAATAAACCAGCTTAAGTCCCTATGTCAAAGGCTGCAGTTGGCAAGCCTCTCTTAAAGTTACGGACAATGCGGATTTAAATCACCTTGTTTTAACGAATATATTTTTAATAGTCAGCAAGCTATATTGGAAATTTTCCAATGCACACATAGAAATGATAATTGGTGGTTTTCATTGATCAATTAGCGAAAGCACGAGCCGGTTTTCTTCAATAGAAGTTTAAGGAAGAGTAATCAAAAATGAATGGTAATACCTTTCCAACATCCTCCCAGGGTATTGAAATCATTACGTATTTACATCCCCCTACTTAAAAAACTAAAGGTTTGGGATTGTAAGTAGTCTGTCAAAATTAATAAACGTGATTTTTTGACATTGTCAAATTGGTAATTCGCTCCGTCAAACTATCCCTGATTTCCGCAAGCTGATCATTTATACTTCCAACATGGCTGGGTACAGAATAATTTAGAGTTACGTTTCCTTTCATTAACCATTAAATTAATCAAAATGAAAAAGTCAATTAAGAGAAAATATATAGCAGGTGTATCATTATCCTTGAATACTTATCAAAAGAGGGAAATTATTAAAAGCCTTTTTCTAATAATGTCATTTACTATCGCAACCGCAGGCTGCAGCAAATCATCATCCTCAATCGCGGTAATTCCTCCACCTCCTACCTGTACAACCCCATTCTGTATGCTTACGTCCCATAAGTGGACTATTAAGTCAGAGACAATAAGTACCAATACAGGGAATTATACATATCAAACCGCTCAGTTGGCGACGATACCCTGGGCAACGTTTTTGTTTAGGACAGATTCAACATATACTACCTATACAGGTTACACTAACAAGTATTCCTACACAGATTCTTCGAAAACACTGATTCTAAAGGAGGACAATCTTTCCCTTCATTTCAAAATTGATTCTCTCGCTCCATTTTTTCTAACATTAAACGGCCTTCGATTTCAAATGCATCCCAGGACTGACTATAGCCCGAAAGCCAGCTATGCGATAAACGGTGTTGCGGGCAGTTTACATAATGATTTCGGAGTAGATACCTCCACGATACAATATATACAGCCAGTGTTTACTTATGTTTATTGACAACTGAATTTATCTTACGCGAAAGCTTTCGCAAACTAACCAAATTTGGCAGAGATAGATCAATATTCCGGTACGTTCGGTGCATAATGCTGACGGTATCTCCTACGTAGCCTTTTTAAATACTAAACACTAATTATTCACATTAAAAACAACGATCATGAAAATGTTTATGAAATCAATGCTTCTTGTAATTGGAGCATCATTTATTTTATTTACAGGATGTAAAAAAAACGATCATCCCGGTTCACCTTGTGAGCAATCCGTAAAAGACGAAAATAATGCGGATGTTCAGAATTCAGAGGCAGTAAAACATGGCGCCGATGTGCCGGCAAAATGGTATGCTCTCGCCATCAAATTATCGCGTTCTACTCCCAATCAAAATGCGGGGCCTATTATTGCAAGAACATTTGGCTATATGGGGCTCACATTGTATGAATCAGTTGTGCCCGGCATGCCAAAATACCAATCTATTCAAAAGCAGTTAAATGGATTGCCGGCGCTGCCTAAAGTGAATTGTGGAGACAATTATTTTTATCCTGCCTGCGCAAATGCTTCGTTAGCCAATATGGTTCATCACATGTTCGGTAATACCTCTACAGCACAAAATTTTACAATTGATTCATTGGAAAATTCATTCAACACATTATTTGCATCAATAATTCCAAAGGACGTACTCGACCGTTCATTAGATTTTGGCCGGGGTATATCAAATGCTATTTATTCATGGTCTGCTTCCGATGGAGGGGACCAGGCTTACCTTAATCCGTTTCCATCCACCTATATATTGCCTGCGGGACCGGGGTTATGGGTTCCTCAACCGGGGCAATTTGCTCTGCTCCCTTATTGGGGTAATAACCGGACTTTTATTAAAGACAATGTAATGACTACGCAACCACCACCGCCACCAGCCTATTCCACCGATCCTTCATCAAAATTATACATGGAAGAGTTGGAAGTCTATAATGAATCCATCAACCAAAATCCGGAACATATCATTATAGCAAGGTATTGGGCAGCGTTGCCGCCACCTTGTGTATCACTATCCATTTTAAGTTCCGTTCTTGCCAGTAAAAATGCCACCCTTTCTGTAACGGCAGAAGCATATTGCAAAGTCGGTATTGCTACTTCCGATGCTATGGTATCATGTCACAAAACCAAATATGTGTACAATCAATTAAGGCCTGTTACTTTTATTCGTGAAAACATTAATCCGGCATGGGTGCCCTTACTTCCAACACCTCCGTTTCCGGATTACACTTCTGCACATTCTGTACAAACTGGTGCAGTTGCCCGGGTGCTCGCGGATATTTTTGGCGACAACACGACATTTACAGACAATAGTATTAATGACCTTGGATTTACCCCCAGGACCTATACCAAATTTTCTGACTATGCAAATGAAGTTGGCCTTTCACGCATTTATGGAGGAATACATGTTCGCAGCTCCAATTTCATTGGTTTGGAATGGGGAAATGTTGTAGGCATGCATGTAAGTGGACTCAGGTTTCAGAAGAATTAAAGAGGTGTAAGAATTTTAAGACGTAAAAATTATTGAAATGCTTTGCGTCTCATTGCCATATCTTTTATAACGATAATGTTGATCTATAAGGTATGTAAATTTTGATAAGATGAATTTTCTGATAAAAGTTGCTGCAGGTAATTTACTTGCGGCAACTTTTAGTTATTTTTCCTGCCAAAGAAAATTCTTATGCCCCGATTGTAATTGTAAACATCCAACAGTTGCCCATACAGGCAGAGAGTCGTATAAGTTTTTGATACTCCTTCCCGAAATATATGACTATGTTGTAAATACGGTGCCCTTAATCGATTATTTGTTGAATATCCCCCGAACTAATCATAAATTTATCATTATTACAAATTCAAGTTTGATATGAAAAATAAACGAAGGGATTTTATTAAGCTCACAAGCGCAGCAGGCCTTGGCATCGCGACGAATATGTTCAACGGATTTGCAGCAACTACGGATCATAAACCAAAAAAAAAATTTATGGATGCAAGTAACCACCTCACCGATGAGAAAGATGTTAGCATTATTGGTCAATATGGCCCATGGGCTGCTTCGTTAAACGAAAATAAATTGCCTTCGCTTTCTTTCAGGAGAAATGAATTTAATAATGTTGAAACCTGGCGAAGTAAAGCGAGGCAACATTTGACAGATAGATTGTCTATTCCTGAAATTGGCGGCATGCCTAAAGTGATTGTAAAAAAGAAATATGAATTTGATGGTTTGCACATAGAAGAATTAAGCTGGCAATTGCCTTACGGACGTGCAACAGAAGCCATCTTACTGAAACCATTAAACGCTAAAGGTAAATTACCGGGCATTCTCGCCTTTCATGATCATGGAGGTAATAAATATTTTGGCAGAAGAAAAATTACGAAGACTTCTAATGAACAACACCTACTAATGACAGCACACCAGCAGGAATATTATGAAGGCCTGGCCTGGGCAAATGAAATTGCAAAGCGCGGTTATGTTGTGCTTGTTTCTGATGCGTTTACTTTCGCCAGCAGAAGAGTGATGATGCAGGATTTGCCCGAGCACATGCGTAATGGGCTTACAGATGAAAATCCGGAAGATGAAAAAAATATTGAAGCATATAATCATTGGGCGGGTGAGCATGAACATGTAATGGCGAAATCATTATTCAGCGCAGGAACAACATGGCCGGCAGTATTTTTTGCGGAAGATCAGAAAGCGCTGGATATATTATGTTCACGCGATGATGTGGATGCAAATCGTATTGGTTGCGGCGGCTTATCTGGTGGGGGCATTCGTACTGACTATATGGGCGGGCTCGACCCCAGGATAAAGTGTGCGGTTACGGTTGGCTTCATGACTACCTGGAAAGACTTTATTTTGAATAAATCGTACACGCATACATGGATGACCTATGTTCCATTGTTACCAAATGAGTTGGACTTTCCGGAAATTTTAGGATTGCGTGTACCGCTTCCTACATTAGTTTTGGATGACGAAGAGGATGGGCTATATACCTTGCCTGAAATGAAACGTGCTGATAAAATCTTAAATGAAATTTATACAAAAGCAAATGCAGGTGATCATTACAAATGTTCTTATTACCCGGGCCCTCATAAGTTCGATAGAAAGATGCAGGAAGAGGCATTTAACTGGTTTGATAAATGGTTAACCCCTGGTCGTTAAATGTGTGGACAACAGTAACAATTGTCCCTCTCCTCTGGGAGAGGGGTTGGTGTGAGGTAAAAAATTAAATTATTAAAATATAATCCATGAAAAGTAATCGAAGAAAGTTCCTCCAATATTCCGCTCTTACAGGAATTGGTTTGGCAGGCGTTGATAAAATAAAAAGCTATGGCTCCGATTCTGTACATGACTCTTTGCTAAAAGACGTGAATAAATCGCGTAAACAACACTTTAATATGAGTGGCTATGCCGCACCGAAATTAGATGTTGTGCGTATCGGTTTTATTGGCTTAGGAAGCAGGGGACCCGGAGCTGTAGGTCGCATGCGGCGTATTGATGGTGTAGAAATAAAAGCGCTGTGCGACCTGCGGCCGGAGAAGGCGGAGGCTGCAAAAAAATCATTGGAAAATACCACTCATAAACCAGTAGTATATACTGGCAATGCAGATGAATGGAAAAAATTATGTGAACGCCCGGACATTGACTTGGTATATATCGCGACAAATTGGGCTATGCACACACCTATGGCGGTGTATGCCATGAACCATGGTAAGCATGTATGCGTAGAAGTGCCTGCTGCCAAAACAATTGATGAATGCTGGCAATTGGTTGAAACATCTGAACGCACAAAGAAGCATTGCATGATGCTCGAAAATTGCTGTTACGATTTTTTTGAATTGCTTACATTGAATATGGCAAGACAAGGCTTGTTTGGAGAGATATTGCATGGCGAAGGCGCCTACCTGCATAACTTGCTGGAAGAAAATTTTGCTAAGGATAAATATTGGAACATGTGGCGGTTGAAAGAAAATTTTAGAAATGGAAATTTATATCCTACGCATGGCCTGGGGCCTATAGCACAATTGATGAATATCAATCGCGGTGATAAAATGGATTATTTGATATCGATGTCATCCAACGATTTTACTATGCAGCCAATGGCGAATGAACTTGCTGCAAAAGATGAATTTTACAAGCCATACGCCAATAAAAAATTCAGGGGAAATATGAATGTAACGACCATCCGTACTGATAAAGGCCGTACCATTATGTTGCAGCACGATGTAAGCTCTCCCAACATTTATTCACGCATTCACAAGATTACCGGCACTAAAGGAACTGCATTAAAATATCCCGAACCGGGAAGAATTTCTTTTGAAGAAGACTGGATCAATGAAGATGAATACAAAAAACTCGAAGAACAATACCGGCCGGCAATTGTAAAAAAAGTGGGTGAACTCGCTAAGCAGGTTGGTGGCCATGGTGGCATGGATTTTTTAATGGATTGGCGCACGATCGATTGCCTCCGCAATGGATTACCTCTTGATGAGGATGTATATGATGCTGCGCTTTGGAGCTCAATTGCGCCATTAAGTGAATGGAGTGTGGCCAACCGTTCTAACTCTATTACAGTTCCTGATTTCACCGGTGGCTCATGGAAAACAAATAACCCTGTTGATATTACTTTGGAGAAGGGTGGGAATACGAAGGTGATGATGTAAAGAATGATTTTTTGCTAATCTTACCAAGATATACTGTCAAAAATGATTACCAAAATTTTTAAAGAAGCCCATGAGTTAGGAAAAGCAGCAGGCTCTGCTGCTGCACATCTGATCCGCGACGCAATCAGCAACACCGGCTCGGCAAATATTATTCTTGCGACGGGCACGAGCCAATTTGAAACATTAAATCAACTGATTTCAGAAAAAGATATTGACTGGAGTAAAGTAGTCATGTTTCATCTTGATGAATACATTGGCCTGCCGGTAACACATCCTGCAAGTTTTAGAAAATATTTACAGGAAAGATTTATATCAAAAGTGCCTGCATTAAAAGCGGCTTATTTAATAAATGGCGAAACCGATGCGGAAGCTGAATGTGAGCGGTTGAATAATTTGCTCAGCAAACACCCGATCGATGTTGCCCTTGTTGGTATTGGAGAAAACGGGCATCTTGCTTTTAATGATCCGCCTGCAAATTTTGAAACGGAACAACCATATATAATTGTGGAATTGGATGAGGCATGCAGGAACCAACAATTAGGAGAAGGTTGGTTTGCTTCAATTGAAGAAGTTCCACAGAGCGCAATCAGTATGTCAGTGAAACAGATTATGAAATCAAAAAATGTTATTTGTTCAGTGCCTGGCAGCAGGAAAGCAATTGCTGTAAAGAACAGTGTAGAGCATTCCGTTAGTAATCTTTTTCCCGCAAGTATTTTGCAATTGCATAAGAATTGTAAGCTATATCTTGATAAAGATGCAGCGGCGCTTCTTGCATCCCAAAGTTTATAGTTATGTTTAAAACATGAATGGATCGCCGGCGCTTTAAAAAAGTTTTGAAAGATGGTATCAGCTTGATTTGCGTGATTCCCTAAATGCTTTATCGCACAATCCCTATCACTCGTCGAAAAAAGCCACTCATTCACCGAAAAGAAAGAAATAGGGCAATAAGAATTTACATCTTTGTATCAGCAAACAAGGTTAAGTGTTTAAAATCCAAATTCCGAAGAGCTAAGAATCCAACATCCAAAGCAAGACCAAAACCAAATCCGAAAGAAAACCAAATCTATCCCAAAGAAAACTGTCCAACATCCAAACAAAAAATTAAAAGATCCAAATCCAAAAAAAGACCACCCACAAGAGTATCAAAACTT
>JBDTUZ010000045.1:0-46213 GCA_040007435.1 Ginsengibacter sp. | reverse complement strand
CGGAAAATTTTGGCAGGCAGGCAATAGAAGTTTTAGAGAACCAACCTTCCTCTAATACAAAAGCAATGGCATACAGTAATATGGCACAGGTACGCATGGTGTCGAATGATACGGTGGAATGTATTTCCTGGGGCAAGAAAGCTATTGCCATTGCAAAAGAAGTGAATGATGAAGAAACCCTTGCCCATGCATTGAATTGTGTAGGCACCGTGTATATGAAGGATGCTTCTTCCCTAAAAAAGGGTATTGGCATGTTGCAGCATAGCCTGGAAATTGCGTTAAAAAATGGCTATCACGAGCATGCTGCCCGTGCCTATACCAACCTGGGCAGTAGTGGGGTAAGCATGAAAGAATATGCATTGGCAGAAAAATCATTGAAAGAGGGTATACAATATTGTGATGAAATGGATCTTCATTCATCCAAATTATATATGGAAGGATATTATGCCAGGCTTAAACTGGAAACAGGCCATTTTAATGAAGCATATAATATTGCAGGTAACCTTTTAAAAAACGAAAACCTTCTCCCCGTTATTAAAATTGGAGCGTTGCTGGTAGTAGCAATCATAAAAATAAGAAGAGGCGGCCGGGATGTATTGCCCTTATTGCTCGAAGCAAAAAACCTGGCTTTTGAAACCAGGGAACTGCAAAGAATTATTCCTGCATTATCTGCCTTGTTGGAATATGAATGGATAACCGGAAAGATTTATGTGGAAACGGAAGACATTGACCGGGCCATAAGCCTAATGAAGGAGAGGGGGAACATTTCTAAAAAAAGCAGGCTTTTTTATTGGTTGCGGAAGGCAAGGAAACAATACCCGCAACTCAAAGAAATATTTGAGGAACATGAATTAAATAGTGCAGGAATGGCTTTGGGAGAGGCTGTATTCTGGGAAAATTTGGGTTGCCGCTACGAGCAGGCAGTTACTTTATTTGATGGAAACGAGGAGGATAAAAGAAAAGCAATTATTATTGTTCACGAATTGGGTGCAGATGCAGTGTATGAAAAAATGAAGCAGGAAATGCGCGGCTCTGGTATTAAAAAAATTCCAAGGGGCATAAGAGAAAGTACCAGGTGCAACCCTGCTCAATTAACAAGCCGTGAACTGGATGTATTACAATTGCTGAAGGAAGGTATGCTGAATAAGGAAATTGCAGGCTCGCTTTTTATTTCAACAAGAACCGTAGATCACCATATCTCCTCTATATTTTTTAAGCTTGAGGTAAACTCACGCACTAAAGCGGTGCAGGAAGCCACACGCCTTGGCGTTTTAAAATAGGTAATTCCTCCGGATTAAATAGGTAATAACTCTTGCAGTAAACAAAAACAACTCCCGCATATTTGCCTGTTATTTATCAATAAAAAATCAGGATGAAAAAATTTATTATCGAAAGAAATCTGCCGGGAGCAGGAAATCTTACCCCAGAAGAATTACAATCCATTTCACAAACTTCCTGCAAAGTCATTGGCCAGGTAGGCCACTCTTATCAATGGATACAATCATTTATAACTGAAGATAAGATCTACTGTATTCATATTGCAGAAAGTGAAGAAGCCGTTCGTGAACATTCGAAGCTTGGCAATTTGCCCGTAAATACAATTAGTGAAATTAAAGGGGTGATTGATCCTATGACCGGGAATTAATATAGCTCTTTGTTGAACGCAAAAGGAAGAGGCATACTTTTAGGCTTTTGGCATAAAAAACAAGATCCGAATAAATTAAAATAACAGTTGTTTGGAACAATATGATATTGGAACTATAATGTCTATACAGAAACAACATTTATAAATATTACTGCTTTGTATTTTGGAATCCCGTCTTACCGTCGGGGCAGGCAATATCAGGCTTTCCGGTAGGCTTTTATCGTGGAGCTTGTAGCGAAATTCATTGGCATGTAAAAAAAGGCGTACCAGCATTTCTTCAAAGGAGTCATTCGAACAGGCTTTGTATTCGTTCCTTTAATTGCAGCGGTGTGCATATCGGCCATAGCCCTTCATACATTTGTTGAGATTACAAATCTAAGATCACTTTAGTACATTCTCTTTACCTGGATTTGCAGTACTCATTTAAATTATGGTAATAAAAAATCTTTTTGTACACCTAACCTTTTTCATAATTGAGGCAGTATATCTGTATAAATAACTAAATAAAATTTTATGAAAAAAGTAATCCCGGCATTAACCGCCCTTATTATGATGGGCTTAATGTCATGCTCAAAAGACCCTGTAGTAACCACCAGCTTAACAGCAACCAAAACCAGTGCGATAGAAAGAGGCGAGCCTGTTGTATTTACGTTCTCCGCCAGCACAGCAGATTCTGTATCCTGGAGGGTAAACCCTTCGCAAAATGCGCAGATAATTGTATCAGGCATCAATGCATCTGTAAAGTTTGGGAGCAGCGGTACTTATATAGTGAGCGCCTTTTCAGGAAGTACCAGCCAGGCTTCTACCGTTACCGTTATTGACTCTATATATACTCCGCCACCTGCTGCTACAACCATCCCTTTGCAGAGTGGTGAGCAGGTAAACATAACTGCCTCAAAGCTTGATTCAGGAGCATATTCCGGTATTATCTTCTATGCACAAACGGCTAACAGCTATACCTGCTTAAGTAATTACCTGCTTTCTACTTATACAACCAACAATAATACTTATGCTATTGGTTTTACAGGAGTATCTGTGCCGGGCAATTGTACCACTGGCCAGGCAAAGGCGGGAACATTTGAATACCTCCTACCACTGTCCGATGGCATGCACCCTCTTACCATTACTTTAAACGGTACAACCTATACAGGCTCCATTATAAGATCAGGCAGCAGTTACACCATAAACTGGTCTTATACGAGCGGGGTAACCATATCTCCGTCCACTTTATAAATTGATTGCTTATATAATCCGGCAGCCGTTCATGATATGAGCGGCTGTTATTAAAATTTGACAGAGAGCCACTATATAGAAGGTTGTAAAAAACATGACCGGCTAAGCCAGGAAAAATTGTACCGTCAATTTTACCCGGCTTTATTCGCTTTATGCAGAACTTTTTTTAATGACAATCATGATATACTAACCGCATTAAATAACGGGATGCTTAAAGTGTTTAAAAATATTGAGCAATATGATGAAGGCAGGGGAACTTTTTTTAACTGGGTATATACAGTAGTAAGAAATGCAGCCTTAACTGAAATAAGAAATAAAAAAGCAGGCGCATCGCCTGTATATACAGAGCTTCTGCCGGAGGCGGCATCCTTCAATCCTTTTGCCGAAAGGGAATGGAACGATATATATGAATGGCTCGATAAATTACCTGTTACCACAAGGGCTGTATGCATACTGTATTACAATGAAGGTTTTTCGATAAAAGAAATAATGCCGCTCCTGGATATGAAAGAGGGAACCGTAAAATGGCATTTGCACGAGGGCCGCAACAAGCTTAAAAAAATATTTAAACCAAATTTTAATAAAAGTGAAGGATAAAAAATTTGATAATAATAAGCTTAAAAATAATTACCCTAAGCCGGCTGTTCCTGCTGATGAGGCATGGACAGCCATGAATAGGATGTTGGATGCTGGTTTACAAGATCCGCCGCAAACGCATGATGGCTCTAAATTAGCAGGTGGAAAAAAATTTCCGTGGCAGTACGCACTGTTTGTTATAATAGTTACCATAGGTATATTGATATATTACAAAACTTATAAGCCGGCAAAAACCCTACACCCGGATATACAGGCGCACAAGATCAAAAGCGACCCCCGCTCAACTTATGATTCAGTGAACGTAAAAGATTATGCGTTACCTGGTAAAACCAAACCGGGAAATATCGCTACAGTTAACCATCCGGTTTCCAAAAGTCATTTGCAGGATTCAGCTTCAACATCCCCAAAGAAAAACAATCCGGCAATAGATAAAGCTACGGCGGTAAACGCCGACAGGCTTTATCCTGGTAAGCTAAGGGACATCAATAACGGCGATGTAAATAATAGCAAGAATGCAATACACAACGATAAGACTTTCCTTGAAAATAATAAGCTGGATATTAAAATAAGGCGTAAGGAAAGGGAAGATAATAAAGAGGCAGCCAGCTTAAAATACCGCGACAAAAAAACAAAACAAAAAGATGGAACTGGTAAGACAAAATATAATAATGAAACTGCAAAGAGAAGAATTCATTTACAAAACAAGCCAGTTACAGGAAGCATGCAAAATACATACGGCGGGGAAAATTCAAATATACTCCCCGGGGTAAGCAGATACCAACAAATTGATATGGGTAACGAATCAGCAGACTTACCGCACACTAGTAAATCTTATCTCACACAAGCGATAACGAAAACCGATATAAAGACTTTACAGCCAGATTCCTTTTACGTAAAAAATATAATTGACTCCATTGATAAATTAGCCCTTTCAAAAAAGAAGAATACTAAATTAAAAAGTGCAAATAATAAGAATAACAAAGCCATTCCGGAATTTGATTACGGCCTTCAATGGAATGTTCCCATACCTATAAAGGGTACAAAAAATTATATTACAGGTACTGACACACATTCCAGGCCTTATGATCTTTTGGTGCCCCAGCTATGGATGAGCAAAGGTTTCAAAGCAAGTAAACTATTAGTGGGAATTAATATAAACCAACAATATTTTACCGGCAACAAAGAAGTCCGTTCTTATACCACTCTAAGATTTTCACCAGATACAAGTAATATTGTGCATAAGATTTCACTATCTAAAATAAGCGGGTTAGGATTAAATATAGAATACAGCCATAAGATAGCAAACTGGTTTGCAGGAATCGGCATCAATTACAGCATAAACAAAAAAGCGCTCTTATATGAGCAGCATATAGACAGGGGAATGGTTTCAGCCGATTCGCTTTACAGCATAAATAAGTCAGCTGCTGACTGGCAATATGTTTACAGAAGTAAAACTTATGCAAGCCTTGTATTGTACCATACACATAATAAAATCAGCTTTGGTATTGCCGCGGCTTTTCCTTTGGGTAGTATAATAGCTTATAGTAATAAGAATATTCATCCTGTAAATGCTCATGTTTTTATAAGGTGGAGCTTGAAATAAAGTGAACTTAATAGTAAGAAGTTAGCAGGAAGGCATGTGCAAATATTAGTGTTTTGTATTTTGGTAAAAACCCGCCTGACCGTCTGGGCAGCACAATACCAGGTTTGCAGGGGAGGCTTTTATCGTGGAGCTTGTATCGAAAACCGTTGGCATGTAAAAAACGGCGCACCAGCACTTCGGGCTTTGTATTCTTGCGGCACAATATATTCTGCAGACTTATTGCTTTATAAACTGCCGTGCATATTTTAATGTCCCCGATAGAAAGGAGATGGAATATACTCCCGCTACAAGACCTGCAGTGTTCACAGATGTTTGTATTGTGCCGGCGCTTAATTGCAGTTTCTTTATGCAGCGTCCCTTTGCATCATTGATCGTTATTGCTGTTTGCTGCGTTATACCAGCCAGCCTTATAAATAATTTGTCCCTGGCAGGATTTGGAAAAATCACAATGGCATTATTCGCCGGCGCTTTAACTGCTATGATCCTGCTGTAGGTAAACCTGCCATCAGCATCTGCCATTTTTAAACGATAATAGTTTATACTGCTCAATGACGACTTATCTGTATAACCATAAGTATGCGCCAATGTATTGCCTGCGGCAGTAATATTTGCCAATGCAATGAACGATACCTGGTCCAGGCTTTTTTCTACGGTAAAATATTTTGTGTTGATCTCTGCCTCGGTGCTCCAGTTAAGGGTAACCTCTTTACCTCCATACCTGCCTTTAAAGTCGAGCAGCGTAAGGGGAAGCGGGGAATAAAAAGTGATGATACCTCCATAAGGATTGCTAAGACCTGCACAGGTGGAATCTGCTACAGCATTATGATCGGTCAAGGTTCCGCCCACAGCTATATTAGCTACTACACCGGCTGCATCTCTCCGCAGGAAAAGACCACCGCCTTGTGCAATATCTACATTGCCGGTACAAACGAACTTATAGGGAATATTACCATTAGGATTAAGCACCAGCTGGCCCCCGAGAATTTTTGTAGCTCCTGATACATACACAGAGCTATCGAAGGTCACTTTAGCACAGCCGGTCTTATTGATTATAAGTGTATCCACGGGGATGCCATCGCTCCATGAAATATTGCTATTCTTATCGCCGTAGAATTCTAACTTAAAATTGTTATTTCCAAGGTTTGTAATGCCGCCTGCGTTAAAAACATGCTGGCCATTGACTTGCACATCAATGGGTGAAAAAAAATTTGCATCGGCAAAGCCTGTAAGATTGCCGGAGATTTTGAGATCGCCGCTTATGCCCAGGCTGATCAGCTCCGAGGTAGAAACGTTACCATTAATAATGTTCGGGAGTGGATTTAAGGGATCCTCCTGCAAAAAATCGAATGTGCCGCCACCCTGGCTTAGCGAAGTAACGTCGCCGTTAAGTTCCGAGCCTGATGTAGTAACACCGAGGATGGAATATGAAAATACCGTCAGGTTAGCCGAAACAAAATTTGAATTGCGGCCGATCAAAAATCTTAGATAATCGTTATTGGCACCATCGATAATGGTACTGTTTAAAACTGTATCATTTGAATTATCGCCCAGGAAAAAATAGGTCGTTTCAAAAGTGCAACTGTCTGCATATATAGCTCCGCCAGCGACGTTTTCAAAAAAATCTCCTCCCAGATTACTGCTTATAAACCTGACCTTGCTACCTGCAAACCATTGCAGTCCACTCCACTGCGCATGTGAAAATAAGGTGCCATAAGTGCTGTGTAAAATTTGCAGATCAGTAATGGCAGGGTTGCCGCCGTGCAATTGAAAGAAACCATGATGCACATTGGAACCGGAATCAATTATTACAGATCCACCATTGCCGGAGTATACATAAATGGTTGGTGCATTGCTGGAAGCCGAAATGCCATAATCGAAAGACAGATCAGTATTACTGATGTGCATACTCCGGCACCTTTTACCTGTAGTATTATTGCTGCCAACATAGAAATCATCATTGAAATCATCCGCAATGAACCACGCCGTCTGAATGCCCGAAAGTGCGCTGTTTACAACTACATCGTCCAGCTCGGTGGGTATTCTCTGCACCGGCGTTTGCCCGGCAGGTGTATTTATTTGGAGCCAGCTAATTGGGTCATTCCAGCCCAGGTTATTTTTGTATAATAATGTTACTCCCTGCGCATGTATACATGCGCATATATTAAGGCATGCAATGACGATGAAAGCGCATTTCATAAAAGTTTTTTTGATGGTTACTATTTCTATGAGTAAGGATAATAATGGGGCTTGCTGCAGTTGAGGTAAATAGTATCTAAATATACAATTAATATAAATCGCAAAGAAGGATGTGTAAGGAGATGTTTACCTATAATGTTGTTGGGTTGCTTTAAATAGAAATGAGATTTGGTTTTGCGACTGTTGCTTTTCTTAAGTTTTGATGCGGCTCATATTATAGCCTGGCATATTTGGCTCTTACAAGATTGGTGGCGCAGGTCAATCCCTCAACGGGCATCAACATTTAGGACATTAATGACCCTCCTGCTTATGTGCTTCTTCCAACTGCTTCAGCACTTCATCCATTTTTAAATGCAGCCGCATCACTTCGGCCTGGGCCTTCAGGTTTACCTGGTATTCTATCTCGGCCTGTACCCTGTCCTGCTCGGCAATACCCCGCTGGCTGGTAAGTACCAAAATGGTAAACAAAAATGAACTGAGGGTGAGTATAAATCCCAGGATAAAAAAGGTAGGAGGGTTATCTGTAAAGTTAACACCGCTCCTGTGAAAACGCTCGTAATACCACGTGTGAAAACTGATCCAGCTTGCCATGAAAATAAATGCATATAAGAGGAAACGGCTGCTTGATACGAACCTCGCGGCTTTGTCAACAAACCTGCGAAATGAAGCCGGCTGCTCACGGGGAATGGAAGTGCCGGTAATATGTTCCCGGAGCTTTATGGTATTGGTCCGCAGCCTGTCCACAATTATGGCAAGCAATGTTCTGGAAAACTGGGGATGCGTATCGAGGTAATTATAAAAAGTAGCACGGTTGATGGTGAGCAGCGTTGTATCGTTTACGGCACGTACCGTAGCGGTATGGGGCCCTCCATCGAGCAATGATAGTTCTCCGAAAAAAGTTCCTTCACCCTGCTCACCCAGGGTCTTCTCTTTACCATCTGCGTCGGTATAGCTGATGTGCACTTCTCCCTTTTCAATCACATAAAATTTATCGCCGGGTTCATCCATCCATAAGATGACGGTATTGGCATTGTATTTTTCTGTTTGCAGGCGCCTGAGCAGGTCTTTTAATTCTTCCGGATTGAGTGTTGCGAAGAGGGGAATTTCCCTGAGCTTTTCCGGCGTCATAGTTTCTTTTTAAAAAGGCGTTGATGGTGGTGGAAAAAGTAATTGATAAAGGTAAGATATCGAATGACGCAAAGAATAATTAACAGCTCCGGGTTTGAGAGATATTGCGAAGACCATTACAGTGTCTTCCGGGCCCAAGGGTTTCTTTTGTATGACTTATTTGAAATAGCATGAACATAGTAGTAAACCCCGATGCTGTTGTACTAAAAGAAAAAGCCCCATCAGCGGGGCTTTTCAATAAAAGATATTGCTATTATTTCGCTGCTCTTTTGTATTGTTCCAGCCAGGTAATTTTTCCGTCCTTTACCATGTTAATATCATGATAGTAACCAGAGTCGGCCTTACCGCTTTTATAAGTGTCAATTTCTTTATACCATGTTACAACAAAACCTGCCTGTTTATCAGTAGCGTACATTTTTTGCCAGGCTTGCATATCAATAGTTATCGAGCTCAGGCTGTCCCTGTAAGTAGTCCACATCTTCATAATATCTGCCTTAGGCAGATTCAAGTGCTCCCCGCTCGTCTTGTCCCACATCAATGAATCGCCATATGCTTTTGCCACATTGGCCATGTTGCCATCAGCCCAGTCTTTGTAGCTCACCAGCACTGTTTTTAAATCAGCATCTGAGACATCAGTATTAAAACTGCTGGAAAAGGAAGCCATGTACGGAAGATCCACCGCAGGTGCAGCCGTCGCAACGGTTGAGTCTTTAGTAACCTCGCCGGTAGTTTTGTCTGTACCACCATTACATGATAATAGAAATGTGCCTACGATAAAGCACAGAAGAATTTTTTTCATAATTGTGTTGTTTTTAAAAATGAGCAGGAGGCTAACAGGCGGGGATATCAAACGGAGATGGATAGTTGAAGGAAAGGTAAACAAAGAGAAGGACAAGTGTAGCAATTTTTTTCAGCTTTTTGTATGAAGAAGAAAACTCAATCTGAAAAAACTTCGGGACAGGTCATAATCCTGCATCGGCAATAGTTAACATGCTGCCTATTTATCCTGCATGCGTCACCGGAGGTTTACAATGTCACGGTTTGTTTCAAATAGAAATAAGAGGTGGGCGACTTTGGAACCTTCCATTATTATGCGTCATCGTTAAAGCGTCATAAATAAGTGCTTTCTCTCCCCGGAATATCTTTAAAAAGCAGTTACAAACATTTGTTTGTGGCTGCTGCAACATGGTACTAATCACTGCTAAATTTTAATACACAATGGTACTCCTCGACCTCGTATGATCAGGGTGGATCACTTCGAGTATATACGTACCTTTTGGAAGATTACTAAAATTGAATGCTTCATTGCTGTTGCCTTCCGGATGTATTACTGTTTTTACCAGCATTGTTTTACCTGCACTGTTCATTAATTTTACATGGTATGTTCCCGCGGGCATATCATTCATTTGCAGGTGTACGATACCCGCAGGAGCCGGGTTGGGATATATATGCAGTGCTGATTTTGTGTGGCCGGCGTATATTTTTATAATAGAAGTGTAGGTTAATTTTCCGGCGATGTCGGTTGTTTTTATCCGGTAAAAATTATTGCCGGGAAGTACATTGTCATCGAGCCAATGATAGCTGGCTACACCGCCATAGCCCGCCCCTGCATTGAGCATGCCAATGCTTTTGAATGACTGCCCGTTGGCAGACCTTTCTATTTCATACCGCGAATGCCGCTTTCATTCTCTACTTTCCAGTCTATAGCTATATTCTTATTTTGCTGCCTGGCAGTAATACTGCTGAAAGTTACCGGTACTGCACCGGCAGCAACCTCAAGCGAGATGTTATTCATACTTAGGTTGAATATGGTATTAGGCGCTTTAGGGAAAAAGCGTACCTCATCCACATTATTAAAAAAAGCAGGAATCAAAAGGTCGGATTGCGAAACAGTAGTTGGGAAATAAGAAGGGTCCGGCGTAAAATTAACTGACCCCACGAGTATGCTGTTATCATAGGTTTCAATAGTAATTACATTGGTATATCCCCAATCGTACAACCGGATGGATTGCAGGGAAAAATTAACCGCTGCATTGGCACTTTTAATTACCATGGCCGGTACACCGTTATTCGTAGCCGTTATATCCGGGCCTGAAGTGATACCTGTATAAGATGGGGTAGATGAATAGTAATAATTGTTATCATGCCAGATGATCGTAGAGCCGGGATACAGTGTGGTGTGATCTGCGGCGGCCGTGTACAGCTGTAGGTCAAGGCCATTAATGTCGGCGGTACCGCCTTGTCCGTCTTCGGCTATGCCATCTGTCCAGTCGGCGGCATCATCAGAAGAAAATGTTAGTGTTTAAGGCAGGTCAACTTGTGCGTGAGACAACGAGACGTTGAAGAGGAACAGGCAAAATAATAACAAGGATGAGCAGGGTTGTTTCATGATTTGGGGATTTTGTGATGAATGCACAAGGTAAAAAAAATGAAGAAAATGGCTGCTGCGGAAATTACGCATCGTGTTTCGCCTGACAACTTTGGCTTTAAAATTTGTTAGGCTGACGCAGATTATTATCCAACAGGTTCATAAATTCTCTCTCACTATCTCAAGGAGGTCTGCGGCAAGGAAAGGCTTTTTTAAATATCCCTGCGCATTGCTGTCTTTTGTATAAGATTCTAACCTGTTAGTTGCAGAGAAAAGGATCACAGGGATCTTTGCGGTTGTTTTAGATTTTTTTAATTCTCTACAAATAACCCTTCCATCAGATCCTGAAATAAAAATATCAAGAATGACCAGGTCGGGTTTGTACGACTTGATTTTCTCGTAAACTTCGGGCCAGTCAGAAATCGTTTCAACATCATAACCATCATTAGTGAGTATAGTTTGCACTACTTCAAGTATGGGCTTGTCATCATCGATTACTAAAATTTTAGCCATAAAGAGTGATGTAAAGACAATGATTCTGGGTATCAATAAAGTTAAGCAGTAATAATTTAGCCCGGCATTTAAATTTTTACAGACATATCATCAATAACAAATCCTCATTCTACATAGCGGCCAGTTTCTCCAATGTTTGCTCTGTGCCCACCTCATTGTTTTCGGGCTTTATACCCCGTGAAATATTCCTGAATGTGATGGTAACTCTTGTTCCGCTTTCTATTGGTTCAAACATAGTCTTGTCCTGGGGGGTTGCCAACCTTTTGCAGGCTTTATTCCTGTTCAGCATTAGTTTTGGTAGGGCAGGCAACCCTGCGGAAGTCTGTGACAAATGTAAATGCACCCTTTAAACACAATAGTTATTTTTTAATGTAACATTGTTATAAAATCAGATTGCTATGTTCATAAAGAAAACATTCATCGGTATTTTATTGCTTGCCTGCGTTAACTTTCTTTTTGCCCAAAAGAAGATAAACGTTTCATCTCCTGACAAACAACTCAGCTTTACGTTTGCTATTGCGGCTGGTCACCCCGGGTATTCGGTTACTTATAAAAATAAAAGTTTGGTAGCGGATAGTAAGCTTGGCCTCACCTTTACCGGCAATGATATTTTTGGCAACGACATTAAAGCGGGTCGTGTGGCCATCACCGATGGCATTGAAGACTACACTTTACCCGAAGGAAAAACGAGTAAAGTGCACGACGCTTACAGGGAAGCCATGATTCCCTTGCAGGAAAGTACCGGTAAGAAAAGAATAGTCAATTTAAGGGTAAGGGTGTTCAATGATGGTATTGGTTTTCGTTATGAATTTCCGGAACAAAAGAACTGGCCCGATTATGTACTTACCGATGAAAATACGAGCTTCAATCTTCTGGGCAATCCCACGGCAAGAGTGGCGTTTCTTGAAAACTTTACCACTTCTCACGAGCACCTGTACACGGTGATGCCTTTACAGGATATTAAAAATGATACATTAATGGACATGCCGGCTCTTTTTGAATTTCCGGGCAAAATATACATGGCAATCACGGAAGCAAATCTTTTAGATTATGCAGGCATGTCGCTTATAAAACGAGACGGGATACTTACCAGCCAGCTTAGCCCGCTTCCCGGACAGGATGCTGTTAAAGTGAAAGCAACACTTCCGCACCATACGCCATGGCGTGTAATGATGATTAGTGATCGCGTAGGCGCATTAATTGAGTCCAATATTCTTACAGACCTTGCGGATCCATGCAAAATCACGGACCTCGGTTGGCTGAAGCCAGGTAAAGCAACCTTCCATTGGTGGAACGGTGACATATCGCCAGACACTACGTGGGAGCCGGGCGAGAACTTTGATTTTGAAAAATACTATATTGATTTCTGCGCCAGGAACGGCATTGAATACCATACCGTGATCGGTTACCGGCAGGTGGCATGGTATCAAAATGATGGCGAACAATATGCACC
Organism: Ginsengibacter sp.; assembly: GCA_040007435.1. Taxonomy (GTDB): domain Bacteria; phylum Bacteroidota; class Bacteroidia; order Chitinophagales; family Chitinophagaceae; genus Ginsengibacter. The sequence goes on along the minus strand of JBDTUZ010000045.1, from coordinate 33,477 downwards.
CGGTCCTAATACGGATGTAACGAAGCCAAGACCGGGACTGGATATACAGGCGCTAAGCGATTATGCAAAAGGCAAGGGCGTAAGGCTGCGTTTCTGGGTACACTGGCAGGCGCTCTATCCAAAACTTGATACCGCTTTTGCCCTGTTTGAGAAATGGGGTATTGAAGGGATGATGGTTGACTTTATGGATCGTGATGACCAGGAGATGGTAAAAATGCAGGAAGAGATTTTGCAAAAGGGAGCAGTACATCATTTGGAAATACAGTTTCATGGAGCATTTAAACCCACAGGCCTGAGCCGCACGTATCCTAACGAATCAACCCGTGAGGGCACATTGAATTACGAGAATGATAAATGGGGCAACCTTATTACACCTGATGATGATATCAATATTCCCTTTACACGCGGACTTGCGGGTTGCACCGATTACCACCTGGGTGGTTTCAGGGCTGCACCAGCGAATAATTTTAAAGTAACCACTTTACGACCACATGTATTAGGCACTCGCTGCCACATGCTGGCAATGTATATCGTTTTAGAAAACCACATGTCCATGGTGTGCGATGAGCCGGAAGCTTATGAAGGACAGGAAGGTTTTGATCTTCTTTGCAGGCTGCCTACGGTGTGGGACGAAACAGTTGTGCCGGGTGCCGAAGTTGGGCAGTGGGTTTCCATAGCAAGAAGAAAGGGAACAGACTGGTATATTGGCGCCATTAATAACAATACCGCAAGAACAGTTACCATCCCATTTAATTTTTTGCCCGCAGGCAATTACCAGGCGGAAATTTATAAGGATGGTCCGGATGCGGTGAACCATCCCAACCTGCTGGTAAAGGAAACGAAAGAAGTGAATTCACAAAGTTCGTTGACGCTTGAACTGCCTGCCGGTGGCGGAGAAGTAATAAGAATAAACGCTGCGAAGTAAAATGTGATGTTGTTTGATGCTCATTCTTTCTTCAAAAAAATGTTGCGCCGATAGATCGTTACTTTCTTAGCGCAGCAATGTTACAGTTCCTTTTATATGCTCTGATTTGCCGGTGATGTTGTCTTTGTAAAGCACTTCATAAACATACACACCAATTGGTTGCTGCTTATTCTTAAATGATCCATCCCATCCAGTTGCAGGGTCTAGCGAACTAAACATGAGCTGCCCAAACCTGTTATACAATTTCATTTCATAGTTGCTGAAAAGACATTGGTACCCCGGTTTGAAAATATCGTTTTTACCATCTTTGTCGGGCGTGAATGCGGTGGGGATATAAAATTTGCATGCACAGTTTTTTAGGCTCACCATAATGGAAGCACTGGTAACACCGCAACTGTTGGTAACCTTCACGGTAAACGTACCTGGTAGGGAAACATCAAAATTTGGAGCGCCCGAGCCATCCTGCCAGAGATAAGCCGACTGGGGATAAGATGCATTTAACAACAGGTGTTGCGTGCTGCAGATGGCTGTGTCACTGCCAAGAGAAATGACAGGCAGCGACTTGTATGTAATGCTGATTGTATCTGATGCCGAACAATTAAACTGGTTTGTAATTCTTACATTATAGGTTCCGGGTTTGCTTACGACATTATTATAAGCTGTTGAACTATCCTGCCATAAAAATGTATAGCCCGGTGCCTGCGGTGCTGCGAGTGTAATGACCTGGCCGTTGCAGAGTGAAGTATCATTGCCAATAAAAACTACCGGGGTAGGCAAGGCCGTTAGCTGTACGGTATCTGTTCCAATGCATCCATTGGCATCCTGAACGTATCCCACATAAACGCCTGAGTCAAGATTATTGAAAACATTATTGTTCTGAAAACTTATACCATCTGTACTGTATTGAAGCGGTGCTGTACCGCCGGTGGCTGTAATGTTTATAGAACCATTTGAATTGGTACATGAAGCCTGTGTTACTGCGAGGCTTGCCTTTGGTGCAGGAGTTTCTGTTATGGTAACAGCAGAATCTTTTTGTGCATTTGTGGCGTCTTTTACAGAAATGGTATAATCGCCGGCGGCAAGGCCAGTAAATGAATTGCCATCCTGGAAATTAATTCCATCAATTGAAAACTGGTAAGGTGCAGTTCCGTTAGTTGCCGATAGGCTTATGCTGCCATTTGTTTTGCTACATACTGCGTTCGTAATATTTATGTTTACCAGTAAGCAATTACCGTTTACAGTTACAGGGGCTGTAGATGTGAAGCCTGCTGCGTCTTTTATGGTAATGGTGTAGCTGCCCGCGGCAAGGCCGGTAAAAGTATTGCTGTTTTGAAAGTTGATGCCATCAATTGAAAACCTATACGGCATGCTGCCACCGGCACCGGTTGATACAATGGTACCGTTTTTCTGACTACATGTTTCATCGGCAGCTATTGCAGTGACTGTGGGGCAGCCGTTACCAATAGATTCATCAACAGAAACAGTTTCTCCATTTACATCTTTAACAGTAAGGGTATAGTTACCGGGAGCAAGGCCGGTAAAAGTATTGCTGTTTTGAAAATTAACGCCATCTAACGAGTACGTGTAGGGTGCTGCGCCATTGGCAGCACTTGCCATCAATTGCCCATCATTGCTGCCGCAGCTTGCATCTGTAACTGTTGCAGAAATATCAATCGCACAATATTGGAATATGGTTATAGTATATACGTTAACAACTCCGGCGGCATCTTTTAAATACACATGCTGAAAGCCTGAACCAAGGTTGTAAAAATTATTGTCGTCCTGGTAATTCATGCCATCCAGAGAGTACTGGTATGGCGGCACCCCAAAGACTATCTGTGGAATCGTTATAATTCCGTTGTTATTGCAGGAATAATAGGAATAGGACAAGCCAACTCCGAAACAAGCATTGTTGCTGCCGCTGAGAAAATTTCCATAAGTCTGTCGAATGCAGCCATTAGCATCCCTTGCAAAAGCAAGGTACAATCCCTGGGACAGGCCGGTAAACACATTACTGCTTTGATAATTGGAATTGTCAAGGCTATAGGAATAAGGTGGAGCGCCGCCACTTGCTGATAAAGTAAGTCCGCCATCGAAGGTTGCGCAACCTGATGGATTCATGTAGGCACTTATCGACACTGAAGGGGGCGCAAATGTGTTGGACAAATCTACAACTGTTGTTACAGCCTGCCCATTGGCATCTGTTATGGTGAACTGGTAAGAGCCCGCTGTGAGATTTTGAAAATTGCCCGTATTTTGGGTGAATGTTGATCCGGCGATTGTGGCTGAAAACAAGTAAGGAGCAGTGCCTCCCGCAGCAGTAATTACAATACTTCCATTGGAATAGCCACAGGTGGTTGGCGTTGTTTGTATGGTGAGCGTGATGATGCCTTCAACGGAATATTTTTTGGCGGGCTCACTTTGATTTCCTACAAATGGAGTATACATTTTAGCGTCCCGTTTATCACTAGTCTCATTATTGTCATGATAACTTTGCCCGCCCTCTACAGATTGAAATGCGGTATCATGATGATCCGGCAAATGCAGGTAGATTGTTGTTTGCAAAGGAAAGTTTTTGTGGGTGGCTGACTTTTGCTGCGCTGTTACCGTAGTTGTGACAGATAGCAATATCCACATCAGAATATGTGAGGTAATGTAAGCTAAACAATCGTTGCCGACCCTTCTCAACATAAGTAACAGTTAGGCTGTAAAAGTATTGATTAGCGATCAGGGAGCAAACTCTAAAACGGGTTATTTATCTGTGAATTACTGTGGAACTTTTTTTACGCAGCATTAGAAAAAGAATCGCTAACACAGTATTTAGTATGCTGGTGCATCCGCAAACTATTATTCATATCCCCTTTCTCAACATATCCGCATATTCATTTGGCAGCGGGCTTTCTTCCACGGCTTTTGCTGCTTTTTCCACGTCATAATCAAACCGTATAAAGTCAACCTTTACTGCATCTTTGTTTGTGATTGAACTTTCTTCTGTGATAGTTACCATTACGTAACAGCCTTTGGGATTGTTATCTTTTGGCTTGCCCACCGAGCCAATGTTAATAGCATGACGATAGCGCGTGTTTTCACCTTCAGCAGTAGATAATAGCCTATGATATGGTTTGTGCGTATGCCCAAAACACATGATGTCTGCATCAGCTACTTCCATTATTCTTAATAAACTTTTTTCATCCCTGTCTTCAAATAAATATTCGTTTATCTTTCTCGGGCTGCCATGAACTAACAGCAAATTAAGCTTGTCATTGTTCAACTGAAATTCTATTTTAATGTGCGCAGGTAATGTTCTTAAATAATTTCTTTCTTTCGGCTTTACGGTAGAGTTGGTAAAGGAAATCGAAATTTTACCCATTTCCTTTTCTGGTTCTGTTTTATAGGCACAGCCGCAATCGTCACTCAGCAAGCCAATACCCTGGTCGTAATTACCGGCAATGGTTGGAATACATCTTTTGCGGATTTCATTAATTACTTCATTCGGCCAAATGTTATATCCCACCAGGTCTCCAAGGCAATAAATGGCATCGGGTCTTTGTTCATCTATGTTTTTTAAACAGGCTTCCAGGGCAGGAAGATTTGCATGTATATCGCTAAAAAGTGCAATTCTCATTGGGATAAAATTTATGCGTTTTGAAAAGCTGCCATAAATATTTCGCTGGTAGCGGAAACTACTACTTACAATTTAGATCTTATCGTTGACAAATGCTTTCTCATCACAATGGCACTTACAGGACATACATGGCTAAACTCTGTAGCTGTCTTTACCTCATCGGGAACTTCGTCCCTGGTTATTACATCATATCCTTCTTTTTCAAAATATTTTTCGGCAGTTTCTGTTAGAAGAAACATCAAACTAATACCAGACGACGCTGCCGTTTCTTCAACCGTTCTTACAAGTGCTTGTGCGATATGCCTGTTCCTGTAATCCGGGTGAACCACCATCGATCTGAGTAAACCATAGTGGGCATATCGCTCTATGCCGATCAATCCAATCACTCTTCCATCCTCAATGGCCGTATAAAAATCACAGAGCACTGAAGGCAAGTCTTCTGATGGCAGTTTTTGTGATTGTAGCAAACCAATTATTTCACCACGTCTTTCATCCGTGGCTTTTTCAATGTGCATGAAACTAATTTTAGTTACAACAATTGCTGTCACAGCAAGCTTTTTCATCCAATGGCTTTTCTGCATATACGGTTATGCTCCTGATGCCCGTACCCGATTGTTTGAATGCCGCCATTTGCTCTGCTGATAAATAGTTACTCAAAATGTCATCGGGAACGATGATAGCTTTATCCCTTTGAACAGTGATTTTTTTAAACCCGTTTGCTTCCATCAAATCTAAATATACCCGCTTCTGAATAGCGCCCGCAACGCAACCTGCATACATTTCCGCCGCATTTTTAATTTGGTTTGGCAATTCTCCTTCCAGCACAATGTCGGAAATTGAGAAATGGCCGCCTGGCTTTAGCACCCTGTATATTTCCTTAACTACAGCATCTTTATTTGTCACCAGGTTCAATACGCAATTGCTGACTATTACATCCGCAGTGTTTGCAGTAACCGGCATTTTTTCTATATCTCCCTGCCTGAACTCCACATTATTAAATCCCCTTACTTCCGCATTTTGCCTTGCCCTGCCAATCATCGCCGGTGTAAAGTCAATACCAATAACTTTTCCCGTTTCACCTGTTTCGTGCCTTGCTATAAATGCATCGTTACCTGCGCCACTGCCCAGGTCGATGACTACATCTCCTTGCTTGATTTTTGCAAATTGCGTAGGAAGGCCACATCCTAATCCCAAATCGGCATCAGGATTATACCCTTCAAGGGTTGTATAATCATCCGCCATAATATTATATACTTCGGTGCTGCAACCACTGGCACCACAGCACGATGCTGCATTGGTATCTTTATCCTGTAAAGCAATTTCTGAATATTTCTGCCTTACCATTTCTTTTACGTTGTCCTGAGTTTCCATTGAATTTATATTTAAAGTTATCGAAATATTACGATGATTATTTTCAAAAAAAAGGTTAGCAGCAATTGGTGCCACCCTTATAGGTTTCAAACATTTGATTTAATACAGCTTGTGCGGCTTTCCATTCTTTCGCATCTATGCAATAGCAAACCCTGGCGCCGTCAATTTCCCCGGTTATCAACCCCGCGTCTTTCAATTCCTTTAGATGTTGCGAAACGGTACTCTGGGAAAGCGGTAATTCATCCACTATATCCCCGCATACACAAGTTTGCCTTTTTGACAATAAATTTAAAATAGCAATCCTTGCAGGATGTGCCAAAGCCTTTGCAACTTTTGCAAGTTTGTTTTCCTTTACACTAAACTCATATGATTTTGTTGCTCCCATTCTAAACGCAATATTACGATAAGTTTGGAAATCAAAAAAAATTTTTTTTGAAATTAGTCGCACACTTTACACTGCTAAAATGAAACTGAAGATAAAAGCAAGCGCTTTTTAGAAAATCAATTTTAAGCAATAGATTTTGGAAATCATACCATTGCTTCATCGGCAGCCCGTTTTACAATGGCGAGATCATTAACACCTTTAAAGCCGCTAAATCCACAGGAGATAAGGGTTTCAGCATCCAGTTGAATGGGTTGGCCGCCTTCCCAGCCCATAAGATCGGGCAGTTCTATTCCAAAATCTTCATAATTCAGCTTGTCAGTAAATACGAGCCTTTCGTATTCGCCGGTCTTGTAGCCGGTTATCCATACCTGTGAGGCTTTACGATATGCGACATCATAGAAACCGCGGCCTCTTACTTTATCATCGCCCCATATTTTCCCGTAAATATTTCCGTCATCATCTATAATGCATACAGCCGTATTCCCTGAAGAAATATTCCAATCAGCATCACTGCTTTTATAATTTGGTATTTGAGCAGTGATGCTTTCAAACATTTTGTTGATTACTTGCTGCAGTCTTTCGAGAGTCATTGGTTGAGTTTTTTTTATGTAAAGGCGTTATCCAAATCGTACGTGAGCCTTAAAACTATAAATAATCAATGACATGGACTGCGGTAAAATTTATTAAAATGATACCCGTCATGCGAAAGTATCGTTAGTCAATACTGTAGCATATAGTAAAATGTAACCTGGGCAAAATGAATAAAGAAATTTTACTTTTCAAACATCAATTCATCCACTTTAGCTCCATGCTCATTCACAACCATCTTAACAGGATTGCCTGTTGCGTCTTTAATAAATTCAAACGTGAGGTCGCGTTCTTTGGTAAAAAACAGTGTATCACTTAGCGGATAAAGCAGATACCTGTTATTGCCGCCCTGCAGTATGAGGACGTTGTTTTCTATTACAATATTCATCGTGCCTGATTGCGCACTTTTATAAGTGCCTGCAAGCGTTTCCAGTTGTTTTGAAGGTAATTCAATTTCTTTCCTCGTGTTTTTGTATTCTGCAGGGCGATGATTATAACTAAGTATGCGGGTCATTTTCCACTTTCCGTTTTTTAGCAGCCATAAGTGCGTAAAGTTCGCCTGGCCATCGAGGTACTCTGGTTTGCCGTTTGCTGTTACATAAAATACGTGCTCACCGGAAATAACGGCTCCATATATTTCATTATTATTTTTCATAGGATACACCTTCACGGAGCCTGTTACTGCCTCCCGCCTCAGCCGGTAACCATCGCCCCCGCATAAATTTTTCCTGATAGATTCAATAAGTGCTGGTGCGCCTGTAGTGATACCTCCTTTATCGTGATAGAATTCGACATCATCTGCTATAAAGTTTTTTAACTGCGCAGTATCACAGGTATTGTATGCCTTCCAGAAGGCGCTATCAAGATGCAAAATGGTTGTAGATACATCCTGTCCGGGTTGCGCACTTGTCTTTACTCCGAAGGCAATAAATATTAAAATAAGCGAAGCAGAGCATACTAGTTTCATAAGTTATGTTTAATGCGTTAATACTTTCTTTATTCCCTGGCACATTGATTTTATTTCATCATAGCTCTCGTGAGAATTTGCATCTTTGTCCAGTTTTATTTCCAGATAGCCGGGGTATTTCTTTATGTAAAATTTTGTATCATCGTCAAGAGCGATCGTGCCGTCAATCTGCGAATTTATAAATGACATATGGCTTCTCCTTCCCACCTGTTCATCCATATATCTTTCAACTTTTCTTGTCTTGCTTTTGCTGAAATAGGCTCTCATGGAATAGTAGCCTTCTGCCTCTTTATAGCCAATACTGGTATCGTGATCATTGTGCATGCAGGAACTGGCAAGAGTCATACCTGCAAAGGCGCAAAGAAGTAATGCGAACAACTTTTTCATTGTAATCGTTTTAGTGTAAATAATGACTTTCTGGAACCGGGCTGGCGCCGGTTCAATATTTTTTCAGTTGAAGTTGCCTTGAATAAAAAGCCAGTGAAGTTGAACTGCAAAAATAATAATGAAAACCAAATCTTATTTTTGTTTATGTGAATGGCAATAACCGGCGGGTAAGCGGAACAGAACAGTTATAAAATCCATTTACTGCGGGAAGATTAAAAAATTATCTTTATCACATGATTGATAAACATCAAATCGTAGAGAAATTACAACTGGCTAAATCCTCTCTTCAAAAAAGATATGGATTTAAGTCTCTTGCCCTATTTGGTTCGCATAGCTCCGATACCCCGACAGAAGATGGTGAAGCTATTGAGGTAATGGTAGAATTTTCTGACCAAGTTGGTATGCGTATCATTGACCTTGAGGACGAGCTGGAAAAGATACTGGATCACAAAGTGGACCTTGTATCTCGTAAATCTTTAAATCCAAAATATTTTAAGACACTCAGACCGGATATGATTTACATATAAACCGGAAATTATTCCGATAGGCCTTCTATAATTTGTTATAGAGTGCTGGAAGGATTACCTTTCTCATAATAAAGTTTTTTGATTAAGCTCTAAGCTAAAAACTCTTTTGCTTTTTTTATAGTTTTCTAATAAAATTTTTCATGAGGTAAACTAATGCACTTGCCATATCACCACTTCAAACAAAAGAAATTTATAAATAAACTGGAAAAAGAAGCCGTATAAAATAATGAAGGCGACAGTTAGCAAGGCGGCTTGCAAGCCTTTGAATCCATAAAATCTCCGGATCGCGCGGTAAATATATAAGAATATAAGAGGCACCAAAATCAGTGCCATAAAAGCTTCAAAGAATCCACTATTTACCGTGGCGAAGAAATGTACCAGGACAGAAAATAATTTTATAAATAAAGACAAAATAAAAAATGCCAGAAGAATAAAAATAGTATTGATTTCAGTGGCCAGTATGACCTGGTCAAAAAACAAACGGTGTTTTTTAAAAGTAAACATTTGCAGTATTAGTGCAGACGCAGGAATGAGTATCAGTAAAAAAAACTTGGAAGCTTTCTCGGACTTTTGATGAAAAATATCTGAAGCCTGCTGAACTGTAAGTCCCGTATGCTGTAATATACGTTCTAATTTTTTGGTTGCATAGCCGCCATAAAAGGGATTAACGAGATGGTATGATAATCTTTGGTTAAGCCCTTCGGCGAGCGGAAACAATAAATACAGCACGATCACCAAAAGAAAAAAAGATATTGGTTTAAAATATCTTTTTCTAATGCCGTTGCAATAGTCTGTTGCCAGTTTGCCTGGGACAGTTAATGCTTTCAAAGTATTAAAAAAACTCCCTTCAAAATGGGTGATGAAATGAGCGCTTTCTTCCACGAGGTGAAGCATAGTGCTGTCGTGCCGTGTGTAAACTTTTTCACCGCACCGGTTGCAATAGTTCCCCTCAAATATATGCCCACAGCTCTTACAGGTTACTGGTACACCGCCGGATGCATTCATAAGTTATAAATCTAAGAGAATTTCAAGAAAAAGGAGGCAAAGAAATAAAATAAATTCCTGCATGGTTTATCCAACAAATATTATTTACTGCTGTATTAAAACCACGTTTCAAATTTTAATGATGATGATTGTTTCATATCTTCAAATTCCATTTTAAAACCCTACATGCAAAAAATATTTTTAATTTTCACCTGCTTTATTTTTATTGGACACGCAAATGCGCAGCAAAAATCCGGAAAGAAAAAAGCTACTGAGCCCCTGCTGACTGTATCATCACCCGAAGTCACAGATTCATCTTATAGAAATTTAAAATGGCGAAACATTGGGCCATTCCGGGGTGGCCGCTCAGTAGCGGCCACTGGTGTAGTGGATGATCCGCTTGTATATTATATGGGTACTACGGGCGGCGGTGTATGGAAAACAACCGATGCCGGTAACACCTGGCAAAACATTTCGGATGGCTTTTTTAAAACTGGTTCCGTAGGCGCCGTGGCCGTATGTGAAACCGACCCCAATGTGGTTTATGTTGGGATGGGCGAACATGCAGTACGTGGAGTGATGGCTTCGTATGGTGATGGTGTATATAAATCAACCGATGCCGGTAAAACCTGGAGTAAAAAGGGGCTAGACCTTACCCGCCACATTGCATCAATCTGCATCCAACCTGGCAATCCCGAGATTGTATACGTTGCAGCGCAGGGTGCGTTGTATGGCCCAACTGAAGAGCGCGGCGTTTATAAGTCTGTTGATGGCGGTAATACCTGGAAAAAAGTTTTGTATGTGGATGAGCATACGGGTTGCGCTGACCTGAGCATGGATATGACAAACCCGAGAATTTTATACGCCGCGATGTGGGACCATCAACGCACACCCTGGGAAATAAGAAGCGGTGGCAAAGGAAGCGGCATGTACAAATCAACCGATGCCGGTGAAACATGGAAAAAAATTGAGAAGGGCTTGCCCAAAGAAAAAGGTAAGATGGCCATTGGTGTTTCCCGCTCTAATCCTGAAAAATTGTATGCGATAGTAGAAGGTGATACACAAAAAGAAGAGGGAGGACTATTTGCCAGCAATGATGCGGGCAAAAGTTGGGATCGTGTGAGCAAAGATCACCGGCTGGTGCAAAGAGCCTGGTATTACATTGAACTTACGGTAGATCCGCAAAACGAAAACACCGTTTATGTTTTCAATTCTCCCGGATTGCAATCCATTGATGGAGGCAAAACATGGAGCAGTATCCATGGCACACATGGAGACTATCACCAGATGTGGATCAACCCCCAAAATGATAAGAACATGATCATTTCCAATGATGGAGGTGCGGCAATAAGCTTTAATGCCGGCGCCACATGGACAACTGAAAATAACCAGCCAACGGGCCAGTTTTACCGGGTAATTGCCGACAATCGTTTTCCCTATTATGTGTATGGTGGCCAGCAGGACGACGGTTCTGTAATGATCGTAAGCCGTAACCTGGCAGGTAGCAGCATTGGAGACCGCAACTGGACTTTTTCTGCCGGAAGTGAAAGTGCTTTTATTGCCTTTGACCCGGATAATCCAAGGTATGTAATGGGCGGAAGTTACCAGGGTACTATTGAATATCTTGACCAGCAAAACCAGGAAACCAAACCCGTAATGGTGGCGCCGATACAGTACCAGTCGGTACAGCCAAAAGATATGAAATACCGTTTCAACTGGAATGCGCCTGTTGTAAATTCTCCCAACGATCGCAATATTTTTTATCATGCGGGTAATGTTTTATTGCGCACCGCCAACAAAGGAATTAACTGGGAAGTTATTTCGCCTGACCTTACCCGTCATGATACGGCTAAGATGGGCCAAAGTGGTGTGCCTTACACCAATGAAGGCGCAGGAGGTGAAAATTATGCTACCATTGCCTATGTAAAAGAATCATCCCTTGAAAAGGGCGTAATATGGACTGGCAGTGATGATGGTCTCGTGTACCTTACCCGCGATGACGGAAAAACATGGAATAATGTAACACCTACAGGTCTGCGTGAATGTTTGGTAAATTGTGTTGAAATTTCTCCGTTTGATAAAGCAACAGCTTACATTGCTACCACACGCTATAAGTTTAATGACCTGGCCCCAGCTATTTATAAGACTAGCAATTATGGAAAAACATGGACCAATATAAGCGATGGCATTCCTTATGGGGCATTCACACGATGCGTACGTGAAGATGATGTGCAAAAGGATCTTTTATATGCTGGTACAGAAACGGGATTTTATATTTCTTATAATGGTGGCAAAACGTGGAAGCACCAGCAATTGAATTTACCGGTAACACCCATTACCGATCTCGAAGTACATAAGGGAAATCTTATTGCAGCCACCATGGGCAGGGCTTTCTGGATACTTGATGATATCAATGTCTTCAGGGAATTCAGCAGCGGCGATAGCACTAAAAAATTTGAAATATTAAAGCCCTCTGATGCCTACCGTGTTTCCGGGAGCAGCGCCCTTGATGCCACACCAGATGATGATGATGAAGCTCCAACGGTTTCAAACGCAGGAACCAATCCCCCAACAGGAGTTTCTATATATTACCTGGTTCCCGCAAAGCCAGATTCTATACAACTTACACTAGATATACTGGATGAAAAAGGACAACTAATACGCAGCTATTCAACAAAACCCGATAAAAAGTTTACAAAGTTCCAGGGCGGCCCGGAAGCAAATGCGCTATTGCCGAATAAGCCAGGGCTTAACCGCTTTATTTGGGATATGCGGTATACTACTTTGCCGGGAGTAAAAGATGTGTTTATCGAGGGCAGCTATAAAGGCCGGAAAGCAGCGCCAGGTGTTTACCGGGCACGCCTGAAAACAGATAAGGAAGAAAGAACAACCAGCTTTAAGGTGCTCGCTGATCCGCGTATTGATGCAACACCTGCCGATTATGCACAGCAGCAACAACTAGTCGCCGAAATTGATGGCAAAATAAAAGAGATACATGACGATGTAAACCAAATGCGGTTGGTACGCAAGCAAATAACCGAACTAGGTGACCTTTTAGTTGATACGATAAAGTACAAGGCAGTAATTGACACCGGCAAGTCTTTGATAAAAAAATTAATCAAATGGGAAGAGAAACTGGTACAGCCAAAATCACAAAGCAATGACGACGTCATCAATTTTGTAAACATGCTCAGTGCGGATTATATATTTGTGAAGGGTGAAAATGATATAAACACCCCCTTTGTAACCTCTGGCTCACGTGAACGGCTAACGGCATTAAACGGGCAATGGCAACCTTTAAAAAATCAATACAACGAACTTCAAAAAGAAGTAGAGATGTACAATGAGCAATGCAGGAATGCTGATATCGAAAAGATAACCATACCTGAGATAAAGGAGTAGTGCAAGCTTCCTGAGTTCCTAAGAAATCTTATTGCTCTGTTAATAAGAAATGCTTTCAATAATGCTTTTCAAAAATGCATTCTCATCAAAAGAATTATCAAGAGTAAGACCTAATCTGACTACCACTAATTTTTTTGAAGGAATAATGTAAATGTATTGGTATCCGAATCCATCACAATAATACATGTCTGCAGGTACATCAGGATATTTTATCTGATCAGGATGGTCTTTATCGAAACCATTCAGCCAAAACTGGTAACCATAATTTTTTAATGGATTGGAGGCAGGTGGCGTAATTGTCTGCTGCACCCAGCCTTCAGGCAAAATCCTTTCGCCATTCCATACACCATCATTGTAATACAGTAAACCAAACCTTGCATAATCTCTTGCTGTAGCCATAATATATGAAGAGCCAACATAAGTTCCTGAAGCATCTGGCTCCATTAACGTATGGTACATGCCAATCTTATAAAACAAGGCATTATACGGATAGGCAGGATATTCTTTTTCGCCCACTGTTTGCCTTATAATACGGGAAAGTATATTACTGTTTCCGCTGGAATAATTAAAAACTCTCCCAGGCTCTTGCGACAGCGTGTGTCCCGCCGTGTAAGCAGCCATATCATCTTTTTTATAAAGCATATTAGTTACGTCGCTTGCCTTTGTATAATTTTCCAGGAAGTCAAGGCCGCTTGTTTGCTGTAATAAATTTTTAAGTGTGATAAAATGGCGCGGGTCACTTTGTTTCCCCCATTCAGGCACCGGCGCAAGCTGGCCAACATTCAACCTCCCTTGATTTACAAGGGTGGCAATTAAAGCAGACGTAACACTTTTTGCCATTGACCAGCCATACATTTTGGAATGTATTGTATAACCTGGCGCATATTTTTCAGCTACAAGCCCGCCATCATACAGTACCACTACTGCACGGGTTCTTTGCTTTTTTTTTGGATACGGTTCGGTAAATGCCTCGTCAACCGCCGCATTCAATTTATCCTTGCTAATTGCTGAAGGCAAATTGCCGATAATTTTATCACCAAAGGGCCACGCAATGGAATCGGTATTAATTGCCGGAGGTGGTGAAATAGAAAACACTTGTGACTTCAATTGGTCTTCTGTGATGCTATTGATAAGCGTGCAACCAATTCCTTTGCGATAGAAGGCTACCTTCTTTGCCATTCCTAATATGGTAGAAGTAACAGATGAGTCCTGCAGGTTAACCACATTTTTTACAAACTTTAACGGGAAAAAACCCAGTTCATTTGACTCAATATCTTTTTGATTCCTGCCGGAAACGAAAGTGCAGGTACACAACTGCTTGGCGGCAAAACCTGTCATTATAGGGAAGGAAATCCATGCGTAATAAATTATCAATACTACGACCAGCAATATAATGCCCAATGCCATACGCCGGATTGTTTTTTTCAAGTGCAATCTAATTATTGATTTATTAAATTAGTGAAAACCTCTCAAAGTAAATGTTCAGATATCAAATAAAGGTGTACGATTTAATATCTTTTTTTTCAAGATCTCCACCTATGGCGTTAATTTTTTATGTAATTAACTGGTCTAATATACTTTCCAATTTTGCAATAATGTTTTTATCGCTTATCAAATGCGTCATTTTTTGCTGCGCATAATAATCAGATGTGCCCGTTAATATTTCAAAAGAATTGTTTTTTACAGGGATTAATTTGGGCATCGTAACGGCGCCTGTTTTTACAAGGTCGTGGTAGTAACTATTGTTTTTGCAAAGTTGTTTGTGAAGGATGGTTGAAAAAGCAAAGCTATCGTTCATTTCACTTTCAAATTCAGCGTAACATTTATAGCGATAACTTTTAAAATTAAAATCGGATATCATTATAAAGTCAGTAAGTGTTTGATGAGTTTGCCTGCATGTTTCCGCGATGGCCTGTTCGGCTTGCAAGGGCAGCATGTGTTCACCAAAAGGAGAAAAAATATCTTTAAGTCTTCCATTTACCACAAGCCTATAAGGTTCTGTTGAAATAAATTCAACAATATCATTCATCCTATAAGCCCATAAACCACTATTTGCAGAAATAATGATATTATAAAGCATTCCTTTTTCAACTGCGTGTAGCGGTAAGCGTAATGGGTATCCTTTGTCGGCGTCACCTATCGGTATAAACTCGTAAAAAACTCCCTGGTTACAAATCAGCTCCATACCTTTTTTACCGGGAACAGCCTGGTAAGCGAAATTGCCTTCGGTAGCTGAATAATTTTCCATGATAATAGTATCTTTTCCCAAATGCTGGCGCATAAGGCTTTCATAAGGTTCATAATTCATCCCGCTTAGGAACAACACATTGAAATTTGGAAAAATATTTTTGAACTTATTTCCGGTTCTTACCTCAAACTGTTTTAGAAAATGTGAAAGGTAAACAGGTAAAGCGACTGCTGTTCTTATATCACAATGCTGAATGCTTTCAATAATAGCATCAATTTTTTTTGCTGGGTCAGCTATATTGTTGATCTCTTTTTTGGGAACAGAAAAACGAGAAGCCCACCCCGGCATATAAAATGATTTTATTGAAGAGATGGCACCACACCTGAAACCATTTACCTCTTCAAAATTTTGCTGATCGGTTAAATAAAAAAATTCTTTTCCCAGGAATTTTCTATAGTCTGCAATAGCAGACAAGTTGCAGAGCATGTACTTTGCTGCAAACTGTGTACTCCTCAAAAACTCATTGGTTATCGGCAAGTATTTCGGATCACCTGAAGTGCCAGAAGTTTTTGAAAGGAATAACGGCAGGCCGGGCCACAATACTGATTCTTCACGTAACAATATTTTTTGTATGTAAGGATTTATTTCTTCGTACTCTCTTACCGGCACAAGCTTTGTAAAATCGTCGTGTGTTTTTATTTTTTCAAACTGGTGCTCTTTACCAAACAAAGTATTTTTTGCACTGTTAATTAGTTGCTGAAAAACATGTTGCTGACATTTATCTGCATGATATCGATTTTCGTTTACGAGCTTTTGATAACGCCTGAAGTAACTATATTGAATAAAAGACAGCAGAGACATTTATTGCAAAAAGTGTTTAAGAATGATCATTAAAAATCCAAACTATTATCACAATAATATTATCTAATTAAATAAAATAAATTTCTTAAAAGATTTTCCTTTTCTAATGAGGTAAGCATGGTAAGCGCTTGGAATATCGTGCTGCCACTTTGGTAAAATAAGTGTAATCAATATCCTGTCCAGATGAGAAACAATGCCGGAGCAAAGACAGAAATAAAATAGAAAGCCTGCATTACCGTTCAGGATAAGGTCTGTAAATGCGGCAAGCAAGGTAAGCCCCCAGAATTTTGAAAGATATGCATGTGTGCATGTTTCCCGCCCAAACTTAATAATGCTTACAGCATAACAAGCTGCTTCCATACCAAGCAAGATCCATATTACAAATGAATTGCTGCTGATAACCTGGGGCCAGATGAACCACGCTGTAAAGCCCGCGGAGAGCCAAAATATCATGTCTGTCTGGCTATCCAGCCGGCGCATTTTTGCAGAAGAACTATTTTGTTTTCGTGCAATAATTCCATCAAGCACATCAGAAAGAAGGCCGAGAAATAAAAGCAATACAATAAGCTTTCTGTATTGAGTATGATAAAAATAACCAAGGCATAACATTATCGGCGCCAATAAAAACCTAAATGCGATGAGGAAATATGGAAATTGTTTCATGGCAACAGAATTATAAGAAGTAATAAATTAAGACTCGCAGAGGATGTTTTTTGTTAATTCCTTTTGTTTAGCCAAAAACCCAGGTCCACCTGTCCCAAAGTTGTGAATTCGCCAATACTTTTTGTTACCCATTGGCCATTATCGATTTCTGTTGTTTTTGCAAAAACATAACCAAGGCCAACATTCAAATCTAAACTAAACCTGCTTTTATAATTTCTCTGAAAGCCCCATGCAATACCAAGGTGCTTTACTGCATGATGATCTTTTTTTATATAGTCCACTAATAAAATTTTTTGTGTTATCAATGTAGTTTCTAAAATAAAACTCACATAGTTCAGACTATTCATTTCTATTCTCTTTCCCTTAGCTCCTCGCGCTGCTGAATTGTAGTAATATCTATATTGTAAAGTAGCCCCAGGATCAAAATGTATACCTGAAGTAAATCCCAGCGCATCTGAATAGTCCAGGAAAAAAGAAGTATTCATAAATACCTGTGCATATAACGATTGAAATTTTCCAATCCTTTTTTCATAACTAATACCTGGGTTAAAAAAAGTTGCCTTAATAACATCGGTTATATCAGTGCTCTCTTTGTCCTGGCAAAAACAATTTGTGGAGATCATGATGCTAAAGACAAGAAAAATTTTATTAAGAACAGTATTCATAATGATCCGACAATTTAAATAACAAATTATTAAATGAAATTTTGCGATGCAACTATTCCGGTGAAAGTGGTATAATGAACTAAAAATCTTTAATAGCAATGATTACCGCAAACAGGGCAGCAATTGCATGCCGGTTTGAAGAATCAATGTCGTTTCGAATCCAGGCAGTGATAGGTTTCTGTTTAAACTTCAACGCCGCAAGATGTTCTCCGTTTTTGTTTACTAATACCATGTCTGCGGAAAATGAAGAATAAATCTGCATGAATAAAGAATCTTCGCCATTCTTGAGGTAGCCTGATGAGATGGACGCTGCCCCTGTAAACAGCCCTGCATTTTGCCCAGAACCACTCGTGAAATTGCTGATAAAAAATTCCCATGCCACCGAACTGTCCCCGGTGAAAATAGATCCCGGTACGTCTCTTTTGTAGCTCAGTGTTTCATTTTTGCCTTCATCATTTTTGCTCATCATCTTTCCTAAAAATGTTTGTTTCTTTTCCTTCGAAATTGATGCGATAGAAAACACCGCGCTTGTTGCAGTAGAATCTGTAGCAAGCAAAAGTTTATACCATTTTGTTTTTTGAATGGTTACATATTTACTGTTATCTATATCACTTCCGGAGCCTGTAATTTCCATATCAAAGGATGCGCTGTCCTTTGATCTCCTTCTTATGATTGGCGAATCTATTTTGTATATGTCTTTAGTAATGTAGTTTCCAAAAACAGGTTTGGATAAACCAAACAATCCTTTTTTTTGCTGCACCTTCCACTCTTCACTTTTTGCCATCATCATAGAATCTTCATTGATTTGGCTAAAACTAATTTTAGTAAAAGAAAGAAGCATTGCCAGGACTATAAACCAGGGAAAAAATGTTCTTTGCATTATGCGCTATTTAGGATTATCGTGTCAACCAGAAATCAAAATTCCATTAATTATTTGCATCCCGCAACACAACTATCAAAATCATTTAGCTATGCTTCATCAGCGCTTCCGGGTTGTAGACTTAGGGTTGCCAACATTTTAGCAAGCCGGCAACCCTTTATCTTCCGCAAGGCGCTCAACCAATTATTCACTTAATGGTTTAATTCGCTCATTGATTACAACTTTTCTTATCGCGCCTTTACTATTTTTTGCTCTGTTACACCTGAAGCAGTTTGCAGTCTGCTTAGATAAATACCCGGAGGCAATTTGCCTCCATCGAAATTTATCTGGTGCAATACTTTTTTCTCTGTGCCACCACTGTACACGTTTGCAACCATCTTACCATTCAGATCATAAATCTTGAGTGATACCGGCCCTGCCTCCGCAGCTTTGAAAGAAAGGGATATGGTAGAACTAAATGGATTCGGGAAAGCCGTAATTGTATTTTCATTGACTACCTCGTCTTGTTTCTTCACATTTAATGATTGATCACATGCTCCCAGGTAAGCGCCTTTTTTCATAAAATTGTCAGCAGCAGATTTCGAGACACAGAGACTATTGCCATTGAAGCATAGCAGTATTTTTTCTTCTTCCTTTTGATTATTACCACATAAATAATCCGGCAGGGCTGCATAAAGAACTTTGGCAACATCATATAAATTAGCTCCATGATAGTTGGTTAGAAATGCCATGGTTAATTTCTTTTTCTGGTGATAAAACATAATAGAGCGATAGCCCGGAGCATTGCCATCATGCCCGATAAAATCATAGATACCACTGATTTTATTGGAAAGAATAATGCCATAGCCAAGGCGGTCACCATCTTCATCAGGAGTTGGAGAAATAGATTGTAACATAGCATCGAGCGTAGCAGCGCTTGTTGCTTTTCCACTATATAACACATTACCCCATTCTGCCAGGTCAGTGATATTAGAAACAAGGCCGCCGCCGGTGAAAGCAAGCGATACCACACCCGTAAGAGGGAAACGTGAAATATTCGTGTAGTCATTAGGGAAAGTCGGTTGCCCTGTTAATTGAAAGATAGGATTGAAGGGACTGATATTATCGTGCGGATCAGCAAGCGCAAAGCGATTCCCTATTGATTCCCTTCCGCCGAGATACATTGAATTAAAATGCAATGGCGTGAAGAATCTATCACGATAGTGTTGCTCCACCGGTTTACCTGTCGCTGCTTCTATAATGGCGCCAAGCAAAATATAATTGGTGCTTGAGTAGCGGCGCTCTGCTCCGGGGGCAGCAATTTGGTGAACAAAAGAAACCATTTCATAAGGCACCCATACATGTGTCGGATCAAATGCAACGGCTATCTGCAATTGCACCTCACCTGTGTAATCGGAATATCCACTCTCGTGCGCCAACAATTGCCGGATGGTAACAGCAGTACTCAATCCCGGGTTTACAGCACTTAGTAAGGGCAGGTATTTAGTGATAGGATCATCAAGGCTAAATGCACCTGATTTCGCAAGTTCTAAAACCAGTGCCGCCGTGAAGGTCTTTGTGACACTGTACATCCTTGAAAGGTTATCAACCTTAAATGGAACACCGCCCGGAAGCAGCCTGTTTTGCGCATCAATATTGCGGGATGCATACCCGGTGGCACCCTTCCATTCAGCAAGGCCATCTACTTTTATTGCCACCGACATACCACCGATATATGGATTGGCAGGATTGTTTTGAAAACTATCAATGATGACTTGCAGGCGGGTCTGGAGCTTAGGCGAAAAGCCTTGCCCGCTACTAAATAGCGCAAGCGATAAGAAGAGAATACACAAGAAGCTTTTAGAAGAAGTAATCTTTTTCATGATGATAAATTTTTTTGTTTAAAAAGAAATGAAATATTCCTTGTTGCTTCTTAGATTAACAGCAATTCATTTAAGAATTTTTATATTTCGTGCAGCTATAGCTTTACAAATTTCTTCACTGAATTTTCTTCACTTTTCGTAGAAATTATTTTTAGGAAATAAGTGCCTGCGGGGAGATTTGAAATGTTTATCTGTGCCGATGTTTCGCCTTGCAAAGCTTCATTGGTAATTAACGGCTTACCGCTAACATCGGTAATAACTATTGCTATTTTACCATTACGTGATTTTCCAAAATTTACATGTAATATATTGCCGGCGGGATTGGGATATATACTTGTTGAAGCATTTACCTCGCTAATTATTGTCGGATTACTCACTGATAAATCTTCGCCTTTCTGGCCAAAACTATTGCCCGCCCACATTTCGTTACCGTTAGCATTTGAAGAAGCAGTAAAGCATAATTTATTTCCAAAAACAGTTAAGTTCCCAATCCTAAAAACGCCCTGGAGGTTTTTGTCATCAACTGCATTGGTGCCATTAGAAGAACCATCCGAAGTCCACAACACATCATTGTTTACAAAAAATAATCTGCCATTTGCATTTGTAAGAAAATAGGGATAAGTACCGGAAAAGCCGGGGGTAATGTCCTTTACCAATTGAGTACCACCGGGAGTGCCGTCAGATTTCCACAACTCATTGCCATGCTCAATGTCAGTCGCCTCAAAAAATAATAATGAGCCAGTACCTGTGAGGTAATACGGATTTGACCAGCTATATCCCGGGTAAATATCCTTTACCAGTTTTGTACCCTTTTGAGTACCATCCGTGGCCCATAATTCTCCTCCGGCCTCGGGTGTGATACCTACAAAAAATAATTTTTTATTTGCCGCAGAAAAGGGAACCCATGATGCTACACTTACTGTGCTTAGTGCCTTCGCAGCATTTGCATTAGGGTCAGCTACCCATAACACAGTATTATAAGAAGCATCATAAGCAGTGAAATAAAGGTTACCGTTGAATGCATAAAAATTTTGGGGATTGGAGTTTGCCATTAAGGGTATAGATTTTGTTCCGGCTGGTGTGCCATCTGTTTGCCAAAGCCCATAACCATTAGTATAGTCATAATTTGTAAAAAACAAAGTCTTACCATCCACGGTAAGTACCGGGTTATAGTACGGGCTGATGTTAGTTTTAATGGCATAGGTGCCTGCTCCTGAACCATCACTACGCCAGAGCTCATACGCATAGGTTGAATTATTGAAGACGAGAATATAAAATAAATTGTACGTGGCGATTGTAGATACCACATACCCGGAGTGGCTTATAAAATCTTCTAAAGCCGGGGCAGGTATTATGGATGTCCCTTTATCGGTACCATCTGTTTTCCATAAACGGGCAGCTAAAAAAACATCGTCACTATAGTGAGCAATGGGATCATCAATATTGGCAAAGAAATAGGTCGTGTTTTTTACTGTTGCCGGAGAATATGGCCAGGAATCAAAAGACCCTTTATAAATATCTTTTATCACATTTGTGCCGGCGTCGCTGCCATCAGTTATTCTGAGCTCATGGCCATACTGGGGGTCATAGGCAATAAAAGTTAAGCTCTTATTACCGGGACCAGGAGTAAGCCAATAAGGATCAGATGAAGCAGTTGTTGATTGGTTAATATTTTTAACTAAACTCGTTCCATTAGCTGTTCCATCTGTTTTCCATAATTCGAAGCCAGCTTTTCCATCATTGGCCTCGAACAAGGTGATATTATTTTTCAAATAAGATATGTTGGTAACTGTAGCACCATATACGCTGGGATTGATTTCTTTTACTATCCCTGTCCCATTATTGGTTCCATCACTTTTCCATAATTCATATCCATGAATATCATCATAAAAAGAAAAATACAATACACCATTTCCATTCTCAAAATGTTTATAGAAATAAATATTATGGCCCCCGGGATTGATGTCTTTCACTTCCATAGTTCCTGTGGTAGTCCCATCTGACTTCCAAAGTACCTGGTCGGTACCATTATAAACCGTGAAAAATAAAGTGCCGTTTACATTAGTGATGTTATAAAGGTTATTGCTGTATGTACCAGGATTTATATCCTTTACAATTTCCACACTATTGGCAGCATTCGAGGCATCATATTTACAAAATTCAGTACCATCTCCATCTGAACTGTAGCCGGTAAAATAAATGCTGTTGTCCTTTATGATAAAACGCATGACAGTATTATTATCCAGGTAGATATTATTGCTATTATTTACCGCATTCGTGCCTGCGTCTGTACCGTCAGATTGCCATAACATAGTACCGTTACCGCCATTGGCAGAAAAATAAAGCAAGCCTTTAAACGCAGTCAGGTAGCTCGGATTACTGTTGCCATAAGGATTAATGGTGTGTATCATTTGCGTTCCTGCTGTACTTCCATCCGAAGTGTACAACTCATTGTCATAGCCATAATTTGCTAAAGAAAAAAATACACGTCCATTGACATTTGTGATCTGTCTTCCGCCACTGCTAAAATTAAATTCCGGTGAGTAAAAATCTGCAACCAGTTGCGTGCCATTCGCGGTGCCATCCGTCTTCCATAATTGGGATGCAGTTACCGTATAATACCCATAATACAAACCGTCAGTAAAGAAATATAAGATGCCATTTATATCGGTTAAATAGGTTGGCGTTAAACTTCCATATCCACTTAAATCTGCAACCTTTATGGTACCCTGGTTTGTTCCATCAGTTATCCAAATGGATGAATTGCTCATTCCATCATTTGCGCTAAAATAAATTTTACCACCGGAGATACTGATGTCACGGACAGTTGATGAAGCGGCACCGGGGTTTATATCTTTGATCATGTAAGTTCCGGCCGTAGTACCGTCGCTTCTCCACAATTCCGCGCCATGTATTCCATCATCAGCCGAAAAATAAGCTACTCCATCCCGCACTGCATAATAGGTGTCTATTCGCCCCCAGTCGTAGCCTTCGAATATTGTATTGTTAGTTGGATTGCCATCCTGGGATTTATTTATGTCAAGCACATGAAAATTTTGTGCAGTAGTTATTAAGCTGGCACAAACTAATAAAAGTGCGCACAGCAGTTTGTAAATCGCTTTCATAAATTAATGTTTTATGATTGTGTTTGAGTTGGAGTTTATCACCTGTTTCATTTCATCATTGGTCAATGCAGGCGCTGACCTCTTCTTAATTTTTTCTATGGATAGCATTGCGGCATTTTGCGCAAATTCTTCTTTAGAAAAACCGTTCGTTGTAAAATGCGGATCATTTACAGAAGAGAGAATCTGCGGGGCTGTGTTTTGATTAGTACCCGCATTATTTGTCGGTATAATAGCCGCGGGTTGGTGAAATATTCCTTTCCCGTTTTGTAAAATATCGTACCCGTACATCTTATTCGGCGCTTCGAAAACCTTGTATGTGTAGGTGTTTGCGGGCTGCCCATTATGCGTTACCTCCCGGGAAAACTCCGGAGATGTAGCCTGGATTTGCTGGGCAACTATATTTTTTGAAAAGCACAAGCATAGGAGCATTGTGCAAATGCCTCCAAAGTTGTTTTTTGATTTCATGATGTATTTTTTTAAAGATGTATAGAATGATTTTTAAAGGCATTGGTAAACTCCCCCAAGGAACTTTACCAGGCAGCCTACATTTTATAATTTTAATTGTAGCCCGATTGACGGGAGAGATCTCCGCCCCATAGTATTTTTTACAAGTGCAGGTAGTGGCTGATTGCTGAATGTAATGCTCATCGCCTTGCGCTTATTTTTTGATGATGCTATAAATAAAGGAATGCTCCCCAGCATTGCGGCTGCACCGGTAATATCTAACAGTCCGGCCAGTCCTACATTGTTACCAGCTTTATCAACTTCACCACTTAAAAGATTGGCAAAGCCACGAATTCCTATTATTCCACCAGCTACCAAAAGGCTTGTTCCTCCACCAAGCATGACCCAGGCCGCGGTTTTTTGATGCTTACTTTTTAATAAATAATCATCTTTTGTTTGTGCAAATAATGATTGCGATGTCAAGAGAATCATTAGCAACAGCAGCGCAGTAATTTTTTTCATTTTAATTGTTTTTATTTTGAACGTATTTAATTTTAGAACCCTCACGTCACCCCTTCTCAAAGGAGATGGAAAGAATATATTATTGCAAAGTGAGATTCAGTAATTCTTCCTGGAAATCATAAAAGACCTGCCGCAGGTTGGTTTTGGCATCTGTGCCATAGTTTACAAGAAACGCGTGCGTTACTCCCTTGTTAGGGAAATAAAACACATTGGCTGTATAGCCTAAGTCTCTTCCTGAATGACCGAGGCCGGCGTCGATGCCACGACTTATAAATTTCTTCATCAGCCCGTAACCGTACTCGTTAGGATCATCGGACTTACCGAAAGTTTCCATGACACTTAGGGACTTAGTACTTAACAATGTCTTCTTTAGCAGCAATGCATTAATAAAAGTGTAGAGGTCGAAAACATTAGAATAGATACCACCATAGCCATTACCACTGCCTGTAACAAGGTTGGATACATTCACAATTGTATTGTTATTGTATAGATCAAAGTAGCCCTGGGCCACTGTATTGGGCAATACATCATGCGGCTGATAGTAAGTATTGGTAAGATGCAGCGGATTTAAAACATATTGTTTTAAAAGATCGCTATGATCTTTATGCGTTGCCGCTTCAATTACCATAATTACCAAAACGGTATTGGTATTAGAATAAATAGCGGTATCTGACGGACTAAAAACGGGCGGCTTGTTATAGACAAATTCAAGTAACTCTTCGGGTTTCCATATTTTATTAGGGTTGTTTAAAACAGCGAGATAAAACGCATCCTGCTCTATCACATCAGGCACGCCGGTCTCGTGCTTCATGCATTGGCCTAAAGTTATTTTGTTACCATTAGGAAGTTTGTTGGTAATGGAAGATGGAAGCCAGGTATTAATTTTTGTATTCAGCGCATTATAGCCAAGTCCTGTGTTTACAGAATCTTCAATCAATTTAAAAACTAAAGTTCCAATAAACAACTTGGTAATGCTGGCTATCTTGGAAACCTGCCCAACATCAAAAGGAATATTTTTTTCAATATCAGCTTTGCCAATAGCGCCTACCCATGTACCGTTAGCATCATTTACAAGAAGCGATATACCGGGTAAACCTTTATCATGATATTTTTTAAGTAATGCTGTAAAGGCTGCGCTTTTAGGATGAATGCTGCTGCTATCGTTCCATGATATAGGAATAGAAGATGTTACAGTAGTTTGTATTTGCGCCTTCTTGCATGAAAAACAAATGCTAAAAAAGCTTATAATAAGTAAAGAATTTTTCATGGCAGTGTCTTTTTGTGTGAACGAAAGGGAACGCTGCAGCCAATGAGTAAACTATTATATGGAAGTATAGGCACATACGCTTTTACAAAAGGAGTTTGTAAAAACTGCTGATAAGTTATGAATAGCCGTGGTGCATTTTTTACTGATGAATGAATTGTATATCCAATGCTAAAACTTACTACAGCTATAGCCTGGGACCGGCCAATACCCTTGTCTTTTTTATATTCTCCATTGGCACCGAGTTTTAGTTTGGCCGTGGCTGATATTGATTGCATATATCCTGCACCACAAGAAACCTGGGCACTTAGCGCACGTGAAAATTTGTACCGATAACCAATATCAGTATATAATGGAATGCCATGCTGCACAAACCTGTGGTAGAAATATGAAAGCTTGAACTCCTGGAACCAGTCGTGCCTGCGTTTTGTTTTCCAGTTGAAACCATAGCCTAATTCAATCCCCGGATGCTCAATGCCGGTGGCAAGTTTACCAAACTGTGAGAAAGGATAAGCGGTTGCAGTATTCAGAAAGGCAATACTTATTTCCCTGCTTTGTTGCGCTGAAGCAAAAGCTGAAATAAACAAAAGAATCAACACGCAAATTCTGGTTTTCATCATTGAGTTTTTATTTGATAATCTTTAATCACGGATATTTTTTTGTAAAACGAACCTGTGATATACTAATGAACCACTTTTTAAATCTTCATCAATTTTAGAGCCTTTCACTCCCGCGAATTCTCTAAAAGGTTTTGCAATCCATCCTGGAATGCTATCTGAAATTCGTTTTTGCTTTACCGGCTCTTCAAGCTCAATTGCGTTGATTACATTGCGGGTAATATCTTCTTCAACAGAGATGTACATTCCTGTTGCAACGAGGTTATTCTTTAATGTGCGCATGCCATTTGGGGAACGCATATCTGTGCATAAAAAATAACCGCCGGGCCGTAATACTCTTTTTACTTCTTTTAAAAATGCAGGAACGGAACCATAAGCGTGGCATGATTCTACATTAATTACGACATCAAAGCTTTCATCAGCAAAAGGAAGATTTTCAGCATTGCCCTGGACAAATGTCAAACCAGCCTCAGCATGTTTTTCATTAGCAAGCTTTACGGCATTGTGAGCAATATCCAAACCTGTAATTTTCTTCGGTTGTAGATATTTTTTTACATAGTTAGCTCCCCCGCCCCGGCCACTGCCTACTTCCAGTATTTCTTTTCCCCGAACTTCCAGTATGGAAACCAAATAATGATATAACTGGATGGAATACCTGTTCACTTCATCTTCGGGACGCAGCGATAGTGGCGCTTCATAAGTATGAGGCGCATAGCCGTAATTCATAAACTGCCAGTCGGGGACCTTAAATTGCCAGGCAATAATTTCATATATCGGCTTCCATATTATCCGCCGGAAAGCAGGATAGTCAGTAAGATTTAAAAATAACCTGGCGATCATATAAAATTGTTTAATTCAATTTTTGTTAGAATTGGGCAAGAGCTGGTTTTAATTTTTTTAAAGCTTTGGCAATCATTTTTCTTGATTTATGAAACTTGTTATACTCACGATATCTTGTATTTATATTGCCTTTCCTATCCAATGAAATGGTAGCAATGTTTCTTAATTCACCATCATTTTTTGAATATTTTTTCCATCTACCGATACGCTCCCATACAGGTGCATATACACTGTCTTTAAATCTTTTTTGTAAAGGATAGCCCGCTAAGCCAAACTTGTTTTTAAAAATTCCCGGCTTGGCCATTACCCAACTTTCGCTGGCATAAATAGATGATTTATCAAAAATATCTCCGAGACCAATCATTAATGAATCGCCATTCATGCGGGTGGCAGGAGTGCTGTCTGTTGCGGGGAAATAAAAATCTGCGCCGGCATAGCAGGATCCCAGGCCCACCTTCGTTTTATCATCGCAATACCTCGCAAGCGTTTGTAAATATCTTGTTGCACCGGAGTCATGAATATTTTTATAATAAAACTGGTCTGTGCCTATACGAAAAGATGAATACCGGTTGCCATAATGCCCATGGGAATCGATCCAGAGATTTTTAATGAGTTTCCTTTTTTTGCGAAGTATACGTTCCACTTTTGCGGTGGCATCTTTTGATGACCTGGCATTTACAACATAAAATTTTTTGTGATGGAATAAGCTCTTTATGCGGGCCCGAAATAACGTATAAAAGGCTAACAAGTCAATCTTATTTTTTCTTTCCCTGGTGAATATGAAAAGATTTACGCGGCCTGTAGTTGATTTATAGAATTGCTCAAATTCGTTAGTTACGTCATTTGCGTAAATGGGTTCGCTTTCATTTGCGTAAATATTGAGAGTGCTATTTTCAAATGACTGGCTTTTTGTTGCAGTTGATAGTACTAAACTAATTGCGAAAAAAATAATCCATTTCATATATCCTTCTTTTGCGATGTAAAGTTCCGGAGGTGATCGAGTGATTCATAATTGATGTTGTCTAAAGTGTTTATTATGATTTGCAAAATCAGCAAAAGACACTTCCTGTTATGGCTAAAATTTGCGTTTCCTGCAATATGAAAGCCATAAAATGAATCAATACAACAACCAGCTAGGAATATTTTTCATGATAGAAAAATTGGAAAGTATTTTAATATTGAATTGAAATTATCAAAAGCGGGAACTGTTATCAACATGAAATTGGTAACTATTGAGTTTCATTTGGTGAAAATATCGCGTAGGCGAACAATGGATTGATTGTATTTTGAAATCTGGTGTAAATCAGGATTACAGGTAGCAATCCAACAAAATGATCAAGGCAATTAAACAATAAGACTTGTAAAAGCCATTTTACTTAATCCTGCGATCTACGTTTTTTTTATTAAACATTTTAAAGCGAAAACCTGCTTCGGTAAGAAGCATAGATGTATTTGATTCCTTCGGAACTATAGTTATTTGCAGATTTTGTACTGCGGGGTGTGAAAAATATTTAGCATAACTACCATATAAATAAGAACATTTAAAGAGAAGCGACATTTTTTTATTTTTTCCGAATGGGATGGCTGTACCTATTCCTGCCCCGGCTCGGAGCGCCCAATAGCTATGAGAAGATGAACTGTCAATTTTTACACGTCGGCGGCTATGGGTGTCTGTAAGAAAATCGTAGGTGTCTGTAAGAATATTATATTCTTTCTTGTGTGAAATAGCTGAGTAAGTTAAAAACATATTTGTGCCGATTGTAAAATCAATAAAAAATTTCATTGAATTTTTTAATGTAACGAGGTTAATGGCAAGCTTTGGCGCAATAGTTAGCATATAGTTGGTTACCCCTATAGAATACTTGTTGTATTTATTTTGAAAATATCCTTTGTATTCATCGCCAGCCTGGCTTACCTGCAGGAAACCGATTTCGCCACCAAGACCGATAAATGATTTGTCATGTAAACGATGTACAATACCAAATAAAAAACCAGTTCCAAGTTTATTGTAAGTTTTCTTATAATCGCCCTGGGGAAGATTTAAAATAAAAAGGATAGTATAATGAAAAGGAACCGCATAAAAATATCAAACTATAAATGGATAATAGAATTCGATGAGTGCAAGACCGCGATTGAGCGGGCATGAAAGAAATTTTCATTTCAGTAATTTAAGTTTTCCTCCCTCGTGGAGATTTTTTACCTATGTCCATCTAAAAATAATCCAGGCTAATTGATAAAGCAATATCCGGTTAGCAGCCCGCATTTCTGGTTTGGCAGTTTGCTCCTTTGAAAGGATGATTACACAATAAAGTAAATCACTTATCAGGTGATGCAATCATTTTATCAAATTATAGCGACATATTACTAATGTCTCTAAATAATGCCATAAACAAATTTTAAATTTATGAGATGAAATTTTGCCGGAACTATCGTTTGATCAATGATCATATTAAAATCTTACTTCCGGTAATACTTATAAGCGTTTCTATTTCCATAAACGCACAAAGGAAGATTGATAGTTTAAAAAACTTAATATCAAATACCAAAACAGATACCGCCAAAATAGATCTCTATGAAAAATTAGGCGATTCTTACCGGAATGAAAAAAAAATGGACTCTTCTGTTTTATCCTATCAACACGCGTTAGAAATAAATGAAAGAAGCAATTACTCGTTGCAACGTCAAAGCTGGAATTTGGCAGCACTTGATTATATCTTTTATGAAATGGGTAATTACAACGAGTCTTTAAAGTATGCTCTAATCCATTTTAATCTCAGTAAAAAATTAAATGATACAGCCGGCGTAGCTTCTGCACATTTAGTATTTGGCCATGATTACAGGGAATTAGGAAACTACAGGCTTTCCCTTGATCATTATTTTAAAGCATATCATTTTTGGGAAATTTATCATAAGGGCAGGAACCAGCCTCCGGACAATACTTATACGATCTTATGCATAAGCGAAACCTATTTGAGAATGAAAGAGGCTGATTCTGCATTACTGTACGCAAAGCAAGGTTATGCGCTCGGCAAAACCGCTTCTGACGGCGGTTACATTCTCCTTTCTGAAAGACTATTGGGCGACATCTATTTTGCAAAAGGGGACGATGGAACAGCTTTACATTACTATCGGCAGTACATTCCTGACTTTGTAAAGTATGAAGAAAGAAACAGGGATTTAGGTTTTGCGTTTAATAGCATGGCAAAGATTTTCCAAAAAAGAAATCAAAATGATTCGGCGATTTTTTATGCTAAAAAAGCATTGAGCAATGCACAAGAATACCAGGACCAGCAAAATATATATGATGCTGCAATAATGCTTTATAATTTATTTAAGAATATAAATGTTTATACGGCTAATTATGCAGAAGATGATACTTTGATTGATAATAAAAACGAAAAGACAGAAGTGAATACTCAAATTACTTTAAGAAAAAAAATAGATAGTTTAAAAATCCTAATAGCCAATACCAAAATTGATACAGGTAAAATAGGATTTTATGAAAATTTAGCACAGGCATACCGGGATGATAAAAGACTTGACTCAAGCATCATTACATATAAACGGGCACTGGAGTTAAATCAAAAAAATAATTATTCGCCTTTGAGGCAATGTTATAATATGAGTACAATAGATTATTTATATTATGTAACAGGCAATTATACAAAATCATTGGAATATGCATCAAAGGTTTTAGTATTAAGTGAGCGCCTTCATGATCTTCCACAAATGGCGCATGCGCATCAGCAATTTGGTTTTAATTATGTGGCGTTTGGAGATTACAGGCAGGCAATTAATCACTTTTTCAAAGCCAAGGAACTTTTTGAACTCCATAACCATCCCGAAATTGATCTTGAAAGCCCGGCATTTGCAACTACATATATTGGCTATATATATTTAAAAATGAAGCAGCCTGATTCTGCCTTAATCTATGTACAAAAGGGTTACCAATTAGCAAGTAAAATGTCGCTCAGATATGTTATTGATTATTCATTAAGAATGTTAGGAGACATCTACCTGGTAAAAAATAAGGATCAATTATCATTGAATTATTACAGGCAATATATTAGTGATTTTTATAAATATGATGAAAATAACAGAGACATAGATTTCGTGTTTAATAACATGGCAAACATTTTTCAAAAAAGAAACCAAAACGATTCGGCTATTTTTTATGCAAAGAAAGCTTTACAAAACGCAAAGGGGTATAATGACCAGGAAAATATATACAATGCTTCATCATTACTTTATTCTTTACATAATAGTTTAAATAATGAATCTGAGGCATTCAGGTATTTTAAAATAGCTACTACTGCAAAAGACAGCATGGCCAGCATTGATAAAATAAGGCAGATACAAATGCTCACTTTCAATGAACAAACCAGGGAAAAAGAACTGGAAGAAGCAGATGCCAAAGAAGCTGAAAGAACAAAACTTATAATAATTATTGCTTCAGTAACTGGTCTTATCATCAGCATTCTTGCATGGACCCGTATAAGGCAGTTAAGATTAAAGCATACGATGATTCTCGAACAAAAGGAAGCGGAAAAATTAAGAGCAATTGATAGAATGAAGGAAAAGTTTTTTACAAACATTACCCATGAACTAAGAACGCCACTCTCATTAATAATGTCGCCCGCTGAATTTTATTTGCAGCATCCGGAAGAACTGGATGATACTCCGAAATTTTTAGAAAGCATTTACAAAAACTCCGGCTACCTTCTTAATTTAATCAACCAGCTTCTTGATATTTCAAAACTCGATGCCGGCAAGATGAACATTTCATTATCAAAAGGAGATTTTGGAAATTACATCAGTGACATTTTAAAAACCTTTGAAGAAGATGCAGCAAAAAAACAAATAGGGTTAAGCTTTGAGAGTGACTTACATGGTGACTATTTGTTTGATGCAGAACAATGGAAAAAAATAACAAGCAATCTTCTTAGCAATGCATTAAAGTTTACTCCACCAGGCGGTGCTGTCTTTGTCACGCTCAAAAAAATAACTGATTCAGCGGAGTCAGCCACCATTCAGCTTTCTGTAAAGGATAGTGGTATTGGCATTCAAAAAGATCAACTTCCTTTTCTCACCGACAGGTTTTACCAGGCCGATCATAATCTCACAAGAAAATATGAAGGAACGGGAATTGGTTTGTCGCTGGTAAATGAACTGGTGAAGCTCATGAACGGGACTCTCGAAATAAAAAGCGAAGAAGGAAAAGGCTCTGTTTTCGCTGTCAACACAACTTTATTATCTGCACAAGGCAAAGAAGGTTTTCCTGCATTGCCTTCTTTTGCAACAAGCATAAGATTTTCAGGCAATGGTACCGGCCCGAAAAATATTTTAGGAAATACAGAAAAAAATATTCCTGTTATCCTTGTTGCAGAAGATAATCCTGAGCTGAATGACTTTATAAAAAATAGTCTTGATAATTTATACAACGTTATCTCAGTGTCCAATGGCTCAGAAGGATTTGAAATAGCTGCGTCGCGGTTGCCCGATATTATTATTTCCGATGTAATGATGCCGGTGATGGATGGCTTTGAATTTTGTGATAAGATAAAAACCAATCCAACAACTTCACACATACCATTTATTATTTTATCCGCCAGGACTACCTATGAAAGCAGGATGACAGGTTTGCAAAAAGGAGCAGATGATTATTTGACCAAGCCATTTAGTGTGGATGAACTGCTTTCTAAAATTAAAAATATTTTAAAAAGGCAGGAGCGCTTAAAAACTACTTATGAAAATAAATTGTTTGAGCTTGAAGCAAAAGCTTTGCGTGCTCAAATGAATCCTCATTTTATTTTTAATTGTCTTAATTCAATCAAGGCACTGATGCAGGAGGAGGAAACAGAAAAGGGCGTAAAATACCTCACTACATTTTCCAAGCTTATACGAACCTTGTTCAATAATGCGGATAAAAAAGAAATAAGTTTATATGATGAAATTGAAACCTGTAAATTTTATCTTCAACTGGAAGCAATGAGGTTTGATTCTGCATTTAGTTATACAATAGATATGGACCCTGAAATAGACCTAAAATCCGTGTGCATTCCTGCACTTATTATTCAACCATTTATTGAAAATGCTATTTGGCACGGAATAGTACCTTCTGCAAGGGCTGGCAAAATATCGCTCAATATTACCAGGAGTAATGGGTATGTGAACATAATTGTTGAAGATGATGGAATTGGGAGAGAAGTGTCGCGAAAAAATAGGGCGGCTACAGGACTCACGCATGATTCCAAAGGCGTCAATCTTACTCAATCAAGGCTTGAATTAGATAACCTGCTCAAACAAAGACATGCAAAAATTGAAATAATTGACAAGAAAGATGCAATGGGTAATTCATCAGGCACAAAAGTTATTATTAAAATTG
>JBDTUZ010000044.1:0-46641 GCA_040007435.1 Ginsengibacter sp. | reverse complement strand
CCGGCAACTTAACCATAAGGCCTTTCTCCGTGGTGCATTCTGTAATTTATGATGAGCAAAAAGCTAAGGCTACAGGAGTAAAGATTATCGATGCTAATACAAAGGAGGAAATAATTTATTACGCCAAAGTCATCTTCCTGAACGCCGCCTGCCTGAACACCAATCTTATATTATTAAACTCTGTTTCATCCCGCTTCCCGCATGGCCTGGGTAATGATAATGGCCTGCTGGGTAAATACATAGCTTTCCAAAACTACCGGGCAAGCGTACACGGCACAGTAGAGGGCTTTGAGGATAAATATTACTATGGCCGTAACCCGACAAACCCCATGATTGCTAATTACAGGAACCTACATAAACAGGACACTGATTATTTAGGTGGTTTCTTAACTTTTGTTTATTCTAACAGGCCTGCGCGAGGTTACGCTGATGGCATAGGCGCTGATCTTAAAGATACATTATCAGAGCCGGGACCATGGCAGGCAGGCATGTATATGCAAGGTGAAACTATTCCAAAAGAATTGAATCATGTAAGGCTAAGTAAAGACAAGAAGGACGCATGGGGAATACCACAACTTATAACCTCCGTTGGTTATGATGATAATGACGATAAGATGGTGGCTGATTTTTTAGAACAGTCTGCTGAGATGTTAAGTATTGCGGGACTAAAGAATATTACAAAGCATGATACCCACCAGGCTCCCGGCCTTGATATTCATGAAATGGGCGGCTGCCGCATGGGCCATGATCCCAAAACCTCATTGCTTAATAAATGGAATCAATTGCATTTGTGCAACAACGTATATGTTACAGATGGTGCCTGCATGACAAGCACCGGCAATCAAAGCCCTTCTATATTATATATGGCATTTGCTGCAAGGGCAGCTAATCATGCTTTTGAAGAAATGAAAAAGGGGAATATTTAGAACCAGTATAATTGCGGGAGCTCCGCCGGAAAAACCAGATTGGAGTGGTGTGGTTTTTAGCCAAAAGATAGGACAAGCCTACAAAAGCAGAGATGAGCAGAATTCAAAACAAAAGGCATATAGTTTATCAGCCAAGGTTTATTACTGAGAGAATTACTGCACAATCTGCTTAACATACATCAGTCTCCTTATATCTTAGTTTGCAGCTAAGAATACTTTCGCCTTCGTTGGTCGTAGACCAACGATCTCATACTTCTCCTTTGTTGTTTGTTGAACCAAAAAAGAAATAGTTCCATCCGGATGTTGGTGTATCACCTTGCTTCATTGCGCTATTGTGGGGGAAATCTTTATCGCGTAATAAACGGGTAGCTGTTATAGTGTTTCAATGCAAGCCCGGTACCTTTCACTACACTGGTAAGTGGGTCGTCCGCTATATGAACCGGCAATTTAATTTTATTTTGAAGCCTTTTATCAATCCCCCGCAATAAAGCACCGCCCCCGGTTACAAACATTCCACGGTTATAATATGTCAGAAGCAATTTCAGGTGGTATCGCTTCAAGTGCTTTTAAAATTCCTCCTTCTATTTTAAATATGGACTTATCCAATGCTTCCGCTATTTCCTGGTAGGTTACTATTATTTCTTTGGGTATGCCTGTCGAACTCCTTAGAAGAGATTACAAAAAATCTTGAAAATTGGAGCGACACAAAAAAGACAATGTTTACAAGCGCTAAATTTATATCTGTTGCGGTTCAAAATATTAATAAACATCTTTCAAGCACTTCTTGATTTTATGATTGCGCCCATGGCGGTGTTCCTTCTTTAGTAATTCCGCATCTATATCTCGTGAGGGCACAGGTTTGGTCCTCTGTCCTGTTTCTGTCCGTTACTAATTTCGGTTAAATAACAAAACCCTACTGTATCTCCGCTTTTATTCTGTTTTTATGAAGAGAAATTTTAAGGGTACAATATGCAGTTACATGGTGTTTGTTTTGCACGCCACTGTTCCACCGGCCGGAGCTTTTTAATAAAGCATTCTCCAACGATTCTTCAAAGCTCAGATCTCCACTAACCTTTTCAATCTTGTAAATATTTCCTTTTGCAGAAACTATAAATCTTACTATGCAATCCTCTTCCTGTTCTACCCCTATAGTGTTTACCATTTGGGTAAGGTAATTATTGAGCGCTTTGTCTCCACCTTTAAAGGGCGGCTTTACTTCTTCCCTTGTAAATACTTTATCAATATCTTCTTTCACAGAATCGGTTATTGCCTGGGCAAGAAGGCACGATGTGGCGGAAACAAACAATATGGCTGTAAATAATAAGCGGACATAGGCATTTCTCATTTCGATAATTTTTTAATTAATTGTTTATCGGCTAAACAAGTATGTAATCTTTGCCTCGGGAAAAAGAACGATGCAATGTTAACAACACTAAACTGACCGTCAAAGGAATTTTTTTAATTATTTCCCCTGCCTTTGTAAGAATCCAATACTTTAATGGTACTAATAGGGTAAACAAGCAGCATCGTGAGGGAAACAGAACAACAACATATTTTTGAAACCTGGCTTGGTCAATACAAGGCGCTCATATTTAAAGTGGTAAGGGCTTACGCATTTACCACCGCCGACCATGACGATCTTTTCCAGGAGATCACCATTCAGGTATGGCATTCTATTCCCAACTTCAGGCAGGAGTCTTCGGCTACAACGTGGCTATATCGAATATCGCTGAATACTGCTATTAAATGGATAAGAAAAGAACGGAAACATCCGCAGCCCGAAACACTTGATCATGCAGAGCATGTGTTGCAGGAAAGCAAAGTGCCCATGGATGAACGGCTGGCATGGCTTTACGAAGAAATATACAAACTGGATGAAATTGATCGCTCCGTTACCTTACTAATGCTGGATAATTTCAGCTACAAAGAGATGGCCGATATATTGGGCATCTCCGAATCTAATGTGGGCGTGAAGATCAACCGTATAAAAAAACAACTTATTTCAAAATCAAAAAAATACAATCACCATGGAATTTGATGAATTAAAACAGGTATGGGATTCACAAAATAATGAGCTCCTCTACGCTATAGATGCACAGGCTTTGCACAATCGCATCCTTTCGAAAAAGAAGCAGGCTTACCACATTACCAATGTGAGTGAGCTACTATTGATCATCGTAAATATGGGTGCCGGGTATTTTGTGCTGCAAACAAATTTATCCGGCCACAAAGGAAATATATTTATGTACCTCTTAGCTGCGTGGATGTTCGGTGTTGCATGGTACTTGCTGTTCAGCAGGATTCGGAGGTTAAAGAAGAACAAACAGTTTGACCGCTCTATGTATGGCGACCTTAACTATGCAATTTCGGTGGCGACTTACCAGGTACGCCTTTCGCTTCTTGGTCGTTGGAGCATTCTGCCAATAGGTCTGTTTACCCTTCTTGGCCTTTGGCAAAGCGGAAAATCCTTTTGGATAGTGGTTGCCATATTGCTCTTTTTTGTATTAACCAATTATGCGGCAAGATGGGAGCATGGTATTTATAAAAACAGGAAGCGTGAACTGGAAATATTGAAAGGGAAGTTGGAAAAGGAGGGGTAAGTTTCTTTTTACCGCAGAGAAGGGAGGAAATGGAGTTTACGTAGAGATTTTTTTCTTCCCTCTGCGTAACCTCTGCTTCTCATGTTCTCTGCGATGAAAAAATCAGAAGTTATAAACTAATTGATTGTGCTTGCAAAACGATTACGTACAACCAAGAAGATTGCCACATTACTGAATCAACTGTGCAATTTCCTTTAGTGGAATTTTTGATGCCATTGATGTAATCTCCGACTCTGAACTATTATCCACACTGAATGTCAGGAGCGCACTGCTGAACGGTATATCCAGCTTATAATTGAATTTGCCATTACCTGCGTCGCTCCGCTCCATTCTTGCTTTATAACCCTGCACCTTTATTGTTTTAGAATTTTCATCACGCATCATTCCTCCCAGTATGGGCATATTAAGAAGGGTATTGAGCGACGCGATCAAAGGGGAATTACTGATGATCTGCAGGTCTGCTTTTTTCTCAGCAGCTCCATAACTCCTATGGATAGTGGCGCCTACAAATCCAATATTGGAAGTAACGTTATCGTCTTTCGGATTTACTTTAAGAGCGTCCATGTTTTCAGGTAAGAGTTTTAATACTTCTTTACCAATGATCATATCGAGCTCCTGCAAAGCCTGCTGCAATGAAAAGTGTGCATCGTCCAGTTTACCGGCGGTGTAAGCAGTACGGGCAGCGGCCACCTGGTTTTTGAAATCCTGCGCACTTGTTATGCCGCCCAAAAAAATAACGATAAAAAATAAAATGAACTTTTTCATAATAAGAAAGTTATCAGGTTAAGATTATTGTTCGCCAAGTGTTTTCTTAATTCCATCGATATCAAACTGGCTGGCGGCATTCATAACTTCGTTTTCATCAGCAAAGTTTATGCATTCCCAGGCTATCATGGAACTCTGGCCCAGTTGCGCGATAAGTGTATAGCCCTTGCTGTCATCGTATTGTATAATGGCTTTGTAACCTTTTACCTTCACCTGCTTCACATTTTGCTGGCTGGCATCAGCCTGCACATAAGCACTGTTGAAATACATATTAACCAGCCCTGCATACAAGCCACTATTACCTATATTTACTGTAATTTGTTTGTCTTTCCCATCAGAGTACACCCGTTGAATGGTCATATTGCTCCAGCCCCATTGGGTGCTCACCACTTTATCCTGCGTGGTATCTTTTGGCAATCCATCTACTGTGGCCGGCAATGAATGTAACAGCTCACGGCCCAGTTGTATCTCTACACCTATTAAAGCCTGCTGAATGGAGTAGCGGGCATCGTTATATTTATTTTGCTGATATGCTGTTTCAGCTTCGGTCATTTGCTGTTTCACATCAGGAGGAGGTGTATTTTTAAGGCCTGCTCCACCTTTATTTGTCGGTTTTCCTGAAGACGATGAACCAGAGCCTGAAGAAGAATTATCATCGATACCAACTGCGTTATCAACTTTTTTATCAATTACCTTATTGGTGGTTTGTTGCACTTTCTGTTTTAGTTTTTTAAGAAATTGAGCTTGGGAAGGCGTATAAAAAAGCAATAGACCAAACACGCAAAATACCGGGAGCAACTTTTTCATTGTAACTCATTTAAGATTAATTAATAAACAGGGGGGCTTCCTTAAAGTTAATAATTCAATGGGGCAAAATGGAATAATGTTCATAAAATTTAGTATGCGGCGGAGTTTTCATAATATTAGGTAAGTTGCAGAAAAAATTCATGGCGCCATCATATTAGAAAAAGAAACAATTTTTTTTTCAAATTACTTTTTTCATTTGTTAATAACTGTATCGAAACATTATATTTTTCTCCGCAAAACCTCTGCCTCCCATGTTCTCCGCGGTTGTGTTTGTCGTAACTTGATATCCTAATTTAACCACTCATGCAAAACAGGGTTGATCCTTGTGGTAATATTATTGATACCACCGCCCGTGGTGCATGGCTCGGCAACCGTGGCCAACTCCATGATGATACAAAATTTATACAAAGGCCTTTTAAGCTAAAGGCATGGCTTACCTGTGTGCTCCAGTTCAAAGAAAGGCGAAGAACGGTTATGTCACGGGGATTATATACCGAGTTGTTTTTTTTCGATGAGTCGAGTGCTTTCTCTGCGGGTCACCGGCCCTGTTGCGAATGTCGCAGGCAGGATTATTACCGGTTTAAAATGTATTGGCTAAAAGGAAATCCCGATTATAAGTTTACCGAAAAAACTTCCATACAACAAATTGATGCAATCCTGCACACTGAAAGACTTAACCATGCAGGTAATAAAGTGACCTATTTGGATAATATTGATAACCTGCCCGGCGGCACCTTTATTTTCATGAATGAACAGCCCTGGCTTATTAGCGGCAACCTCCTGCATCGCTGGAATACTTTTGGGTACGACACCCATTTATCTTTGCTCAAAAATCAAATGGTTACGGTTCTTACACCACGGTCTATTGTAAATACATTCAGCGCCGGGTATATACCTCAAATGGGAATTGATGCTATATAGAGGCGCAGAGTAAATGATTTTTACCCGGCTTTGAGCTTTTGCTTGCAATATCGCGGGGAAAATTTTTATCGCATAATAAATGGGTAGCTGTTATAGTGTTTCAATGCGAGCCCGGTACCTTTCACTACACTGGTGAGCGGGTCGTCCGCTATATGAACCGGCAATTTAATTTTATTTTGAAGTCTTTTATCAATACCCCGCAATAAAGCACCGCCCCCGGTTACAAACATTCCACGGTTGTATATGTCAGAAGCAATTTCAGGTGGTGTCGCTTCCAGTGCTTTCAAAATTCCCTCTTCTATTTTAAATATGGACTTATCCAATGCTTCCGCTATTTCCTGGTAGCTTACTATTATTTCTTTGGGTATGCCTGTCACAAGATCGCGGCCATGCACACGCATATCTTCGGGAGGGTCATCAATATCTTTCATAGCTGCGCCAATCTGCAGTTTAATTTGCTCCGCAGTGCGCTCGCCAATAAGCAGGCTATGATATCTGCGGATGGTGTCAACAATATCGGAGGTGAATTCATCTCCCGCTATACGAATGGACTGGTCGCAGATAATGCCTGCCAGTGCTACGACTGTTATGCCGGTAGTGCCTCCGCCAATGTCAACAATCATATTACCTACAGGTTCTTCTACATCAATGCCCATTCCCAATGCAGCGGCCAGTGGCTCATGCACAAGATATACTTCCTTGGCGCCTGCCTGCTCGGCACTGTCTCTTACTGCACGCTTCTCCACTTCGGTAATGCTGCTGGGTATGCAAATCATCATACGCCAGCTAGGGGCAAATAAAGATTTTTTAGGATTGATTTTTTTTATCATTTCCCGCATCATCAGTTCTGCCGCATTAAAATCTGCGATCACGCCATCTTTTAGCGGACGGATGGTACGAATGCTTTCATGCGTTTTCTCATGCATCATCAACGCTTTTTTTCCAACGCCCAATACGATTTTGGGGTTATTGCGGTCTAACGCAATAATAGATGGTTCGTTTACTACAACTTCATCGTTATAAATAATCAGTGTATTTGCTGTGCCCAGATCAATCGCTATTTCCTGGGTAAAAAAATTAAAGAAGGCCATGGGCTCATGAAGTCAAAAAACGTGCTATTCATTTGAAGTTGTAAGAATTTGTCAGATTTGCAATGTAAAAAGATTAAGATTTTTTGATTTTAACTCGGGGGAGAGGAGTTTTTCACGGCAAAGACTTCTTGCCTTTCCTCTGCGTAATCTTTGCTTCTCCTGTTCTCCGCGGTGGACGTTTATATTATTAAACATAGCAACTTTCGGGTTGTGCTCCTTCTTTTACCTTGCGAAATTTGTATAAAAAAAAATGAAAAATGATTTCCAGGTGAAAGCAATCTCCGGCGGTGAGTTCGACCGGTTATTCAATTTAGATAAATCCGGATTGGAAGAAATGGGAGGTATTCATATGACCGCAGATAAGAAGCCGGGATTCCCCTGCAGAGTAAGTTTAGAAGATGTTGAAGCAGGTGAAGAAGTAATACTGTTACCTTACCAGCATCACAAAACAAATTCTCCCTACCAGGCGAGTGGCCCCATCTTCGTGAGAAAAAATGCGCGGGCCAGCTCCTTGGCGGTAAATGAACTTCCCCTGTTTCTTAATCACCGGTTGCTGTCTGTTCGCGGCTATGATAAAGAAGGTATCATGCTGGTTGCCGATGTAACGAAAGGCGATCTGCTAAGGGAGGAACTGGACAAAATGTTGCAACACCCCGATATTAGTTACCTCCATATACACAATGCGAAGCAGGGCTGCTTCCTTTGCGTGGTAGAAAGGGTGTGAGGGGAATAAAATTTTGATATAATATTTTCGCAACGATCAAAGCGATCGCAAAGGGTTTCTCGTCCGTGATAGTTGACACCACTTAACAAGATTGACTGCTTCCATAAACAAATCCAGCTAATTGATTTCCTCTTTTCCTTAATTCTAATGTAACATGGTCCGGGCACCCATTTACAGGATCAAACTCATAGGAATGATTCTTTCGTAATGCTTTGTTGCCATAAGTTTTCTGTGATCGTCGTATTTTGCACAAGTTTGAATGAGAGAGTGATTTCAACATTGAAATACTGCTGCTAAAATGAAACTCGGGTTACGCAAAAGCGGGTTGCAAAGTACCTCAGGTAATGAATGTAAAACAATACTTTGAAAGGATACATTATACCGGTTCTGCGGAAACTTCTTTTATAGTACTTACCCAACTTCAACAGGCGCATCTTATGAATGTGCCTTTCGAAAACCTCGACATTCAGCATCATATAAAAATAGACCTTGGTAATTTGTTCACTAAAATTGTGATCAATAAGAGAGGAGGATTTTGCTATGAATTAAATGGATTATTTTATCAATTGCTAAAGGAAATTGGATTTAAGGCTGCGATGATTTCTGCAAGAGTGTATAATGCCACAACAAAAATCTACAGCCCGGAATATGATCACATGGCAATAGTGGTATCCTTAAAAGGCGACCACTATCTTGTGGATGTTGGATTTGGAGAGTTTGCACTCTCCCCAATTAAAATAGAACATGGCAAAGAGACGATTGACTCAAGAGGTGTTTTTAAAATAGAAAAGACCGATAAGAATTACATTGTAGTTGCAAAGCAAAATGAAAAAGGTCAATTTATACCTGAATATAAATTCTTAGAAAAAGAAAGGCATATAGAAGAATTTTATTCACGATGCCAGTATCATCAAACGAGCCCTGAATCTCATTTTACGCAGAAAATAATTTGCTCTTTGCCAACACAGGATGGAAGAATAACATTAACGGGTAATACTCTCAAAATAACTGAGAAAGGTGTAATAACCGAACGACAATTAAAAAGTAACCTTGAAATTGAGCAGGTGCTGCGGGAATATTTTTTTTATCGCGCAGAAAGGAGTTAAAAGAGTTTACGCAGAGTTTTTTTCTTCTCTCCGCGTAATCTATGCTTCTCATGTTCTCCACGGTTTCTTTTTCTGAAGTAAGCATTTTTTTTCCTGCACTCCCTGGAAAATTTAGTTTTAGCATCAAAATAAATCAACGTAAATTCAGATATAAACTCAACGGGTTTATGGATGTACGTGAAAAATATGATGTATTAATTGTTGGCGGTGGCCTGGCAGGTTTGACACTTGCCCTGCAATTAAAACAAGCTAAACCAGGCATCTCAATTTTAGTGCTGGAAAAACGAATTGCAGCCGCTCCGGCAGCTGCACATAAAGTAGGCGAGTCCCTGAGTGAACTTGCTGCTTCGTATCTCCGTGAAATACTTCACCTTAAAGAATATTTAACCGAACATCAATTACCGAAATTTGGGTTTCGTTTTTTCTTTAGTCCAGAGTATTCCGGAGATATAACCAGACGCGTGGAGGTAGGATCAAAAATTGCTAATCCATATCCTTCTCACCAGGTGGACAGGGGCCTCCTGGAGAACGAACTTATACACAGGCTAAAGGATTACGGAGTAGAAGTTATATTGGGAGCTAAAGTAAAGGATGTAGAAATATCAAAAGCAGGTCATAAGCTTCAGTTCGAAAGAGAAACCAAGCAGTACAATACCGAAGGAACATGGATAGTTGATTCAACAGGAAGAAACAGTTTGCTTAAAAGAAAATTGAATCTTGAAAAAGAAATCAACCATAATATTAACGCAGCCTGGTTCAGGTTAGATGCCGCAATTGATATAGATGACTGGTCTCAAAACCTCTCTTGGCGCAGTTTTGCGGATCCCGGGCGGCGGCGTTTAGCTACCAATCATCTTATGGGTGAAGGCTATTGGGTTTGGATTATTCCACTGGTTTCAGGAAAGACAAGTATAGGAATTGTGG
The DNA here is from genome assembly GCA_040007435.1 of Ginsengibacter sp. Classification (GTDB taxonomy): domain Bacteria; phylum Bacteroidota; class Bacteroidia; order Chitinophagales; family Chitinophagaceae; genus Ginsengibacter. Next base: position 36,777 of record JBDTUZ010000044.1, on the reverse strand, counting down.
CAGATCCCCGGTATCATTCCTTTCACGGGTACAACACTTTTGAGAAAGCGATAAGATGGCTGGAGCAACACGAACCTCTTGCTGCAAAAATGCTGGGTGAGCATACAGAAAAGCTCATGGACTTCAAAGTGATGAAGCATCTTGCATATGACTGCAAACAATTTTACTCAGCAGACAAATGGGCGCTGACGGGAGAAGCGGGTGCTTTTATGGACCCTTTTTATTCTCCTGGGATTGATTTTATTGCATTAGGCAATAGCTGGATCACCGAATTAATTGTGCGGGATACTGAGGGGGAAAATACGAAACTGCGAACGATGATCTATGACCTGGCTCATAAAGAATTGCTCAATGGTTGGATCAATCTGTATAGAAATATGTATGGTGTCTTCGGCAAAACCCAAATCATGCTGATGAAAATAGTTTGGGATTGGGCATCTTATTGGGCTATACCCAATGTGATTTTTATAAATAAAAGTTATAGTGATATTGATTTTTTAAAAAAGTATTCATCTTCCGATACCGGCATTGGCCACAGGTTTGCAAAACTAAACGAAAGGATGCAGGAACTTTTTCGTGCATGGGCGCAACATGATATTAAGCCATGCGCCGGCTATCAGCGGAACGTATTTGATTTAGATTGTCTTCATAAATTTCATACAGAGCTTGGCCTCCGTTACAAATCTGGTGAATTAATTCACAAGATTGAATCTAATTTGAAAATCCTTGAACAAATTGCAGCGGAGATATTCAGGTTGGTGAGTGCGCAGCTACATGACACACCAGCCGATATGAAGGTGGATCCGTATAATATGAAAATTGATGATGGAATAGATGAGCTTCGCAAAAAATCAGCGACTCAAAATGCGTTACCCGTTGTTGAATCTATCAGAATTGATATTGCAAAGATGTGGTTGCAAAACAGTAAAACTCTCAAAAATGAATTTGCATAATACTATTTCTGGCAATATGGAATACATTCAAAAAGTATTTCTTGGTGTGCAGGTGTATATGCAACAACATCATGAGTTGGAAGAGCTGACTGCTTTTCTCGATGCTGAGCCTCCGGCATTTCGTTCCGTTGCTTATGAAAGCGCCTCCATGGAGATGGCACTACCGGAGTTGCATAGCGACAAAGCATTACATAACTGGAAAGCATTTTACCTACGTTCCGCGAAGGCGCATACATTTCACATGGACATTGGGCTGGGCTGGGCATTTGCTAAAACTGAAATCCCGCCGGAGCCTTACCTGGAGTCGCTGCCACCGGTTACGAGACTGATGGTATATGACGGCATGGGTTATTACCACGGTCTTTTCAGTGGAAGAAAGACAGTGAAAAACCAACTGGTTCCGGGTGGAATTAATGAACAAGAATTGCATGGCTTTGACCAGGGGCTTGGCAGGCGGCTATGGTATATAAGCAAAGGCGACGTGAATGAACTCGTTCAGTTAATGCAACCTTTTCACGTATCACGACATTCTGATTTATGGAGAGGAGTTGGGATAGCATGTGGCTATGTTGGAGGCAATGAAAAGGAGGGTCTTGAAGATTTGCTAAAGATTTCAAATGAATATAAAGATCAGCTTTGCGCGGGGGTGACGTTAGCTGCAATAAGCCGCAGCGCTTCAAACAGTGTTTCAAATGACATTGAACTGGCATGTAATGTAATTTGCGGGAAAACTTTGAAAGATGTTTTAAGCAACGAAACAGACCTGGAAAAGCAAATTGATCCGGAATTAGAAATTTTCATTTAAAATTAATATCTTAACTAAAAATAGAGTTGCAGGAAAAGAACTACAAGAAAAAGCCTACCCTTAACCCCTACCCATTCACATAGTCAAACCAAACTTTTTTATTATGAAAAAGAATATCATTCTTTCTGCTATGATGGTTCTTGCAGTGATTGCCTGCACACTGTTTATTAGCGACGGCCTTACCTATTTGGTTACTTCGCTTATGGCAATTGTCATCATGGTTGCTATCAATCGTAACAGATCAGTGGGCATGAAAATGACCCGATGGGCAAAGGGTAATCCGAAAAAGGCACAGGTACTTATTACTGTATTGCAATTAGTGCTAATGGCAGTGGGAATTTTAGCTGGCAATAATTTGAGGGAGATGGGTTATGAATTTTCTAATGCCACAACTTATATTTTCAGCACCATTATCATAACCGGTTTTTTATCAATCCCCTTCCTGCCCAAGCGCAATGTAATAGCTATACCTGCAAAGGTGAACAGGCACAGGCTGTCTTATATAAGTATCGCACTTTCTTCTTTTGTTATGATGACAGTATTTGGAAATCGAGTCGCGAACGATTATCCCAATTCTACCCTAACTCACGCCGTTAGAACAGTTGATAAAGCAATTTTTGCGGACAATAGCGCATCAGGAAATATCAATGATGCAGGCCTTCAGCCGGTCTATGATAGAAATTATGGACAGCCGTTAATTGACGAATCCTCTAATTCTAATATAGCAATTTTTGCTGCGTACACGATCTACGACAAGGAAACGATTACGCCATCCACGCTTTCCAAAGAAGAAGCAAGGGCAAAACTAAAGGCGGAGAAAAAAGCCAAAAGATTTGAAAGGAAAAAACAGAAAATGGTACAGCTTATTTTTAAGAAAAGACCAGCTTTGGTAGTTGCAATGGGTGTTGGTGCAGTTTTATTAATTGTGCTGCTGGTTATAACAACATGCGCCGGAGTATGTTTGATGATTGGCGGCTTTGCGGGAGGCGGTGTTGGATATGGTTTGTTAGGAGCCGTCGTGGCTGCGGCGTCTATTTTCGGGATAGTTAAGGTATCTGAGGGAAGTAAACGAAACAATAAGGCATGGCGGTGAATTGCGCTCTAATCACCGGAGCTTCCAAAGGAATCGGACGAGCTATCGCCCTGCAACTCTCCATAGATCATCATCTCCACATCCTGATTAATTATTCTTCGGATACTGATGCGGCAAATGAAACATTAGATAAAATTTTCAGAGAAGGTGGAAGCGGGGAACTTTTAAAATTCAAAGTTGATGACAAATCGCAGGTTGATGAGGCCATTACCGTGTGGCAGAAAAACAATCCCGAAGCTTTCATAAAGGTTCTTGTTAATAATGCCGGTATCACAAAAGACGGTTTGTTTATGTGGATGCCTGAAAACAATTGGGATGATGTTATTGCGGTTTCTTTAAAAGGCATGTTTAATGTTACACAAAATGTTATCCGGCAAATGATGAAGAATAAAACAGGCCGCATTATCAACATCTCATCAATCTCAGGAATGCGAGGTGTGCCGGGGCAGACAAATTATTCAACTGCCAAAGCCGGTATTATCGGGGCAACTAAAGCGCTTGCCCAGGAAGTTGCCAAATTGAACATTACCGTAAATGCGGTGGCGCCCGGTTTCATTAATACCACAATGATTGAAAACATGGATATGGAAAAATATATCAAACTAATTCCTGTTGGTAGAACGGGAGAACCTGGAGAAGTTGCCTATTTAGTAAGTTTCCTCGCCTCAGAAAAATCTGCATACATTACAGGAGAAGTTATTAATATTAATGGTGGGCTATATTCTTAACACTGTTTGATGATAATTACCAAAGAAAATATAGAATCTTATATTCCCCAGCGGGCACCCTTCATAATGATTGATAATCTCGTAGAAGCTACTAACGAAACGTTCAAAACAGATTTTCAAATCTTACCCGATAATATCTTTGTTGAAAATGGCGTACTCAGAGAATTTGCGCTTATTGAAAATATTGCGCAAAGTAGTTCAGCAGGCCTGGCAGTAACAAAAATGGTTGCCGGCAAAAAAGCTATTGAGGGTTTTATCGGCAGCATTTCAAAATTAAAATTGTATGACCTGCCGGCAGTAGACGACACGATACATACTACGGTGACTTTAATAGCTCAATTGGAAAATATGTTTTTATTGAGGGGTGAAAACTATGTAAACGGAAAGAAGCTTCTTGAATGTGAAATAAAACTGGCTGGAGCTTAAGATTAAAAAGCGCAATTATTTTTTTAAAAAATATATGTTGAATATCCGGGAAATAAAGAATACGCTCAAAAAGCAGATTATTGAAGAATTAAATCTCCAGGAGATGAAGCCGGAAGATATTGAGGATGACGCCCCGTTGTTTGGAGATGGGCTGGGACTTGATTCCATTGATGCTTTAGAGCTGGTTGTATTAATGGAAAAATATTACGGCGTAAAAATCCTGGATGAAACGATGGGAAGAAAAGTGCTTGCTTCCATTACCACAATGGCAGAATATATACAGGAAGAAAACTCTAAAAACGCTTGAAAATATTTATTACAGGTATTGGTGTTGTAAGTGCTATCGGTTTAGATGCCGGAGAAAATCTTCGTTCCTTAAAAGCCGGTGTTACCGGTATCAGTAAATCATCTGTATATAATCTCATGATTGGTGAGGTAAAGCTCACCGATGAGAAAATTATGCAAATGCTCGGCCTTCCAAAAGAAGATTTTTCACGCACTACATTACTCTCTCTTCTCGCGGCAAAGGAGGCGTGGGGGAAAAATAATATCCTACCTAATATTCGCACGGGATTGATATCCTCAACATCGGTGGGAGGCTTAGACCGGACAGAAAAATATTATTTTGAATCTCAAAATAACGAGTCATCAAACGTCTATAAACTGATGACCTTTGATAATGGCAGAATTACAGAAAGGATTGCTTCTGAATTAGGAATATCAGGATACATTGGTACGATTTCAACCGCCTGCTCATCCGGTGCTAATGCGATTATGCAGGGCGCCCGCCTCATTGAAGGAAATAAACTTGACAGGGTAATGGTCGGCGGCTGCGACCCGCTGGCACTGTACGATATAAAAGGTTTTAGCTCTCTGAATATTTATGACCCCGATATATGCAAGCCATTCGATGAATCACGGAAGGGATTAAACCTAGGTGAAGGCGCCGCATTCCTGGTTCTTGAAAGTGAGCAAAGTATTTCCATCACAGGAAACATCCCGCTCTGCATATTGTCGGGATGGAATAATGCTTCGGATGCATTTCATCAAACAGCGAGTTCAGCAGATGGCAAAGGTGCTTACATCGCAATGACAGATGCGTTAACCAAGGCGAATATTACTTCGGAAAAAATAAGCTATATCAATGCGCATGGTACCGGCACAGGGAATAATGACTTATCAGAATCAATAGCCATAAAAAATGTATTCAATGATAATATACCACCTTTCAGTTCCACCAAAGGGTTTACCGGGCACACATTGGCTGCGGCAGGCGCTATTGAGGCTGTATATTGTGTACAATCCTTGCAGGCACAGGCAACGCTTCCAAATTTGAATTTTTCAACTCCCATAAGAGAAACAGGTTTGATGCCCGAAACAACCTTTCGGGCAGGCATGAAGGTTGATTACGTTCTTTCAAATTCATTTGGTTTCGGCGGAAACTGTACCTGCTTAATTTTTGGTAAAGCTTGCTAAATGTACATTACAGCTTCGTCAACAATATCGCATCAACCAACATTCCGTAACAAAGGATTTTCATTGGAGCTTTCGGAATTGAAGCCGGTGTCTGAACTTATAACGCCCGACTATGGCCCATTCATTACTCCAATGGATAGGAGAAGGATGAGCCAGGTTTTGAAGATGTCGATCGCCTGTTCGATGGATTGCCTTGAACAGGCTGGATTGAGCCAACCCGACGCAATTATTGTTGGCACAAGTATGGGCTGTTGTATTCACACTAAGAACTTTTTAGACAAAATACTTTCGGCAAATGATGGCCCCTTATCCCCCACATCGTTTATCGTTTCCACTCACAACACAATCGCCGGGCAGATATCCTTATTATTAAAAAATCATGGCTACAACATGACACATACGCAAAATAGTTTGTCGTTTGAGCAGGGACTGGTTGATGGAATGTTATGTATTAATAGCGGGTATCATAACGTGCTGGTAGGCGGATCAGATGAAGAAGAAGACTCGCTATATAATATCAAAGAAAGATTGGGGAATAATAATATTCATCTCACTTGCGGAGCCTCTTTTTTTATATTGTCAGATGAAAAAGGCAAGCATGATTCTATTACACTTGCTGATGTGGGAAGTTTTGGATTGATCAATGATTCAATATTTATAATTAAAAAATTCCTGGATTCAAATAATTTATTAATCGAAGAAATTGACCTGGTCTTATATGCTAACAGTGAGCAAAAGAAAACAGAGGAAATAAAATTATTATTTGGACCTGATAAAATATTCGATTATCAAAAAATTGCAGGCACATGGTTTACAAATTCCGCCTTTGCTTTGGATTATGGAATCGATATTTTATCGCATAGAAAACACCCGGTATTTGGTGAAGGAATAAGAAAAGTTTTGGTGTGCAATAATTTAATTCCGGAAAATTTAGGACTTATACTACTCGACAATAAAAGCAATTAAGTTTTGAAACTTTTAAATGATTTGTTTGTAGTACTCGAAAACTCCGTTAGCGAAGTTGGCTTTATCACAACTATTGAATTAAACGCAGGCCACATCGTTTATTCCGGACACTTTCCTGGTCACCCTGTAACGCCGGCTGTGATTCAGATGCAAATAGTTTACGAGTTATTAGAAAAACATTTCTGTAAAAATTTAAAACTAATTACAGTTAGTCAATGCAAGTTTCTTAAAATATTGAATCCGAGGGAAACACCAAGGATAGTTATCTATATCGAATTAAACAGGGTAGATGAATTTTTAAATATCAAAGCAAGGGGCGAAAATGAAACAGATATTTTTTTCAAAATGAATGCTGGTTACAAGTTTTGTAGTATCTAACAGAAAGACACTAGATTAACACGTTCTAAATTATTGATATGATTTTCCGCAGATAGTCACGGACGTTTTGAAAAAGATAACTGGTTAAGTTAAACGAGTTAAAATGCAATGTTATGAAATGGAATACTAAAACAACATTTTTTATGAAACATGCGTGCTTAATAATCCTTTTACAGTTTTCAGCAATTTTTATTTCTGCGCAGCCATTTGCCAAATGGACAAAAACTGAATTAAAATTAAATAACGGTGTTGTTGAAAGAACGATTCAATTGCCTGCGGGTAACGGAAATTTTATTACCTCTCTTTATAAGCCTGCGGCGGGTGAATTTCTATATTTCACCGATACTAATACCGATTTTCAATTTGAAATAAACAATAGAATTTATTCGGGAAGGAGTAACTGGTCGTTCAAAAATATAGAAAGTCAAATTGATTCAAGCGGAGGAAAAGGAGTTGCAGTAACCTTGCTAAGTGAAGATAAAAAAATAGAACTTACTATACAGTTTTTGCTCTACCCCGCCTTACCTGTGATTCGCAAAAACCTTATTATAAAAAATCTTTCTCCGCAAACAATACAACTAGAATCGGTAGATGTGGAAAAATTTGAAGTAACAAATTATTGGGCAACAACATTTAGCTGGATTTGCCACGACTATGGCCGAAGGCGTTCGATAGGTCCATACGATGGTAACATGCAGGATGCACTAATTACCGTACATAACAGCGACTGGCAGCAGGGTATCGTGATTGGTAACGAAGCATCCGGCGTTATGAAACATACATCTGTATTTTGGAATGAGCCCGCGATATGCAGTGGACTAACGCATAAGAACGCACGATTTCCTTTCAGGAAATATTTAAAGGCAGGGGAAGTTTTTATCACACCTTCAGTATTTACAATAGTATATAATGATCACAAAGATCCTGATGAAATATTGAATACCGCCGTTCCTGATTTTGTATGAAAATATATGGGCATCCGTATTTCTGAGTTAAAAGAAAAGCCAACTTTTATTTACAACACCTGGGTGCCCTTTCAAAAAAATATCAATGAGCAATTGATAATGGAACTGGCGAAATCTGCTGCGAACGCAGGGATGAAAGAGTTTATAATTGACGACGGCTGGCAGGAGAATTATGGTGATTGGGTGATTGATAAGAAGAAGTTTCCTAATGGACTGAAGCCTGTGTTCGACTATATAAAATCATTAGGGATGAAACCCGGGCTTTGGATAAGTGTGGGCAGCGCATCATCAACAAGCAAGGTTTTCAAAACGCATCCCGAATGGTTTGTGCTGGATGAAAAAGGCCTGCCTGCCAATCTTCATACGGAAGATAATACTATGCGTACTGCTTGTTTTGGCACCGGCTGGTATGGTTATATCAAAGACATTTTAATGAAGCTCTCACTGGAGTACGGCCTGGAATATATGAAGCTTGATTTTACGGTTGTCACCAGCCCATACCGTTTTACAAAAGAACAAACAGGCTGCTATGCCACTACTCACCTGGGCCATAAAGACCATAACGAATCGTTATACACGAACTACGAGGAAGTGTGGCGCCTCTTTGATGAATTGCATGCCGCGAAGCCCAATCTCTTTATCGATTGCACCTTTGAAACTATGGGCGGGCTGCAACTGATTGACTATGCTATGTTGAAACATGCAGAGGGAAACTGGTTATCAAATTTCAACGGCCCGGAGGCAAAAGTAGATCTGCGCATCAGGAATATGGCATGGTGGCGGTCTCCTGCAATACCTGCAACAGCGCTGGTGATAGGCAATCCCGAAATGCAAGATACTGCCTGGGACCTGCACATTAAATCATTGGCCGTGGCTCTGCCCATTATGTTAGGCGATCCACGAAAATTAACAGCAACTGATTTTAAGAAATACCGGAATTACGCAGACTGGCTGCAGGCGATGGAAAGTCAATATAGCATCATGAGTTTCCGGCAGGATTTACCTGGATTCGGTGAACCAAAAGATGGAATGTGGGATGGGTTCCAACGCATCAATACTGAAACAAAAAAAGGAGGTATTATAGGCATTTTCAGGCAAGGTTCCCGGGAGGCAAAGCGATTGGTTACCATTAACTACCTGGACCCGGAAAAGATTTACGTAATAAAAAAATTGAATAGCGACATAGTTACAAATGGGACCGGCGCAATATTGAGTACAGAAGGTTTTGAAGTTACTTTAGATAAAATATATGATGGCGAACTTTTTGAAATAGACCAACAATAACAAATGTTGGTTTAAAAAGTAGTCAACTAAAATGAAAAGCAAAACTTTTTGTGGTGATCTTCATTGTGTAAAAACCTTTTTACAGGTGGAATTAATTAGTTTTAATTATAAACAAGTTCTTTATATTTCTTCCCAATAATTTAATTTTCAGGAAAGTTTGCTTAAAGCATAAACGAACAAACTGAAATGTATAATGCATTCATTTCTTACTCTCATAAAGCAGATGGTAAACTAGCCCCTGCCTTGCAGACTGCATTGGAAAGATTTGCCAAGCCGTGGTACAAAGTGCGCTACTTAAATATTTTCCGCGATGAAAACAGCCTGAGCGCTGCTCCTCACTTGTGGTCGAGTATAGAGACGGCGCTATCACAATCGGAGTATATGGTGTATATGGCTTCGCCGGCATCAGCATCTTCAAAGTGGACCATAAAGGAAGTTGCGTACTGGGTAGACAACAAGCCTATTGAGAAATTATTAATTGTATTAACCGATGGCGACATAGCTTGGGATGATACTGCGAAATCTTTTCGAAATAAGGACATAAATTCTTTACCGGATGTGCTTGAAAATAAATTCAAAGAAGAGCCTTTTTATATTGATCTCCGGTCTGTACGCACCGATGAAGATGTATCGCTCAACAATCCCATTTTTAAAAAGGAAGTATTAAAACTGGCTGCGCAGTTGCACGGTAAAGAGCCAAAAGACCTTGCAGGTGATGAGGTGACCGCTCACCGAAAAGTAATAAGGATAAGGAATGCGGCAATCACGCTTCTTGCATTCTTATTGATTGCAGCAACCGGTGCCGCCTGGTTTGCAAATGAGAAAAGGATTGAGGCAAATGAGAAAACTATTGAAGCTAAAGAAAATAGGGACAAGGCAGACAGCAGTGCAAAATTTGCCATTTTACAAAGTAAAATAGCAAGGGAGCAGAGAGACAGCGCAGTGATTGCCCGACGCCAGGCGGATATTTCTGCATTGATTGCAAAGCTCCAAAAAGATACAGCACAAATCGAAAGGGATAATGCCATTAAGCAGGAAAAAATCGCAGTGAACGAAAAAGAAATTGCAGAGGCAAATTACCTCCTATCAGAAGCGAAGAGCGCAACCGAATATGATCCCACTTTAGGATTGCAACTTGCAAACGCCGCCATACAAAAAAGAAATGATATAGGCGCCCGGGAAGCTGCTTATAAAATATACAGAGAAAATTCTTTTTATAAAATTATAGGATACCACAATCAAACTATAAGCTCGGTCAGCTTTTCTAAAGATGGAAAATATATTCTATCGGCCTCAGATGACAGCACCGCGAGATTGTGGAACCTAAGCGGGAGACTTATCAGGCAATTTAAAGAACCTTCGCAGGTTTTTTGTTCCGCAATTTCCCCCGGTGAAAAATATATAGCTACCGGATCGAGAGATGGAACGGTAAGGTTATGGAACATGGATGGAGCTATTGTTGCCGAATGTAAAGAAAATTCTTATGTGGAAGGAGTAACATTTTCACCGGATGGCAAATACATACTGGCAGGTTATTTTGATAGCACTGCAAGACTATGGAATACAAATGGACAAATGATTCAGCAGTATAATGGGCATTCGGGCCAGATTACCTCAGTGGCATTGTCTCCTGATGGAAAATTAATTCTTACAGGGTCGTATGATGGAACAGCAAGGCTTTGGGATTTTGCAGGCAGGCCAGTCCGTGAGTTTAAAAATAATGCTGAAGTTTACTCGGTAGCCTTTTCCCCTAACGGGAAGTATGTTCTTACGGGCTGTGCGGATAATACTGCAAAGCTGTGGGACGTGAATGGTAAGCTGGCCCGGGAATGTAAAGGCCATTCCGATGCAGTAATTTCTGTAGCTTTTTCTCCCTCTGGTAATTTTATTCTTACCGGCTCGTGGGATAAGACCGCCGCATTGTGGGACTTGAATGGTAATTTGCTCGATGTATTTAAAGGAAATCCTACCTGGGTTACTGCAGTTTTTTCCCCGGACGGATCATCAGTTCTCACGGGTGGTGGAGAGGCCGTGTCAATGTATGCGACTCCGCAGGATCATACACTCCGGTTATGGAAAATAAAAAATGGGTTTCGTGAAATTAAAAATACATCTCCTGTGATGGCTGTTACTTTTTCACCAGGTGAAAAATCGATTTTAACCGGCTCGCTTGATAAAGTTGCCAGGCTATGGGATTTAAATGGTAAGCTTATACAGGAATTTAAGGGCCATTCCGGCGCGGTGAATGCAGTCGCATTTTCTCCGAATGGGAATTTTATAATTACCGGATCGGCTGATTCCTCTGCTATTTTGTGGGGTGAAAAGGGAAAGATTTTATCAAGATTCGTAGGGCACAATGGAGTCATTAATTCAGTTGCGTTTTCTCCCGATGGAAAATCAATCCTTACCGCTTCAGAAGATGGAACATCCCGATTATGGGATATGAGTGGAAAAATTAGGCAGGTAATTCCACAGGAAACGGGGGTTCGCTGTGCTGTTTTTTCGCCCGACGGTAAATCAATTCTTACAGCAACAAACCGCTGGGGAGAAATGGCGCGACTTTGGGACCTGCATGGCAAACTTATCCATGAATTTTTTGATATTACTTACTCTGCAATGGGTGTAACCGCCCTGGCATTTTCTCCCGGTGGCAACTCATTCGTTGCAGTAACCGGGGAAAATAGATTATGGATTTGGGATCTACAAGGAAAACTTCTCAAAGAGATCGGGCCGCTTTCTCAATCAATTACTGCGGTAAAATTTTCGCCCGATGGAAAAACAATTCTTACAGGATCGATAGATGGGACAACTCGTCTTTTAAACTTAAACGGCAACATCGTACAGGAGTTTAAAGGACAGGCAGGTGAAATTGCCAGCGTAGATTTTTCGCCCGATGGAAAATATATTGTCACCGGGTCGTATGATGGAACTGCCAGGGCCTGGAAGGTCTCCATGCCAATGGAAGATTTTCTAAAGAGTGATAAGATAGAACCCTTATCGGCCGGGCAGGTTAAAAAATATGGGATTGACCAGGCGCTATCGAAAAAGCAGTAATGTTTATTTGCGTGAAAGAATCATTCACCAACGCGAGCCACTCCCGTCCAATCTTTGGTACTGATGACTCACCCAGGTCGGCACCAAAGGTCAGACCGGTAATAAGAATCTTCCTTGCTTTATGAGTAGTATTAATGTGAAATGCAACCGCCTATTACATCTATGAAATAATTTATGTACTTTCCTGTATCAAGCCATTTTTTATGAACAAACAATTGTTACTGCTTATTTGCCTGTTTTATATCAATGCCGCTTCTGCGCAAAAAGAAAAACAATATCCTGTAAAAGTGGGAGAGATTCCCAATAAAGTTCTTCCCCGGGAGGCGATGTATCTTTCGCCTGCTTTCAACAACGGCACCGCTTTTTTTAGAGATGGGACTTCTTCTGAAAGGCCCTTCAATTATAATTTTTTGCTCGATGAAATGCATTTTTTAGACAATGCCGGGGACACACTTGCTATAGCAAATCCTGAGCTGCTTAGCTCGGTCGTTATTGATTCCATAGTTTTCTATTTTGACCGGGGCTACCTGCGCCAGCTTTCGAAGCAGGGAAACTATAAGCTCGCGCTAAAGCAGGAAATGGTACAGATCGCAGATAAAACCCGGGGCGCTTATGACGTTGCTTCAGGATCTTCTTCAATAAAAACCTATGGGTACATCAACAATAGTAATAGTCGCATTTATAAATTACAGGTAGAAAAAGATGTGTTGTTTAAAGAGGTAAAATCATATTACATATCTGATGCTTCTGGTCATTTTTTGAAAGCTGATAAGAAAAGTTTTTATACTCTTTTTGAAGGAGACAAGCCCAGGCAATACCTGAGAGCGCATAAAGTAAATTTTAATAATGAAGAAGATCTGCGGAGCCTTCTTATGTTCTGTGCGAAATAAATTTCCCAATCCCTTTTAATAACGTTTATACTTTACCCTCAAATTTGTTAGACCCGCATAAATTGGTTCATTTGTTGGTAGGGTAATCTTAAAATGCTTTACGGATATGGCGAAATTCTACTTTGCTTTTCTCTCAATTTGTATTGTTATAATTATGACGTCTGCTTATAATAAACAACCCGTGGCCAATGAGGTGCAAACCGACGGGCCATACGTTCAGTATGCTGACGGGCAGGTTTTGGTAAATTATATTGTAGAAAAGAAAGGAAGAAGGCTGGTGAGATCCGAGAACATAGGCGCGGAAATGAAAGAAAGTTTGCGATTGAAAGTAATGACAGATATTCCGGAAAAATATTTCCAGATAAGGCTAAAAAGACAATTGGAGAATGAAAAAAGTGAATACACCGGCATAAAGAAACTGCTGGCACTCTCTGATATAGAAGGAAATTTTGGCGCCTTTCGAAAATTGTTACTCGCAAATAAGGTAATTGACGAAAATTTCAACTGGACATTTGGTGAGGGCCACCTGGTGTTGATCGGAGATTTTTTCGACAGGGGACAACAGGTTACTGAAGTGCTTTGGCTTATCTATTACCTGGAAGAAAAAGCGAAGGCAAAGGGAGGTTATGTTCATTTTATTTTGGGTAACCACGAGATAATGAACCTTACCGGCGACCTCCGGTATACACCGCAAAAGTATTTGGATAATGCCAGGCTTTTATCCGAAGACTATATGGCTATGTATGATCAAAATTCGGAATTAGGCCGGTGGCTTCGCACAAAAAATATAACAGAAAAAATAGACAATATTATTTTTGTCCATGGAGGTATATCCGGTAGCGTCAACAGGCTAAACATCTCCCTCGATGCTATAAATTCGACGGCCCGTGCCCATTTTGACAAAGATTTTGATGCGAACGATGATAAAGCTGCTACCATCTTTGGCGACCTGGGTCCCTTTTGGTATCGTGGCTATTATGACAGAACCGATCGCAATATTCAATCACAAATCGACAGTACACTCTCTCAATATAAAGTTGAGCATATTATTACCGGCCATACCATAGTGGCTGATTCAATAAGCAGGTGGTACAATGGCAGACTGCTTGATACAGATGTTCACCATGCCGGCGGAAAATCAGAAGCGTTGTTTATTGAGAATGGAAAATATTACCGGGTAAATGCTGAGGCCATAAAGATATTCCTGATGGAAGAAAATGCGCCAGGAATTTCAAATTAGAAGCGCTTTGGGTTTTCCTGGGGACCGGTAAATAAATAAAGTTTACCGGAAATGAACAGGACTCGTGCATCGGCGGCTGTCGTTATTGTGGATCCTCAAAAAAAGTTTAACTTCATTACCCATTCAAATTTGCGTCTGCATTTTGTATTTCTCTTACTCATTATAAATAATCTGTTATGAAAATTTTTCGAAAAAAGCTATTATGGCTTGCCTCGGTATTAGTCTTAAGTCTCACAGCCTATTCTTATCAATCCCGGGAAGAAAAGGCGGCCATAATTTCTGTTGAAGATTTTTTTAAAAATCCTGAAAAGTTCAGTTGGCGGATTTCACCCGACGGTGAATACATTTCATACCTGGCGCCGTATAATGGACACACCAATGTATTTGTAAAGAAAATTGCCGCCGCAGATGCTATTGCGGTAACCAACGATACTGCGAGAAATATTTACAATTACGAATGGAAAGGCAACCGCATATTATATCTGCAGGATGTAGGTGGCGATGAGAATTTTCAATTGTTTTCCGTTGGCCTTGATGGAAAGGACCTAAAAGCATTAACACCCTTCCTGAAGGTAAGAACACAAATCCTTGATAACTGGCGATACATTCCTGGTAAAGAAAAAGAGATAATGATAGGGCTCAACAAAAGAAATCCCCAATATTTTGATCCGTACAGTATCAATATCGAAACCGGTGAAATGAAAGTTTTATTTCAGAACGATGATAACTATGATAGCTGGTTTACTGACCATACCGGTATAATAAGATTAGCCACAAAAACGGATGGCGTGAATACAACTTATTATCAACGTGCAACAGAAGCCGACCCGTTTGATTCAGTTCTTACCACTTCTTATAAAGACAATTTCAACATCCAGTTTTTCACTTTTGATAATAAGAACATTTATGTATCCAGCAACATAGGTCGGGATAAGGCAGCCATTGTCGAGTATGATCTGGCCAATAGAAAAGAAGTAAGAGAAATTTACAGCAATCCTGATTACGATGTTGACGGGCTCAGTTATTCGCCTAAAAGAAAAGTGATAACAATCGCCAACTATACTTCATGGAAAGGCGAGCATCATTTTTTAGATAAGGAAACCGAGGATGAATATAAAAAGATGGAAGACAAGTTCAAGGGCTACGAAGTAGGCATTTATGGAAATAATAATGCAGAAGATAAGTTTGTTGTGTGGACGGGAAATGATAAGCTGGCCGCCAAATATTATTTCTATGATAAAAATTCAGGCACCACGAAATTTCTTGCAAATGCTATGCCCTGGCTTAAGGAGGATGATATGGCTTCTATGAAATCAATTGAATATACATCGCGGGACGGTCTCACCATTCATGGTTATCTCACATTGCCAAAAGGGATTGAAGGAAAAAACATTCCTGTGGTGGTTAACCCGCATGGCGGTCCGTGGTACAGGGATCAATGGGGTTTTAACCCTGAAGTGCAGATGCTGGCCAACCGTGGGTATGGCGTATTGCAAATGAATTTCCGTGGCTCAACCGGCTATGGAAAAGAGTTTTGGCTTAAAAGCCAAAAACAATGGGGTAAAACCATGCAGGACGATATTACCGATGGGGTACAATGGCTGATAAAAGAAGGTATTGCTGATCCGAAACGTGTTGCAATTTATGGCGGCAGCTATGGCGGTTATGCCACATTAGCCGGTGTTACGTTTACTCCGGACCTGTACGCCTGTGCTGTTGACTATGTGGGTGTCTCCAATCTTTTTACATTTATGAAAACAATTCCTCCTTATTGGAAGCCATATATGGCGATGTGGCAAGAGCTGGTAGGCGACCCCGTAAAAGACAGTATTTTGATGAATGAAGCGTCTCCCGCTTTACACGCAGATAGGATAAAGACACCGCTATTTGTTGCGCAGGGTGCCAACGATCCGCGTGTAAATAAGGCCGAAAGCGATCAAATGGTTGCAGCTTTAAGGAAGAGAGGCGTTGCTGTAGAATACATGGTAAAAAATGATGAAGGTCATGGATTTGCCAATGAAAACAACCGGATAGACTTTTATAAAGCGATGGATAAATTCTTTGCAAAATATCTTTCGGGTAAACCCTAAAAAGTAGACACCAAAATAATAGAATGTCCATATTAAAAACACTTATTGTATCAAGCTATCCACTTAGAATGAAAATTTCAAAACTAACCGGTATGGGCATTAATGTTTCGGAAAACCAAAGCAGTAAAGTGGCTCCCGTGAGTTTCTTTTCTCTAAAAGCTGCAACAAATTCAGGCAATGAAATTTCATTTGAAAAATATAGTGGAAAGAAGGTATTGATTGTGAATCTTGCCAGCCAATGCGGCTACACGCCTCAATACACTGAGTTGGAACAATTAAATCAGCAAAATAAAAACTTGGTGATTCTTGGGTTTCCTTCTAATAATTTCGGTTCACAGGAGCCGGGTACAGATGATGATATAGCCCAATTTTGCAAAATAAATTATGGGGTAACTTTTCAACTTTTTAAAAAGGACACTGTGACCGGGAAAAATAAGCAGCCCGTATATCAATGGCTAAGTGATCCAAATAAAAACGGGTGGAATAACAAAGAGCCGCAATGGAATTTCTATAAATATCTTATAGATGAAAAAGGAAATCTCTCAAAAATCTTTTCGTCTTCGGTAGTCCCTGTTGATATGGCTTTATAAAAAAGAAATTTATGAATTAAATCATGCTATAAAGTAGTGACTATTATACCGCACACTTTTCATGGTAGTTGATTAATTCAATTACAGATCTTTCAAATTCATAGCCATTGTATTTGTCAACGATATCATCCAGCACCTCCAAAATTTCATCCACCTCTTTTAATGTGACAAGTTTAAGGCGGTATTCTTTTATATTGGGCATTCCCTTCAGATAATTTGTATAGTGCCTGCGCATTTCATTTATCCCCACTATAGGGCCTTTCCATTCATAAGATTTTATCAAATGCTTTTTACAAACGGCTACCCGTTCTTCAACCGAAGGTGGCGGTAATAAAATTCCCGTATTTACAAAATGCGTTATTTCATTAAATATCCACGGATATCCTATCGCCGCGCGGCCAATCATGATGCCATCTACCCCGTAACGGTTTTTGTATTCGAGTGCTTTTTGCGGTGAGTCAATATCGCCGTTTCCAAAAATGGGAATGTTAATCCTGGGATTTTCTTTCACTTTTGCTATCAATTCCCAATTGGCCTCGCCTTTATACATTTGAGTACGTGTGCGCCCGTGGATTGATAGTGCTTTTATACCTGCGTCCTGCAAACGCTCAGCCACATCCTCAATGTTTTTGGTGTTATCATCCCAGCCGAGCCTGGTTTTTACAGTAACCGGAAGTGACGTACTTTTTACCACCGCCTCCGTTAACCGAACCATTAATGGTACATCTTTCAACACTCCGGCGCCGGCGCCCCTGCAAGCGACTTTTTTTACCGGGCATCCAAAATTAATATCGAGTAAATCCGGATTTGTAGCATCAACAATTTTTGCCGCAAGCGAAAGGCTTTCTTCATCACCTCCAAATATTTGTATACCAACCGGCTTTTCATAATCAAAAATATCCAGCTTCTTCCTGCTTTTTATAGCGTCTCTAATAAGCCCTTCGCTGCTTATAAACTCTGTGTACATAAGGTGTGCCCCATTATCTTTACACACCGCACGAAACGGCGGATCGCTTACATCTTCCATAGGTGCAAGTAATAATGGAAAATCAGGAAGGTGTATGTTACCTATTGACGGCATACTTTTATAACGTTAAGATCCATTTTGTATTCTATTTTTCTTATAGCTAAGGGCTCACTACCTAAAGAAAAAATTTGGCTGTAAATTTACGCACTTAAATTTTGAGATGATGGTTGTTGACAGAAATTCGAAAAACATTAGCTATTCCGCACAGTTGGGTATATTTCTTGGTTTCGTAGGCGCCGGGCTTATTATAGGGTCAATCGTTTCCCTTGTTATCTGGAAAATGATGACTGGCAGGCCGATATTATCAATGGCAACTGATATGCTCGAGCCGCAGTATTATTATGCGATTATGGCCATACAAGCTGTTTCTACTTTCTTTATGTTTTTTTTACCGGTTTATATTTTAGCGCTTATTTGTTACCGTAAGCCTGCAAAGTTTATCGGCTTTAATACCAATATCAATTACAGGCAATTCTTCATAATAATTGGAATTTTGATATTAACTTTTCCGCTGTCGGGCGCTCTGGCGGAGCTTAACAATATCATTCCTATTCCAAAAGACTGGGCGGTAAAATTTAAAACAATGGAGGATTCGCGGGCCATACAGGAAGCCGCATTGATCAATATCAATTCCTTTCCCAAATATCTTATATCATTAGTTGTGATAGGTTTACTACCTGGCCTGTTCGAAGAAATCTGTTTCAGGGCAGGCTTACAAAATATTTTGACGCGGTGGTTTAAAGGGCCATGGGTAGCCATTATATTAACGTCTGTAGTTTTTAGTATTATCCATATTTCCTATTACGGCTTTTTAGTGCGGTTTGGGTTGGGGGTTATTCTCGGATTGGTATATTACTATAGTGGTAACCTGTGGCTTTCCGCTCTCTTTCATTTTCTATATAATGGCTTGCAGGTAACAGTGCTTTATGTGATGACGCTTTCGGGAAAAAAATCCCCCTCGAAGGATATCGAAGAAAATTTTCCACTTTGGGCTGGAGTTATTGCGCTTGTCTTAATCATTTTTCTTTTTCAAAAGTTCAAAGAATATTCTTTATTACAAAGGGCAAAAGTGCCGGAAGACGATATTCCTGATGATGATTTTCATAACTGGGCAAACGCTCAATCTTAATATTATTAATGGCCTTCGATTCTAAAACGTTTCAAACGAGAGCGGCTACAGCAATTGTTTTTGTTATGGTGATGTTAACCGGTCTTCTTTGGAACGGCTTGGCGTTTATCATTCTTTTTATCATTATTCATTTTGGCTGCTGGTATGAGTATGTAAAAATTATTAAAAAGATTAACGGGAAAACATGGTGGTATTTTCTTCCCCCTGGATTGTTATACATAACGCTGCCCATTCTGCTATTAATCGCCTGTGGGTTTCCCCCTATTAATTCAAATTTATTTCGTCGGGGTTTTGAAAGCACATTGGACTTTTCTCCTGTGCTTCCATGTGGTATTATTTTTTCTATTTGGATAAATGATACAATGGCTTATATAGTTGGTTCCTTAATCGGAAAGACGCCTTTATCGAAAATCTCACCTAAAAAGACCTGGGAAGGGACCATTGGGGGCGCCATGCTTTGCGTATTGACTATTACTTTAATCGGTAAAGCCACAGGCTACTATAGTCTGAAAGATTGGCTCATTATTGCAGCTTGTTGCGCTTTGTTTGGAACTCTTGGGGATCTTCTTGAAAGTAAATTAAAAAGAATGGCCGGTATAAAAGACAGCGGAACTTTCATGCCTGGTCACGGAGGTTTTTTAGACAGGTTTGATTCCCTGCTAATAGCTTCTCTGGCAGTAGGGTTGTATTATTTTTTCTTTATGTAATACATCCAAAATAATACGCTCTCTTAGCGTTCAACTTTTTATATTTGTAATTAAACGTACGAGATGAATATTCACAAGGAAGGCTATAAATCCATTGCGCTAAGTGCTTTGGTTTTTGGTGCGATAAATATTATCTTCTTTTATTTTTTTAGTGCCTCTATGCCTGTGATATCATGGATCGTTTTTGGCGGAAGCCTTTTAGTTTTGCTGTTTATTATTTCTTTCTTTCGCTCACCTAAAAGAGCTTACACGGTTGCACACCACCAGGTAATTTGCCCTGCCGACGGAAAAGTGGTTGTAATAGAAGAAACAGTAGATCCTGAATACTTCCATGACAAGCGGCTCCAGGTCTCCATTTTCATGAGCCCTGCCAATGTTCATATCAACCGTATTCCTATGTCGGGCGAAGTTTTGTATAGCCAATATCATAAGGGAAAATACCTCGTAGCATGGAATCCAAAATCGTCAACAGAAAATGAAAGGCATTCAGTAGTTATTAAAAGCGACAACGCTATAATTTTAGTAAAACAAATTGCCGGGGCCGTGGCCAAGCGAATTGTAAACTACCTGCAGGTAGGCCAGTCCGTTCATCAAGGTACTGAAATGGGGTTTATTAAATTCGGCAGCAGGGTAGATGTGTTGCTGCCCGTAGGTACTGAGCTAAATGTTACCCTGAACCAGGCTGTAAAGGGTGGAGTAACTGTGCTTGCAACTATTGACACACTGGTTCCGATTGAAGAAGAAACAATTCATGCTACAGAAAAAAGTATCGGGAGTTTTTGATACCCCTTTATATTTTCCTCAGTTTTTAATGGCTTGCTATTAAAAACTTCTTGGTAAAATATCAAGCAACGCCGTAATAAAAGATCAGCATAAATAATTTTATCTGTACCTTCTTCCTGTAAAAACATTTACCGGCTCTGATGATATAGGACCTGGCATACTTCACAAAAGAAAGTCCTTCTCTTAGTTTTCCCACAATATTTTTTAAAGATAGGTGCTTGATCTCTCGGGCATTTCTTTTTGGTATAGGCCTGCCAATGTTTTTTTAATACAAAAGCTCTTTTCCATTTCAAAAATTGAAAACTATAATCACGGGTATCATTTATTACTTCTGTAACCTTTCGCGGAGGAATATTTTTTATCAAAGTTTCCGGGTGAAGCCGGGTTCGGAATAATACTTCGTTCTTGATGATATTTCCAACACCTGCAAGGATTTCCTGGTTAAGAAGTACATCACAGATGAGTTCGTCCGGGAGTTTCTTAATTTTTGCCCTTGCGGCTTTAGGATCAAAACAATCATTCATTACATCGGCGCTCCAGTCGTACGTATCATCAGGATTACCCTCAATGAATTTCAGTGAACATGCATAAAAATTTATGTATCCTTTTGCAAAAGTTAGCTTTAATCTTGGCCCGGCTTTTCTTTCTTCATTCACCCTGTAGCTGCCGAATAGCATTAAATGCACCCGCAAAGTAAAACCCTTGAAACATATCAGAAAATGCTTACCCCAGCTTTTGAAGTCGATAATTTTTTGCCCTGACATTCTTTGGATGCCGATCTTCGCATTTCCTTCTACAGTTAAAATTTTTTTCCCTTTAAATTCCTGAACCGCCTCTTTAAGTATAGCAATTGATGGGCCTTCTGGCATGAAATGTATTTATTTCATTGCTTCAAAAGGCGAGCCATCATTGTAAGGAAAGGAAATCGTGAAGGATGAAATAAATATTCCGGGAGCGCTTTATACGTCAACCGCCGTACAGCGATTTATTGATAAATCTGTTAACTGAACCTGCAAAAACGCTAATTATTGTCAATTCTTTTACCTGAATTATTTTCTCCGCCGGTATCATCTTGTGTGGCCAAAGCATCTTCAGAAGGATCATCTTGTGATTTAGAAGGAGCGGGATTCTTTTTAGGAGATTGTTTTGAAGTTATTTCATTTTCCTCGTTGTAGCCGGCATTAGAAACTGACCCTTTTTTTGAACCGCTTTGTTCTTTTCTTTTCTGGTAATATTTTTTAGACCTGGATTTCATGTATTTGTTTTTACTAAGTTTTAATTGATTTTTAAATGTATGTACAACATTTTTTAAGTTTGGATTTTTATTTTACTTCTGCAAAATACGCTTCCTTACCTCTTTTTGCAATTTTGTTCCGTCGCTATCCGCTGCTGTTTTTAGATGTGTGAATTCTTCTGTCCATGGGGAAGTCAGGTACCGCAGCTTAGGGTTTTCGTCTTCTATGCATTTTAGTATTACCCCGGCAACCTGCTGCGGCGTTTGAAAAACTTTTGCTCTTAATTCCGGATCAGAAAAAGTCTTGCGATATTCCATATAGTCGTTCATCAGAGGAGTATAAGCATCCTCTTTAATTCCGCCGGTATCTTCAAGATATTTCATGATATTATTTCCAAATTCCGTAGCAACACCTCCCGGTTCAACCAAAGAAATATTAATACCAAAATAAGGCTTCATATAGGTCGCAACGCTTTCAGTAAATCCTTCCAAAGCAAATTTTGCAGCGCAATATATTTCGTTGATTGGTTGCCCTACAAGCCCGCCAACCGATGAAATATTAATAATATGCCCGCTTTGTTGTTTGCGCATTTGAGGCAACACCGCCTTAATGCATCTTATCGGCCCATAGAAGTTTACATCAGTCACGTGTTCAATTTCAAGCATAGTTGCCTGCTCCACTGTTCGCAAAAAACCAGAGCCCGCATTATTTATTAGCACATCCAGGCTTTTTTCTTTTTCAAGAATTTCCTGTATACACTCCTTAATGCTTTCCTCAACCTGCACATCCAGCTTAATTATATTCAATGACACCGCTTGCGCCTCAGCCTCCCTTTGAAGCATTTCTTTCTTACCGGTATCACGCATGGTGGCATAAACAGTATAGTTATTTTTTGCGAGCAGCACGGACGTGTGCAATCCTATACCTGAAGAAGTGCCTGTGATCAACACTACTCTTTTCATCAGAATAATTTATAAATAATTTTAAGAAAATGTTCCCTACTCTTCTTCATCCGCCGCTTCATTTTCTTCCTCAGCTTTATGGACCTCCGCAGGAGTTACGTTTTTTATTGAGAGCTGAAATTTAGTATTAAGGCTTACTTCGTAATTATTATCTTGTAAAATTTGTTTCGCAGCATCATCTTCCAGAATTACAGATGCGAGATGCATTGCCAATGTAGAACCACTTATTACGTTTCCCACTTTACCATCTGTGAATTCAATAGTAAATTTATATCCTGCTTTACGGCCTGTGCCGGCACGTTCAAAATCAACCCTGTTTAAATCAAGTACCTGGTCCTCAGTTGCTGATTTTTTCATTAAGATCTTAACAATAGGTAAATATTTTTTCCAAATATGGTTGTACATGAAAGTGACTATTAATTAATTTTGTCGTGTTTAGAAGATAACATCCGGAAAGAAATACCGGCAAACGGCGTAAATATAAGCTATCCTCCGCTATATAAAATTACTGCAATTTTTTTCACTAAGGTAAAGTTATTCGGATTTCGGGCAAAAAATAAACTCAAATTCTAATTAATCGATGGTTTGTAAAGAAATAGATAGTAATCTTTTTTAAAATTCCTTTTTTTATTATTTCAAAAGAAGTGAAGGATATGAGAGGTGCTTTCCATTTTTTACACTATAATTACAAAATTAAAATCGTGCATTTGTTTTGCCTTTTTTACAAACGCACATATTTACCAGGCAAAATCTTTACCCTGTAAAAAATATAGCTCCAGCCACAGGGGCAGTTTATTGAATATAATTTATTAACATCTTAACTGTAACCATTTATAAATTAATGATACATCTACATTAAGTATTCATTAAATTTGTTGCAGTCAAAAACTTTCTAATTGAATGCCATTTGAATTAAAACTTCCTGATTCTATTTCAAGGTTATTGAATCTTCCTGCGAGTTCACCAAAGCGGCAACAGCTAAAAGTATTAAAGAGGTTACTTAGAAAATCAAGATTTACCGAATTTGGTCAAAAGTTTCTTTTTGATAAAATTCTAATGAGCAGGCATCCCGGAAAGACCTTTCAAAAAATTGTTCCAACTTATAATTACAGTAAAATTTTTCATGAATGGTGGCATCGCGCTCTTGATGGTAAGCCTGACGTTTGCTGGCCGGGGATTATAAAGTTTTTTGCTTTAAGCAGCGGTACCAGTGAATCTTCGAGCAAATACATACCGATTACCAAAGAACTTATAAGAGCTAATACTATTACTAGCATCAGGCAACTGTTGAGTCTTGCCTCTTATAGCAAAGTCCCAAAATCTTCTGTTGGCAAAGGATGGCTCATGCTGGGTGGAAGTACTCATTTGCAAAAAACAGCGACTTATTATGCAGGTGACTTAAGTGGTATCCAGGCAAAAAATATTCCTTTTTGGTTTCAGGGCATGTATAAACCCGGGAAAAAAATAGCAAGACAAACAGACTGGACAAAAAAACTGGACGAGATAGTAGAAAAGGCGCCTGACTGGGATATTGCCTTTTTGGTAGGCGTGCCTGCGTGGGTACAACTATGCATGGAGAAGGTGATTGAAAGATATGATCTAAAAAATATTCATGAGATATGGCCAAATCTTGCGTTTTATGTGCATGGTGGTGTGGCGCTTGAGCCATATAAAAAGGGATTCAACCGATTACTCGGTAAGCCGATCACCTTTATAGAAACATACCTGGCCAGTGAAGGGTTTTTAGCCTACCAAAACCGGCAGGATGCCAAGGGGATGAGGCTGGCGATAAACAACAATATTTTTTTTGAGTTTGTGCCTTTTGATTATAAGAATTTTGATACTGAAGGAAATATGATGGAGAACCCCGAAGTACTAATGATACATGAGGTAGAGCTAAACAAAAATTACGCATTATTAATTAGTACCAATGCAGGTACCTGGCGATATCTCATTGGTGATACAATACAGTTTGTGGACCTTGAAAAATGTGAGATCATAATTACTGGCCGTACCAAACACTTCCTCAGTCTTGTGGGCGAGCATCTTAGCGTAGACAATATGAATAAAGCGATTAACCTTGTAAGCGAGGAGCTTAATATTTCAATTGGTGAGTTTACCGTGGCAGGCGTTCCTTATGGAAACTTTTTTGCCCATCATTGGTTCATTGCTACTGACGATAAAGTGAATTCAGAAACCTTGAGAATTATGATTGATGAAAAGCTTAAGGAACTCAATGATGACTATGAAGTAGAAAGAAAGCATGCCCTTAAAAAAATATTTGTTGATGTGCTCAGTGAAGATACATTCATGAATTTTATGAAAATAAAAGGCAAGGTGGGCGGGCAGCATAAGTTCCCAAGAGTGCTTAAAGGAAAAACGCTGGAAGACTGGCAGAAATATTTAAAAGGAGCTAAAGTTTAATTTTTTATCATAACGTAAGTGATTTGTAAAATACTTCGCTTTAATTTGTGGCTTTTACCACCTTCTTGTTCACCTAAATTATTTTCCTGAAGCATGGCAGATGTTCTTGAAGCAATACTCAAAGGCTTTGCGATGGGCTTGCTACTGGTAATTTCTGTGGGCCCCGTAATTTTTACGATAATAAAGCAGAGCATAAACAATGGAAAAGAAGGGGGGTTTAGTTTTATCATTGGTGTTTGGACCAGCGACTTTTTACTCGTTTTATTAAGTAATGTTTTCTCTGAATTAATTTCCCAACTTATGGATTTTAAAAAACCGATCGGTATAGTTGGCAGCTTTTTTCTTATAGGTATGGGTGTATATTATTTGTTTTTTAAAAGGGTAAAGTTGCATCCCGAGGATATTTCTTTACCGCCATTAAAAGCAAGTGATCACGCTAAAATTGCCTTGCAGGGATTTTTATTAAACACACTTAACCCTGCAGTAATGGCTTTTTGGCTTACTGCTGCTACTGCCATAGCAGTGACACACTCTGTGCGGGAACGCATAATTATTTTTACTACAGCACTTCTTTTAAATATGACTGCTGATATAGCAAAGGTCACTCTTGCAGGAAAATTAAGGTCTAAGCTTACGATAAGAAATATCAGGCTTATTAATAAAGCCTCAGGCCTTATCTTACTTATTTTTGGAACTATACTACTTATTGGCGCCCTATTTTTAATGAAAAAAATATAGTGCCTGATGAAGCATCTTTTTATTTTTTTTGCTTGTACATTCTGCTTGTTTTCCTGCGCAGCGCAATCATCGGATATTCTTGCGTTGAAAAAAAATGGCCGAACAATCAAGACTTTTTTCCCCGGAAATGAAATAAATGTAACGACCACAACCGGGTATTACGATGCTTACATTACCTCCATCAATCGTGATACCGTTTTTCTTATTCAATACGATGTGAGGCAAAGGCCTTCTAATTTTGGAGTTTATTTCCTGGACACGGTCGCGGTTTATCACTTTGGTATTGACTACAGGCAAATAACAGCACTGAACAAGGATCATAATAAAAAATTTAATTGGGCCGGTTCTGGAGGCGCCTTGTTTGGCGGGGGAGTTCTTTTAACAACGGTTGGCTTAGGCACATGGATTTTTGCAAAACCAAATACAAGGTATTATGCAAGTCCTTACCTTGTGGGGAGCGCCGCATTGCTTGCCGGTATCGGTTATCTTTTAGTTAAGTCAGGGGGTAAAGGATTACAAATAGGAAAAAAATATACGCTGCAATACGTGCCTGTTAATTAAAAAAATATGTACTGTTGAGTAAAAACAAAAAAGCAAAAAAAAGAACAAAAGCATCTAAAATTGCCCGGTTCATACTTAAGGTTTTTCTCTACAGTTTTCTTTTTTCGTTATTCTATATTCTATTTTGTAAATGGATTAATCCTCCCATAACGATCACACAATTAAGCAGCCTGCTTCACGGTAATGGCCTTCACAGGGATTATGTAAATATGGATGAAATGAATAGCAGCATCAAGCTTGCAGTGCTTTCGGGCGAAGACCAGCTTTTTCCTGATCATAATGGTTTTGATTTCAAGAGCATTCAAAAGGCGATGAAGCACAATCAAAAAAGCAAATCATTGCGCGGCGCAAGTACTATAAGCCAGCAGGTTGCCAAAAATGTTTTCCTGTGGCAACACGGAGGATATTTTCGCAAAGGCCTTGAAGTGTATTTTACATTTATGATTGAAAAAGTATGGAGCAAAAAAAGAATACTGGAAATGTATCTTAATGTCGCTGAAATGGGCACGGGTATTTTCGGTGCAGAAGCAGCAGCCCAACATTATTTTCACAAAAAGGCAAAAAATTTGTCGTGGAAAGAAGCGGCGCTCATTGCTTCCTGCCTTCCTAATCCAAAGGCGTACACTATACAACCGCTCTCTAAACGTGTAGCCTATCGTTATCCATGGATTTTACGCCAGATGAATAACCTACAGAAGGATGCTGATATTCAGGCGCTATTAAAATAATTTAGCCGGGTGTAAATGATCAGGTATTTTCTTCAATAAATTTTACCGCTTTTTCAAGCCTCTCGCCGTAATTACCCTTAATATCAACCCAGGGCAAATTTTGGTTTACCAACAGGTCTTTATAATAATAATATAGTTTTTCCCTTACGTTCAGATCCGGATATTCTCTCAATTCATCTTTCACCCAATCAATATCGGTGCTGCAGAGAATGTAACCGGTATATTGCCTTTCCGCTATGCGGTTTAATACCCAATTATGGCACCTGTTAAACACATATTCGCACCATACCTTCATCACGTACATGTCTGTATCAATAAAAAGAACGGGTGCATGCCCGTTATTGAGCGGTGAATGACTTTTTATTTTTAGCTTATCCAGGGAGCTTTCCTCTAATTTAATTTGCCCTTTTGCGACAGTAAGGAGATCATCAAAAGAATAATCAGTGCCATTTTTTAAAAGATATTCCCTGGCATATTCGCGTACCCATAAAGTCCTGAAATGTTCCGCAAGCTTGCTGCAAAGTGTGGTTTTGCCGGTAGATTCCGGCCCGATAATGACAAATTTTTTTATTGCTTCCACTCAGACGTTGGTTCTTTTTCAACAATATATTTATTAGCTCTTTTTATCCATTCATGTAATCCCCAAAATGCCATTGCTAAAAGAATCACATAATATATGCTGGTAAATACATAATGTTTTATGAAATATAAAGGTATGGATGCAATATTAGTTGCTATCCACCAATACCAGCTCTCCACTTTTTTGCGGGCCATAAGCCACATGGCGGTAAACGCGGTCGAACTTGCGAAAGCATCGGCCCACGGAATAGCACCCGGAGCAAAATCTTTTTTTAAGTAAGTTAATGCGCTGAAAATAGCGATATAGAACACCGCAAAAAACAAGATTTCCTGGATCCATTCCTTTTTATTGGACCTGGTGATTACAACAATGTGCTCCTTTTGCTTATTCTTTTTTGCCCATAATATCCAGCCATATATGCTCATGATTGTGTAATACAGATTGACGGAGGCTTCCCCAAACAGGCTACCTCTTATGCTTATATAGACATAAGGTACAGTGTTGGCAAGTCCTATGGGGTAAACCAGGATATTTTCCTTGCGGCTATACCATACGCTTGCAATTCCAAAAAAAACTGCGACATATTCCAGCAAAGAGGTATGCTGAATATCAATGATAAATTGCTGATAGATTTCTGTAATACTCAAATAAGAAGGTTCAGTTTCAAAAATAGGTTAGAAATCATGAAGAAATATAATAAAGAAGATTATGGCCGCCTGTTAAAAAGAAAAAGCATCTCTTTCGAAATGCTTACTATTTTTTAAGTCTCCCCCCACTGCAAGAGATTTTAGAAGTGCCTTCTATTCCGCTTCAGCCACTACTTCCTTTACTTCAGGTATCATGCGCTTCATCATGCCTTCTATACCTGCTTTTAGAGTAATCATTGAAGACGGGCAACCGCTGCAACTTCCCTGTAGCATTAGATTTACCTTTCCATCTTCGTAGCTTCTGAATTGAATCGCACCACCATCCATTTCTACAGCAGGTTTCACATAATTTTCCAGTAGCTCTTTTATGCGCTTTACCACATCATCATCGTCAGCACTTACTACGTTGCTACTCTCGGATTTCATTGCTGCAATCTCGTCTTCATTCACCACAGGTTTGCCATCTTCCAGGTATTCTTTCAAAAATTGCTTTATTGATGGGATAACATCCTGCCAATCTTCTGTGTCACCTGTTTTAGTGAGCGTTACAAAATTGCTGGCTATAAAAATTGATTTAATAAAAGGAAATGTGAATAGTTCCATAGCAAGCGGTGACACTGATGCACCTTTTTCATCCTGGAAGTCAATGCTCTTGCCGGGATATAACAGCTTGTTGGCAACAAATTTCATTGTTTCCGGGTTTGGAGTCATTTCTGTGTAAATGCTTATTACCGGGTTACCTGTTTTAATCATATTAAAAAATTAAGAGTACAAATTTACTAAGAATAAATTTTAAAGTCTTTTACATTCTGTTAAGCTACAAGAGTATTTAACGGTTTTTTCCTTTTTCGCAAACCGTGCACTGAATCTAGCGAGATACTGTTTTGTTCCAGGATTATTCATTTAGACGAATAGCTTATTCCACAATTCTCAATTTTGCATAATTGAGCATAATTTTTTTCTCGCCATTGTGCTCAAATTTGACTGTTGCCACAGGGTTGTGAGCAGCACCTTCCATTTTCACAACCTCTCCAAAACCAAATTTTTGATGTTCAATCTTTTGCCCTTGCGTTAGGTTGCTTGTGTCGCTAGGCATAAATCCCGGGGAAGGAACATGTTCTTTTATTTTCACTACCGGATTTGAAACTATATAGGATGGTTTACTAGCTACAGTTGAAGCCTTTTGGCTGGATAAATCTTTTTTCCCACCATTATATCCGTTCCCCTGTTGCCTCTCAAAAGGGTTCCAAAGGTTGCTTTGATTGTTACGCATATTTCCTGATGCATAGGCCTTATCAAGCCTTTCCTCGGGAAGTTCATCAATAAACCTGCTGGGCTCGTTTTGCGTAAGATTTCCAAAGCGATAACGCGTATTTGCATACGTGAGCCACAGCAATTTTTTTGCCCTGGTAATTGCCACATAAAAAAGACGCCGCTCTTCTTCAAGTTCTTCGCGTGTATTTATAGACATAGCGTTTGGAAAAAGCGTTTCTTCGAGGCCACCTACAAACACAACCGGAAATTCAAGACCCTTTGCTGCATGGATGGTCATCAACTTCACTACATCACTTTCACCTTTATCATCGTCTGCATCTGTAAGCAGGGTAATCTGCTGAAGATAACTTCCAAGGCTTTTGTCAAGCAGCTCTCCGTCCTCCGTAGGAGTCTCTGTGAATTCTTTTATAGAGTTGAGCAATTCCTGGATATTTTCATATCGGGCAAGCCCTTCTGTTGTTTTGTCGTTGAATAATTCTTTAACGATACCGGTATGTTTTCCCACAAGAATTGAAAGGTCGTAGGCATTTTTTTTCTCAAGTTCACTTTGAAACATTTTTATAGTTATTACAAAGTTTCTCAATGCTTCAAGCGTATTAGCCCGGTAACCAAATTCTGCGGCTCTCTCAATCACATTCCACATGGAAATGCTATTCTCATTTGCATAAAGAACCGCTTTTTCAATGGTAGTTTTGCCAATTCCCCTCGCAGGAAAATTAATAATTCTTTTTAGCGCCTCTTCATCTCCCGGATTCAAAATAACCCTTAAATAACTTAAAAAATCCTTTATCTCCTTTCTCTGGTAAAAACTAATACCTCCGTAAATGCGGTAGGCGATATTCATGCGCCGAAGACTTTCCTCAAAACTCCGGCTTTGGGCGTTGGTACGGTATAGAATGGCGATATCGCTATTGAGAAAATGGTTTCTAAGCTTTTGCTCCTGGATGGCATCGGCCACATATTTACCCTCGTCGTTATCGGTTGCCGTGCGAACCAATTTTATCTTCTCACCTTCACCATTACTGGTCCATAGTTTTTTGGGGAGTTGGCCTTTATTATTAGCTATTACATTATTTGCAACATGAAGTATACTTTGAGAACTGCGATAATTTTGTTCAAGCATTACAATTTTTACTTCATCATAGTCTTTTTGAAATTGTAAGATATTTTCGATGGTTGCTCCCCGAAAACTATAAATACTTTGAGCGTCATCACCAACTACGGCCACATTCTCATGCATAGCACCAAGCAGTTTTATTATCTGGTATTGGGAGGTATTGGTATCCTGGTACTCATCGATCATTATATATTTGAATTTTCGCTGGTATTTACTCAGGCTTTCAGGATGGGTGCTCAGCAACAGGTAAAATTTGAGAAGTAAGTCATCAAAATCCATTGCGCCGTTTTTAAAACAACGCTTGCAATATGCATCATAGATTTGCCCGGTCATAGGCCTGTTAGCCCGCATATCTTCCTGCTGTAATCCATAATCACTTATATACTCTCCGGGAGTGATTAGCGCATTCTTAGCGCCGGAGATTCTATTGTAAATAGTATTCGGCTTATAATGTTTATCATCAAGCCCTAGTTCATTTACTACGGTTTTTACGACACTTTTAGCATCATCAGTATCATAGATGGTAAAGTTGCGTGGATAACCAAGTTTATCCGCTTCTGCCCGGAGTATTCTAGCAAATACCGAATGAAAAGTGCCAATGTATAAATTTCTTGCTTCGTTATTTCCTAATATTTTTTCAACCCTTTCTTTCATTTCTGCGGCAGCTTTATTGGTAAAGGTGAGTGCCAGGATATTAAATGCATCTACGCCGGTAGCCAACAGATGGGCGATCCTGGTGGTAAGCACTTTCGTTTTCCCACTGCCTGCTCCTGCCACTATCATTATTGGACCGTCCCGGTGCAGCACTGCTTCTTTCTGCGGTTCATTCAATCCTTGTAAGTAATTCTGCATGCAGCAAAGTTACAGAAAGCGAAAAGGTTTATGGAAGGATAAAATCGCAAAGTGAAATTTTTAAAACCATCATGTGTACAAATTACTAAAGGCCATTCATGTATTTAGACTGTTGCGTTATTTTAGAGAAAATCAAAAACTTCAAAGAAACTCTTCTCCGTTCATACCGATTTTAACAAGTATAAGATGGCCGTTTTAAAATAAATAAAAATGCTCTCAATTCGTGTTAACATTACTTCGGAATCGTATTATAATGTTTCAGCTACTGTGTTAACTTAATATTAACGAAACCCTTGCCTGCACAGCATTACCTCTGATAATAATCCCCTGTATTTCTCTCTTTGTTACGTATAATTTTA
Source organism: Ginsengibacter sp. (assembly GCA_040007435.1). GTDB lineage: Bacteria > Bacteroidota > Bacteroidia > Chitinophagales > Chitinophagaceae > Ginsengibacter. The sequence continues at coordinate 4,715 of JBDTUZ010000044.1, read as the reverse complement.
TCTCATATTACGTAACCATCAAAATTAAAAAGTCATGAAAAAGATTCTTGTTATTTGCCTTATCGCAATCTTCTCAACTGCCGCAGCCTCTGCAGCCCCTGTAAATGAAAAAGTCTTAAAAGTTTTTGCCAGTTCATTCCCTGAAGTACAGCAAACAACCTGGTATAATTATGATACTTACTATTCGGTATATTTTAAAAATGCAGATGATACAAAATGCAGAATTGACTATGACCTGCAGGGCAATATAATGTCTACCACCCGCTATTATTCTGCTGAAGACCTGTCACCTTTTATAAGGGGAAAAGTAAACGAAAAATATCCCGGTAAAAAGATATTTGGGGTAACAGAAGTATCCTCCACATCTGAAATGACCTACCATATCGTTTTGGAAGATGAAAAAAACTGGTATAACATTAAATCGGATGCTACCGGCTCCATTAGCCTTGAAAAGAAGATGAATAAGTACGAAAAGTAAATCCGATATTACTTTTTTCAAAAGCAATTTGGAAAGCTTTCTTTTTCCAGGTTGCTTTTTATTATGAGAAAGCTACCTGTCAAAAAATCTTCTTTGCCAAAAAATTCATGCAATATTTTTTATTGTGCTGTCGTTATATTTTTATAATATCTTTTTATGAATACCAACCATAGTACTTCGCCCAACCGGCTAAATAATTTTTTCAGGCATTTTCTGTCTAAACTTACACAAAACCCTGAGTTCTACAACATCAAGTACTATACAAAATCCAGGGGCAGGATACGCAGGCACCAAAATACCTGGTAAAATAAAAAAGAAATACGATAGCAAGGTAAGAGAGATTATTCGGAAAATACTGAGAAAGAAAAAGAGTGATCATGCTATTGTGAAAGCGCGAAAAATCAATTTTCTTTAATAATTCGATAACCTCAAAAACCATGTTATGAAAAATCCAGTTTACCCCCGCAAAACATTCCTATCCCTTTTTTTCAGCAGTTTTTCAAAAGGCTTTTTCTCCCTTTTTGAATCAGGAAATAAAAAGGACTTTCAAAGATTGAAAGATTTTATTACTACCGAATAATTTAACTGAAAAGATATTCCACATCTTCTTTACTAAGGCTTTTAACAAAGGTCTGATCATCGGCAATTAACTCTTTGGCAAGGATGCGTTTTCGTTCCTGAAGTTGCAAAATTTTATCTTCGATCGTATCCTTACATATCATTCTGTATGCAAATATATTTTTTGTTTGCCCGATGCGGTGAGTACGGTCGATTGCTTGTTGCTCCACAGCCGGATTCCACCACGGATCAACAATATAAACATAGTCGGCTGCTGTTAAATTAAGGCCGACGCCTCCTGCCTTCAAAGAAATCAGGAAAACCCTGCAGTCATCATTGTTTTGAAAATTTTGAATAGCTTTTTCCCGTTCCTGGGGTGGCGTACTTCCATCGAAGTATTCGAAGTGTATATTATTTTCTACCAGCTTTTCTTTTATCAAAGCAAGCATTCCAAGAAATTGAGAAAATATAAGTGCCTTGTGTTCCCCAATATTTTCCGTAATTTCTCTTGTAAGTTCGTCTAGCTTTATAGAATTATTGGGATACTTTTCTTCGTCGTTTAATATGGCGGGGCTATCACATATTTGTCTAAGTTTCATAAGTCCCTGCAATATGGTGAGCTGAGATTTATTAATTCCCTGGCCTTCAATTGCACCCAAAATTTTATCGCGATACGCGCCTCTATACGCCTCGTAAACTTTACGCTGTTCATCTTCCATTTCACAAAACAAAATGGTTTCTGTTTTATCCGGCAGATCTTTTGCAACTTGCTCTTTGGTTCTCCTTAATATAAAAGGATATAGCAATTTTCGCAAATGGTCCTTTTGCTCCTGCTCGCCCAGTTTATCAATCGGTGTTGAGAATTCATTTCTAAAAAACTCTACAGATCCTAACAGCCCAGGATTTAAAAAATTCATTTGTGCATAAATATCAAACGTATTGTTTTGAAGAGGTGTTCCACTCATACACAGCCTGTTTTTGGAAGTAAGCAAACAAGCCGCTTTTGTTACTTTTGAAGCGGGATTTTTTATAGCCTGGGATTCATCAAGGATCACATAATCAAATAAAATCTTCATGAAAAATTGTATGTCGCTCCTTAATGTTCCGTAGGTTGTGATAATTATATTATGTTTCTCAAAATCCTTTGGATCCCTGGTGCGCATGCTGCCGTGGTGAATTCCCCAGGTAAGTGACGGGGTGAATTTCCTGATCTCATTCTCCCAATTGTATATTAGCGTTGTGGGGCATACAACCAAAGCTTTTAATGAGCCTTCCTGTTGTGCATAATGGCTCATCATGCTAAGAGCCTGCACTGTTTTACCCAACCCCATATCATCTGCTAAAATACCACCCCAGCCAACGTCATTCAAATAATTAAGCCAGTGGTAGCCGGAAATTTGGTACGGGCGTAAACGATTTTGCAATTCCTCCGGAACGTCCACCTCAGGAATATTTTTGTAGTTTCTTAAGCGTTCGTATTTCTCGTCCAGTTCAAACGAAAGTTCTGTCTCATCGCGTTTATCGTAAAGATCATCAATCACACTAAGGTGAAACCTTGAGAGTCTTAGTTTATTTTCTCTTCCGTCACCAACTTTAAACAGCAAGGAATATTTATTGATCCATTCGTCGGGTAAAATTCCTAATGAACCATCGTTCAACTGAACAAATGATTGCTTATTTGCAAGTGCTTTCTTAATTTCTGAAATACCAATACGTTGTTCGCCAAAAGTTAGCTCAACTTTCGCATCGAACCAATCGAGGCCACTGCTAAGATGTATTTTAGTAGCAGGCTTAGATGTATTAAACCTGAAATTTTTCAAAGCCTCAAAACCAAAAACCGGAATCTTCATTTCCTTCATCACATCAACAAACAAAAAGAACCAGTTGTTTTTTAAAACATCTGCCCCCTTTAGGACGAGGTTGCTTCCCTCGTATGTAACAAACTGGGAGTGCAGTCCTGAAAGCTTATTAATAAAATTTTGTTCTGCTTCCTTATTTCTCACAACCATCATTATCTTATCCCCATCAGGAACTATAATTGTTTCTTTGGAGCCTGGCTTCACAGCAAAATTTTTGTAACTGAAGGTGGGTTGAAACATAAGATAATCGCCCTTCTCTACCAGCATCACTGTTATATCAGGATCACCTTCCTTGGTTTCACGGATCAATGTTTTATCGAAGGAAACATCAAAATTTTGCGTTAACGGCATGATAACATCCTTAAGAAATGCGGGCCAATCCTTTGGAGGAACCTGTAGGTGGTTCCTAAATTTCTCGACAACAAGACTTTCTTCGGGGGTATCCCAAAGAAAAAGTTCGTTGTCTTGCATAAACACCAATGAACCATTCCATTTATTATCTGAAGCTCTTAAAATCTCATTTTCTATTACTACAAAACATTCAAGTTTATAAGCATTATCCCGGGCCGATACCTTAAATTGAATGACTGGCTTTATCGGGCTTGTGTAAACTTGTTCAAGATTTTCTGTGATAAATTTTTTCCCTGCAGGGAGAAATAAATAATGCCTCTCCCCTTCTCCTGAATGAAATATTTTTTTAATCTTAGGGTGAAGAAATTCCGTTATCAACATTTTCGTTTCTTCCGGTAATTCTTCGTTCTCCTGGTGGATAATATTTTCCCAAAAACCGCTAAATGGCGAGTTCCTGTTTAAATATTTATTTATCTCGGGCTGTTGAAGTTTTCGTGCCTGCTGTAAAATATATCTATCCAGCTCTGAAAAAGAATCGGTATTAATAAATTTGCTAAGGTCAAGTTTTTCTGCTCTGCCAATAACTTTTTGCCTATCCTCATCAATTTCTGCCTGAACAATATCAATATTGAAAAATGGGTAAGCTATTTCATTAGCGTTAAACACGATGGCCATTTGTTTCCGAACCGGTGCAACAACAGTTTCGCTTTCCGCTACTTCCTTTTGCGGTATGAATGATCTCGCACTTACGGGAGAAACAATTCTCTTAATAGTTTGATCCAAGACCTTAAGATATGGCTTACCTTCTTTATAAATAAATTCAAACTTACCCGTAAGATCCTCATCCAGGCTATAGCCATAACCTTCTAAAAGTTTATTCTTTTCTTTATCCCAATTTCGTATCGAGTCAAAATAGTTGGGGCCATGGGCATGCAGCAATTGAAGAAAAAGGACTGCTTTATGCTTACAAATTATGTGTTCCGTCTCGTCACATTGGCAGGATGTATCAAAATTGCGTTCCTCGTTTTTTTGAATTATAAGCTTGTATTCCTTATTCTCCAATTCCAGGAGGGCTTCCACTTTCTCATTGGATGATTGTACAATATTTGCTTTGTTTACGCGAAAAATTTCCTCCGCCTCATCATACAGTTCCTGGCCCATAAGCATGCGCATAAACTTGAGATCTATTTGCTTCATTTTAATTACCGTATGCCTTTGGTTATATGAAGTGTTCTGATCTGCTGCCAGTAAATTTTTATCTACAAGATCTTGTAATTGGAAAAGAGCTGCCGCTTCGTGCCTGCATATATCTCCAAGATTATAGGGACAGGTACACCTTATTAAAATCGTTTTTGGATCAGCGTACTTTTGAACATTTACTTTGTAAAATGTTGTATAACTATCATCCTTTACGCGAAAATTAACGGAGGGCATAAGATCATCATGATCCATAAGTTCAACGTAACCAA
>JBDTUZ010000043.1:0-47699 GCA_040007435.1 Ginsengibacter sp. | reverse complement strand
AACGATAGGCAAAACTCTCATTACTTTAGATAACCTATGGCGCTAAACTGATGTTAATGAAATTCCCTGCTGCGCTCAGTATATTCAAGTAATAAAAGTGCTGCTGTCCTGATATCTATTGTGCAGGACAATCATCTCTTCTTTTTGTTTCAGGATATTCTTAATTTTGAAGAGAAAGACCAATGAGGGCTAAAATAGCATAAATTGGTATCGTAATAGCTACCAATTAAACAGGAAAACCACCTATGAATATAGTAAAGCGTAATAATGTTATTATTAAAGGAAAAGGTTCGCAAATAATAATGTTTGCTCACGGCTTTGGGTGCGATCAAAACATGTGGAGATATGTAGCCCCCGCATTTGAAGAAAACTATAAGGTTGTATTGTTTGACCATGTAGGCGCCGGCGGGTCTGATCTTTCAGCATTTATCCCACGTAAGTACGAAACATTAGACGGTTATGCAGATGATATCATAGAAATAGCGACAGCCCTTAAACTGCAGGATATAATATTTGTAGGACATTCTGTAAGTGCGGTAATGGGAATTATTGCTTCGCAAAAGTCCCCTGCAATATTTAAATCACTGATTCTTGTTGCGCCTTCGCCATCTTATATAAATGATGGTGATTATATTGGAGGTTTTACCAAAATACAGATCGAAGAATTATTGGAGTCACTTGATCAAAATCATTTGGGCTGGTCAATGACAATGGCACCGGTAATTATGGGTAACCCGAATAGACAGGAATTAGGTGAAGAACTCGCTAATAGTTTTTGCAGAACGGATCCCGAAATTGCAAAACATTTTGCCCGAACGACTTTTCTTTCCGATAGAAGGGAATTGCTTTCATCTGTAAATATACCCTCACTTATTTTGCAGTGTTCGGAGGATGTAATTGCGCCTCAAGCCGTGGGAGAATATATGCACCAACAATTGACTGGCAGTACATTGGTGCTGATGAAGGCAACGGGCCATTGCCCTAACCTGAGTGCTCCCGAAGAAACGATTGATGCCATACAGAAATTTTTATCATAATGGAGCCGCAAATTCCCGCTGGTGCCAACGATCTACAGGAAAATTTTGAAGATTTTTTCGAAACATCATTGTGTGGTTTTATAATAGCTGACGTACATGGATCTATTTTGAGAGCTAATAAAAAAGTTGCGTCATGGGTAAACTGTGTCACTGATGATTTAAAAGGGAAACGATTTTCAGACTTACTTACAATAGGTGGTAAAATTTATTACGAAACACATTTATGGCCACTCCTTCGTATGCAGGGCTTTTTTGATGAAGTGGTGCTTGAATTAAGCAGTACCACCGGCTCTAAATTACGGGTAATGGTAAACGCTTTGGAACGCAGGGATGACGACCACAAATTGTGTTTCATACGGTACACTATATTAAAAGCCAGCGACCGCCTTCAATACGAGGAAAACCTGCAGCAAGCAAAAAAAATAGCTGAACAGGAACTGGTAAAACAAAGAGAGATGGTTACTCTCAGGGAACAGCTGATTGCGGTACTGGGCCATGATCTTCGCAATCCCCTTTCTGCTATAGCGATGGCAAGTGAATTGATAGCTTCTTCTTCCGGCGGTGATAATACCATTTTATTAGCAATACTAAAGAGAAGTACATCGCGTATGAAGGAACTCGTAAATAATATAATGGACTTTGCCCGCACGCGTCTGGGACAAGGTATTGTATTAGCAAGGCAAGATGTAGTACTGGAACCAATACTCCGGCAAGTAGTAGCTGAAATGAATATTATTTATCCGAAAAGAGAGATCATAACTTCTTTTGAAATTATAGAACCTGTTAATTGCGATCCACATCGCATTGCCCAGTTACTATCCAACCTGCTGGCCAACGCACTCACTCACGGAGACGTTAATTCTCCTGTCTGCATGCAGGGCGTTCACCATAATGGAGATTTAAAGCTCACGGTTAGTAATCCCGGAAAGCCAATTCCTTCAGACTTACAGGAACATCTTTTTGCTCCTTTTACAAGAGAGGAAATCCGCCCAAGCCAGCAGGGACTGGGGCTTGGGCTTTATATTTGTTCGGAGATTGCCAGGGCTCACAATGCTACTTTGAGCTTCACTTCCTCTGCAAAGGAGACCTGCTTTACCTATCACATGCATTTATAAAATTAACGCAAGTATTATCCAGGCCGAATATAGCTTTAGGAGAATAAATAAATTATAGTCGGGTAACCAACGCCAGAAGACTGGCACGAACACCAGGCATCGGAGGCTCTTTTATTTGTTTGTAAATATTTTTATATAGAAAGTGGAAGAGCAACAAAGGAAAGAAAAATAGAAGTTCTGGCATTTAGCCTCACGTATTACTTTATTTTCATGCCCGGCACAATGGGGTCAGCCGCCACAAGTTTAAGAGATTTAACCATATCGCCGGTACCGGTTTTGTATTTTTAAAAATGTAATGTTTGTATATGCGACCTGTACGCAGCCGAATCAGCATAAATTTCTAAAATAGTGATTTGGGTAGGATTATCTTTTTCAGACACCGCATATAAGCTAAGCACGCCCGGCTCAGCGCGAACAGAGATCTCGATTTCTTCTTTAAGCAAAGCCTTATAACTTTCCAATTGAGTGGAATCAATTACGATTTTTGCCAGCCGCACCGTTTGGCTTTGATCCTGTGCTGAAGCGCTGGTGCAGGAAAATAATATTATGATATAGGTTATAAAATCGGGGATAGCCGACGGTGGCTATTTATTACTCTCGCTTTGTTATTATAGATTTTGCAAAGATAAGGATGCTGTAGGCCAGTTTTTTTTAGTGCCATTTTATTTGCTTTGTTATCTAAATCACTTTATAAAGTAGGTAATGCTGCAAAAGATTTGAGGCAGAATAAACCTGCACCGCAATAGTGAACAAGTAAACACCCAGTATTGATCATAAAAACACACTCCTGTACAAACTTATTAAACTGCATATAATAACAACGACTCCCACAAGTATAAACATTTTGCGGGTGGGGAGTTTAGCAGTAAGCATTGCAGAAAAAGGTGCGGTGACTACACCACCGATAAGCAGCCCAGCAACAATATTCCAGTGATGAATACCGATTGTGATTATAAAAGTGACAGCGCTTGCCACTGTTAAAATAAATTTGGCCACCGTTGAGCTGCCAATAACATAGCGCGGCGTATGCCCATTTTTTATAAACGTACCTGTTACTAGCGGACCCCAGCCACCTCCTCCAAATGAATCAATAAATCCTCCTGTCAATCCAAGAACTGTAATGTTTGTAGTTTCCTTCGTCGTATTTTTTTTCTTTTTAAAAGCATTTTGCAAAATCTTAATGCCCAGGTACATGGTATAGAGAGCTAAAAAAGGCTTGGTCATTTTAGCGTACCGCTCGCCTACGTATGTTAGCAGAACCGCTCCCAATACCGCGCCAAAGACTGCCGGTATTGCCAGCGATTTTACTAACTTTTTATTGATATTACCCAATTGCCAATGACTTATGGAACCTGCGGCACTGGTGAAGGATTCAGCGGAATGTATGCTGGCACTTATTACCGGTGGAGACACATTAAGTATAAGTAAAATCGTGGTGCAAATAACGCCGTAGCCCATCCCCATAGAACCTGCAACTACTTCGGCAAAAAATCCTGCCAGCAGCATCCAGTAAAATAAATAATGGTCCTGGTGAAGCCCGGCCTTTAATGATAATATTTGTTCATCTGATAAAAAAAGAAGAATAAAAAGCGCAATCAATGCAACAGCAGTAACTGCAATCATATATTTATTGAATATTTTTTTTCTTGACGAACGCAGTTCCGTATCAGTTATTACAACATCGTGAGAATGTGTAATTTTTTCAATTATTTCTTCCGGCGATTGAGCAGGCATAATTATTTAGTTCTTAAGTTTTTTTGAAAAGAAATGATCCCAGGCTTTTTCAGTAAAAGATGATTTAGTTATGTTTTAGGTGATAATTAATGGCCCAATGTCTTGTAATTTCTTTTATCCATTTTATATTGGTCTTTATTTTACATGTGCCATACGGTAATTTTTATTATTCTTTCTAAAAGTTATTCGCAGGAAAATACAAAAATAAGTTATTCCCTACTAAATAAGTAGACTAATAGAAAAAATATTTTGAACCCTCATGCAAATGGAATCTTTAGAAAAGAGCGACCTCAATTCAGTAACTGCTTTGCAGCCGGAAGGTTGGCAAGACATCACGCCCATCATTTGCTTTTATATAAAATCTTCTTTTTGCTTTCCCATTAAAGTAACCGTTGAAAAAAAAATTGCCGGCATCGGAATAGCGATAATCCACAACGATGTCGCGTGGCTGGCTCACATAATTGTTCATCCTGATAATAGAAATAAAGGCATAGGAAAATTAATAACACAGTTTTTAGTTGATGAAGCGCGGGCTAAAGATTGCGATACAATTTATCTTATAGCTACAGATCTTGGAGAACCCGTTTATAAAAATTTGGGCTTTGAAACTGAAACCGAATATTTGTTCTTTAAAGATATCAGGCCAAATGAAAGTTGGAGAATGAGCGAAAACATTGTTGCTTTTGCCGATGACTTCAAAACACAAGTTGCGGGTTTAGATAAACAGGTTTCAGGTGAAGAAAGGTTACTGCATCTTGCGCAATATCTTGAAGGCGCTTTTGTATATCTGCAAAACAATGTTGTTGAAGGATTTTATTTGCCCGCATTTGGAGAAGGCCTTATAGTGGCAAACACAACCACGGCAGGAATAGAGCTAATGAAATTGCGATTAGCGACGAAGGATAATGCGGCTTTCCCTGCCGACAATGTAAGCGCGACAGCATTTATGCATCAAAATAATTTTAAAGAATTTAGAAGGGCGAAGCGAATGAAATTAGGAATAAAAAGAGAGTGGCAGCCCGAAAGTTTCTATAACAGAATTGGGGGAAATTTAGGATAAGGATTTTTGATTCATAGTCAGATGAATTGTTTCAGGTCATAGGGTTGAAATGCCTTTATTTATCCAAAAAATTTATTTGATGAAATGTTTGAACTTTTTATTTGCCACAGATTACACGGATTTTCACAGATAAATCTGTGTACTTCACAAAGCGAAGTATCTGTGTAATCTGCGGTTAAGATATTTTTTGACATGTCTAATCATTTTATTTTAATTAACTCAAACAGTGTCTGAGTCATCTTTTGTTTTACAAACTGTATTCAATTCCATTGCTTATACTATAATTAAATTTTGGCGTATTTGCCGCAGGCTTACTGTCGTGTAAATAATACCAGGTTACTTTGAAAGACAGGTTTTTTACAATCTTAAATTTTGCGCTGAGCTCGTTTAATACCCTGTAATCATGTGCATCTCTGAAAAGCGGCTGATAAAAAACAGTTCCGTTGAAAGAGGTGTTTTCTGAAGGTTTATAATTAAGTGAAAGATAGCTGCTGCTTCTTATATCGTTGTGATAAATTATGGGATTTGTTTTTTCTCTTTCATATTCGTACATCGCGGCAGTTGCTACATGCAGCGAAATCTTTTTACTACCTGCCAATCTGAAACGCGGGCCTGTGCCTGCCAGCCTTCTTAATTTAATGCCTGTAATATCATTATGCTGCAATTGGGTAAATGCCTCCCATTGCATCCATTTATTTATTTTATAGTTGTAGCGCACATGATAGAATGTATTGTCGTATAAGGATTGGCCGTTGCCTCGGAGAAAATTATAGCTTCCCAAACCAATAAAAATGCTCTTGGGAGTTTGATATTCCAGGTAACCATTTACATTGACATTAATTACCTCGACAACATTTTTTACGAACAGAAAGCCGGCTCCGAAATTTCCAAACAATCCGGTCGTGTCGGTCTCTAGACGTTGGCTTTCGACATTCACAATTTGGGCAAATGATTTTAAATGGCACATTACCATAATAAGAATGCAAAATATATAACGCATACGGCAAGTTAAAAATTAGCGATAAATCAAATAAATGGCAGGGCCATTAAAGTATATTTTGTTTTAGGTTTTCCAGGAATTTTTTTTTAAAAACTATAGCTTGGGAAATTGTTCTGCATCTAAAATAGTAATTATTTACTAATAGAAATCCAGGCGCGCTACTTGCGAAAAAATATATACATTGTCGCATAAATATTCTGGACAAATGAAAATTAAAAGCTTCCTTATTGTATTCTTCGCTTTAATTTTTTACTCATCAGTATCCGCGCAAGATAAAACCAATGTGGTGCTTATTCTCACTGACGACCAGGGTTGGGGTGATTTGAGCATGCACGGAAACCCATGGCTGGAAACGCCTCACCTGGATAGCCTTGCCCACCGCGGCGAACGTTTTACTAATTTCTATGTAAGCCCTTTATGTGCGCCATCGAGAGCAAGTCTTTTAACCGGGCGCTATCACTTAGAGACAGGGGTAGTGTCTGTTTCAAAAGGCCTTGAGATAATGGATGCAGGAGAAACAACCCTCGGCGAATTATTTAAGGCAAACGGATATGCTACCGGAATTTTTGGCAAATGGCATAACGGCCAGCATTATCCCAACCGGCCAAATGACCAGGGCTTTGATGAATTTCTCGGCTTTTGCGCAGGCCACTGGTCTAACTATTTTAACACCGATCTAGACCATAATGGAAAGATGGTAAAGACAAAAGGCTATATCACAGATGTGCTTACTGATGCCGCCCTGCGGTTTATTGATAAAAACAAACAACGGCCATTTTTTTGTTACATACCCTTCAATGCTCCGCATACGCCGCACCAGGTTCCTGATAGATATTTTAATAAATACAAAGCAAAGGGATTGGATAATGAATTAGCCTGTATTTATGGAATGGTTGAAAATGCAGATGATAATGTTGGGAGAATTCTTAATTATCTTAAAAAAAATAATCTCGAAGAAAACACCATTATTATATTTCTTTCTGATAACGGGCCAAATGGTGTCCGCTTCAATGGCGTGATGAAAGGCATTAAGGGAAGCGTTCATGAAGGAGGCGTTCATGTACCTTTTTTTATCAGTTGGAAAAATAAAATACCGACAGAAAAAATCATGACAACCCCAATGGCGCATATTGATATTTTTCCAACGCTCCAGGACCTTTGCCAGTTAAATCATGTGCCCGGTAAGCCTTTAGATGGAATAAGTATGGCTTCACTCATATTGCAGGGCAAAGACAGTTCAACAAATAACAGGGAGATATTTACGCATGTCAATTTTATGGAAATACCTGTTACATTAAACTCAGGGAGCTTTCGCAATGACAGGTATCGTTTTGCTTTTGAAAAAGATACTCCTCAACTGTATGATTTGTCAAGCGATCCCGGCGAAAAAAATGATATTTCGAAACAGGGCAGAGACCTGTTCAGCCAGTACTTAAATGATTACAAGCAATGGTTCGCGAGGGCAACAGCAGATTTAAAATTGGTAAGGCCTGCTGTCCTTTCACCCAGGGGGTTAGAGTTGCCGGTGTATGAAGCTGAGTTATCACCGGGAATAAAATATAAAGAAGGCCATGGCTGGGCCCATGATTGGGTAGAAAAATGGAACAGCACGATTGATAGCATGTATTGGGAAATTGATTGCGAAAAGGCAGGAAATTATTTCGTAGAGATGGATTACTTATGTAAACAGGCAGATGTGGGTTCAACTATTGAATGCAGTATCGGAAATGAAAAAAAGATAATTAATGTTTTCCCGGCTTTTTACTCAAAGCAAATTCCAGGTCCCGACCGGGTACCGAGAAAAGAAGCCTATGAAATGCGGGCATGGAAGCCCTTGAGAATCGGTACATTCTTTATTCATGAAGGGAAAAATATGATAAAACTAAAAGCGATTCAGGTAGCAAATAAGAACGTAGCTGAAGTTAATGAATTGCGACTAAGTATGGTTAATTAAACGGCTTTCCCGGGAGTTGTAAAGGCTCAGCAGTCGGGATAGGAATTGCATGAAGCATTACTAATAGGCAGTATAACAGATGGCATACATAAATTATGTTTCGAATCCTCAATAAATAAAATGAAATATGAGAAAAGCCAGCATCAATACGTTTATATTTTTATTGCTTTTTTTGAATAGTAGTTTGCAGGCACAAACGATACAAAAGAGTTATGATGTGGTTGTGTATGGAGGAACGTCGGCGGGTGTAATCGCGGCTTATACAGCGAAGAAAATGGGGAAAAGCGTAATCCTTGTTGAGCCGGGCTTTCGTTTAGGTGGATTAACATCAGGAGGCCTGGGACAAACAGACATCGGCAATAAATATGCGGTAACAGGGATATCTCTGGATTTTTATCGCCGCATCGGAAAGCATTATGGAAAGCTGGAGCAGTGGACGTTTGAACCCCATGTAGCGCAGCAGATTTTTGATGATTACATAAAATCTGCAGGTGTTACGTTGATGTATAGCCGAAGATTAGTTTCAGTTAAAACCGATAAAGGTTATATCAAAGAAATTGTTGTTGAGAATTCAGTAAAGCCTGGCAAATCTTCTTATACTTCCATAAAAGCTAAAATGTATATTGACTGTACATACGAAGGAGATTTGATGGCCAGGTCCGGAGTGTCTTATACAGTAGGAAGAGAATCAAACAGTACATGTAACGAAACCTATAATGGTGTTCAGCTAAGAGATAAACACCAGTTCCCTGATGGTATAGATCCCTACAAAACTCCGGGAGTGCCCGAAACTGGATTGCTGTGGGGAATAAGCGATGGAAAATTGGAGCCAACCGGCACGGGCGATAAAAAAGTACAGACTTACAATATTCGGGTTTGCCTTACCAATAATCCCGTTAATAGGATTTCAATTTCTAAGCCTGATAATTATGACCCCGACAGGTACCTGCTCTTATTGCGATTGTTGGAGAAAAGACCTGTGGCTGGTATTCGTGAACTTATGACGACCAGCAAAATGCCGGGAGATAAGACAGACATTAATAACAATGGTGCATTTTCTACTGATATGATTGGATGGAGCTATGAATATCCTGAGGCAGGTTACGATAAACGTCGGGAAATAAAAAAAGCACATGACGATTATACTAAAGGACTTTTCTATTTCATAGGTCATGACCCGAGAATGCCTGCTGTTCTGCGCAAGGATATGCTGCAATGGGGTTACCCAAAAGATGAATACCCGGAAAATAATCACTGGACGCCACAGATGTATGTACGTGAAGCGAGAAGAATGATTGGTGAATATGTAATGACCCAGGCAAATTGCGAAGGTAAAGAAGTGGTTAAGGACGGTGTTGGTTTGGCTGCCTATACAATGGACTCACACAACTGCCAGCGGATCGTTATGAATGGCATGGTAAAAAATGAAGGGGATGTACAGATAGGAGGGTTTGACCCTTACCCTATATCTTACCGTGCTTTAATTCCCAAAGCCAACGAGTGCAAAAATTTATTGGTTCCCGTTTGCTTATCCGCTTCGCATATTGCCTACGGCTCCATTCGTATGGAGCCCGTGTTTATGGTGCTCGGGCAATCCTCGGCTGCCGCAGCAAGCCAGGCTATAGATAAAGATATAAGCGTACAGGAAGTAAACACAGACGAGTTAAGGCACGAACTTATATCCAATCCTTATGCTGACGGAAGTGCTGCTGACATTATTTTAGATAATGAAGATGCTGCGGGTATTGAGCTAAATGGGTTATGGGTCTTAGAAAAAAGAGGAGGTTATGGTCCAACTTTTTTAGCCGATACTTCTAGTTCCCATCCTCCCGCGTTTGCCAGGTTTACACCTGAAATAATTAAAGGAGGGAATTACGAAATATATACCTACTATCCAAAACTTGAAAACGGGGCAAGTATTACACCGATTACGGTTTTTGACGGAAAGCAAAAAATTGAAAAAACAATTGATAAATCGAAAATTGAAGTGATTGGTCAAACTTCCGGTGAGTGGGTTTCTTTGGGAAAATATAAATTAAGCAAAGGCAAAAATGCTTATGTAGAAATATCTAATAAAAATGTTGATGGAGTTGTTGTTGCTGATGCAGTTCTTTTCGTGAAGGAAAAATAATTATTGCTTTTGTGATTAGACTTTTTAGCAAACTATCCGTTAACCAAAAATGAATAAAAATTATCTAATTAAATAAACAGTTCCCTTTATTCTTTCCTGCTTGTTGTTTATGATTCCGGTAATAATATACACGTAAGTTCCTTCAGCGCAGGTCTGCCCGTTTAATTTTCCATCCCATCCGCTAGCCTTTGTACTACTGTTATAAACCTTATGTCCCCAGCGATCAAAAATTAAAAACGATTTTACTTTTATTTTTGATTCCGGTGGTATCCTGAATACATCATTCCTTCCATCACCATTTGGCGTAAAACTATTTGGTATGAAAAGGTTGCCCAGGGAACAGTTATCTGCACGAACCATTACCGTAAAAGTTTTGCTGCAGCCTCTTGAATCATTTGCGGTTATTTGATAGTTACCTTCTTTACTTACTTTAATTAAATTAGTTAGCTGCCCATTAACGGTATAAGTAATTCCGCTCAGGGCAGGGGCTAAGAGTAATGTATCTTTCTCGCAGAAAGAAGTATCAGCGGGGAAGTTTACTGATGTAACCGTATTGGAGCCAACTGTAAAAGGTTCTGAGACCGCACATGTTGAGCCGTTGTTTATTCTCACATTATAATTTCCATTTCTGTTTTCAACAGGCAAATGATAAATATTCTGCGAAGCGCCTGTTATGGCAATGCTGTCTCTGTACCATTGATAAGAATTTCCCGGGCTATACGGCACAGTTAGCAGCGAGTCCTGTGTGCATGAATTGGCAATATGATCATTTATGTATTGAAAGGGAAAGTCTTTAGTTGGCAATAAATGAATATCATCCAGGTCATAAACATAAAAATCTAAAAGCGTCGTGCTGTCAGCCAGGTCTTTAGCAGGATTTATTATAGAACAATCTGGCCCTATTTCAATTAGATTGATATTGAACGGAACGGTGAAATTGATTTTACTTTGAATCCATTTCCCCTTGCTAATGACAGTCGTTTTACCTAGAAGAATCCACCCGGGATAATTAGAAGGACAACCGTTACTGTTAGCAAATGGTTCTCCAAATGGCGCGGCGTTACAATCAGGGTGGCCGAATATTGCAACTGTAAAAGGTTCTTCTTTAAACTTAAAAGCGGTGTCATCATTAGATTGAAATCTTCCGGCAGAAAAGCTGGCCGTGTATTGCACAGAAGGAACAAGGGGAGATTGCAAACATTGGCCGACATATATTTTGGCAATATCAGTTTCTTTTACTTGCAGGTTAGTATATACATATTGCCTGATTGATACAAACGCTTTACCATCTGGTAATGGGAGAGCTGGAGGTTTATACAACATCACCAGCGATGAATCGTAAGAGCAACTAAAATTATGATAATACTCGGCTTCATTATCGTTAGTGTAAGTTCCATATTCCCACGAATTCACAATATTGTATTCACTGGTATAGGAATAATTCACAGGGCAATTTTTAAAAGATTCAAAAGAACCGTTTTGTAACAGATTCCCATTTACCTGGAAACGACAACTGCAATCAGGATCGTGCAAATCAACCAACCCGTCTCCGTCATCATCTATTCCATTGTTGCATATTTCCTGCGCAAAAGCTATAGGGCTAATAAACAGCAGGAGGGAAATTAATACAAGTAAAAGTGAATTTTTTTTGTGCATATTTCAAGCTGACTTTAAATTTCACACATTTTTGCGGAAAATTTCGCATGTTCTTCTGTAAGTCAGGATTATACTGTTTTACATACTGTATCTACGGTTTATCGCGGAACAGTTGGTGGCATTCGGGCTTACATTATTGTACATTATATCATTCTAATTTTTTTGCATTCTCATCTTAGAATCACATTTTTTATACTATTGGCGCAAACCGACACTTCTGGCTGGCGCAAATACGTCTATTATCACTACTACGAATCAGGGGGGAGAACACAACGTAGCAAAGCATGTGGGCGTTCGCTCGGACCGGTATAAGCTTATTTATTTTTATGAAAATAATGAGTGGGAATTATATGATTTGAAAAATGATCCTTCTGAACTCCACAATGTTTACAATAATATTTCGTATAAAAAAATTCAGGATGAAATGAAATCCGAATTAAAAATTCAAATGAAAAAATACAAAGACAGTATTTAAATTTTTCCCAAATGCTTTGGAACTATTGTTTGTTGCAGCACATTTATTCCGTGTCTCATTGAAGAGCAAATTCTTTTTAATGCATTTTCAGATTGTTGCTGAAGCTATAGTACCTTTGAAGATCGTTGCACTTTTTATTATAAAAAAATATTGTAAACTGAAAAGCCACTTATTAGGCAAATAAAAATGTTTGAGAATTTAATTATTTCATTTCAGGTTTCTTAAAGCATTAGAAACCTTTGACTAGCCTGCTTTTCAAAAGCTTTAAATTTTAATTGAGATGAAAAAAAGTACCATTGTGGAAAATGTAATTTTTTTTTTGAGTTCTAAATTATGTAGGTTTGATAATCTCTTTAACGATCCAGCTTGTCTTGTTTAACATTACATAATGAAATTGAATTATTGAGGTTAACTGCCTCAGGGGATGAATCAGCCTTTGGCAGATTGTTTGAACATTATAAAGACAGAATTTACACCATCGCTTTTAAACTTACCAGGTCAAATATTATTTCAGAAGAAATTGTACAGGATGTATTTTTGAAGATTTGGCAAAAGAGAGCTGATTTAAATGCTATTCAAAATTTTAGTGCTTATCTGTTTATCATTGCACGAAACGCAGCGTATAAAATTCTAAAAGATATTGCCCGGACTCATAAGTTTGTCGTGTTATCAGACGAGGATCAAGCCTTACTGAATAACGACGCTGCAGATCTTTTAATAGAAAAGGAATATGGCCTGATATTGCAAAATGCAATTGACCGGCTGCCTAGTCAACAAAAGCAAGTTTATTACCTGGTGAAAGACCAGGGATATAAACGCGATGAAGTTGCCAGCCAGCTTCACATTCAGCCTGAAACCGTTAAGTTTCATTTGGCCCAGGCCATGAAAAATATACGTGCTTTTTGTATGATGCACCTAAGTATATTTTTTGGGTTTATGATTTTTCTCCGCGATTTTCTTCCGAAATAAAAATGGGATTCTACCTACCCATCGCCATTTTAAAAGTACTCTTACTATTGACAATACCTCGTGAACTAAATGTTATTTAGTATTTGTATTTGTATTTGTTTTTGAATGTATATAATATCCGGGGTCGTTTTATGAGTTGGTCTTTCATCTGTATCTCGGGGCCTGAGAATTTTTGATAAGAATATCAAAAATGTATAATCGTTTTTTGTCAAGATGAACAATAGAGGCTTTATTGAATTCTAATTTTATTAAATCCTATCAGAAAAACAGCAATTCTTTTCATAGCAGTGGTTTTATTTTAACCAGGGATCGTTTCTACTTTCCCTGTTTTTTTTACCTCTATAAAATTCCATCGGTGTCCTGTCTTTTCTTTACTAACATAGAAAGTAAGAACGCCCTTCTATCCTTTCTTTAAAAGAGTCTCAGCAATCTCCTAAAAAGCTTCTTAATTATACGGCAATATTTTTTTTTAATGTTACCTACCCATTCGCATTCCAAAGATACTCTTACATAATGAACATGGTCAATGGCCATATTTTACATTAAATCAATTTATGCCTGATACGAGGTTAGAGTATTTATTTTATTGTTACACACATAACTTGGCGACCGTAAAAGAGGAGGAAGAGCTAATGGAATTAATAGCGCAATCCGAAAACCAGGAAGCCGTAAAAAAATTGATAGATGCTCTTATAGATAATACCGGATCAGAGATGATACTGACCGGCCAGGTTTCTGCTGCTATTTTAGAAAATATTTTAAAAAAAGACGATAATATCGTAATTCCTTCTATGAGGAAAAGCGGCTTCAGATTATGGGTGCGAGTGGCAGCCGCGATGATACTTTTTACAAGCGCAATTTTCGCTTACATCTTGTTAAGCCAAAAGAGAGACGGGGTGTTCATGGCCGAGGTTACCAATGAGAAACATAGTCCCATTATTCCGGGAGGGAACAAGGCGACTCTTACAACATCCGATGGTACCGTTATTATTTTAGACAGTGTCCAAAATGGAACAATTTCCAACGTGGGTTCCACCCAGGTCATAAAGAAAGGTGGGATGATTATGTACGATGTTTCAGCATCATTCAAGCCCGGTGCGCCTGTTGTGTATAATACGCTTTCAACGCCAAAAGGCGGACAATACCAGGTAGTACTCCCTGATGGTAGCAAGGTTTGGTTGAATGCGTCCTCTTCGTTGCATTTTCCATCAGCATTTACGGGCAGCAAGAGAGAGGTGGAGTTAACAGGTGAAGGGTATTTTGAAGTAGCTAAAAATAAGAAGAAGCCTTTCCAGGTAATTGTTGGCAATATGAAGGTAAATGTGTTAGGCACGCATTTCAACATCAATGCTTATGCAGAGGAAAGTTCTATTAAAACGAGTTTACTTGAAGGCAGTGTCCACATCGCCAAAGGCAGCGTATCCAATTTTTTAAAACCCGGACAGCAGGCAACATTAAAGACCGGGGATGATAAGGTGAAAATAACTAATGCAGATATGGATCAGGTGATGGCCTGGAAAAATGGATTGTTTCAGTTCGATGGAGATGGCATTACTACGATAATGCGGGAAATCGGACGCTGGTATAATGTGGAAGTATTGTTTGAAGATACACCGCCCACACGACGTTTCAGGGGGAAAATCAGCAGGGATGCACAGTTGTCAGATGTGCTGAAAATAATCGGATTGAGCGGTGTGAATTTCAGTGTTGTGGGCAACAGAATTATTGTGAAATAAGCTTGTATTACTAATCATATAAAACCATTTATCTGAAATGAGAAAAATAAAACGCATTCAAACTAACTAGCAGGGCAGTGGCAAACATTACGATTGCACCCCCCGCTTAGGATTACTTATTTACGAATCAAAAAGACCGGCAATGCCCTTCTTATTGCCGGCTAAAGGTTGAAACCGTCATTTTTTTTTTAAACAAATTAAAATCAAAGCTATGATGTTAACTGTAGTTCCCAAAGACAAAAAAGGCATCAAATCACTAACAGCTCAAATCGGGTTAATTATGAAATTAACGACCGCGTTGCTGTTATTTTTGTCATTCCAGGCTAGCGCTAAAGGCTATGCGCAAAAGGTAAATATTCATAAACAAAACGCACATCTGTCGGTAATCTTTAAAGTTATTGAGCAGCAAACAGGTTACCTGTTTTTTTATGACGAGGCAATTATTCAAAAAACAAGCCCGGTAAATATTGCACTTACTAATGCAACATTAGAAGACGCCCTGTCGGCCTGTTTAAAAGACCAGCCGCTGACTTATACAATTGTCAAGAATACTATTGTTATTCAGCCAAAAGAAGTGCTTTCAAATTTGCAGGCTCGATTCATTAAAGCCGATATTTTATCTCCGCCACCGCCACCTCCTCCTGTTGAAATTCATGGGAGAGTATTAAACAAAAAGGGGGAGCCTTTGCAGAATGTGTCTGTTGTAATAGCAGGGACCAGCACAGGAACTACGACAGATGATGCCGGCCGTTTTACACTTACAGTCTCCGACACAAGGAATGTTGTACTAAAAATTTCCATTGTAGGGTTTCAAGCGCAAACGGTGAAATTAGGAGGCAAAACTGACATCACTGTTGTACTGGACGAAGAAAACCAGGGACTAGACGAAGTAGTGGTTATCGGCTATGGAACTGCCAAGAAAAAGGATCTTACCGGGTCAGTTCAGAGTGTTTCTGGTAAAAGACTCGTAGATAAGCCTGTAGTAAATGTTGGGCAGGCTTTAGAGAATAAAGTGGCGGGTGTACAAGTGATTTCAAATGGAGCAGGTGTTCCGGGGGGGCAACCTATGATTCGTATTCGTGGAACTAACTCCATTAACTCCAGCAATGAGCCTCTATATGTGGTTGATGGTGTTGTAGGGGTTTCCAATCCTTTATCAAGTTTGAATCCTAACGATGTACAATCGCTTGATGTTTTGAAAGATGCTTCTGCTACGGCCATTTATGGTGCCCGTGGTGCTAATGGTGTTATTATTATTACTACCAAGCGGGGCAAATCAGGTAAGCCTCAATTTGATTATAACGGTTCTGTTTCAGTGGGTGTTATGCAAAGGCATCTTTACACTATGACATCAGATCAGCTTATGTATACTTATATGCAGGCCATGGCGAATGGTAATAAATATGGAAAAATTAATCCAGGTAAAGATTTCCGTCCATCCGGCTCCGGTACTTCTTTTTCTGAAATGCCTGCGTTGTTCAAGCAAGTTCAAGGTAAGGGTAGCTATATAATACCTTTAATTGGTAAAGATGGCAATTATTACGCACCGATATACAATTCAAATTGGGAAGATCTGATCTTTCGCCCTTCCGTTTCAAACGATCAGAGCATTGCTATCCGCGGTGGTAATGAAAACGCGAAATATTCTATGTCCCTTGGATATTCTGACCAGCAAGGTTTAATGAAGGCATCATTTTTCAGGCGCTATACCGGCAGAGTTACCAGTGATATAAAGATTTTAAAGTGGCTTAATATGAGCACTTCGCTTGAATTTATTAAAAGTAAACAAACAAACGATAATGGTATCACACGTTCTACTGCAGAGGTATGGAGCATTTTGCCAACCAAATACCCTACTGATCCTAATCAATACATTGGGAATACTTATGTGGGTGGCCGTTGGGGAACTAACCAGGACTTTAATGTAGGTGAACAGTGGTTCAATGTTCTTTACAGAAGGCATGAAATTTATGGATACAATAATATTGGCCAGGCGATCGGTAGTTTTACCACTACGGCTAATATCACTAAAGACTTAAGTTTCAAAAGTGATTTCTCCATGGATTACAACCAATATAGGAACAACAACTACAGTGGTCAGTTATATGGAAGCACTGGTAGTGCAAATATTGGTACTAGTAATACTTTTTATTGGCAGAATGAAAATTACTTTAATTATAATAAGCAAATTGGTACAGACCATAATATAAGCGCTGTATTAGGCCTTTCCTGGTCTCAGTTTAGTTATGAAAATGTCAATGCAAGTAATTCTATATTTCTATCTGATTTCTACGGATATTCTAATCTTGGTGCAGGGGCAGCTGTAAGGCCTGGTGTTGGCAGCGGCGATGGATCAAATGCTTTAAATTCTTATTTCGGCAGGGTGAATTATAGTTATAAAGACAAGTATTTACTCACATTAACAGGCCGCGAAGATGGTTCATCTAAATTTGGCAGCAACAATAAATATGGTTTCTTCCCATCCGCAGGGGTGGCCTGGAGAGTATCCCAGGAAAATTTCATGAAAAATGTTACCGCTGTATCTAATCTTAAAGTACGTGGAAGTTGGGGGCGTACCGGTAACCAGGAAATAGGAAGTTATGTGACGCAATCATATATTTCAAATACCAATGTTGTATTGGGCGGGGCTTCTTATACGGGCCTCTTCCCAAGTTCAGTTGCTAACAATGATCTTAAATGGGAAACAACTGAACAATATGATGCCGGTTTGGAATTTGGTTTAGTGCACAATCGCATCAATATAGCTTTGGATTACTATCATAAGCTTACAAGTAACATGTTACTTCAGGTGCCGCTTCCGCTTTCAACCACATCAGGTAGTGTAACAGAGAACTATGGTAAGGTTAAGAATGAAGGGTTTGAAGTTACTTTAAATACCCGCAATGTAGCTAGTAATAATTTCACATGGAATACTGATATAACAGTTACCCATAACGTAAATACAGTAGTTCAACTTGGTCCTACCGGCGCACCTATTTATGCTCAGACTGGTGCAGGTAATGGTACTTCAGCATTGATTATTGGGCAGCCAATCGGTTCATTTTTTGGTCTTACCCGTTTAGGTGTTTATAGTACAGAGGAAACCTCTTTAGCTGCGCGGTACGGTTTGAAACCAGGTGATCTTAAGTTTTTAGATAGAAATGATGATGGCAAGATTGATTTACTTACAGATGGTGCTGTTATGGGAAATGCATTTCCTCATTGGTTAATTGGATTTAATAACAGCTTTACTTATAAAAGTTTCGATATTGGAATTGATATCCAGATTGTACAAGGTGTAACTAAAGCTTTTGTTCATGAATCTGCTGAAGATCGGCAGTTAGTTTCCGGCGGTTTAAATTCAAGCCTTGATGCGTGGCGCCCCGATCATCAGAATACACAGGTTGCTCAATTTCGTCCGGGAAATGGTGGGGCTTACTACCAATCTTATCCTGATACACACGAAATGTACGATGCTTCATTCATCAGGGGTGCTAACGGAACTATTGGATATACATTTTCTGATAATACCATTCAGAAATTTGGATTTTCAAAATTTAGGGTTTACCTGACTGCTCAGAACTTCTTTTTAAGAACTAAAGCTGCAGGATACGATCCTGAGGGAAGTTCCTTAGATAAGCTATTTCCACTGGTTCCTAATACTGATAAATACCAGTATCCTGTTCCAGCGGTATTTTCATTTGGAGTTAACGTAAGTTTCTAAAATCATAAAATAATAAGATATGCAAAATAATATCATAAAATATAATAGGGTCTTTAAATACGCTCTGTTGTTCCCGGCGATTGTCTTTGTACTTAGCAGTTGCGAAAAATTTCTGAAGGAGACCCCTACAGGACAAATTACAAGTGACTATAGTTTTTCGTCAGCATCCGAAGGTGCAGCTTTAGTAACCGGAACATATAGATCATTGGCGCTTTACACAGGCGGTGCAGGAGATTATGGTAACTTTTTACCTTGTACCGTTGAATATCCTACCGGTCTATGTTACACGACTGATGCGCATCCGCAGTTTTTTAAATTTCAAACTAACCAGACTGCCGGGGGTACCCTTTCTGATTACGATAATTTCTGGAATAATGAGTACCAGGGAGTAAGAGACTGTAACCTGGCTATTTCAAAAATAAATGGTATCACAGATTGGACTGCCTCTCAGCAATCCGCTGCGTTAGGAGAAGTTAGAACCCTTCGTGCCTTTTATTATTTTATGCTGGTACGTTATTACGGTGATCTTGTAATGGATACATCGGTTCTTAAAAGTGTTGCTGATGCCCAGCAGCCACGCGTATCACTTAAGGACATTTATGATCAGGTAATCATTCCGGATCTTGAGTATGCAGTTAATACGAGTACTTTACCTGACGCCAAATCATCCAACGGCAGGATAACTAAGTTTATTTCCAGGGCTATTCTGGCGGATGTTTACCTTACCTGTGCGGGTTATCCTTACCAGGAAGTGGCAACAGATCCTTCAAAGAACTGGTGTACCGATGGACTATTCGCTCAAACGGGCTACCCAGTGAATACGCCAAGTGCAAAATCATTTTTGCTGAACGCACAGACGCAGTTAAATGCGCTATATGGTCAATATGCTTTGGGGACCTATCGTGACCTTCACACTCCTTCTAAAATAAATAACAATGGAGAAGCCATATTTCAGGCTCAGTATTTAGGAGGGGTTAGTGATATGTCAGGATTCGTCAATTGTTTACTTCCGGTTCAAAGTCATATTTCCCAACTGGGAGATGAGTATGGTACTGATATTCCAACCTTAGGATATATTGCTTCATATAATCCCGCTGACAAACGTTTGCAGGATCAGCAGATGTTCTTTTATTCGGACACTTATGCTAAGAAGTTCGATCCCAGCCAAGGACCAGCAGATCAGTTTGCTCAACCTTATGTATATAAATATTATGATTCTGCAGCGATTAAAAATGGTGGTGGTGCTAATTTAAATTACACCTTTTACCGGTATGCCGATATCCTTCTCATGCTTACTGAAGTAAACTGGTCATTAAAGCAATTGGGAACTGCTGTTTTAGATAATGATATGGTTAAAGGGATTAATGAAGTAAGAGAAAGAGCACTTCTTCCGGATTATCTTGCAACTGACATAAATTTAAAATCTATTATGAGCGAACGAGCTTATGAATTGATATTGGAAAATAAAATGTTATGGGATCAGCGTCGTACAAGGATGTGTCTCGTAGATGGAGTAGGTTCGTTTTCGGCAATTGAAAGTTTCTTTGGTCACCAACCGGTCATATTCAGTTTTGCATTTTCCAATATGAATTTGTTGTGTCCTATTTCACAGAATGAAATTGCTGTTAATGCAAAATGTTTACAAAATTTTAATTTTCTACCTAAACAAGTTGGACAGTAAAAACATAGTGAACCTAATTGTTAACTAATTTATATATACAAAATGAAAAATAAGAAATCATTAATATTAATAAGCGCACTGGCCTTATTGGCGAGTTGCTCTAAACAACCATATTGGGAAGTTCCAGATGTAGTTGATGGTGTGGCGACTATTACCGGTATCTCAACTGCCACCTCGGCTGGTATTTCTACGCTGGATGATAATTTTACGGTGGATGTAACTCTTCCTAACGCCAAAGCTGGCGATGTGATGACGGTTGAATTGCTTAAACAACAAATTCCGGCCGGATCTACTTCTTCACAGTTGCTTCCTTTAGCGGGCACTCAGCAAAGCATCACAGTAGCAAGCGATTTAACGGCTTCTGTTACTTATACAAAGGTCCAGGCGCAGATGGTTAATCCCGGTGATAACATATACGTTAGCTGGGCTGGAAAAACAGAATCAGCGTCACTTGTAGTTACTTTAACTTCGGCCACAGCAGTTACCGGTCCGTTTTACGATGTAAACGGAGCTCCGAAATCAGTTAAGGCAATACGTGGTGCGGGTACAGCTTACTTCAATGTAAGCGTTCAGCCTAAGTCAGGTGCTTACGCCGGTATGGTCGTTGTGCAAAGAAAGAACGGTTTCAATGCTCCGTGGGTAAGTGTAGGCTCATTTGCAGCCATATCACAAGTGCCCTTTTCCGGTGATGATTTTGCTGTAGGTAAAGATACTATGTACTACAATTTCGTAGCCCAGTCTGGTTCTAATACCGATAATGTTACTATAACTGTTGTGGATAATGATCCCTATTTCTTTCTTAAGAAAGCCGGTACCATGTCTATTGGATCTACCGATGGATTAAACCTCCTGGTAAACGGCGCAGTGTCGGCTACAGATGCTAATGCAATCCTGGCAGTTGATGCAGGTACTTTACTGATGCATGGTGGCGTGAACTGGGCTGTTGGTGGAAAAAGTATTTCTTTTGTTCCCTCAACCCTTGCTGATTATGCTACCAATAGTCCAACAAGTGCTATGGCTACCTATATGGGGGGAACTCCTACCGCAACAGCGTCTCCATCTTTTGGCGAAGGAGTTTACGTTTTTAAAATTGTAAATGGCCCTAACCCGACAGACGTTTTCTATGGTATTATAAAAATAACCAGTATTGTTCCTAATGTTTCTGTTGGTTATGAGTATAGAATTGGAAGTACGTATGCACAACTTGCAGTGATACAGTAATCAATGAGGTTTCAAAATATGCAATTTTAACGGGCGTATTTTCCGGGATGCGCCCAGTTAAATTTTAATTTACGATTGTTAAAAAAGTCAATTATTTTTTATATGGGCGATTTACAAATCAAGAAATCTTCGGAGAAATATGATGTTATTATTGTTGGCTCCGGAGCCGGTGGAGGCATGGCAGGATATGTACTTGCAAATGCCGGAGTAAAAGTCTTAATGCTCGAAGCGGGGCCGTATTTTGACCCGGCTAAGGATTCAAAACAATTACAATTTCCGTGGCAATCACCAAGAAGGGGAGCCTCCACTACGAGAGCCTTTGGAGACTTTGATGCAGCCTACGGAGGATGGCAAATAGAGGGCGAGCCCTACACATTAAAAGATGATACAAAATTCACCTGGTTTCGCTCACACATGTTAGGCGGTCGCACCAATCACTGGGGCAGGATTTCTCTTCGCATGGGGCCACATGATTTCAAAGGAAAAACTTTTGATGGAGCAACTGATGACTGGCCAATCAGCTACGATGATGTGAAGCCATTCTATGATAAAGTGGATCGTTTAATTGGAGTATATGGAAGTATAGAAGGAATCGAAAATGATCCTGATGGTATATTTCTTCCACCTCCCAAGCCCCGTCTCAATGAAATACTTATAAAACAGGGAGCAAAAAAAGCCGGCGTACGGGTGATACCCGGGCGAGGTTCAGTGCTTACGGAAGCTCTGCCAGGCAATAAAGACCGGAGCGCATGTTTTTTTTGCGGACAGTGCAGCAGAAGCTGTAAAATATATGGAGACTTTTCTTCATCGTCCTGCCTGGTAATACCCGCCATTAAAACAGGTAATCTTAAAGTGATTCCTAATGCTATGGTGCGGGAAGTAATCGTTGGGAAAGATGGATTGGCTAAAGGCGTTTCGTATGTGAGTAAGGATGATATGACGGAATACCAGGTGAATGGCGGCATTGTTATTTTGGCGGCAAGTGCGTGTAGCTCTGCAAGGATTTTACTCAATTCAAAATCAACAACGCATCCAAACGGATTAGCAAATTCAAGCGGTATAGTCGGTAAATATTTACATGATTCTACGGGTTCTTCTATGTCAGGCTTTCTGCCCCAGCTAATGGATCGAAAGAGATACAATGAAGATGGCGTAGGCAGTGCCCAGATTCTTTCTCCATGGGTTCTTGACAATAGAAAATTAGATTTTCCGCGTGGTTATCATATTGAGTATGGTGGGGGAATGGGAATGCCATCGTATGGCTTTGGGTCAGGAGTGCCACGTATAAATGGAATGGTGCCCGGCCGCGATGGAAAGATGAAAGATGCCGGGGGCTTTGGAGCATCACTGAAAGATGATTATCGCAGGTTCTATGGAGCTAATGTAGGCATGGCCGGCAGAGGAATGGCTATTGCCCGTGAGTATAATTATTGCGAAATTGATCCTGATGTAGTTGACAAATTTGGCATCCCGGTATTGCGCTTCAACTATAAATGGAGCGATGCCGAAATTAAGCAGGCAAAGCACATGCAGGAAACGTTCGAATCCATAATGCATGCGATGGGAGCGATTGTTACCTCCAAACCTAAAGGCAATGAAGACAATTACGGGCTTCATGCACCAGGCGATATCATTCATGAAGTGGGTACCGCACGAATGGGGGATGATCCAAAAACTTCAGCTTTGAATAAGTGGAGCCAGGCACACGATTGTAAAAATTTATTTGTTACAGACGGCGCTCCCTTCGTTCAGCAGGGAGATAAGAACCCTACGTGGACTATTTTGGCTCTGTCCATGAGAACAGCGGAATATATTATTGATCAAAAACAGCAAAAAAATATTTAGTTATGAACAGGCGGGAATCTTTAAAGGCATTAGGCATAACAACGGTAAGCACCGGTATATTACTGGAAGCTTGTAAGACAGAGGATAAAAAATCAAATCCCGTATCTCCTGCAAATCTAGATGACACGAGCATGGAAGGGCTGCAGGAATTTGAGAAGGAACGCTTAAAAAAGCTTGGTAATGAACCAGCCTTTTTTACGGAAGACGAAAGGCTCACACTCATGGTACTTGCTGATATTATCATTCCCAAAGATGATGTATCGGGCAGCGCTTCGGATGCAAAGGTTA
Source organism: Ginsengibacter sp. (assembly GCA_040007435.1). Classification (GTDB taxonomy): domain Bacteria; phylum Bacteroidota; class Bacteroidia; order Chitinophagales; family Chitinophagaceae; genus Ginsengibacter. The sequence goes on along the minus strand of JBDTUZ010000043.1, from coordinate 24,073 downwards.
TAGATTTCATTGACTTTATAGTAAAGGATATTCCCGATCACCAGGTGCCCATGAGGGGCGGATTACGGTGGCTTGACCTGCAATGTTTAAATCGTTACGAACAATCTTTCAGAAAGTGCACGGCACAACAACAACTGGAAATAGTGAAAGAGATAGCCTACCCTTTAAAAGCTAAACCTGAAATGCACCAGGGTGCAGTTTTCTTTAGTCGTATGAGAGATCTTACAGCAACTGGATTCTATACGAGTAAAATCGGAATAAAGGATATCGGCTATGTGGGAAATGCACCTGGTAAATGGGAGGGGGTTCCCGCCGATGTATTGGCTCAATATAACCTAACGGATACTTAAAATACTTGATCATTTTTATTACAAAAGCATTAATAATAAATTACGATTATGAAAAAAATTAGGATGAATACCAAAAATGGAACTGATAATTCCAGGCGAAGTTTTATAAAAAATACAGGAATAGCTTCTGCAGGGTTTATGATTTTACCCCGTCACGTACTGGGTGGTAAAGGCTTTGTAGCACCCAGCGACAAATTGAATATTGCGGCTATTGGGGCAGGGGGCAAAGGTGAAGGAGATTTGCGGGAATTTTCAAAAAGCCCTAACGTAAACATTATCGCCTTATGCGATGTGGATGATCGTCGTTGCGCAAAATCCAGGGCTGCTTACCCCAAGGCAAAATATTATAAGGACTTCAGAAAAATGCTGGATGCAGAAAAAAACAACATTGATGCATGTTCCATTTCCACGCCAGACAATGTTCATGCAGTGGCTACCATTGCCGCTATGCAATTAGGAAAACATGTATATACGCAAAAGCCATTGGCTCACGATATTTATGAATGCCGTGCACTTGCAGCGGCAGCCAAACGCTACAAGGTTATCACCCAAATGGGTAACCAGGGAGGATCAGGTGATGGCGTTCGCCAGGGACAGGAAATGTATGATGCAGGAATGATTGGAGATGTACACACCGTGCAGGCATGGACCAACCGACCGGTATGGCCGCAAGGGCTACCCACACCCACGGGAAATTTTCCTGTTCCGGCCGAAGTTGATTGGGATCTTTGGTTGGGGCCATCCCCGGCAAAAGTTGACTATAACCCTGCTTATATGCCCTGGAACTGGAGAGGATGGAATGCTTTCGGTACCGGTGCTTTAGGCGATATGGCTTGCCACATGATGGATCCGGCATTTCGTATTTTACCCATTGATTTTCCTTCGGAGATAGAATGTAGTATTCCCAAAAGCTGGACAATTGATGGTGGCGAGGCCAAGTACCCTGACGGTTATCCGGCTGCTTCTATCATACATTTGAAATATCCGAGAAAAGATGGGAAGGGAGATATAGACTTGTCTTGGTATGATGGAGGAGTTCTCCCGGCACTTCCTGATGAAATGTTGCCAGGCGAACCCTTTGGAAATAGTGATGGAGGTATTTTGTTTATTGGCACAAAAGGAAAATTGCTTTTTGATTGCTATGGAGAAAACCCACGATTATTACCTACAAAACTTATGAATGAAGTTACCATGCCTAAACAAACGATAGCGCGTGTTCCTGAAGGACATTACCTGCAATGGGTGAATGCCTGTATGGCTGGCTATGGCAAGGCAAAAACAAGTTCCTCTTTTGATTATGCGGGCCCCTTTGCAGAAAGTGTATTGATTGGTAATTTGGCCATTCGCAGTTGGAATTTTGAAACTAAAAACGAAAAAGGCAGGTCAGTTTATCCCGGAAGAAAGAAGCTTATATGGGATGCAAAGGCAATGAAAATTACAAACTTTGATGAGGCAAATCAATTTGTGAAACGTGAATACCGCCAGGGTTGGAGCTTAGGCGTTTAAATACATTATTTAACGAAGAAATCTAATTAAGAAATTTTATGAAAAAATACAGTTTATTTTTCGCCCTGGCCTTACTGTTCATGGCTTGTTCCAGCAGCCACAAAGTAAAAAACAGCGCTGGTTGGAGCAGCCTTTTTGATGGCAAATCACTCGATGGCTGGAAAGCGAGCGAGGCACCAGGCACCTTTTCGGTTGAAGACGGCGCCATAAAGGTAGGAGGTCCGCGGTCTCACCTATATTATGAAGGCCCGGTAATGAATCATGACTTTAAAAATTTTGAATTTAAGGCGCTTGTAATGACTAAGCCAGGATCTAATTCAGGAATATATTTTCACACCGCATACCAGGAGAAAGGTTTTCCGGACAAAGGGTTTGAAGTGCAGGTGAATAATTCTCACACCGACTGGAAAAGAACAGCTGGCCTGTATGATATTAAGGATACCAGGGAAGTCTATGTGCAGGATAATGTGTGGTTTACAGAATACATTAAAGTAGAGGGTAACCATGTTATCACCAAAATCAATGATATTGTTGTTACCGATTGGACACAGCCCGATGATTTTGTTCCACCCCAGGGACATTCCGGCAGAATCATTGATCATGGAACTTTTGCTTTGCAGGGCCACGATCCAAAAAGTGTTGTATTTTTTAAGGACATTATGGTTAAGCCATTACCGTAAAATTCCGCATAGCTGTTCTCTGTATATCTTATAACATAATCCATATATTTCGATTGGCTATTGTATTAAATGCAGCTACCCTTTGTTTTATTCCTCGCTGCATATAAACTTGTTATAAATAATGAACCCGATTGTTCAAATTTCTCTTGATCTTACAAATATTGATGAAGCCCTGGAAACCGCTGCAATGGCGATGCGTGCCGGTGTTGATTGGCTTGAAGCAGGGACTCCGCTTATTTTAGCAGAAGGCCTGCATGGCGTTAGGAAACTGCGGGAGGCTTTTCCTGGTATTCCTATTGTTGCTGATTTAAAGACAATGGATGGCGGTTATCTCGAAGCTGAAATGATGGCAAAAGCCGGTGCCACTCACGTTGTAGTTATGGCGAGGGCACATGCAGAGACTATAAAGTGCGTAGTAAATGCCGGGAAAGATTTTGGTGTAAAAGTAATGGGTGATAATCTTGGATGTGAAGATATGGTTGCCGCGGCCAAATGGCTCGAAGACCTTGGTTGCGATTTTGTGATTCATCACATTGGTTATGATGAGCGCCGCGGCATAGCGGCAAATGGTTTGCGAATGCCCAGTCCGCTTGACCAACTCCGGGAAGTAGTACAGGCGGTGAAAATTCCGGTACAGGCCGTTGGAGGTCTTAGTTTGGAACAGGCTATTCAATGCCCCGAATATGGTGCACCGTTAGTAGTCCTTGGTGCTCCTTTAACCATTGACGGCGATAGCTTTAAAACTGCGGGAGGAGATCTTGAAAATTCACTCCGCCTTATCTGCGAAAAAATCCATTCATATAAAAATTAATAAAAGACATTTAAAATAATGAAATCAGCAGCCGTAGTAAATTTTGCTCCCGAATCGGGCTCTGTAGAAATCAGGGAAATTGACATGCCACAGATCGGTGAAGACGATGTGCTCCTCGAAGTTTCAAATGTGGGCGTATGTGGCAGTGATCTCCACCAATGGACGGCAGATCATAGCTGGCCTGTAAATTATCCGGTTGTGCTTGGGCATGAATTCGGCGGGCACATTGTTGAAACAGGCAGTAAAGTAATAAGATGGAAAGTGGGCGACAGAGTAGTAAGTGAAACTGCCGCTGTTATTGATGTAAATAATCCTATGTCACGCGTTGGATTGTATAATCTTGATCCCACACGAAAAGGATTTGGATATGGTGTAAATGGCGCTATGACTCGTTTCGTGCGAGTACCTGCCCGCTGTTTGCATAAAGTGCCTGATGAGATTCCATTTGAAAATGCCTGCCTTACAGAACCTTGCTGCGTGGCTTACAGCGCCGTTGTTGAAAATACAGGTCTTAAGCCCGGCGATCGCGTAATCGTGCTTGGCCCGGGAACGATTGGAATTCTATGTGCGGCAATGGCAAGGCTATGCGGAGCGCAAGTAGCTATCGTTGGGCTTGAGGCAGATAAACACCGTTTAGATATTGCAAAACAATATGGCTGCGAAGCAATAATAGGCGATGCAACAGAATGGGCAAATAAACGTGATGGACTTGGAGCTGACTGTGTTATTGATGCAGCCGGAGCAAGCATCACATTAAAAATAGCATTGCAGCTTGTAAGGCCCAATGGAAAAATTACAAAAGTAGGCTGGGGGCCTCAACCACTTGGCTTCTCACTTGATCCTCTGGTTCAAAAAAACATAAGGCTGCAGGGTAGCTTTAGTCATAACTGGCCTATGTGGGAACGAGTTCTCGCTTTAATGGCCAGCGGCCAATTAGATGTAAAACCTATCATTGGTGGCGTTTGGCCTATTACAGAATGGCATACTGCATTCGAAAAAATGCATAAAGGAGAAGTTGTAAAGAGTGTACTTAAACCAGTATAAATATGCGTTTGCAAAATAAAGTGATTATTGTGACCGGCAGTACAACCGGGATTGGCAAAGCGATAGCATTACGTTGCGTGGCAGAAGGCGCCAGTGTTGTTATTCATGGCCTTGAAGAAAAGTGGGGAAATGCAGTAATTGCTGAATTAGGCGCAGATAAAGCGGCTCTTCATATTGAAGATATTAGCCGGGAAGGAGCTCCGCAAAGAATTGTTGACCTTGCTATAAAATCCTTCGGAAAACTGGATGCCGTTGTGAATAATGCAGCTATGGTAGTGTCATCTAACATTCATACGACAGATAAGTCTTTCATGCAAAAAGTTTTGGAAGTTAATACCATAGCTCCATTCGAACTTATTAAGGCGGCCTTACCTCATTTAACTGAACAGCGTGGTTGCGTGTTAAATATAGGATCAGTAAATGCATGGAGCGGTGAACCCAATCTTTTTGCATACAGTGTTTCTAAAGGCGCATTAATGACGATGACAAGAAACCTGGGAGATACACTACATCGCGAAAATGGAGTTCGTGTAAATCAAATAAATCCAGGATGGGTATTAACGGAAACAGAAAAGCAAAGAAAAAAAGAACATGGCTTATCAGAAGATTGGTACAAAGATCTTCCTTCAGTATATGCACCCGCAGGACGCATCCTTTGGCCTGAAGAGATTGCCGCTGCTGCTATCTATTGGCTTGCTGATGAAAGCGGCCCGATAAGCGGCCAGGTTGTTGACCTGGAGCAGCATCCTTTTATAGGACGTAATCCCCCTAAAGACACATCGACTATTAAATAATATAAATTTTTATATGCCCCGGTTAGCTGTATTCCCAAAAGCATTTATGCAAGCCTTATGCAAGGACGGCAGTATGCGTTTATCTGAATGGATAGAACTGGCCTCCAGGCTTGACATTGAAGGGTTGGAATGGTACGCAGGTTTCCTGGAAATGCAAGATGAAAGTAATTGGCAGAAGTTTCGTACCCAGGTCGAAGATCACGGCAAATCAATTCCCATGATGTGCTGTTCGCCTGATTTTACACACCCGGACGAAGCATTCCGGAAAAAGGAAATTGAAAAACAAAAAAGGTGGATTGATATGACCTTCGCTTTGGGTGGCTCTTATTGCAGAGTACTCTCCGGTCAGAAACGCCCTGAACTTTCAATAGATGAAGGCGTAAAATTAGCAGCTGATTGTATTTCAACTTGCCTGCCTTATGCCCGCGATCGCAACATAACCCTTATTCTCGAAAATCATTATAAAGATGACTTCTGGGAATACCCTGAATTTGCTCAGAAAATGGATGTATTCTATAAACTGGTTGATAGTTTGAATGATCCTTTTTTTGGCGTCAATTACGATCCCAGCAATACTTATATTGCTGGTGAAGATCCTATTGAACTTTTAAAACTTGTAGCACACAGGGTTGTTACTATGCACGCCAGCGATCGTTATCTTAAAGAAGGGACAATAGAAGATCTTCGAAGAGAAGAAGGCGGCGCACAAGGATATGCGAAGAGACTAAGCCATGGCGAAATTGGTAAGGGTCTAAACGATTACGATGCTATATTTTCGATTTTAAAAGGAGCAGGTTTCAATAGCTGGATCAGCATTGAAGACGGTGTGGATGGAATGGATCAATTAGAAAGAAGTGTTTCTTTTTTAAGAAAAAAAATTGCGCAATATTGGCCGGTTACATCAACAATCACGTCACGTTGATAGAGGAGTTGCTCTATGCACCACATCGACATTGCGGCATTGTGTTTAAAATTTAATTCCCGGCGATCAAAATTGAAAAAATATTTTGATTTAGTTTCTCTATCACTTGTCACATAAATTATCATTTCACCTTCGTTATGATCCCGGCTAATGGTGAAGTTCGAAACAATTTTTTTTCTAATTCCATGATTGGAATTTACTATCTATGATATATTGGAAATGAATTTCATAGATTTACTTGCGGGCGTAAAAATTTAATTCATAATTTACGTACCCGAAATAATTTACTTAACTGATTTGCTGTATATGAAACCTTCGATCCTTGTAATAGGAAGTTCCAACACTGATATGGTAGTTAAAACCGCGCACCTGCCTACTCCCGGTGAAACTATTTTAGGCGGGGAATTTTTAATGACACCCGGCGGTAAGGGTGCAAACCAGGCTGTGGCTGCATCGCGGCTTGGGGGCGCAGTTACTTTTATTTGTAAAACAGGCACTGATATTTTTGGCAACCAATCAATAGATCTATTTAATAAAGAAGGTATTGATACTACGTGCATTTTTAAAGATTCAGATCAGCCCTCAGGAGTAGCATTAATCAATGTAGATGATAACGGAGAGAATTGCATAGCGGTAGCATCGGGAGCCAATGCACACTTAACTGTTGAGGATCTTGTGCTGGCCGCGCCTTGTTTGGAAAAAGCAAACATTATTTTAGTGCAACTTGAGATTCCAATTGAAACAGTTGCTTACGTAACTTCGGTGGCTGCATCACTGGGTAAAAAAGTGATACTAAATCCTGCGCCAGTGTGCGCATTGAGCGACGATCTGCTCCAAAGTGTTTCTATCATCACTCCGAACGAGACTGAAGCTTCCATGCTTACAGGAATAAAAGTTACGGACGAAGTAACGGCAAGAGATGCAGCGATCTATTTACATGAAAAAGGCATTGCAACTGTAATAATTACTTTAGGCGCAAGAGGTGCATTAGTATTCCATGAAAATATTTTTAGCCTTGTTAGAGTGCCTGAAGTGAAAGCAGTTGATACTACAGCAGCAGGAGATGTGTTCAATGGCGCTCTTGCGGTCGCCCTTTCAAAAAATAAAATAATGATTGAAGCTGTAGAATTTGCCTGCCGGGCCGCATCAATTTCTGTGACACGTATGGGTGCGCAGGCGTCGGCTCCTTATGAACGTGAGTTGAATGATTAGGTTGAAATAAATAATGATTTTAATTGGATGATGTAGATCTTCATTCAATCTAATAACAAAATGATAGCATGAAAAAATTATTGATTGTTACTTTCCTTCTTAGCTGCTGTACATTGGTTGCACAAAATAAAAAGCCGGTATCTATTATTTTTGATACAGATATTGCCCCCGATTATGATGATGTTGGCGCTATGGCGTTGCTCCATGCATTTGAAGATATGGGAGAAGCTAAAATTCTTGCCACTATTTCATCTAATGCGTTTGAGACAACAGCCCCAACATTAAGTGTGCTTAATACCTATTTCAACAGGCCTGGTATTCCAATCGGGATCACTAAAAAAGAATTGCCAAATAAAGATTGCTCACAGCAATGGGCACAGGCTATTATTGCTAAGTATCCACATGAATTAAAATCAAATGACGAAGCAGAGGATGCGATAAAATTGTACAGGAGAATATTATCATCTCAGCAAGATAAAAGTGTAACAATTGTCAGTGTTGGATTCTTTACAAATTTAGCCGGGATTTTAAATTCAAAGCCCGATGAATATTCGAAACTTGATGGAATGTCATTAGTAAGAAAGAAAGTAAAGCAACTGGTTTCTATGGCCGCAAGAATTGATAAAGATGGGAAAAGCGGTTATGAATTCAACGTAATGATTGATGCTGCTGCTTCGCAAAAAGTATTTAAAGATTGGCCCACGCCAATGACTGTAAGTGGTTTTGAAATCGGCGAAAAAATATTAACCGGAATCAGGCTTATACATAACGACGCCATACAGAACAGTCCGGTTAAAGATGCATTTGAGATAGCTTTAACCAAAGATAAAAATACAAAGGGAAGAAACAGTTGGGATGAGACGGCAGTGCTGGTTGCGGTTCGTGGTCTAAAGCCATGGTTTGGATCGCGTAAATTAAATTTCAAAATAGAGGATGACGGAAAGAATGTAATAATACCCGGCGATAAACTTACCTATCTAACCTTTAAGCAAACACCGCAAGAAATTGGTAAAGTGATTGAAGACCTGATGATGCATCAACCGCTAAAGCAGTAGGTGCTTATTATTCTGTCATTCCACATTTAATTTAAGATATAAAGTCAATGATGAAAAATTTACTAATAGTTGCGTGCTTTCTTTTTGTAATGCAAAGCACTTATGGGCAAACTACAATTACAATTTCCAAAGACGTTTTAAAAGATAAAATCAAAGGGGGATGGGCCGGGCAAACGATCGGTGTTACATTTGGTGGCCCTTATGAGTTTCGGTTCCAGGGAACGTTTATCGGCGACTATCAACCACTGGTTTGGAACGATAGCCTGGTTAAAGATAATATGCTCAACAATGCAGGGCTTTATGATGACTTGTACATGGATCTCACCTTTGTTGATGTGTTTGAAAAATATGGATTAGATGCACCGATTGATTCCTTTGCAAATGCGTTTGCACATGCAGGCTATATGTTGTGGCATGCCAACCAGGCCGGGAGATATAATATCTTAAATGGTATAAAAGCGCCGCAAAGCGGGCAATGGCAAAACAACCCTCATGCAGATTGTATAGACTACCAGATTGAAAGTGATTTTTCAGGATTGATGAGCCCGGGCATGCCGAATACTGCTTCACAAATAAGTGATAAAATCGGGCATATAATGAACTATGGCGATGGATGGTATGGTGGTGTGTATGTTGGTGCCATGTATTCACTTTCTTTTACCTCTTCTGATATAAATTATGTAGTGAATAAAGCACTGGAAACCGTACCGGCACAAAGTGAATTTTATAAATGTATCAGGGATGTAATTCAATGGCACCAGAAATATCCAGCCGACTGGAAACAAACCTGGCTTGGCGTGCAGGAGAAATGGGCAAACGATATTGGCTGCCCCGAAGGTGTATTTAAGCCGTTTAATATTGATTCGAAAGTGAACGCTGCTTATGTGGTAATGGGGCTTTTGTATGGCGGGGGTGATTTTACAAAATCTCTTGAAATTGCTACGCGTTGCGGCCAGGATGCGGACTGCAATCCATCTACTGTTGGAGGAATCCTGGGAGCGATAAAGGGATATGATAAAATACCGGCCTACTGGAAACGGGGTTTAAAACAAGCTGAAGATATTGACTTCAAATACACCACCATGAGTTTAAATAACGTGTATGAAATTGGGTACAAACATGCCATACAAAACATAGAACGAAATGGCGGTAAAGTTAATGCTGATCATATCACTATTAAAGTACAAGATCCTGTTGCCGTAAGGTTTGAGAAGAGTTTTGAAGGACAATATCCTGTTTCGATGTCTCCCTTAACCTGGAACTCAGCAAAGGATGAAATGAGTTTTGATTTTGACGGAATTGGGTTTGTCATAAAAGGAGATGCATCAAAGTGGGGTAGTAATTCAACCTATGTCTTTGACACAGAACTTTACCTTGATGGCAAACTAATTGAATCGCCAAAACTTCCGGTGAGTTACACTACACGGCGTTATGATCTCGCATGGAAATACCAATTGCCTAAGGGAAGACATTCAGTGAAAATGAAAATCCTCAACCCTTCAAAAGAAAATGAAGTAAGGGCATCAGAAGCAATTATTTATTCTGATAAACCTGTTGATGGAATGCAGGTAAATATAAATGCTGCGAAAAATTAAAATCAATATCTACCAAAATTAACTGCCATGTTTATAATTGAAAATTATTCGACGGCGATTGTGTTTTGCATCATTACTATGTTGTGTTGGGGCTCCTGGGCCAATACACAGAAGCTTGCTGCAAGTACCTGGCGTTTTGAATTATTTTATTGGGATTATGTATTTGGAATTTTATTACTCTCGCTATTTTTTGCATTCACACTCGGCAGCAACGGTAGCGGAGGAAGAAGTTTTATAGAAGATATTTCACAGGCTGATACTGGCAATATTTTCTCAGCTATTATCGGTGGAATCATTTTCAATGCCGCCAATATTTTATTGGTGGCTGCGATAGCTATAGCAGGCATGGCTGTTGCGTTTCCCGTTGGTATCGGGTTGGCTTTGGTAATTGGTGTAATTGTAAATTACATTGATAATCCTGTTGGCAATAAATTGCTTTTGTCTAGTGGCGTCGCATTGATTGTTGTTGCTATTTTACTCAATGCAAATGCATACAGAAAAATGCAATCAGGCAAAGATAAAACTTCATCAAAGGGGCTTTTGCTTTCAATTGTTGCTGGCGTGTTGATGGGATTTTTTTATAAATATGTAGCCGCTTCAATGTTTCCTGATTTTAATGTTCCGGAAGCTGGCAAACTTAGCCCTTATACATCTGTTGTATTTTTTGCTATTGGCATTTTGCTTAGCAATTTTTTATTCAACAGCTTACTGATGCGCAGGCCATTTATGGGTACGCCTGTTAGCTATACAGACTATTTTAAGGGAAGATTTAAAGATCATATAACCGGAATTCTTGGCGGCGCCATCTGGTGTGTTGGCATGTCTTTCAGCATCATTGCGTCCGGTAAAGCAGGCCCTGCAATCTCTTATGGCCTGGGCCAGGGAGCTACAGTGGTAGCTGCTTTCTGGGGCATATTTATCTGGAAAGAATTTCGCAATGCGCCTAAAGGGACATCTACGGTTTTAAATATTATGTTACTGCTTTACCTGGTGGGACTATCTTTAATTATTGCAGCACGATAGTTTTATTTATTTAACTTAAAGAAAATTATAAACTAAATGAATAGATTTTTGACTAAGCTCCGTAATTCAATTTTTATACTGCTCCTTGTTTCGTCTGCTAACAGCAATGCACAGGTGTTGAGCCTGGATGGTAAAAATAATTCCGTGAATTATCAAAGGCTGGCAAAAATTGATGGTTTGATAAATGATTATATAAAAAAGGACTGGGTGAAAGGCGTAGTAACGATTATAGTAAAAAATAACCAGGTTGTTCAATATAAGGGCTATGGATATGCCGATGCGAATGCGAAAACTCCGATGCCAAATGATGAATTATTCCGGATTGCTTCACAAACAAAAGCGCTCACCGCAACAGGCATAATGATTTTGTATGAACAGGGGAAACTTTTGCTTGACGAGCGTGTCGCTGATTTTATTCCTGAATTTAAGGACCCTGTTGTACTCGATAAATTTAATACTGCGGACTCAAGTTACACAACCGTTCCTGCCAAAAGAGAAATAACCATCCGCGACCTGCTTACGCATACTTCCGGAATTGATTATTCAGGGATAGGTAGTGAAAATATGCGGGCTATTTATGCAAAAGCCGGAATTTCCGCGGGCTTTAATATGGCCAAAGAAAATCAGTCATTACTTGACGCCATGAAGCTTCTTGCAAAATTGCCATTAGTTCATCAGCCGGGTGAAAAATGGACTTATGGTTTAAATTTCGATTTGCTGGGTTGTTTAATTGAAGTGGTAAGTGGTACAAGCCTCAATGATTTTCTTACTAAAAATATCTTTGAACCAATGGGAATGAAAGATACTTATTTCAATGTTCCTGAGGCTAAGGCTAATCGTTTGGCACTAATATATAATGAAGATTCTTTGCATAATGTTGTACCCTGGGATAAGGAAAAACTGTTGCTAGATCCGGCTTATCCTCTTGTGAAAAAGAAATATTTCTCAGGTGGCGCAGATGTTACTTCAACAGCGTTTGACTACGCCGCATTCCTGCAAATGCTGTTAAATGGGGGATCATACAACGGACACCAGGTACTTGCTCCACGAACTGTTGAAATGATGATAAGCAATCAACTGGATTTTAAATTTAACGGTGTAAATGATTTTGGCCTGGGCTTTGAAGTAGTTTCCGACAAAGGATCTGCAAGAAGTCCGCGTAACAAAGGAACGTTTGCATGGGGTGGCTTTTGGGGAACTACCTACTGGGCTGATCCAAAGGCACACCTTGTATGTCTTATCATGACACAGCAGGTTCCTAACAGCCATGGCGACTTGTCAGCCAAATTTGAAAATATGGTTTATTCAAGCCTTAAATAACCAAGGATTTCAATTAAAGGTCCCACGATTTTATTGTCAATTTATTTATTTTACCAAAAAAATAATGCACATTAAATTGCACGGAAGTAAACCATGCCGGTAACATAAAACCGTGCATCTTTTATCGTGCATGGATCTTTAAAAAGTTATAATAAAAGTTGTTATGGTAAAATTAATTCTCACAATTATATCTTTTAGTATTTCGTTTTTTGCCCAGGGCCAAACGGGTAAAAACAAAAAAAATAGAAACGGAGACTATGAATGGCCTGCCTATGGCCGCGATGCAGGTGGAAGCCGTTATGCAGACTTAAACCAAATTAACATTGCCAACGTTTCCAAACTTAAGGCGGCATGGACTTACAGAACCGGTGAATTAAAAACGTATGAAGGGACAAGCGCTTTGGAAAAAGCAGCTTTTGAAGCAACACCTATCATGATAGGTCAAACGCTTTACTTTAGCACTCCTTCCTGCAGGGTGATTGCGATTGATGCCCGCAACGGTTTGGAAAAATGGGTCTATGATCCCGGTGTTAATTTAAAAAAGGATTATTCTGAGATTTCGTCCCGGGGTGTTTCCTCGTGGCCGGCTCCTGGCAAAATATTAAGCAATGAAACAACAAGAAGAATTTTTATAGGAACCATTGATGGGCGTTTAATTGCATTAGATGCAAACACTGGGAAAACAATTTCTTCTTTCGGGAAAGATGGAACTGTAAACTTAAGAGCTGGTGGTTATAACAATCTCAGTATTACTTCGCCGCCTGCAGTTATTGGTAATCTTGTTATTGTTGGTTCATCTTTAGGAGATAACCAGCGTTTTGATTATCCTGTCGGCACTGTAAGAGCTTATGATGCAATCTTGGGCGTTCTTCGCTGGAGTTGGGATCCTATTACAAAGGATTCAGCCGACAAATCCTGGCAAACATGGAATGGCCTGAAGGCACATAAAACAGGCGCGGCTAATGCATGGTCAATAATTTCTGCAGATGCTAAGCGGGATCTCGTATTCATACCTACTTCCTGCCCAAGCCCGGATTACTATGGTGGCGAGAGGTTGGGCCAAAATTTATATGGCAATTCAATTGTAGCGCTTCGTGCATCAACCGGAAAGATGGTTTGGTATTTCCAGGTTGTTCATCATGACTTGTGGGATTATGACATAGCTGCACAGCCAATGCTTATTGATGTAACAAGAAATGGAAAGAAAATTCCTTGTGTTGCAATAGGCACTAAGATGGGGCATATATTTATTTTGAATCGTGAATCGGGTGAATCATTGTTTCCGATAGAGGAGAGGCTGGTTCCATCATCGGATATTCCGGGTGAAGAAGCTTTTCCTACACAGCCATTTCCCATACTTCCTGCTCCGTTAGGTTTGCAAAGTGTAACAAAAGAAGACGCATGGGGCCTTACTGAAAAAGACAAAGACGAAGCAGAGAATAGAATTTCCAAATACATTAATAAAGGAATTTTTACGCCGCCAAGTTATAAGGGTTCCATCATGACGCCAGGCAATGTGGGCGGTATTCACTGGGGTGGCATGTGCTACGATGCAAAGCAGGAATTGTTAGTTACCAATATCAATAATCTCGCTGCAATAATTAGGATGGTGCCGAGAGATGAAATTGATCAACTGGAGAAAGAAGAAAAAGAATTGTTACGGGCCGAAACAGGGAGGCAAACAGGAACTCCTTACGTGATGAAAAGAGATTATCTTTTTAAGATAGATAGTGGCAGGTTTATTTTCCAGACAAAACCACCGTGGGGAACCTTGCTGGCTATAGATTTGAAGGACGGAGCAAAAAAATGGGAAGTTCCTCTCGGTTATGACCTTGATCCGCAAAAATATCCTGGTGCGGAAAAATGGGGTTCTATAAATTTAGGCGGAGCGATTGCCACCGCTGGAAATCTGACTTTTGTAGCTGCCACAACTGATAATCATCTGCGTGCTTTCAATACAAAGACCGGTGAGTTGCTTTGGGAATATTTGCTTCCTGCAGGCGGGCAGGCAACACCCATGACTTATCGCATTAATGGCAAACAATATATTGTGATAGCGGCAGGTGGGCACGGGAAGATTGGTACTAAGCAGGGAGATTACGTAATGGCATTTTCACTTTAGCAGATCAGACGAATCATCATTACTTTACGGTATGAGTTTTTAATTTTCACGGCGACTTTAAGAGGTTTGATCGGCTAAACAATAATGATTTTATATTTGTTAGGGAATATTATGATAACCTATTTTGTTTAGTTTAATCAAAAGTATTATGATGGTTTCTAAATCAATTAAGCAAGAAATTTTCTTTTCCTTCTCTTTGCTTTCTGTAATTTTTTTTTATAGTTGCAAACCCGGCGTTTCACCGGAAACGAATCAAAAAGATCGTGAGCTGGCAACAATAGATTCCCTATTAAGAGACTCAGCTTTTGCAAGATCCATAGCTGCAACACAAGACTCATCTTATTATGCAGGTATCGGCGAAAAGCCTCCTCCGTTTTTGACGCCAGAAGATGACACAGCACTAATCACTAAAAGCAAGTTTGAGGAAAAAGTAGCAACAAATCTCGCCGGATTCTATGCATTGGAATGTGGCGTCGGGCTGCTTTCAGTACAATCCAATACAACACCCATCGCTATCCTGACAAAGATAATTAATAACTCTGCAGACTCAAACATGATTCTCTTGTTGAATCGTTTTGCCAATGCGACATGGAAGGCAAGCCAGCCTTTTAGAGGACTGAGCAGGATCACGCGATCAAATTTTATTATCGCCAGTGATTTAAGTAAAGATGAAGTGGACAAAGATTATGTACAAATAAAAAACGCCGCTATAAAATTACTTTCCACACTAAAGACAAAACCTGATACGTCGCTTTCGCAGCAAATGGAAGCTTTACGAAGCCTCTTGCAGGATTCTTCTTATACGGTTGCCATGGCTTCATTTTTGGATTCTTCTTATTATGTAAATTTAAATCAGCCTCAGCCTCTATTTTTTACAGAAGGCGATGATACAGCCACCATTAAAAAAAGCGCTAAAGAAATGAAAATTGCGACATCCATTGCAGGATTTTATGCGCTTGAATGTGGCGTTAATTATTTGGTCACAACAACAAACCAATTGCCTTCAGCTATAATAAAATCAGTCGCCGATAATACTATGACTACCTCGGACAAAAATATATTCGCAAGATTTGCAAACGCCACATGGAAGGCAAGTCAGCCTTTCAGAGATCTTAACAGGGTCACACGCAGAACTTTTACACCTTTTTATTTTCTTACAGAAGAAGATATCGATAAAGATTTGGTGCAGGTAAGAGCGGCTGCAAAACGTTTATCGGGGTTATTGTAGCGCCAGTTAGAAAAAAGTCTTTGTGCTTCAGTTGCCACCATCTTCGATCGTGAAAATGTTTCTAAAGAGTTTCCAGGCTTTAGCCAAATCAATTATTTCTCCAAAAACTTAAATTCATTTTTTATTGTACAAACAAATGGCTATGGCCCAAACATAATCGCCATCATGGGAAATGGTTAAACTAAATTCTAAAGGAACTTTTAACTTTCTTATTTGAACAATGGGCTTCCCTGCCGGATTAGCTCTCAAAATTTCAATATCCTTCCACCAGAGTTTTATATTTTCATCTGCTTGTTTGACGGCTTTATAAACAGCCTCCTTTGCAGCCCACGTAGACGCATATCGTAAATAGGGGTCAGCAAATTTTGAGCAATATGTTAATTCATCAGGAGTAAATACCCGTTTTATAAAAGCTGGAGTGCAACTTTTAATAAACGATGGTAAATGTACAAGATCATTGCCAACAGCTATGTGCCTGTCAGCAACGGTTAGCTGTTTTATCAGCCCGTTAATTTCTTCTGTAATTTGTTCAGCTTTCATCAATTGATACTCCCATAATGTTGTAACCGCCATCAATGAAATGAATATTGCCCGTTACTTTTTGAGAAAGATCGGAAAAATAATATAGGGCAGCATCCGCAACATCTCCTGCTTTTATGTTGCCAAGTGGCGAAGTATTCTTAGAAATTTTTCTCAATTGCCTTACTCCTTTTATTCCGCCGGAAGAAGTAGTCATTACAAGTCCTGCAGAAATTGCATTTACTCTTACTCCTGATTTGCCAAAATATTGGGCGAGATAAATAACGATATTTTCAAGAGCAGCTTTATTAATCCCCATACCTGCATAACCTGGAAACACACGCTGTGATGCGTTATAAGTAAGTGTGAGAACTGATGCAGATGGTGATAAATATTTTTCTGCTACCCGGCAGATACGAAGTAATGAGTAAGCGCTGATGTTAAATGAATCCATAAGATCATCGAAAGGAATATCAAGATAAGTAGTAACGTCTTCTTTTGAACCGGGTAGGGTAGCGCACATTACTTTTTGATTTCCGTAAGCAGTTCCATGTAACATATAATCGATGTTGCCAGTGTCTTGATAAACTTTCATAATAAAATTTTCTATCTCAATTTCATTTCTCACATCAACAGGGCCAGTAAGTTTTGTTTCCATTCCATTTTGTTCCAGCAGTGCAATAACCTCTCTTTCTGCGCCCGGCACATAGCTAATTGCAACCGTGCATCCTGACTCCACTAATTTTTTAGCAATATGCCATGAAATAGAGCTGTCATTTCTGACCCCAAAAATCAAAGCAATTTTTCCTGTATTATCAATCATGGTTATCTTTTGAAATTACCATTGCGCTATTGGTACTGCCAAAACCATAGTTAAGGCAAACAATCCTGTTGATTTCTTTTTCTATAGAATGTTGAGGTAATAAATCGCGATAAGCAGCGAGGGGTTCTTTTATGCCCTGCCAGTTATTTTCCATTTGAAAGGATTCCGGTTGCTCATTTAGATTTTCCGAATTAAGGCACGGGGAAATTTTTTGCTGCTTAAGCATGAGCAAGGCTGTAATTAATTCAACGGCGCCGGCTGCACCAAGCATGTGCCCGAATTGCGATTTAGGAGCTGCTACCTGGTAACCTTTATTACCAAGAAACGAAACGATACTTAATAATTCTATGGCGTCACCTAATGGCGTTGAAGTTCCATGAACTTTTACAACATCAGGAAATAATCTTTTTCTATCATCTCCCATCAATCCATTCCAAAGTCTTTGTTGCCCTTCGAACGATGGTGCAAACATATCACCGCTTCCATCTGAATTATTGAAATAATTATCAATTACGGCAAGTATATCCGCGCCTCGTGCTTTTGCCTTATCATAAGCTTCAAGCGCAACAATGCCTGCGCCAAAAGAGCAAACGAAACCATTCCTCGCGATATCGAATGGTCGTGACGATTTTTCAGGTTCCAGTCCGCGGCTTAAAACCTGCATCGCATCAAAACCGAGAAAAGATTCGATTGATGTGCCCTCGGTACCCCCGGCAACGATCCTGTCCTGCAAGCCAAACGCTATAAGGCGGTATGCATAGCCAATATTTCCCAGGCCTGTTGCACATGCGGAACCGATACTTTCACACACACCCTTGCTTTTAATAAGACAGGAAACATTGGCTGCATCACGATAGACCATGCAGCGATCCACATTGTGTGTTCCAAGAAAGCGTGTCTTTTTATCGAGGGAAAAAAAGTTGTGCCATGCTTTTCTTGATACTTCATTGCCACCGGCGCCGCATCCAATTATCACTCCTGTTTGTTCGGATTTTACTTCGTTTTCGTTCCAGCCGCTCATGGCGATTGCATCTTTGGTTGCAAACATAGACCAGATGCTGCCTATGTCAGCAGTTGAAAGATTGGAAGCAGGTATGCGTTCCAGTTTGTCCTTATAAAATTCCGGGTAATCATTAAGAATGGTGGATTTTATTTCTTCGAGGCCCGCTTCTTCCAGGGAAATATAACCACTAACAGTGGATCGTACTTTTTTGCCGCGTTGTTTTGCTTCTTCCCATTCACGAATACAACTTTGGTTGGAAAATATTTTTGTACTGAATTCATTAATGTCTTTGCAGGTGGGGAAAACTCCTCCCATTCCTACAATCGCCACTTTACGCATTGTCATGCTTAATCTTTTTTGTCAGCATATTTCATGATTAAATTAATAGTGTCGCCAACAGTAGAACCAATATTATCTACATCATCATCATCAAAATCAAAATCGAATTTTTCTTCCGCCTTTGCAATTATGTTTACAATTTCTGTGGAAGGAGCGCCAAGATCGGTAATGAGGTCTGTATCTTCGGTAATGTTATCAAGTTTTTTGTGATCTAATGTGGGAACAGTTTTCAGGATTTCTACGATTTTATCTTTTACTTCCTCGCGGGTCATGGTGTTTCAATTTTTATGTTTTTAATAAAGTTTTTCCATTTTTATTCCTTTGCTTATTACTTTTTCTATCTCTGTTACAAGAACGAAATCTTCACTAAGCTCAAATTTACGAAGGCTATCTTCGGTGAATGATCCAAAATAATTTTTCAAGTCAATATCCGTTACTACCTTATATATGCGCCCCGAGGTAGCCATTTGCCTGAATTTATAAAAAGTAATGATGCCAATGCAAATATACTTTTCATTTAGCCGTATAAAATTGTGACAAAGAACCTTTTCGATACTCATAAAAACAAAATTTCTTTCTTTATAATATTCTTTATAACCCAATCCTGTTTTATTGGTATCAAGAAATGCACTGCATGAAACAGCAGTAGCCTGTCCGAATGATTCTACCTGGTCCACTGCCCGGAAAACTCCAAAGTGATCTTTGACGTCTTGCTCTTTAGGCGTATAGCTCGCTACTATGCCAGCATTAGGTCTATGCCACAGATATTCATCAATGAGAAGTTTGGATGGGCCATGGGGTAATATTAATTCCGGATCCTGCCCGACAAGCGATTCCATTTTATTTTTTTTACTGCACAGAAATTTCTGAAATTTTAACCCCTGAAAAATCTTTATCAGATCCTACACAGGTTTCTGAAAAATAAAGTTTTTATTTTAGGTAATCAGAAACGTTTTGATAATGGGAATCCTGGCTGAGTGGATTTTAAATAATTCCGCCATTTATCTTTATGTCAGATCCATTTATATAGCTTGCTTCATCTGAAAGCAGAAATGCAATAACGCCCGCTACTTCTGACGCCTGCCCGAATCTTTTTAATGGAATATGGGATTTGTATTTTGCTTTGAAAGACTCAGGGATTTTTTTTGTCATGCCTGTTTCTATGTAGCCGAGTGAAACACTGATTATTCTCAAATTATTAGTTTCCGACAATTCTCCGGCCTCTCTGGCAAGCGATTTTGTAAAGCCTGTGAGGCCGGCTTTTGTAGCAGCGTACACAGATTGAAAAGCATTTCCCAACTCACCTATGACCGAACTTATGTTTATTATTATTCCCTTTTTTTTTGAATGAAAAACTTTGAAAGCAGCCTTACTGATCATTATTGGCGCTTTTAAATTTAATTGCAGCATTCTGTCTATTTCATCTTCCGGCTGATACATTAAAGCCTTGTCAATAGTAATACCTGCATTATTAATAACACAGTACAAATCTTTCGAATAATTTTTCTTTATAGCGCGGCAGAAGTTTTTCAGCTCTTCAGCGTTGGAAAAATCGGCGCAGAGTTTTTCGTGATTCTTATTGTTTTTTAATTCATTCCAAAGAGTTTCAAGATTTTCATCGCGGGAAGCATGCAGCACCAGTGAATAAGTATCCTGCAGCTTTAAGGCAATTGCTTTCCCAATACCCCTGCTTGCCCCTGTAATAATGACTTTCATATTGGTGTAATGAATTCGTTATATATCATAGCAGTACTTTAGAATAAATAACTATTAAATAAATTATCAATTCTAAGCCCCAAGGATAAAAGTAAAAGAATTTTTTTGCTTTCTTTTTTTCCTGAGCTGAATGCCCCGGAGAGGTATTCTACAAAGGATGAATTCTTACGATTAGGTAAATCAAGCATTGGCATGAATTGATTTGTGTAAAAGACGATTTGATTTTAAGGATTCCCTCTGCTACACATACTCTATCTTTCTATGAGGCGCATACATTTCGATCTTCTTCTTTAAATCATCAGGACTGAAGGGCTTTAATATGTAGTTGTTAAACCCGCACTCTGTAATCAATGAATCCATATCTTCCAGCAAGGCTGCTGTAAATGCGACTATTGGAGTGACCTTGTCGGTTTCCCGTATTTTTTTCAATGCGGTGTAGCCGTCCATTTCAGGCATTTCAAGATCCATTAGTATCAAATCAAATTTGTGGTATTTCAACAGTTCAAGTGCATGGATTCCATTCCGGCCTTCCTTTATGCGAATCTGCCACCTTTGTAAAAATGTTCTTACTATGCCTGCATTTATCTCGTTATCCTCCACTACCAGTATCCTTACACCCCTTATGTCAGGGGCAATTCCGCTTTTGATGATTTCTTCTTTTACTACTACTGTTTCGGCCGCCAAATTGAAAGCAAGTGTAAAATAAAAGCGTGAGCCTTTTTCCAACTCACTCTCTACCTCCAACCTCCCTCCAAAAATATTCACGATTTTTTCGCTTATTGTGAGACCAAGACCTGTTCCATCAAATCGACGCAGATCATTGTCATCATGTACCTGCACAAAATCATTGAAAATTTCTTCATGTTTTTCTTTTGAAATTCCAATGCCGGTATCGTGCACCTCGAAAAAGACGGTTACGGTTTTTTCTGAAATGTTTTCAATTTTTACATTGAGTTCTACCTTCCCTAAAATTGTAAACTTTAATGCATTTGATAACAGGTTGGCTAGTACCTGGTTTAATTTTATATGATCGCTCAGTACATTAATGCCTTCAAGCCGTTGATCGTGTTTGAACACCAGCTCAATATTTTTATTTTTATATTCGGTTGCAAATGATTTAGTCAATTTATCCAGGCTTTCCTTCATATTGAACTTTTGCCTTTTGAAAACCGCTTTTCCGGCATCCATTTTACTAAAGTCGAGAATATCATTAATCACCCCGAGCATGTGGTCCGAGGAATACCTGAGTACATTAATATGGTTTTTAATATTTTCAGGTAAATTGTTTTCGCCTAAGATAAGATTGGAAGTGCCTATTATGCCATTTAACGGTGTTCGAAGTTCGTGACTCATGCTGCTTAGAAACCTGGCCTTTGCGCTGGCAGCTTTTTCCATTTTTTCTTTATAGATTTCCAGATCTTCTTTTGCCTTTGTTATTTCCGTAATATTCCTGATGCTCAACAACTGGTATTCCGTTTCGTCTTTTACAAAAACCGAACTTTTTAAATAGGTGTCGAATTTTGTTTTTTTGTGCGATACAAATCTTGCTTCGCCATACCAATCTTCCGGAATCTTGTTCATCAGTAAATCCATGTTTGTACTATCATCTGCCAGGTAACGCATCATCACCTGTGTTATATAAAGGCCACGCATGTTTGTTGCTTCGGGTAGTTCCAGGATTTGATCAAGCGTTTTATTATATTCAATCACCTCCAGCGTCTCCTTCTTGAAAATAATGTAGGCATCCATGTATGAATTAAACAAAGCATCAGAAAAGTCTGCTTTCCCGGGAGCGTTTCCTTTATTCGAAGATTTTAGTAATATCGAGTGGGCTATAAGCAGGGCAGTTAAGATAAACGATGCGACAAACCTGTATTTTAGAAAAATATCCCCATGCAACGTTTTTATGGTGGATACAAATAGCAAATTTCGGACAATTACAAATGCTGTGATAAAGGTTATGATAATGTAAAACTCCCGAAACCTTATTCTATTCTTAAGGCTTGAGCTGCTATTTATGTAACCTATTGCTATTGGGAAGAGATAAAAAAAGCTTCCTTGTGAATTTCCATTTCTGAAGATCAAGAAACAAACTGCAGCAGAAGTTAAAAAGAAGACCAGTTGGGGGGAAAAAGATCTCTGCCTGGCAGATTGTCCGAATAAAAATAAACCTATATAAAGTAAGCAAATGCAAAATACAATGCCAGCATTAGTATAAAAACCATAATGAAGAGATAGTACGCTCTCGATAATAAAAGTTATAAAGAAAAAAGAAATAGTGGCGGCCAGCGAAGTGGAATATAATTTTGATTTTTCTTCAAACGGGTTTTGAAAGTTCACAGAACAAGGTATTTCGTGATTGGCTAATTCAAAAAATAAAGCAGTTAGCCCTGTCTTTTACAATAAACGGGCAAAAGGTTATTTTATTGAATCACTAATTAAAATAATAGTGAATAATAATATAGGCACTCTAAAAAACGTTATGGAAAAAAGTGTCCTATGAATAATTTTGAATTTGCTTTCGATAGGAGGTTAGATACTGATTTTTTAAATGAACTGTATGGTGGCAGTATGGAACATATCTCAATAGTTTTTGAACAATTTTTAAGTGGCATTCACAATCAATTAAAGGAAGTAGAAGACAATTTTAATTCAGGTAATTCTGAATTATTCAGGCAAAAGGTACATAAGCTTAAGCCTGTTTTTAGTTTTGTGGGCCTTACAGCACTTACCAGTAAAGCAGAGTTTATTGAAGGTCAATGTAAGCAACATTCCGGTACGGCACCTTTGCAGGAAATATATAAAGATTTTAAAAATAATATCGCTGAATTACTTCCTGTTATTGAAAAGGAATTAGTAAGACTTAAGAATTAAAATCCCTCCCGATGAAGCTAAAAGTGGTTATTGTTGACGACGAGCCTATTGCCAGAAATTTTTTGGAAAGGTATTGCGAAAAAATCGGCAGCCTGGAAGTTGCTGCCTCATTTCCATGCGCGGAAACAGCGCTTGATTATCTCAAGTCAAACGAAACGGACATTCTGTTTCTTGATGTCGAAATGCCCGGAGGCAGTGGATTTCAATTGCTTGATCAATTGCTTTATATGCCCAAGGTTATCCTCACCACTTCGAAGACGGATTACGCATTTGACGCATTTCAATATAACGTTGCAGACTATCTGAAAAAGCCGTTCACTTATGCGAGGTTCCAGGAATCGGTTTCGAAGGTTATTGAAAGAGATACAATTATAAAGGTAGAACCAGGCGAAAAGCAGGAAGATATCTATATAAAATCCGAAGGAAAATTCACCCGCCTCAATTATCGTGACATACTCTATATTGAGAGTGTGGGAGATTATGTAAAATATATTACACTTACAAAGCAATATCTCACACATAGCACATTGAAAGCTGTTGAGGAAAAAATGAACCGCCAGCATTTTATGAAGGTGCATCGTTCTTATATCGTAAACCTGCATAAGATAAAAGATATACAGGATTATTCATTAGTGATAGAAGGTAAAGTAATTCCCATTAGTAAAGTGCATAAGCCAGATGTAATGCAAAGGATCAATCTGGTTTAACATTGAAATTGTATTTCCGTAGTATTCTTTCAATTGATTATTTCCAATCCCCATCGGAGAATATTTTGTTTTGGAATACATCAATATTTTCAAAACTTTCCTGCAACATAGCGCCACGAAAGGCAAAAGTAATTTGAAGGCTTGCGATATTAAAACATAATAGCCGCACTAATTATGTTTTAAGTCATTGGTCTTTGCGCCTTATCGCACAATCCCTACCACTCGTCGAAAAAAGCCATTCATTCACCGAAAAGAAAGAAACGAGACAATAGAAATTTACATCTTTGTATCAGCAAACAAGGTTAAGTGTTTGAAATCCAAATCCCAAAGAACTAAGAATTCAACATCCAAAGTAAGACCAAAAATCAAAATCTGAAGAAAACCAAATCTATCCCAAAGAAAACTGTCCAACATCCAAACAAAAAATTAA
>JBDTUZ010000042.1:0-50051 GCA_040007435.1 Ginsengibacter sp. | reverse complement strand
ATTAAAAAATACCTGCAATTTTATTTGGTTTTTCTGACAGTACCTTGCGCTAACGGAACTTTTTATATACTTGGACCAAAATGGGGGCTAACGGAACTTTTTATATACTTGGACCAAAATGGGGGCCTGGTATGAGCAGTATCCACGAGCACGATCACATTTTTTTCAGTATCAAAAATGGGGAAAACAACCTTGGAAAAATCATCATCTTTTTTCACCACTACCACCTCATAATCTTTTAAAGAATTAATATTTAGTTCTTCCATAGTTGTATTGGCAGCAACATTATTAATCGTCAATGAATCATCGCCCAGCATACCACTTACTTCCACAGGCTTTGCTTTGCTCATAGTAAATTCCTGGAAATAAGATGTGTTGTTGCCAAAGAATTGCAGGTTGCTTTTTTTAAATTCCGCCGCAATAAAATCTGCTGCTTTATCAATACCCGGTGTAAATGTTTTACGGCCCTGCATATCATCGGCAGAAAGTATCTTTTCTATACGTTCCACTTCTGTAGCATTTATTATTTTATCTGCCTGCTGCGCAAAAGAAAAGAAGCTTGTGAAGATGGTGATAAAAACTAAAAGTATTTGCTTCATTTTTTGCTTGTAATTACTGGTTATGATAATGATGAAAATATTTACGAAGATATATTTTAATGAGTGGGTGGGGTTATTAGCAGGTATTGTCCCCTCAAATGCATCTTTATAAATACAGCTAAAAATAAAAGACGCCTCAGCGTGGTTTTCATTTTTTGGATTTGATGGTACCGTGAAACCCCGATGGCGGAGGGACATCAAATATTTAGACAGCCAACCTGTGTATTTTGAGTGTTTACAAGCATCGAGGTTTTCGGTGGGGGTAGGGATCAAAATCGAAAAACCGCACTGAGACAAACCTATTCGGAACTAAACCGGTGTTATTCAAAATAAATTTGATGCTCTCCCGAATCGTTCATTAATATTATATTTGAAGAACCCCATCTTCAAACTATGTATTCCAAAGAAGAAGCCTACTCAAAAATTGCAGAGCTTGTAGAAAGATTTTCCTTCCAGATTGATTCTTATAAAAAGGTTGAGTACAATGAAGCGCAGACAAGGCAGGATTTTATCAACCCGTTCTTTAAAGCGCTTGGTTGGGATATAGATAACTCGCAGGGTAATGCCGAAGCTTACCGTGAAGTGATACATGAAGACAAATTAAAGATTGGCAGTGCAACGAAAGCGCCGGATTATTCTTTTAGATTACCCGGTGGCAAGCGTTTGTTTTTTGTAGAAGCAAAGAAGCCGAGTGTATTGGTAAAGCACGATATTGTTCCCGCTTACCAGGTGCGCCGTTATGGATGGAGCGCTAAAATGCCGGTAAGCCTCATAACAGATTTTGAAGAGTTCGCCGTGTATGATTGCAGTAAAAAACCTAACACTTCTGATAAGGCAAGCACGGCCCGCATAAAATATTTTACCTACAACCAATACCTTGATGAATTTGATTTTATCTGGAATACTTTTTCCAAATCAAGTGTGCTGAAAGGTAGTTTCGATAAATTTATTGTAAGCGATAAAAACAAAAAAGGCACTGCCACCGTTGACAAGGAATTTCTTGCTTCCCTCGATGAATGGAGAAAACTGCTTGCGCAAAATATTGCGTTGCGCAATATGCAGCTTACTGAAGATGAACTCAACTTTGTAGTGCAGCAAACTATTGACCGCATTATTTTTTTACGCATAGCAGAAGATCGTGGCGTAGAAACTTACGGCGAGCTAAAAACTATTTTTACAAAATCAAAAGAAGAAGGTATTTACTTCAAAGGATTGTTTACGCTATTTAAAGAAGCCGACAGTAAATACAACAGCGGGCTATTCGATTTTAAAAAAGATGCTTTAAGCAAGAACATAGCAATTGATAATAAAATAATCAAAACCATAATTGATGCGTTATACTATCCGCAAAGCCCTTATGAGTTTAGTGTACTTGGTGTAGAAATATTAGGAAGCGCTTATGAGCAGTTTCTTGGCAAACAGATAAAACTAAACGCCGGCCATAAAGCCATTATAGAAGAAAAACCGGAAGTGCGCAAAGCAGGCGGCGTATATTATACACCGCAATACATAGTGGAATACATTGTACAAAATACGGTTGGCAAACTCACAGAAAGTAAAACGCCGGAGCACGTGGCGAAGCTAAAGATAGTTGACCCCGCCTGTGGAAGCGGCAGCTTTCTCATAGGCGCTTATGAATATTTGCTGAGTTGGCACCTTGACTATTACAAGCCTGAATT
This sequence comes from Ginsengibacter sp., assembly GCA_040007435.1. Lineage (GTDB taxonomy): Bacteria > Bacteroidota > Bacteroidia > Chitinophagales > Chitinophagaceae > Ginsengibacter. The sequence continues at coordinate 47,773 of JBDTUZ010000042.1, read as the reverse complement.
TTTAAAACTCTCTGCAACTGCTGCGGACAACACCATCAATACCAAAGTACGCGAAGCTGCCATTAAAGACAGGAACAAACTGCCTCTTACACCTGATGGCAATTTGACTACCACTTTAAAAAAACAAATATTGCTCAACAATATTTATGGGGTTGATATTGATACGCAGGCAGTAGAAGTTACCAAGCTTAGCCTGTTACTTAAATGTATGGAAGGCGAAACAGGCAGCAGTATCAACGCCGTGATGCGCTTTGGTGAAAGAGTATTGCCTACGCTGGATGAAAATATTAAAAATGGCAACAGCTTAATTGATGTTGATTTTTATGATGCCCAATTTGATTTTGGCGAAGAGAAAAAAATAAAACCTTTTAACTGGCAACAGGCATTTCCAAAAGTATTTGCTCAAAAAGGTTTTGATGCGGTGATTGGTAATCCGCCTTATGTAAGGCAGGAAATACTGGGTGATATAAAGCCATACCTGCAAAAGAAATATAAAGTCTATCATGGAATGGCAGACCTCTATAGTTATTTTATTGAAAAGGGAATTGAATTGCTAAATGGTAAAGGATTATTTGGAATTATCGTTGCGAACAAATGGATGCGGGCCAACTATGGAGAACCGTTAAGAAAATGGCTAAAGCAAAAAGGCATTCTTGAAATAATTGACTTTGGTGACTTGCCGGTTTTCCAGGGAGCTACCACTTACCCATGCATACTGATAGCTGATGCCTGCAAAGAAGAAAATATTTCTTTTAATGCAACGGCCATGTCCACTTTAGATTTTGAAAACTTAAATAGCTATGTAGAACAGCATAAAAAAATTGTAAACAAAAATTCTTTAAATGATGAAGGCTGGCATTTGGGAAGTGAAGCAGAACAGAGTCTACTAATGAAATTGCAACAAGCGGGCGTGTCTTTGGGAGAATATGTAAAAGGGAAAATTTATTATGGAATAAAAACGGGATTGAATGAAGCTTTTGTAATTGATGAAGCAACAAAGAACAGGCTGATTGCAGAAGATGAAAGAAGTGAAGAAATTATAAAACCACTTTTGGCGGGAAGAGATGTAAAGAGATATGAGGTTCTGAATAGTGATAAATATTTAATCTTTACAAAAAGAGGAATTGATATAGACAATTATCCAGCCATCAAAAATTATCTGTATCAATTTAAAGAAGCACTTAGTCCTAAACCAAAGGGATGGAACGGAAAAATTTGGAAGGGAAGAAAACCTGGTTCATATTTATGGTATGAGATACAAGATGCGGTTGATTATTATAAAGAGTTTGAAAAAGCTAAAATTTCAATACCTGATATTGCTTTAAGAATGCAAGCAACTTATGATAATCAGAAGTTTTACTTAGTAAACACTGCTTACATAATTCCATTCGATGATAAATATCTATTAGCAATTTTAAATTCAAACCTAATTCAGTTCTTGTATTCCAAAATTAGTTCGTCCATAAGAGGAGGCTACTTCAGATTCATAAGGCAATATTTAGAAATTCTACCAATTAAAGATGATAAGAATTTTCGTGTAGAGCTCATTCATTTAGCAGAATCAATCCTTCAACTAAATAAAGAAAAACAACAAACTACCCTACCCGATAAACTTGATCATATCAATACAAGAATAAAATACACTGATGATAAAATAAATAAGTTAGTGTATGAATTGTATGAGTTGAACGAGGAGGAAATTGGGATTGTGGAGAGGATAATATAAAATAGAAAAACAATTAAACATGCAGGCAAAAGAAACAAAACTCCAGGATATTATTGAAGGAACAAAGCAATATGTAATTCCACTATTTCAAAGAACTTATAGCTGGACCTCCAAAGAATGGGAAATACTATGGAATGATCTTGTAGAACTTTGCGATGCAGAAAACCCTAGAACACATTTTATTGGTTCAATAGTAAATATGCCTACAGTATCAGTTCCGGAGGGTGTTGCTAAATATTTATTAATAGACGGCCAGCAAAGACTGACTACAATTTTCGTTTTATTGACTCTTTTAAGAGACAAAGCAAAGGCAAACCAAAATGTTCGTTTCGCGGATGAAATCAACAACACACTACTTGTAAACCAATACAAGGATGGCTCGGATCATTATAAATTAATGCCCACTCAGGTTGATAGAATTACCTATCAAAATTTCATCAACGGTCATGAAAACTTGCATGAAAATCAACTAACCCGTGCCTATAATTTTTTTGATAAAAAACTTAGGCAAATTGTTTTGGAACCCGAAAAGCTTAAGAAAATTATCACAAGTTACTTTTCAGTCGTTAGTATAGTATTAGATGCTGATGATAATCCGTATTTGGTTTTTGAAAGTTTGAATGCTAAAGGCAGGCCACTTACCCAAGCTGATCTTATAAGAAATTATTTCTTCATGAGAATCCATATTGACAAGCAAGAAGATGTATATCAATCGTACTGGCAACCGATGCAAACGGCTTTAGGGGAAAACCTTACCGAATTTATAAGGCACTTTTTAATGAGAGGAGGAAACATAATTAAGCAAGGTGATGTTTATTATTCTTTGAAAGAAAATGTATCTACGGGAAACGCTATAGAATATTTAAGGGATTTACAAAGCTATTCAATTTACTATCAACGACTCATTTATCCTGAATTTGAAACGGATCAGGAGTTACAAAAATATTTCAGAAGACTTAATCGAATTGAAGTTACTACGGCATATCCTTTACTATTAAACTTTTATAGCAATTACAATGATGGAATAGTATCTAAGTCAGATTTCGTGTCCATCCTTAAAACATTGGAAAACTATCTGATTAGACGATTTGTTTGTAGTATCCCAACAAATCAATTAAACAAAATATTCCCCACTATTTATCCGCAAATTGCCGCTAGATATATGGATAATATTCCTGAAGGGTTTAAAACTGTTTTGCAAGGAAGAGGTTATCCTAAAGACAATGAATTTTCCTTACGTTTTAAAGAAACAAAATTTTATGGTGGGGGCGATAGAGTAGTTAAGACGAAATTGATCCTTGAAACCTTAGAAGAAAGATATGCGCACAAAGAACAAGTGCCTTTTGAAAATTTGACAGTAGAACATATAATGCCCCAAACATTATCTGAATGGTGGCAAAAAGAACTGGGCGAAAATTGGGAAGAAACTCATGACCTGTATTTGCATACTATTGGAAACCTTACCTTAACTGCATACAACACAGAATTATCAAATGATCATTTTCCCAAAAAAAGACATCGTTTAATTGAAAGTCATTTAGAGTTGAATAAATATTTTATTGACCTCAATAAATGGACAAGAACAGATATAGAACAAAGAGCAGAAGTTTTAGCTCAGCAAGCAATCGAGATTTGGGATTATTTTGGTCAGGAAAATTCCACATCAACAGACATAAAAGAAGTAACAGGGACAACGCCTACAGCTTTGATGATCTTGGGGCAGAAATTTGAAGTACAATCGTGGAGGGACGTATTACAACAAACTTTAAATACAATCGCCGACCTGGAGCCAGAAAAGTTTGATGTGATTGCGCACAATTTCCCTCACTATGTAGGTAAAGACAAAAATAAATTTAGGGCTATTAGAGAATTACAAAATGGATACTATATTGAAATGAACTTATCCGCCCAAAGTATTCAAAGACTATGTCACCAGGCAATGGAAACTATTGAATTAACATCAGACGATTGGAGTATAATAATTCGATAATTAATAATCAAAATGGCAATAAAAATTTTCATCGCATATGCTCACGAAGATCAGATTTACAAAAGTAAATTAATGAAACATCTTACTGCACTTAGGCGGCTTAAATATATAGAAACCTGGACCGATAAGGAAATAATACCAGGGCAGGAATGGAATGAGGCAATTAAAATTAATTTTAACCAGGCGTCGATTATATTGCTCCTTGTAAGCTCTGATTTTTTAGCGTCTGATTATTCTTACACTGAGGAAATGACCAGGGCAGTGGAGAGGCACATGAAAAAAACTGCAAGAGTAGTTCCAATAATTCTTAGGTCTTGCGATTGGCAAAATACGGTTTTATCGAAACTTCAGGCGTTACCGGAATCGGGAAAGCCAATCAGTAAGTGGCAAGATGAGGACGAGGCATTTTTAAATATTGTCGAAGGTTTAAAAAAAACAATAAAACAGGTAGATCCCTATATAGAATTTTATAAACTCACCAATAAATTCAACGCAATAACGACCACAACACATCCTGAACTTAGGGAAAGAGTCACTATTAAAACTGAACAAGGCAAAGCTCTGGGAAAATATATAAACGAGAATAAAATCAAAAGAGAAACTATCAAGCTGACTAACAATGAAGGTGCATTAGTAGGAGTGTTAAATTCAATTATATATTCGCCAAACCAATCAGATAAAAATTTTCTATTTGAAAATTTTAATAAAGCAAAACAATTGTTTACAAAGTATGCTTTCTTAAATGCCATTCAATTATTTATTGAGAAGAATTATATTCTTAGCTCAGATTTCCCTGCAGTTAAAAATATATTAGAAGATTATAGAAAAGTTGCAGATAAACAACTTACGAATAAGATTGATAAAATTAGAGACAAACTTTCTAGCAAGAAGCCACCTTTTTGATATCACTATTTACGGTGTTAGCAGACAGTGCGTCACAACATGGACTTGCACAAATACCGACAAAGACATTAACGTCCCAGCGGGTTTTCATTTTCATAAAATATTCACGAGTTAAAAATAAGCAATCGAAAATGAAACCCCGATGCTTGCAGAGAGTTGAAATTATAATTGCCGCTCTTCATTAATCCCACAAGCGAGAAAAGGAATTTATCGGCAGACTTCGTTTCTTATGAACATAGCAGTGCATCATTTTATGAAGAAGGAATTATTAAGCATTTTGAGCCAAAACACTATAAGAGTTTGTAGGTTGAGATTTATTATAATTTAAAGTCTCTTATACATCGGGGTTTCACGCAACTCTTTTTTATTGGATAGTTAGTGCGGTGAAAACCCCGCTGGGACGTGCGTGACACCCCCCCCCGTTGGGACGTGCTGTTATAAATACTTAAAAATGACTAATTCTCTTAACTTTACTAACGCTTTCATTGAACTTTAAGCAATAAAATAGATTATGGCAACACTAACACGATACAACAACTTTAAAAGTTTAAAATGCAGCACCACTCCAAAAGTGAAGAAAGCTAAAAATGCCAGTGTTCAGCAACTACAGGAAATAGAGATTTTTTTGAACCTTCTAAAGAATAAAAAAGCAAAAGTAAATAATACTGAAACTGGTGGAAAAAAGTTTAACTGATCATATTCTGGATGTTTGTAAAATCCTAAATAAACATACAGTTCAGTATTTAATTGTTGGTGGTAGTGGTTGATAAAGTAGTGCCCGGCTAAAAATTATTGAGGGCCTATCGCAATGATCTTTACCGTATAGTTGGGTGTATCAGTATTCCCGGGATTATAGATAAACAAATTTGCACCGCCGGCTGAAACATTGGCTATCGTCATTACTTTTTCTGCAAACCCTCCTCCGCCAATGATATCACCAATGTACACATCGGGAGGCGCACTAAATGACTGTGAGAATGAAAAGGCGAAATTTATGGTACCGCCTGCGCCAATGGTTGAATTTATCGTTACGAGGGTAGTTACTTTCTTTTGCTGGGTGCCATCGCTGCTTCTTATTAATCCTTTTCCATTTTGCACTGTTATATTTCCATACGTGTTCACGCCGGTTACATTGTTATCTCCCAATTGCATGGTATTTGATGCGGCTGCATGTGCATTTGCTCCTATTGCGGTAGCATTGGTAAGGCCACCGGTTGCCATATCTGCATTATGTCCCAACGCTGTATTATTGGAACCTCCCACATTAGTAACAAGTGAATTACTACCCAATGCTGTATTATAATAACCCGTATTGTTATTATATAGCGAGGCCTCTCCGATGGCAGTATTATCGTAGCCGTTGGAATTGTTATATAAGGCGGAAGAGCCAACCGCAATATTATTATCACCGGTTTTACTCAGCGCCAGGGCCCCTTCACCTACGGCAATATTATAACTTCCCGACGTGTTACTGTTCAACGCCTGGTCACCATAAGCAGCATTAGAAATACCATCCACGTTACCGTAAAGGGCATAAAAACCAGTCGCGGTATTTTGATAGCCGGTATTGTTAGTGTAAAGAGAAAAGGCGCCGATAGCCGTATTTTGTGTGCCAGTTGTATTTGCTTTGAGAGCAAAGCCACCTACGGCAACGTTATAATTACTTGTGGAACTTACAGCAAGTGCGTTGGACCCAATAGCTATATTGAGGGCACCGATAGTATTAGCCGTAAGTGCATTATTACCAAGGGCAATGTTGTTGTCGCCTGTAGTTACCGCCTTACCTGCATTGTAGCCCAGCGAAGTATTAAGCAGACCGGGGCTCAATTCTCCCGCCCAGGTATTGTTTACCCTAAAGCGTAATGGCTGATTATCTGTAGTACCTATAAAATCTGTTGCGGGGGTTGTACCTGGATTACCTTGCAGAAGCCAGGAACCGCCACCGGCATTTAGTTGCGCCCATGCTGTGCCGTTATGGAACCAAAAACTTGACGTGGTGGTATCGTAAAGGACAAGCCCTTTTGCAGGGCTGCTTATTCCAGTGCGACTGGTGGTAGAAGTGCGTGGCATTAAAAGCCCCTTAGTATTTGATTTTATTTCAAGGGCAGCACTGGCGTTAGGAGTTGCAGTGCCAATGCCTACACTTTGCGCAATAATACCTGGAGCGGATATAATAATCCCAATAGCCATAAAAAGCTTTTTCATTGTTTGTGTTTTAATAAAATGTAGCTGAATCTTCTCTAATGGCTGCGAAAGTAAAAGCACGGAATTGCGAGGGATACCGGATTATATCTTTATAAATTAAAGCAGAAGATACAAATAAAATAAATGAAATTTTTTATTTTATATAGGAATCATTGGTATGATTACATATTTTCAAACTTTGCGAGGCTTCACATTTACGCAAGTTCATGTAAGCCCCCCTGAGCAAACTGCCGCCTGGTTTTGATAAGCTTGCTAAAGAATGATTTTAGAAAAAGCACATTACTCCCTCACACTTATAGATTCTAAATCTGCAACACTTTGCTGAACATTTGCCGGAAGGGCTTTCGCATCAACCAACATTATTTTTTCTCTCAAAAAATATGATTTCTTGAAGTTATCCGGCTTCGAATCGTAATATACAAAATTTACGTTGGCAAAATTTTCTAAAAGTTTGAGGCGTTTTTAAGAATTTAGTAAGAAAGTAATTTTCATTGTATCTGTACAATTACTCTTCATTCATACTTCGCTATTTTTTTAAAAACTACCCGGAAGGGTAATTAAATCCACTTTGTTTATATCCAATTTTGAATACCGCCTGGTCGTACACCCCTTAAATAAATATTATGCGACTTTCATTTTTTAAAGACGTTAAGAAAAATAACGCTGACAAGTTTTTCAACAGGCTAAGGAAGAAAGAGTATTCAAGACTGGATAAGCTGGGGCAGATTTACCTTGACTATACCGGCGGTAACATTCATCCCAAAAGCCTGGTAGAAAAGCATTGCAGGTTTTTGCAAAAGGCGGTTTATGGCAATCCTCATTCCAACAATCCTACTTCTATGCTTTCGGAAAAATTTGTAAGTGAAGCAAGGAAAAAAGTGCTGGATTTTTTTAATGCCATTAACTACTATTGCATTTTTACCCATAATGCTTCCGGCGCATTACAGATCGTTGGAGAATGTTACCCGTTCTCACCCGAAAGCCATTACCTGCTCACAGCCGATAATCATAATTCTGTTAATGGTATAAGGGAGTATTGCAAACACAAGGGAGGCAGTGTTAGCTACACGCTAATGACGACTGATGATCTTTCGATTGATGAAGCTGAATTAACGAAACATCTCCATGCACATCCTGGTAAAAGGAACAAGCTGTTTGCTTTTCCTGCTCAGTCGAATGTTTCGGGAGCCCGGAATTCGCTGGCGCTGATTGAGAAAGCACAGGAACAAGGTTGGGATGTATTACTGGATGCTGCCGCTTTTGTTCCCTCTTCGAAACTGGATTTATTAGTTGTTCGCCCGGATTTTGTTTCGATTTCATTTTATAAAATTTTTGGTTATCCTACAGGGCTTGGCTGCCTGCTGGTTAAAAAGTCAAAATTCAATAAACTGAAAAAACCATGGTTTGCTGGTGGCACCATCACACTATCAGCAGTCAGGCATAATGGTTACTTCTTAAAGCAGGATCATGAGAAATTTGAAAACGGCACCATCAATTACCTGGACATTCCTGCGATTACCAACGGCCTTAATTTTATAAGTGGCATCGGGATGGAAAATATACAGAACCGGGTGAAGGATCTTTGTAAATTTTTCCTTGAAAAACTTCTTATGCTGATGCATAGCAATGGGTTACCACTTATTAAACTTTATGGCCCCAAAAATACAGCAAACAGGGGCGGTACTTTTCTAATGAATTTTTATGATGAGTATGGGCAACTTTATCCTTTTCAATTTATAGAAGGAGAGGCTAACACAAATAAGATATCACTGCGCACCGGGTGTTTTTGTAATCCCGGTATTGATGAAATGAATCACTGCTTCTCGGAAGATCAGTTGAAAAATTACTTTGACGGCAGGGAGCATGGAGACTACTATGATATCATAAATTCTTTGAAGAAAGTGCGGGGAGCTGTTCGCTTATCGATAGGAATCGCTACAACTAAAGCTGACATAGAGAAGTTCATAAAATTCGCAAAAAAGTTTTCAGATAAAATTGTTCCGGGAAGTATGATCCCGTTACCACCTGGCACCTCTGGCGCTTATGTTAGCTTAAATAGGATAGTTGAAAAATCTGAACCGCATACGATAGCAGGTACGGTAAACTATTAAATACTTAGCCGCTGTACACTCTAAAATATTTTCGGGAATCGCGTTACATTTTAGTTTGAAATACTTCAATAAAGTTTTCCTGGAAATACTAAATCACCCAAAAGGGTAAAGGAAAGCACCCGCAACAAACACAACTTTATACACACTTAATCATTTAACTATTTTAAAATTTATTTATGAAAAAAATTACTTCTTATGCCACGGCGATAATATTCTCCGCTTTTATTTTTTCATCACAAGGTTGCGCAAAGAAAAAAAGTGATACTCAAAATACTGACTGCAAAGCGTGTAAAGCATTTGCCACAGACACTAAGCCTGAAACAACACAAAAGGTTTGCACTGATTCAGAAGAACAAACCTTTCGCTCACAGCATTCAGGCCAGGAAATTTCTTGCCATTAATTTTTTTGGTATCGCAGGATTGATTATTAAAAAATATAAATAATAATCAATTCCTGCCGATTCTTTCCTGCTTGCATTTCTATAAAAATAAAAGATGTTTTTATGAAGAAAATTTTCGCACTCTTGCTTTACATTATTCTTGTAAATCATGCACAAGCTCAAAGTATAGCCATCAATACCGATGGCTCACAACCCAATGCCAGCGCCATGCTGGATATTAAGAATGCAAATAAGGGATTATTAATTCCACGTATTAATCTTGTCTCGGAAACAGACGTCGCTACCATTCAAAATCCCATTAACTCGCTATTGGTTTTTAATAACAATGCGGCGTTACCAAATGGTCAGGGGTTCTATTTCTGGAATGGAAATAAATGGAGTAAACTGGCAACCACTAATACATTAAGTAACTTCTCCTGGGGTATAGCCGGTAACAGTTCAAGCGATACTGATTTTATTGGCACCACAAATAATAAACCGCTGGTATTTAAAACAAATAATATTCTATCAGGTAAAATTGATGCGGGCCTCAACGATGTCTTCTTTGGAAGAGCAGCGGGCAAGGCAGTAACCACGGGAACTAACAACAGCTTCTTTGGCGACCAGGCAGGTTTTTCAACTACAATCGGGAACACAAATACGGCTATTGGATCCAACGCATTATATAGTGGTTCGGGCACAATTGCTAATGTAGCGATCGGCTTCAACTCATTATATTCTTCCACGCTTGGTTATTACAATACAGCTATTGGTAATTCATCACTCTACACCAATACAACCGGAAAAAACAATGTTGCTGATGGATATGAAACCCTGTATTCAAATACCAGCGGTAATTCTAATACTGCCACTGGTTATTTTGCCATGCACGAAAACACAACCGGTGACAACAATGTCGCCGATGGTATATGGGCTTTGAGCAACAGCACTACCGCCCGTTTTAATACTGCAATCGGCTCACAGGCATTGTTGAACGATTTAACCGGTTCAGAAAATGTGTCGGTGGGTTTCAATTCGTCGGATGCAAACACAGATGGGTCTTATAATACCGCAATTGGGATGGAGGCTAACTACCTAAATCATTCTGGCAATTACAATGTGGCCAACGGCCACAAAGCACTGTACAATAATTCAAGTTCTTTTAATGTTGCAGTGGGGGCCCAGGCCCTATATGAAAATTCTATTGGAACCGACAATGTTGGCGCAGGCTACCAGGCTCTTTACAACAATACTACAGGCAACTACAACGCTACCGTTGGTTATAAGACCATGTATTTTAATACGACAGGTAATTATAATGTGGCACTGGGAGCCCAGGCGTTGAATGACAACACCAGCGGTACTGGTAATACGGCTTTTGGCTACCAGGCAATGTCTCTTAATACAACCGGTACATACAATACACTCGTTGGCTATAAAGCAGATGTTATTTTGGGCAATCTTACCAACGCAATTGCAATCGGGAGTAACGCCTATGTTTCCACCAGCAATACAATGGTAATGGGCAACGATTATGTTGACAGGTGGGCTTTCGGTATTACTACCACCAATGCCAATCATGCAATGGAGGTAGGTTACAATGGCACCAATGGAAACGGTGCATATCTTACGCAGGGGGGCAACTGGACCAACACATCATCAAGAATTAAGAAAGAAGATTTTTCTGATATAAGTGGAACAGATTTGCTGCAAAAAATTCAAAACCTTCCCATTCAAAAATGGAAATACAAAGGAACTAACGAATATCATATTGGCCCTGTTGCAGAAGATTTTTACAAACTGTTTGGATTAGGAACCGATGATAAAGGTATAAGCACTGTTGATCCTTCCGGCATAGCACTCGCGGCGATAAAGGAATTAACTATTCAGAATGAAGAAATGAAACAGATGATTAAAAATCAAAACGAACAGATAGTTCAGTTGCGGTTGCTGATTGAATCAATAGTGAAAAAATAATTGCCAGGGACGAATAAAAAATTACAATGAAAAAAATTCTTACACTTTTTACTTGCGTGTTATTTATTCAGTCAGCGCAACCGCAAAGCATAGCCATCAACAATGATGGCTCACAACCCAACGCCAGTGCTATACTGGATATTAAAAATGCAAATAAAGGTTTGTTGATACCACGGGTGAATCTTGTATCAGAAACTGATGTTACAACGATTCCTTCTCCAGCACTTTCATTACTGGTTTTTAATAATAATGCTGCACTACCTAACGGACAGGGCTATTATTTCTGGAATGGCAGCACCTGGATCAAACTGGCAACAATAACTACAGTGAATAATACAGCATGGAGTATAAGCGGCAATAGTATTAACCCAAATACAGATTTTATTGGAACAACAAATAATGCTTCACTAATTTTTAAAACAAATAATGTATTATCCGGTAAGTTGGACCCTGCCAACCGCAATGTACTTTTTGGAGAAGATGCCGGTGCAAGTACTACAGGAAACAATAATAACTTCATCGGCTACCATGCAGGAAATATCAATAAAAGTGGAAACAAAAATATTGCCATCGGCGGCAACGCTCTTAGTTCAAATACTACCGGCGGCAATAATGTGGCTATTGGCTCGGCAGCATTAAAAAGTGCATCGGCAGCAGATAACCAGGTAGCTGTAGGTGATAGTGCCTTATATTTTTCAGGGGCTGGCTTTAATACCGCCATCGGGGCAAAGGCGCTCTTTTCAAACAATGGTAGCAATAATGTAGCGATGGGCTATGAGGCATTATTTTCAAATACTACAGGTAACAATAATACTGCGAATGGCAACCAGGCATTGTTTTGGAATAATACAGGCATAATAAATACGGCAACGGGTTTCCAGGCCCTGTGTTTAAATATTTCGGGTAATAAAAATACAGCGACGGGGGCACTTTCACTTTTTTCAAATAGTGCTGGAGACTCAAATACAGCAACAGGCTATCAGGCTCTTCGCTTCAATATTTCAGGTAGCCTGAATACAGCAACCGGAGTGCAGGCACTTTTTTCAAATACTACAGGGCGACTAAATACTGCTGATGGCTACCAGGTGATGGATTTAAATACAACTGGATATAATAATGTTGCAACAGGCTACAAAGCATTACATTCAAATACCACGGGTAACAACAATACAGCAGTTGGTTATAAATCATTAGAATATAATGTGGATGGCAATAACAATACTTCTCTTGGTTACGATGCCGGCCCACTTTCATTTGTTTCCAATTTAACCAATACAACGGCCATTGGATATAATGCCGCTGTTACAGCCAGTAATACAATGGTCTTTGGTGATGCTAATGTAACCGGCTGGGCTTTTGGCCGCAATAACGCAGGAGCAAGTGATGCACTTATTGTTGGGCTCAACAGCACGAACGGTAATGGTGCATATCTTACCAAAGGCGGCACCTGGACCAACACATCATCAAGATTAAAAAAAGATAATTTTACCGATCTCGATTTGGAAAGCCTGCTCCAAAAAATAAAAACTCTTCCGATACAAAAGTGGAAATATAAAGGAACTAACGAATATCATATCGGCCCGGTAGCAGAAGACTTTTATAAAGTATTTGGATTGGGAACAGATGATGAAGGTATCAGTACAGTTGACCCGGCAGGTATTGCATTGGCTGCTATACAGGAGCAACAACGAATGATTGAAAAGCAAAATGAATTGATAATACGGTTGGAAAAAAGAATTGAAATGCTGGAGAAAAAGTGAACCCTTTTAAAAAGTAGAAAAATGAAACTTGTTACAAAACACAAAAAGGAAAGTAATGAAAAACCGATCCGTATAGGGCTGCCGTCAATTTACGGAATGGAATATGTGCCCGCTGATACAATCACCAGGTGCGAAGCGATAAGTAATTATACAAGAATTTATTTTGAAAATGAAAGGCCTGTTGTTGTCTGTCACACCTTAAGATATTTTGAAGAGAAGCTTGTTAATGCCGGCTTCATACGAATCCATCGCGGCGAAATGATTAATAAAAACTATATACTAAAATACAACACGGACGGAAGGCTGCAACTAACAGATGGGTCAATACTTACTATTTCAAGACGAAGAAAAAGAGAAGTATTTACCGCAATAGCATGCTAAAGGAATAGCATTTGACATTCATTTTTTACACCAGTAATCTTGAAAAAACATTTACGCTTTATTTTATTGTTACTAATTTCTTTTCTCGTTTGCGGAACAATTGATGCATAGGTGCCTGTGAACGATGATGGCATGGGGGCAACTAATTTTGCCCCTTACCAGACATCAGGAAAGGTTTTTTACGATTAAATAATAACGCGGCAAATATTTACGCGAAAGTATTTTATGTAACTGGTAAGCTGGTTATGGATTTTGGAAAGAGGCCGTGGCAAAATGTTATGGAATTAAATTTAAAGCCACTAAGGAGCGGCATTTATATTTTGGAGGTCAAAGACAGGACAAGTAAAAAGACTTTTTACGAAAAAATAATTTTAAAATAATTTTAAAACCAAATTACACGGATTGATTTACTTTATTGATGAGTTAGTGTAATTCGTAATAATTCGTATAATAAGGTTTACTTCAAAACATCTATAACATAGCATTAGTTAAAAACTTCCATGTGCTTGCATGTTTTTGTATTTTTTTTTATTTTGTATTACAATCAAGGATATCAATATGAAAATTGAGTAATAGTAGTTCAATTTTTATAGAATTGTCTGTAGCATAAATTCTAAACAAAAACCATGTGAGAAGAAGAAAAAATCTGCGTTTTTTTTGGTTTGCTTTTTGCAGACTTAACTATTCTGATTGATTAGAAACCAGGGCAAACATAGTGCTGCTTTACATACCGCTGCTGCAACCTTTCACAAATACCTTTGGCTTGTTTTGAAAAACAATTCTTTTTGTTTTTCAGGTTTTGATAAAATAATAACCCCCATTTTTATGAGTAACGACTATTCAAAATTGAAATATGTTTCTTACCAGGCTTCTAATCGCACAAATTCTTCCAACCCGGCAGGTAAGGTTCAGGCGGCAAATTCCGACGAAGAATTAATTCGCTTCGAAGAAAAGAAAGAGCTATACGTGTGGACAAGACCTGAAGAAATCATATTCGTAAAAAGCGCAGATCATTACGTAAAATCTTTAATAAAATGTGGCGGTGAAAAAAAATGGGTGACCAGGCATAGTACACTTAAAGATCTTCTTGTTCTCTTGCCACAGGATATCTTCATTCGCTTGAATAGGTTTTACCTGCTCAATCGAAATTACTTTTCGCATTTTAATGAAAATGAAAAAAAACTATATCTTATTGATGACTTTTGCATTCCCATTTCGCACCGTATTTCCCCTTATTTGTGCCACTTACTAATTACACCCTATACGTGAAATGCGTTTCACGAAATAGTGCTTGACAGGGGATTATTAAGATTATATTTTTGTTTTTGCAATGTTAAGTGCGTTGCACATATTGATTTTCCCACCGCTTGAATCTGTATTTCTACAAAAGTGTTTAATTCAAATTGTTACTGAAACAATTTAATTAAGTACTCATGTCTTTGTAAAATTGGCTGCCAATAAAAGAAATAATTAGCATATTCAAATTAAATAGAAAATCATGAAAACGAAGTCTTCATTTCTCTTAATTCTTGCTTTTACATTGTTTGGAATGTTGCCTCTTACTTTGATGATAATCGCAACATAACACAAGCAGATATTGACTCAGGAAAAAGAATTGAAAGCAAAGAAGTGCAATACGCAAAGAAAGGAGATACACTTCGAATTTCTGAGATGGGGTCAAATCGAAAATAAGTAATTGATTCAATAATAATAAAGTAGAAAAGAATAAGGCGAAAACCTAATCAAAGAATAAGCAATACAACTAAATAAAAAATAAAAACAAATTTTATGGCAAAAAAAGACAATCAACCACCCGTAACTGTACGTCTGCTTCAAGATCCCGGAAAAGATGCCAACCTCAATGCTTTTGTAGTTGACACAGATGGCAAAATTATTGAAGCTGTCCCCTTCAAGGGCAAAGAAGCCAGGCTTACTACCAGCCAGGGCGCATTAAGCGGCGAAAGCAAAGTATATATTGCCCAGGCAATACCACAGGAAATTGCAGACAAAGCCAATGAGCGAATGCTAATGAAGGCCGGCGCTTATGAAGCGGTAAAGAATTTTGCCGGCAACTTTATTGATGTAAGCAGAATTCCAGATAGTATATGGAAGCGTCCATGGTATTGGTACAATTGTCTTATTACCGGCCATGTAAATAAGAATTTTAATATTGACGGGCAAGTGCATAATAAACCCGTATGCAATGCACGTGTACACATATGCGAGGTAGAAACAGAGCTAATATGGCCCTATATACCCATTTACAAGCGCAGAATACCCGATTGGGTTATAAACGAAATAGGAGAAAAGTTTAAACATATTCACGAGATTATTATTGCACCTCCTGTTCCCGACCCTATAGGGCCTGTAAGTCAGCTAAAAAGAAATGTAGCGCTAAGGTCGTTTAACAAAAACAACCGTTTACAGGAAAGTGCAAAAGTACCATCGTTGCCCTCATTACAAGATCATGTGTTAAGCGCAATGACTTCGGGCTCCATAGATACCATTCGTAAGGCTATGGTTAACTATCATGAAGTTCTTTATCCATATCTCTGCTTATGGCCTATCTATTGGCCCTACATTTATACCTGCGATGAAGAAACTATTGTTTACACAGATTGTAACGGCCATTTTGAAATGTGGGAAAATACCCTTACCGAAGATGGCCCGCTTAATATTTATATATGGGTAGAAGTATGGATAAACAACCATTGGGTAACTGTTTACAGGCCACCCATACCGTGCCACACCTGGTGGAACTATGCCTGCGGTACCAATATTAACATACGGGTAACCGACAGCAGGGTAAACCCATGCGATTGCGGCATAGATGGCGGCCCCGCAGATGCAGTATGGTTCCGTTCTATAGGGCAATCCGCTTCTGCACTGCATATTGAACAAAATGCCTTTAGCGCTATTTCTTTACAAGGCGCTACATTAAAAAATGGCGGCTGTACAGATATAATAGAAGGACAAAAGATAAGCCCTTTTGGAAGCGGATTGGCCTTAAAGATTTTTTGCGGAGCTAATATCTTTGCTGCCGGGGTAACACATTACCGCTGGAAAACAACAATGGTGGCAAATGCTGCTCAAAACCCCGTTGCCGGAAGCACTACTTTTATTACAGGCAATGTTTCCCGCCCGTATCTTGTTAAAATATCTACTACTCATTACGAAACACATTACTGCTCACTAGGCAACGAAGGCAGTAACATTGATCCTGCATATCGTATTCCACACCATGATGTAACTGCAGAGCCGGTGGGTTCTCTTCAAGATCCGTTAGATGCAGGTATAGCCCGTATGCCTGAATGGACGGATATATTTTTTGACAGCGCTTATATAGACAGTCACTCGCTTACAGATGGTATTTACAAATTTGAACTGGAATTATTAAAAAAAGTAGGCAGCAACTTTGTTGTAGTACCGGTTGCTAAGCCAACTTATCAAATTTCTGAATATAGTACAATAGGTAATAGCCAGGATGCGCCTAATAATTATTTAAATATTAATGGGGCAGGAAAAGCTTTATCATACAAAATGAATGTGCGTATAGATAATGCAGCCTGCACCGGAGACATACACGATGCCCAGTTAAAAGAAACAGGCGATTTAAGCGGGCCTTGCGGGTTTATACATTATAGTGATACAGCACAGCATATTCATATAAGCTTTGAAGCATCGCACCCACGCAATTTTGCCCGGTTCACTTTCGGGATAGTTAAAGGGAATGGCAGCCAGCCTACCGGTATTAACCCCGCAGGCTATGTATTATCAACTGTTGGCGGGTTTACATTAGCAGCAGGCTTATTCAGCGAAGATTTTACCGTACTCGATTTGCTTAACGGATGTATAGGCCAGGCAGCGTTTTCAGAAAACCTGCATGTAATAGCTTTGGCTACAGATGGTACTTACAGGCTTCAGGGTTTTGATTATCATGACATCATTACTAATACTGATATTAATTATGACGCCTATGATGTAAATGCATTTGCATTAAGCATTACTTGATAATTGTCCGAAGGACTGTGGGCGGTCAAGACAAAGCTACAGCGGCCTGCCCCGGTTGGTGTTCTCACCAACCGGAGACAATGAACCATAGGTGATTGTATTTAAAACTATTTTTTAACCTTTAAAATATAACAATTATGGCAGAAGAAAAAAACCAAAGTTCACGTAGTAACGAGTTAGCCAAAGCCACTACTGAAGCTAACGGTATTTTTGGCAAAATGGGCCAGGCAATTGATAAGCAGGTAAAAGATGGAACTGCAGAACTTGACGTACTTAAGATAGCCGATGCCGCAGGGTTAAAGCTTGATGCAGCAATATTGAAAGAGCTTAAAATTGACCGCATTATTTATTGCCACCCTTTTATACCGTGGTATATCTGGTTCCCGTGGCGGCCGATATGGTGCTGGTGGTGGGGCTTTCATTACCCATGGTACAGGTGTTGCCCATGGTGGTGGCATCGTTGCCACTGGTATCCGCTTTAAGGTGTTACTACAATGTGTCAGGCCTTCTCTCAGGGGGCTTGACACATTTGCTTCCGTTTAAGAATACAGGAATAATTGACTATTGAAATACCTGAATTACCAGCTTTGAAATAAAATTAAAGTTTTAGTTGAATTATAAAAAAACCAAGAACTAATCTTATAGCTTGCAGAGAAGTATCAACATGGATAACAGAAAATGTACTGGTTCCGGTAGAAAAATTTATTACCGATGCACGCCAGGTTTGTGAAAACATAGGGCAATGGGTAGAAGATAAAATCTGGCAGCCTGTTGAAGAATGGGTGAGCCGTGAGGAACGAAGATGCCGCGAACAGGATTGTAACTGGTGGTGCGCCTGTTGTAATAAATGGTTCTGCTGGCTGGTAAGTGTATTACTAAAAGTGATCGTATGGGTAATTGTTACGGTAGTTAAATGGGTAGTTACCCTTGTTTGTCATATTGTTACAATAGTTATTGGCATAGTGGTAGAGCTTGTTTTGAAAGTGATACACCGGGTAATTACTTTTTTAGTTTGTCTTTTTACTGATCCGTTACAGGCATTAAAAACTCTTTGGGATCTATGGAATGATATCGTAGATACTGTAGAAGATATATTTGATTTAGTTATTACCCTTCTTGATGACATAAAAGGTATTATCCACGATATAGGAAAACTCGTTGACTCTTTAGGCAGATCATTCTGCATCTTTGGTAAAGCCGCCTGTGCTTTCTTTGGCGCTATATTCGGTTTTATAAAAGGAATTATTGACTGGGTCGAAGATATTGTTGACTGGGTAAGAGATACTATTGATGGCATTAAAGAACTGATAGCAGGTATTCTTACATTAAACTGGTGCCGCATACAGGCCGGCCTTGGTATTTTTAATGTGCTTAGGGTAATTACATCCATTACACGTATACCTGCAGGATGGTTTTATACCGGGCCTGCAAATCTTATTAATGATGCAACACTTGAAAAAATAGTTAACGACGCTCTTGTTACTGCATTTGATGGAGATGCAGAAAGACTTGATAGATCCAAAAAGCTCGCTCGCCTCGGTGGCTACCCTATAGGCGTGCCTATTACTATTGATGCAAGAAGAATAGGTATTCGTAGTACAGAATTTTTGAGAGAGCTACACAAAAGCGGCATATTAAATTTACATGCAATTGCGGGCAGGGTTTCCGATTGCCAGGGCAAGTTTGTATCCTCCGCTTTTACAGGAGAGGTCGTTTACACTGGTACTTCCACAACCGTATCGCAAAGCGATCTTGACGACTTTATTAGTGGCGGGCCAAAAACAGTTCCGTCCTTTACAGTATATCCTATTAAGCTCCCTACGTTCAGGCGTTATTTGGAGATGGCACGAAAAAAAGGATTTCAGATTGGGTTGAACTTCACTTGGTCGGACATTAAAGAAATTGTAATCAATACAGCTCGTTTTGTTCCATTGCAAAGCGATGATGAAGCTTTAGGTACTGATGCACAGCAGGAGCTGCTTAGCTTAATGGGCAGGCCAAATACAGGAGAAGATTTAAGCATTGTTCCGGCTATTGCGATATTTGGATATACTAAAACAAGCCTTAACGGGCTTACGGCATGGTTCAGGCCTGCTCTTGAAGACGGTAGCCCCAGTGGTATAACATTTAGAACCCGATTCCCCGAAGTTGGATTTCGTTTTGTACCTATTCATGAAATTGGGCATTATTATGGCCTCAATCATGAAGGTCACGACAACGCTTCTCTTATCATGTGGAGCCCGCAATCTGAAGACAAACATATACCTGCTGCATTACCTGAGTTTTTGTTTCTTTCAGGCGAAGCAAACTTTAATGAAGATGATGCCATAAATACCTGGAATTGGATCACTATGACAGAGCAGGCGAAGAATACCATACTGCCTTAATCAACAATTATGGAATACGTATTAGATGATATAAGTTCATTAAGAAAACTTCGCAGAGAGGGCACGTTGAAGAACAGCATTCGAAAAATTAAACTTATTATGGACAATCCTTTGCAGGCAAAAACCCTTGAGCAAAGGTTAAACAAATATTATTTTGCCTGTGGTTGCCACACAGGCGGCGCGGCTGTTTCTATCGCATTGTTCTTTACTTTTTTATTATGGTGGTACTCAGGTTTTATAATATTCATTAGTTGGTGGAAAATAGTAATAATTATTGCGGCTTGCGCATTTGCCGGCAAGCTAACAGGACTTTTTATAAGCAGGTATAGATTAAAAAAATTGTTTCATGTTTTAGAAGACTATTATACTGAGAAGGACTATATTCACCTTATGTAAATGAACTTGCGCTGCAATCTCCATCTGCAGGTGTTTGGATTAATGTAACACAATCTTATCAGAAATGGGATTATAATAACCTACAAAAAATAACAGAAAACCGAATATCGGCTTAATAATTTTTTTTCCTTATCAATTCCAAAATCCAAGAGCAAAATTCTCCCAACTTCATCAGTTGGTCTTCCATTCAGCTTTGAAATAAAAGAGACTAAAGGCAGATAGCCTAACAGTACTTTCAGCCCTGGGCGGTTTCCGTTCCGCCTACAATGAATGCACAAGCGAAAAATTTGCAATACAGCAGAGGGAGAATATGTGTGGATTAATAAGTGTAAAGCCGGTTACTTAACTTTAATATATGCACTGGTTTTATTTCATTATTTCTTCGTTGGCGGTCTGGCGCCTCACACATTTATTTAGTAAGGAAGACGGGCCATTTGATATTATTTTCCTGGTACGGCAAAAAGCAGGAAACGGTTTTTTTGCAAAACTCATGGACTGCTTTTATTGCCTTAGTATTTGGGTGGCTCTTCCATTTGGAATCTGGCTGGGGGCAACCTGGTTACAAAAAATAATTTTTTGGCTTGCGTTATCAGGAGCCGCTTGTCTTTTGGAGCAGGCAACTGCAAAAAATAAACCGCCGGATAGTACAGAATATCACGAGGATTAATTTTATTTGTTTTTGAATTCACCGGATTGTTGCTCATACAATTACTTTGGCGATTTTTTTGGATGAGATATAATTATGGCGGATCACTGTAATATTAATACGATAAACAAGAGATTAATTTTTAACATCGAAAATTTCAACATAAATTTTGAACCTATGTGTAACTGCGGAAAAAAAAGAACGGAATATTCCCAACAATCTCAGCGAACCAATGTGAATCACAGTATGAGAATGCCGATGCAAACAACGTCTTACGCAACTTTTGAGTACACAGGCAAAACCGCCTTGTCCGTTACAGGTAAAGTTACAGGTACGCAATATCGTTTCAATGCACCCGGCAATCAGCAAAATATAGATACACGCGATGCGACGAGCCTGATGACTGTTCCGGTATTGAGAAGATTGAAATAAATTTAAGGGTTTATATGCAAGGCATAGTTTAATAAGTACCCCGGTATAAATAATCTATTTTTCTTTCCTGTTGTTTCTTGAGTGGTATTTGCAGGCCGCTTGTTTTTTCCAGCCAGTTATTCAAATCCGCCCTCAGCGCCAGTCCTGTTTTATCGAAATTTTTATTCCTTATCAAATTGTTCATTTCATAAGGATCATTTTCCAGGTCGTACAGTTCATTAATATCCCAAATGCCATTGTATGAAATGTATTTATATTTATCGGTGCGTACCGCAAATGTGGTAGGAGTTTGAGGGAAAGCCTGCTCCCAGTAATATTCATAAAACACTTTGTCGCGCCACGCAATGTTTTGCCCTTTTAATAAAGGCAAAAAAGATTCGCCCTGCATTTGTGCAGGTTTTGGAATACCTGCTACATCAAGGAATGTAGGAGCAAGGTCAATATTTAATATCATCTGCGGGATCACAGAGCCTGCTTTTACCATTCCCGGCGCCCACACAAGCAGAGGTACACGCATGCTTGCTTCGTAAGCATTTCTTTTGTCTATCAATCCATGTTCGCCAAATTGAAATCCATTGTCGCCCATGTAAACGATCATCGTGTTTTCTTTCAATCCATTTTTTTCCACCCAATCAATCACCTGTTCAATGCTTTCATCAACAGCCTGTAATGTTTCCAGGTAAAGGTGATAGAACTTATCAAAAGGAATTTGTCCGTGATACATATAGTCCACACCATGCCAGCTATATCGTTGCTCACGTACCCAGCGCGGAATGTCTCTATAGTTTACAGGCGTTTTCGGCGTTGTCATTATACCAAACTGTTTACTGCTGTCCGTAGCAGTTAGATACATGGACGGCGGGTCAATAATCTTTAAATCTTTATATTTCCCTTCGTGTCTTTTTGCCGGCATAAACTCAGCGTGAACTCCTTTATGGGAAAGATACATGCAGAAAGGTTTATCCTTCACGCTGCTCATCCATTCAATAGATCGTTTGGTAAGTTCATCTGTAATGTAGTTATCTGCGGAAAGCTTTTCTCTTTTACCATTTACGTTCAAAGTACCTCCATAGTACTGGCCCTGGCCCTGAAAACTTACCCACTCATCAAAGCCGGGCTGCGGGTTATCGCCGGTATTACCCATGTGCCATTTACCCATGAATGCAGTTTTATACCCGTTCTTTTGTAAATATTGTGGAAAGAAAGTGAGGTTAGCAGGTAGCGGTGCAGAATTATCAACCACTGTATGAGTATGTGCATACTGTCCTGTTAAAATGGAAGCACGGCTGGGTGAGCAAAGTGATGTGGTTACAAAAGCATTTTTTAAATGAGCACCTTCTTTTGCCATTCGATCCATACCGGGAGTTTCAAGGCCGGGAACCGTATTCATAAAACCCATAAAATCATACCGGTGATCATCCGACAAAATAAAAATGATGTTCATCGGTTTTTTCGTTTTCTGCGCAAGTGTATGTACAGGAAATAAATGAAAGATGATAATGAGGGAAAGTAAATATTTATTCATTGGTGTATTGGCAAATTTATTGTACGTATGCAATCGTGAGGACATCAGGTATTCTTAATGCTGATAAGATAAAGTTATTAATTTATTACACAGGCTGCCAAACTTAAATAAGATGTATGGAACAAGGAAATTACAAACCAGCCGGTGAAAAATAAAAAATCTTTTATTCCAAAATCATCTTCCATATTTCCTCAACGGACTCCTGTACATTAAAACTTTTTTTAGCAGCCGGCCTGCTAAAGTTTAATACTGACTTACAATTTGCAATTGTTTCATCCGGAAATACTGTTTCAATAATATTCGTATTGATCAGTAATTCGATATTGTCTTTTTGTTTTACTTTAATAAACTGTGCCATAATTTTTTTTTGAGATTGCTGCTAAAATACTAAAACCATTTCCCATAAGCTTTCATTTATGAATTGTGTAAAAGAAATAATTTTTAATTGAAAATTAATTTTGATTTTTGTGCGCATCATATATCCCTTGAACCTAAACAAGCATCTCCTCAGTTTAAGCTCAAAAGGATCATTGCTTCATGAAAAAAACAGCAAGCACTTTTACTCTTATCGCGTTAATAATATTTTCAACCTTTTCGTCTTACGGTCAATCATTGAAGCAGTATAACTATGATGATGACCCTTACTTCGCCACTGATTATACCTTTGAACTCGGTGCATCTATTGGGATGATGAATTGTCTTACTGATCTCGGTGGAAAGAAGGGTAATGGAAAAAGTTTTATACGAGATCTTAATTTGCGCAATACGCAATTTGCCGGAAGTATTTATTGCAGCGCATCTTACCGGTATTTTATTTATGCGCGGTTAGAAGGAACATTTGGCAGGGTAAAGGCCAGCGATCATGTATTGAAAAGAATTAGCAACTCTTCTCCATACAGATACCAGCGTAACCTGAGTTTCAGAAGTACAATTAACGAAATGATGCTGGTGACCGAGATCCATCCTTTGTATTACAAGAAATTTAAGAAAGGTGAAAAACTTCCAAGATATTCTCCGTATCTCGTTGCAGGTATCGGATACTTTTCCTTTAATCCTATGGCAAAAATAAATAAATCGTGGATTGAGCTAAAGCCTTTGAGTACGGAAGGAGAAGGTTTTTCAGAATACCCTGGCAGAAAGCCTTACAAGCTCAAACAAATAAATTTTCCAATTGGTATCGGGTTGAAATATAAACTTTCCCCATATATTAATATAAGTGCAGAATGCGTTTCCCGTATTTTAAATACGGATTATCTCGATGATGTAAGTACCAATTATGTTGACAAGGAAATATTCGCAAAATACTTTAGCGGATCAAAGCTTGCGGATGCGCTGAAGCTTAATGACCGCAAGCGTGAAATAGATCCCTCGCTCACCACCGCTATTAATGAGCAAAGGGGCAACCCTAATAAGAATGATTCTTACTTCACTCTGAATTTCAAGGTTGGATTTTTATTTTAAAGTCTTTATGCGTCTCAATACCTATATCTCTTAATAAAACAATGGGCGCTCTAAAAATTCTTTGGCAAAAATTTCCAAAGCCGGGGTGGCAGAACTTTTTCTTTTTTGGCACTCTCCTTTTTTAAAAATTTTAAAATTCCCCACACGCACATTTTTAATCAAACTATTTTTTTATCTTTAGAAATTAACCCCTAAAACTTTTTATCATGGGCTCTCCTTCAATACCAGATAAGTATTATCTTTTTCCACAAATGAGTGGTGCAGTAGGATTAGATACCCATTTAAACGGCGATCTGAATACGCATATTGATGGCGCAATCAGCACTACTACCACTGCAAAGTTAACCGGCGATCCCAATGAGCCGATTGCAACTTTATTAATTGGTGATCCTGCAAAACCTATTGCAACTGATTCAAAAATTGAAATACTCAACCTGCCGCGATTCACCTTGCAGGATATAAAAGATATGATGAAAGTGCGGGTGCGTATTCCCAATTATTCGCAGGTTTGTTTCAAGCTGTTGGGACAGGAAATTTTTAGCATTTGCATGAATGGCGAAGGCCAGGTTATTACAGAACCCTACGTGCCGAATGCAATGGAGCGCTGCGAAGTAGAATGCTGCGAGCCAGACACCCGGCCATTTCCGGAAGATACCCGAACTCCGGGGGCGAATGGTTAAACATCGGAATAACATTTAAATGCTTTCCGTGAATCTCACCTAAAAATCTTTAAGATATGATAACGGTAACAGCAAATTCCTTCCACGATAAGCTACAAGTCTTGGGAGATGAAATTGTACTCAATGGCCCTCCTTCATTTTTAAGTGGTAGCATTTTTATAAGTAATAAAGATGCTGATACACTTTTTATAAGAGACTTACCCATAGGACAGGCAGACAAAAGTGAGGGCCCACAAATCGCGCAACAAACTTTCAAATTACTCACTTCTCTAAAAGGCGGCGAAGAAAAAATGCACAGGGTAAGCCATTCTCTTTCGCCTTCAACACCTCCGGGCATTTACGAAAGCACTGTACAGGTTGGTGGTGAAGAGAAAAAATTAAAGATGATCGTTCAGTCAAATATTGAGATTGATATGTACCCGCTTGCATTTCATTTTGATGGTGTAGCTCCCGGAAAATCTTTTGATACGCAGATAACCTTTACCAACAGCGGCAACATTCCTTTTAAAATTCCTGACACGAAACATGTAAATGCATTTGATGAAGACTTCCTGTGCAGGGCTACCTCTCTTGCTATTCGGGAAAAAGGTGGAGACGGTTATATTGCCACTATGGATCAGCTTACGAAAAACGTACATAAAGAGATGGCAGGCTGGGCGATTGTAAACTTAGAAGAAAGTGGAAGAACGGTTCAGCCAGGTGAAACAATTCAACTTCATTTTAAACTAACATTGCCCGACAATGTTGACCCGGGAAAAGATTATTTTGGAAGTGTCCGTGTATGGAATAAGACGCTTAACTACAATATCAAATCTCAATAACATCCATCATCTGTAAATAAAAAAATTATGGGCAGCAATAGCAACGTCGATTTAAAAAATACTATTACAGATAGTATGCAAATGATAGCGGATTTATCTGTGTCAACGATAAAGTCTTCTATAGAAAATATCACGGGAGTTACAGGGCAACTTAGCAAAGTAATGTCGGATGCGGGCCTTGGTGCATTTACATTGCCGCTCGGCAAAAAAAGCAAACATGACTGTTGCGCTCCTGAAGAAGATTGTCCGCCTCATTGCATTTTGCAAATTACGAAGCAGGCTTATGCAGGAGAAAGAATCATAGTTCCCTTCATGGTGAAAAATCATTGCAACACAGCAAAGACTTACAAAGTAGGTGTTAGGGAACTCAAAAATATTGATGGCTCTATGGCGCCTGCGCAACCCGAACTGAATAAGAAGCAGCTAACTCTTGATCCTGGTGGGAGTGAACTGGTGTTGATGGGAATTGATCTCAATCAGTTTACCAACGGAAATACCTTCACCACCGAAATAGTTATTCGTGAAAAAGATATTAATCAAAATATTTGTTTCAAATTAATTGTGGTTGGGCATAAAAATATTCCGGTGGCTGAACCATTGGATGAGAAGAAATATTTAATGCACTGGCAAAGTTGGAAGAGCCATTTCTATTGTGAGCCTAAAAAAACCGGTACGGTAGTGGGAACGCTGAGTAATAATCCGAACCCATAGGGTAATGGTTGATAAAATAATCTATACCTGCAATACAATTTTTTAACCCATTACATACTTACATGAGCGAACAAACTTCCATAACACAGGACCTGGAATCTCTTTTTAAAAAAACAACAGAGGCCAATAAAATATTTTTTTCAGAGAGTGCAAAGTTTATTAAAAACATAAGCGCATCCAATGTCAGGGGAGAGGATATTTTCGCCAATCAAACAAAACTTTTTAAAGATGCGCTCAACTTGTTTGTTAAGCTTAACATTCAACATACATCAAATCTCATAGATCTTGGCGTTGCTGTTACAAAAAAAATGAATTCACAAACCGGCAACGGCGATACTACTGACGAGACCGGCGATGAAACAAAACCTGCCTTTGTATTAAATGTTTCCGCTTCCGCCGGTACTAGTGCAGCAACACAATTTTTACTGGATAGTAACAAGAATGAACCAATACAATGCAACCTCAAACAGACAGGCTATACATTCCAGGATGATCCTTCCATCGCAGTTACTTTTGAAACAATTTTTTCCCCGCAATCATTTCAATTGAATGTTGGCGAAGCTCAAAAAGTTGAGATTAAAATAACAATTCCTGCCGATGCTAAAGAAGGAATTTATCTCTCGAATGTGCAGGTAGAAGGCTTTGAACATACTTACTTTTCTCTTTTTATAAATGTTACTCCTTATCGTGAAACGAAAGCAAAATCCCAGAAACCGGATGTATCTTCTAAAACACGAAAAAAGAAAAAGTAAATGAAAAAAACTTCCAGGGACTTTTTACAATTTATGAATCCGGGTAAAGTTGCAGGCGATGCACAACGCATGCTAAAATCTGCAGTCGATGTACTCGAGGAGGAAATTGCTGCCGGCATTCTTGCTGCGAAAAACCTGGAGAAAAAAGTGATCAATGTAGAAGAAGTACGAAGGGAAAATCCGGAAGAATTAATGAGCCGGATTCGCAGGGATACACATGATGCCATTGATATTATTCTTGATGCAGTAACAGTACTTGTAAACCAGTTTACCAATCTTTCTGATTCTGTTCTAAAATCAAAAGATAATGGTTCGACGCCAAAATCGACTGATCAAATTCCTGTCGTAAAAAATGATGGCGTTGCAAAAGCGGGAGACAATATTGAGATTCCGGTGTTGCTTACTAACGATAGCAAAGATGAGCAGATGACATTTGAACTTAATAAAACAGACTTAACAGGTCCGGGGGGAAATAAGATTCTTGCAAGAAATATTAGTCTTGTACCGCGGATGGTTATACTCAAACCATCCGGACAAAAAGAAGTCGCTATTAAAATCAAAATCCCAAAATCATGCAGTGCAGGAACGTACTCTGGTTTGTTCCAGGATAACAAAAATCTAAACCTTCGCACGGTTGTAACCATCGACGTTGAATAATAAAATGTAATGGAAGATTCCATCATGAAATCAATGCTTTCGGAATATTCTGCATTCACTTTGCAGGGTATAAACCATTTTATTCCTAATAAAGAACCCAAAAAATATTTATACGATCTTATTGCTGATTACCCAGGCAGGGGAGGCAAGGGATTCAGGCCCGGCTTATGTATTGCAGCCTGTAGGGCCTATGGTGGCAGACTTGACCACGCCATGAATTCAGCAATATCACTGGAACTTTTTCACAATGCTTTTTTAGTTCATGATGATATTGAAGACGATAGTTATTCCCGGCGAAATAAGCCGACTATGCATCAATACAATAATTTGGCTATCGCCGTGAATGTTGGTGACGCAATGAATGTATTGAGCCTTGAGCCATTAATGATGAACAGGCAGGTTTTAGGACCGTCCATGACGTTAAAGATCTTTAGGGAAATACAGCACATGGTTACCGAAACCGTGGAAGGCCAGGCCATAGAACTTGGTTGGAGAAAAGATAATAATTGTGATTTGGAGGACGCTGATTATTTACGAATGATCTTAAAGAAAACATGTTGGTACACTTGTATTCATCCCATAAGAATCGGTGCAATGATAGGAAGTAATGGAAAAGTTGACGTTGAGCAATTCAATCGCTTTGGCTATTTTATGGGAACTGCTTTTCAAATACAGGACGACATACTTAATTTAATTGCTGACGAAAAAAAGTATGGGAAAGAAATTGCCGGCGACATTGTA
Organism: Ginsengibacter sp.; assembly: GCA_040007435.1. Classification (GTDB taxonomy): domain Bacteria; phylum Bacteroidota; class Bacteroidia; order Chitinophagales; family Chitinophagaceae; genus Ginsengibacter. The sequence goes on along the minus strand of JBDTUZ010000042.1, from coordinate 19,120 downwards.
GAAGGAAAAAGAACTTTAATGCTGATTCACCTGCTCAAAAATTGCACACCAAAAGAACGCATTGGAATACAATCATTTCTGGCTGATACTCATAATAAAGCTAACATAAATAAGGCAGCATGGATATTGGATCTCATGAAAAAATATAAAAGCATTGAACATTCAAGAAGTACGGCAAAATATATGGCAGGTGCGGCTTTAAAAGAATTTTATACGGTTTTTTCAAAGCTGCCTGTATCAAAAGATAAAAAGTTTATTGAAGACCTGATTATTTATATGATTAACCGGGATTACTAACAATGTGTGATGTACAATGTGAGATGTACGATGTGAATCGTCCTTCATATTTTGCAAATGAATTAAATAGTGGAAAATTAATAAGATTCTTTTTATAATCTTTTCCCTCTCCTTCGGAGAGGGGTTGGGGTGAGGCAAAAATGATTACAATACAAACCATATACAAATATGATTGCGATGTCCTAATCGTAGGTGGCGGACCGTCAGGTAGCGCTTTGGCCTATTACCTTTCAAGACAAAATATAAAAGTCATCCTTATAGAAGCACAGAAATTCCCTCGCGACAAAATATGCGGTGACGCGGTAAGTGCAGTCGCATTGGCGGAATTGCATAAAATTGGAATCACGAATCTTGAAGAATTCTCAAAAGCCAATCAAATAAATGACGTAGCACTTTTTATCGAGCAGGAAAAAATAACCGTTGATCTTGTGAGATCTGAAGAATTGCCTTTCCAGGGAAGAGTAATTCCAAGACTGAAACTTGATAATTGGATTTATCAAGCTGCAAAGAAAGCTGGCGCAATATATTATGAGAACACACGATTTTCCAATTATACGGTTAGTGAGAATTATGTCATCGCAGAAATAAAACAGGGACCAAAAGCAATAACTCTTAAAGCAAAAATAATTATTGGTGCAGATGGGAGCAATTCAACAGTCGCACGCAAACTCAATGGCAACAAACCTTCAGAGCGGTACCAATTGTTAGGGCTAAGGGCTTATTATGAAAATGTAAACGGCCCAACAGATCGCTGTGATATTTTTTTTACGGGGGATAACTTCCCGGGATTATTTTGGTTATTTCCTACCGGCCCAAATACTGCAAACATCGGCAGTGCCATGATCGCAAGCACACTTCCGCCAAACCAGACGCATGTAAAAACTTTATTAAACAATCAAATTAAAAATAATAAATCCTTCGCTGATAGAATTGGTGATGGAATTATCAAAGGAAAAATTCATGGATGGCCGCTGACTTTCCAGGATCCAAAAAGTAAAATAATCAATAGCCGCGTATTGCTTGTTGGTGATGCGGCTGGATTGATAAATCCTTTAAGCGGTGATGGCATTCAATATGCATTATTAAGTGGACGATGGGCCTCGGAATGTTTGGTTGAATGTATTGCAAAAAATGATTTTTCTTTAAATGCTCTAAAGGCTTATAAAATAAAACTGGATAAAGAAATGGCTTATGACATGGCTTTATCCAATCTCTTAATACAAGTTACACGCAACAGAACCTTTACTCCTTTTTGGATTGAAATATTAAAAATAGTTTTTGAAAGAGCGAAAGATGATAAAGAATACGCAGCCATCATCGGTGGTATTTTTGATGGCAGTCTTCCTTCTTACAAAGCGCTCAATCCTACATTTATTTTAAAATCTTTTTTACAGGGTGGAATGCACTTTGGATTAAATACAGCCAGTGGAATTCTTCAAGGGCCGGCACACTGGATGAAGAAAGGAAAGGAATCAAAGATCTTTGCCGGCAGGGTTCTTAAGAGCATCAAAGAGAATCCCGGCGATCATGCTAAATGGCTTGCGGGCGTTGCACGAAAAGGTTTGGAAGTAGGAGGGCATGTGATAAAAGATATTAGGGCAAAATAATCGATTGAAATCTCCATAAATTTTAAAATATTTCTAAACAGGTTTCGTAAATTAGAATTCTAAAAGCGGAAGTAGCTCACCTGGTAGAGCGACAGCTTCCCAAGCTGTAGGTAGCGGGTTCGAGTCCCGTCTTCCGCTCTCTTTTTGTTTAAGTCTCAGTTTGATTTTTTTATCATTCTTCTTATATTCTTTACTGGCAAATCACTCTTAAACATTTATTTCTATAAAAAAATATTGAAAGAAATAATATTATTATGTATCTAATTAAAATATGATTCGGTAAATAAAAAAACATATCTTGAATATAGATATTGAGGCTTCTTCCAATCTGAATGTATGAAATGTTTAACTGATCTTACTGACCCTCTTTACATTCCAAAGAGCAAGTTTACATCTTACGATAAGTTCTGGCTGAAAATAATTAATGATAAAAGAGATTTACCTTTTATTTATTTGCTCACGCAGATTCATGTAATAGTTATTGTAACGGGCGTTTTGCTCTTTACACCTTTATTGAAAGGATGGGCCTGGTGGGTGGTTGCGATTCCTTATTTCTACATTTCCCAATTTTATTATAAGGGCAGGTTTGGTTTAATGTTTCATTGTATTTGCCATCGGAAACTTTTTAAGAAAAAATATCAATGGATACATACTTACATTACCTGGATTGTTTGCCCTTTTTTCGGCCATAGCCCCGAAGGTTATTTTAGCCACCATATTGGTATGCATCATATAGAGAACAACATGCCCAACGATAAAAGCAGTACTATGGGGTACCAGAGAGATAGCTTGAAAAATTTCCTTCTGTATTTTTTTAGGTTTATCTCGTTGGGAGCAAAAGATCTTTTCTTATACCTATATCAGCGCAAAAGAAAAAAGCTGTACGAGAGATTCACTGCCGGCGAAATTTTCTATTACTTATTTTGTATCGGTATGTGTTTTGTAAATCTTAAGGCGGCTCTGATCGTATGCGTAATCCCATTATTTTTTTGCCGGCTTGTTAGCATGTTGGGCAACTGGACACAGCATGCGTTTGTGGACTTTGATGATCCCTCAAATTCATACAAAAATTCTTTGAATTGTATCAACACTTCGTATAACCAAATGTGCTGGAACGATGGATACCATGTAATACATCACCTTCGTCCCGGCATGCATTATACTGAGATGCCACTTGAATTTCTAAAACGAAAAGATGCTTTCGCTGAAAATAAAGCGATAGTTTTCGACAGCCTTAATTATCTCCATATTTTTATATACCTGCTTACAGACCGTTATGATAAATTAGCCGCTAACCTGGTAAATATTAACGGAATGTTTGCCAGTGAGGAAGAGGCTATAAAGCTTATGAGAAGGCGCACTCAAAAGATAACGGTATAATTTTTTACGTGACTCAACCAGGCTGTCTCTAATCAAAAAAAGTTGTTAGTATAATTTGCAACGCATTTCCCGGCGTTAATAAATATATTTATCAAAAATTACTGATGGAATTCCTGATTATTTTCCTGTGCATCGCAGGCCTTGTCCTTCTGATAACGTGGGGGAAGGTAAATCCCTTTCTTGCCTTCTTAGTTGTTTCCATTGTTACGGGCTTGTTACTTGGAATTCCTTTTAGCAAGATTGTAGGTTCCGTTCAGAAAGGGATTGGGGATACGCTGGGATCGTTAGTGATCATAATTGCATTGGGCGCTATGCTGGGAAAGCTCGTGGCCGACAGTGGCGCCGCACAAAAGATTGCATCTGTAATGATGAAGGCATTTGGCGAAAAATATATTCAATGGGCTTTGGTCGTTACAGGTTTTATTGTAGGCATCCCTTTGTTTTATGGAGTAGGATTTGTGTTATTGGTTCCACTTATTTTCTCAGTAGTGTATCAATATAAATTGCCTGCCGTTTATATTGGATTGCCCATGCTTGCAGCGTTATCTGTTACATTTGGTTTTCTGCCGCCGCATCCCGCACCCACGGCTTTGGCAGTACAATTCAACGCTAATCTCGGTATCACATTAATATATGGGCTTATTATTTCAGTGCCTGCAATTGTGATTGCGGGGCCATTATTTGCAAAAACATTAAAAAATATTCATTCTGTTCCGCTGGAAACTTTTCATGGAAAAACTTTGCCGGAAGATCGGCTGCCCTCGGGCGTGAGTAGCTTTTTTTCTGCCCTTTTACCCGTAGTGCTTCTTATGGTAACTACTTTGCTGATTTACTTTGTTGCTCCCGGAACGCTGCTCCATCAAATAATTTCTTTTTTTGCCGAACCTGCTGTGGTCATGCTTATAGCATTGGCCGTTGCAACATACAGTATTGGGATAAAACAAGGTTTCAGTATAAAAGAAATCATGTCCATTTTTACAGAAGCTGTAAAAGATATAGCAATGATCCTGCTGATTATTGGAAGCGCAGGAGCGTTAAAACAGGTGCTTACTGATAGCGGTGTAAGTGAACAAATTGCTGCGCAGTTAAATGGAGTAAGTATTCCACCGCTGGTGCTGGCATGGATCATTGCCGCTATCATTAGGATATGTATCGGCTCGGCCACAGTTGCCGGCCTTACAACGGCTGGCATACTTGCTCCTGTAATTATGCAAAGCGGGGTTAATCCAAGTTTAATGGTGCTTTCTATAGGCGCAGGCAGCCTTGCCTGTTCTCATGTAAATGATTCAGGATTTTGGCTATTCAAAGAATATTTTAACCTCAGTATAAAAGATACCATCCGTACATGGACTTTAATGGAATCTATCATTTCTGTTGTAGGACTTGCCGGTGTATTAATTTTGAATCTCTTTGTTTAATCATTAAAATTTAGTTTGTGGAAAATAATAACGCTTCAAATAATTTTGAACAAACCGGGCTGATACTTCCTCCCTCTCCAAAGCCACTGGGAGTTTATAAACCTTATCTAATAGATGGAAATCACCTGTACGTATCCGGGCATGGTCCGTTTAAGGCTGATGCAACTTTGATCATCGGGCAAATTGGGTTGGATATGGATATGGAAGAAGGCAAACTCGCAGCGCAGCAAGTGGGGCTTTCTATTTTATCGACAATAGTGAATGGCGTAGGCAGCCTCGACAAAGTAAAACGTGTAATCAAAGTTCTGGGCATGGTGAACTGCACAGCAGATTTTAAAAAGCATCCATACATTATTAATGGTTGCAGTGAATTGTTTAAGAAAGTGTGGGGCGAAGAAAATGGAGTAGGGGTAAGAAGTGCTGTAGGTATGGGATCTTTACCGGATAACATACCGGTGGAAATCGAAGCTTTGTTTGAATTGTATTAAACGATTGTAACAGATGGAATGGTACCACATCAAAAATGTTGACATAATAGATTCTCCTGCGTTGGTTGTTTACATGGAACGAGTAGCCGAAAACATACGAACAGCCATTTCCATGACAGGCGACGTAACCCGGTTACGTCCTCATATAAAAACGCACAAGACAAAGGAAGTTGCCGAATTGCAAATGGCGGCAGGAATTAATAAATTTAAATGTGCAACCATAGCCGAAGCAGAGATGCTTGGAATGGCCGGTGCAAAGGATGTATTACTGGCCTATCAACCTTTAGGGCCAAAGGTAAAACGGCTCTTAAGTTTAATTAAGAAATATCCCGCTACAAAGTTTTCATGCCTGGTTGACAATTTTTCTGCAGCGCAGGATATAAGCAATAATGCTATTGATAATGATTTGCAAATACCGGTATATATTGATTTGAATGTGGGGATGAACAGAACTGGAATTGCTCCAGGTGATGGCGCAATTGAATTGTATAAATCATGTAAAACCTTAAAAGGAATACTGCCGGCAGGGCTTCATGCTTATGATGGCCATATTCGATCAGCCGATATTAATCAACGCACAATTGAGTGTGATAAAGCTTTTGAGCCTATACTTGCTATGCAACGAGAATTGCTGCAGGATGGTTTTTCTGAACCAATTATTATCGCAGGTGGCTCACCCACATTTCCTGTTCATGCAAAAAAGAAAGACAGGGAATGCAGTCCGGGCACTTTTATTTATTGGGATCGGGGATACCAGCTTTCATTTGGGGAACAACAATTTCTCACAGCGGCCTTAGTTATTAGCCGCATAATTTCTTTTCCAGGCGAAAGAAAATTATGTCTTGATCTTGGGCACAAATCTATTGCTGCTGAAAATAACCTGGATAAACGCGTTTATTTTTTGAATGCACCTGGTTTAAAATTTATCAGCCAGAGTGAAGAGCATTTAGTAGTAGAAACAAACGAAGATCATTCTTATAACTTGGGCGATGTTTTTTACGGATTACCTTTTCATATTTGTCCTACGGTTGCATTATACGAACGTGCGTTGCTTATAGAAAATAATGAAACAGCAGGCGAATGGAAAACAATTGCACGGGATAGAAAAATCAGTATTTAATCAAGTATCAAGAATCAAGTATCAAGAATTTAGTATGAATACCTCTAAAACTTAATTTGAAATAAAATCCCATGTTTATAATTGACGCACATCTTGATCTGGCAATGAACGCGATGGAATGGAATCGCGACCTCACGAAGAATGTTGATGAAATTAATGAAAGAGAAAAAGATTTATACGACAAGCCGGACAGGGGCAACGCAACTGTTTCATTGCCTGAACTAAGAAAAGGTAATATAGGATTGGTAGTTGCCACCCAGATAGCCCGCTACGTAGCACCGAATAATCCTTTACCCGGTTGGCATTCTCCCGATCAGGCATGGGCGCAAACACAGGCACAGCTTGCATGGTATAATGCAATGGAAGAAGCAGGCGAAATGATCCAGGTAAAAGATTTGCATTCTTTGGAAAACCATATTGGTTTATGGAATGATGGGAATAATAATCAGCAAAAGGCAATAGGATATATTTTAAGTCTTGAAGGCGCAGATTCTTTGATAACCATAAAGCATCTTGAAAGGGCATACCAGTATGGATTGAGAGCTCTTGGGCCTGCGCATTATGGACCGGGCCGGTATGCTAATGGGACAGATGCCACAGGCGAGATGGGTATAAATGGAATTGCGTTATTGAAAGAAATGGAACGCCTTAATATTATTCTTGACGCTACCCATTTATGCGACGATGCTTTCTGGCAGGCACTTGATAATTTTAATGGGCACGTGTGGGCTAGTCATAATAATGCACGCTCTTTGGTGAATCATAATCGCCAGTTCAGTGATGAACAAATAAAGTTGTTGATTGAAAGAGACGCTGTTATTGGCGGCGCATTGGATGCGTGGATGATGGTTCCAAATTGGATCAGGGGACAATCAAAGCCCCTGCAAATGAATTGCAATCTTGAAAAGATCATTGACCACTTTGATCATATATGCCAGATAGCAGGTAACACATTACATATAGGAATAGGTACCGATCTTGACGGCGGCTACGGAAGAGAGCAATGCCCCTATGACCTGGAAAAAATATCGGATCTGCAAAACCTTCCTTCTCTATTTTACAAGCGTGGTTATAAAAGAGAGGATGTTGAAAATATAATGCATGGCAACTGGTTAAGATTTTTGAGACAGGCATGGAGTGGGGCATAGGCCTCCATCCGTCAAAATCTCCAAGTGGGATCAGTGTTTTGAAAAAATATTTTTCAAACTTCTTGTTTGATGTTCAAACTAAAGGGTTAAACAGTATTTAAGTAGTTTTTTTGTTTAGTCATTTGCTATTTTATTAGAATGATTATCAATCGTTATATTACTTGTTTTTAAGGGCTAATTAAATTATTTTTAACGCATGCAAAAGCCACGTTTCTCTGATTTCGACAGACTATCCGCGATTGTTCAAGCCTCCGATGATGCGATTATAAGCAGAGACTTAAACGGTACTATTACCAGTTGGAATTCATCCGCTGAAAAAATATTTGGGTACACGGCACAGGAAGCTAATGGCAAGCATATTTCTATAATAATACCCGAGGAATGTATAGATGAAGAAGAAGGTATGATTAAAAAAATAAAAAACGGCGGAGGAGTGAAAAAGTATGAAGCAATCCGAAAGAAGAAAGATGGAAGCAGGATTTTTGCTTCTCATATAATTACCCCTGTTCGGGATGTTAATAAAAAAGTGATTGGAACCTCAAAAATAATTAGTGACATTTCTGATCAAAAAGCACTGTATGCTGCAATAATAAATACATCTGATGATGCGATATGCAGCAAGACGCTTGATGGCATTATTACAAGTTGGAATTTTGGGGCTGAAAAAATGTTTGGCCACAAGAAGAAAGCAGTAATAGGTAAACATATTAATATTATTGTACCGCCGTCGAAAATTAAAGAGGATATTTCCATACGCAATAAAATAAAAAGCGGTAAGAGGGTAGCGCCTTTCGAAACGACCAGGCTGAGAAAAGATGGAAGCGAAGTAAATATTTCACTAACGGTTTCGCCTATCTACAATTCGACGGGAAAAATTACCGGCGCTTCGACTATAGCTAAAGACATAAGTAAAAGAAAAGAAATTGAGGAGCAACATAAGTTATATACTGAAAAACTCGAGGACCTTAACAGGTATAGAGACGATTTTATCGCTATGGCAAGCCATGAATTAAATACGCCTTTAACCGTTATAAAAGTAAATCTCCAGCTATTGGAAGAAATAATGCACGGCGATGAGAATGTTGGTTTTATCAACAACTCAACCAGGCAGGTAAATAAATTAACGGATCTTATCTCTCATCTTTTAGATGTCTCTAAAATCCAGGCCGGTGTGCTAAAATTAGATTATGAAAGTTTTGATTTGAAAGTATTACTAAAGGAAATTTGCAGGAATATGCATGCATCAAATCCTTCTTATAAGATTCGGGTAGAAAGAACAAAAAAGCCATTGATAATTCATGCAGACAAGGAGCGGATTGAACATGTGATAAATAATTTATTACTAAACGCTATAAAGTATTCTCCTGATTCAAAGGAAATTGTTGTGAAGTCCTCAATAAAAAATAAACACCTGCAGCTAAGTATAGCAGACAATGGCATCGGGATTCCAAAAAAGGATTTGGAAAAAATATTTGAGCGTTTCTATCGCGTTCAAGGCATCCCTTCCACCTACTCGGGATCCGGAATCGGTTTATTCATTTGCTCGGAAATTATTGCAGGGCATGGAGGTGAAATATGGGCAGAAAGTGAACTCGCCGTTGGATCAACTATTACTTTCCGTATTCCTGTAAGAAAAGCTCATTAAGCCATCGGTGTTTCTGCTTCATAAATTTTGCTCGTCCTTTCCTAATCAAGAAGTATTATTCCCTTTTCATTCCTGCACATCTTCTCCTCAATTATGGAATAACTGATTAAATATGATTACTGGTGCAAACAATTTCTTCGGCTAACTTTGCTATATTTTCAAAAGGATAGTTATGATAAAAATGGGTGAATACAATGTGTTAAAAGTTAGTAAGGAAAAATCAATGGGAGTCTTTCTTGACGATGGGGATATCGGCATTTTGTTACCAAAAAGATTTGTGCCGCCAGGCATTAAGATTGGCGATGACATAAAAGTATTTCTGTATCATGATGGAGAAGACAGACCGATTGCAACAACCCAAAAACCTTACGGCGTGTTAGGTGATATTGTAAGGTTGAAAGCGGTGAATGTAACTCACCAGGGAGCTTTTTTAGATTGGGGATTAATGAAAGATCTCTTTATCCCAAAATCAAAAATGCTAACCTTTATGCGCATAAATGGAGAATATCTTGTGAAGATTGTGATGGACGAGCAAACAGGACGTTTGGCCGCGACTGAAAAAATAGAGCCTTTTTTATCGAATGAAAATCTTACGGTAAAAGTAAAAGACGAAGTGGAATTGATCGTGTACCGCAAGACAGATATTGGCTATGAAGTAATCATAAATAATATACACAAAGGCATTTTGCATTTTAATGAAGTGTATCGTGATATTCAAACAGGAGACCGGTTTAAAGGATTTATAAAAAATCTTTTGCCTGAAAACAAAATAGATGTTGCGGCCGGAAAACCCGGCTACCAAAGAGTAGAAGATGAAGCAGAAAAAGTATTGCGATTGCTAAAAGAAAATGATGGCTATCTACCCTATCACGATAAGTCTTCGCCGGAAGAAATTTATTCATTCTTTGGAATGAGTAAAAAGACATTTAAAATGACAACAGGAAATTTGTATAAGCAACACTTGTTACTGTTTGCCAAAACAGGAATTCAATTAGTTGAAAAATAGGGTTGGGTTATTGAATAATTAATTTTGCAAAAAAGCAAATCACTTTAGTCTTCGTTTTTCGTTCGTATATCTACAGTCACATCTCGTACAGCTACTTTTAATTTTTTGACCATTAGTCCCGGGTAATTTTGTTTTATTAAACCACTAAAGCAACTTTATGAAACGGATTAAATTAGCAATTGCAACTGGCATATTAATGCTTTGTTCCTCCCATGGTATAATAGCACAAAAAAGGAGCCCTGCACATTCAAAAGACTGGGTTCCCTGTCACGGATATTGGGTAATAGAGAGTAATAATCGAATGCCTAAGCTTAACACTTTTTACTTCTATAATGATAATGATTCATTAATATACACGGAAAAAATTGAAGGGAAAAAAATAAACATTAAGAGCAAGGCCACATTAAGAAAATTAAAAAGCTTACTCGATAATTCCTTGCTTACATCGAACCAAATAAAGCAGGCAAAAGAAGATGGTTCTTTGGTCAAAGCAATTTTGAAAATAGGAAAAGATAGATAGCCGGTAATAAAATCTGAAAGCCGAAAGACAATTTCGATCATGAATAATCACCATTTGTCTGATGCAATTGCCGTATAAATATTTCGTGAGTGCCTACTTGAAACGACCAATTAATCGAGTTAACTTTTAGTAATGAATTCCTATCCTTTCATATTTTCAGAAGAGAAAAAATATCGCGTGAGGCGACATGTTTACTTCTGGCTATTCTGGTGGATGTTCCAGGGAATTTTATATTCCTTCAGCAGCATTTATGATCCTACTTTATATTGGAAGAGATTAACCATGTCGATGGTAGAGTCGTTGGTGTTTATGATGATGCATATTTTTTTGGCTTATTCACTTATCTACTTTGTAATACCGCTTTTTTTGTTGAAACAACGTTACTGGCACACTGCAATATGGACTGGAGTTTTATTCCTCCTTACTGCAGCATTTTCTGCGACCATTGGGGCATTTATAATTGATCCGCTTCGAAAGCTAATGTTTGGAGGTTTGTTTATTGATAAGTTTAGAAGCAACGGCGCCAATATCTTTTTATCACTGATGGCGGGCCTTCGTGGTGCTATTACAATAGGAGGCATAGCCGCTGCAATTAAGCTAATGAAATACTGGTATGTAAAAGAACAGCGCAACATGCAACTCCAAAAGGAAAATGTGGAATCTCAATTACAATTGCTGAAGGCGCAGGTGCATCCGCATTTTTTATTTAATACTCTAAATAATATTTATTCTTACACGCAGCATACTTCGCCCGTCGCTTCGAGGTTGGTTACCGGCCTGTCGGATATGCTAAGATTTATTTTATATGAAGGAAGCCAACCGCTTGTTCCTTTCTTTAAAGAGCTTAAAATGATACAGGATTATATTGAGCTGGAGCAAATACGTTATGACAATAAACCCGACATACATGTAGACTTACCACCAAAAGCGGATGATCTTTACATAGCTCCCCTGCTATTGTTGCCATTAATAGAGAACTGCTTTAAACATGGCGCCAGCAATATGATTGAGCAGCCATGGATAAGTTTGCAAATTAGAATTCACGACAAGCAGATGTCCCTGAAACTTCTCAATGGTAAGGCAAATATGATCGGGAAAGAAAATAAGAAGGACGGCATTGGCCTGAATAATGTAAAAAAAAGGCTTGCCCTGTTGTATCCCGGAAAACATTTCTTCAATACCTGCAATGAAGAAGAAGTTTTCGTTGTTAATCTAAAACTGGAATTGCAGGAAATTAATCCGGGGAGAAATAATATTTCTATTCATCATAAAATGATGGCTTATGAATAATCCTCAAACTCTCAAATGCCTGGTAATTGACGATGAGCCGCCGGCAAGAGAAATCATTCACAGCTACATTAGCGAGATGCCTGTGCTTGAATTTGGAGGCGAATGCAGTAACGCTTTGCAATCAATTTCATTTTTGCAAAAGAATGATATTGACCTGATTTTCCTGGATATTAAAATGCCGCAAATGAATGGCAATGAATTTCTGAAAACAATAAAAAATCCGCCGCCCGTTATTTTTACAACAGCGCATATAGATTATGCGATTGAAGGATATGAGCTTGATGTAGTTGACTATTTGTTAAAGCCTATAAAATTTGAACGTTTCGTAAAAGCGGTGAATAAGGCATTTTTATTGAAAGGCCATAATGTAAACGAGGCTAAACCTATACCAGATGTGCCCGCGGCAGACAGCTTTGTGTATGTGAGGTGCGACAGGAAAATGGTAAAAGTAATGCTGCAGGATATTTTTTATATAGAGAGCATGAAAGATTATGTAAAAATCTTCACAGCCAATGAGACTATCATCACAAAGCTATCTTTGAATTCAGTTCAGTCGATGTTACCGGAAAAGGAATTTCTTCGCACACATCGTTCCTATATTGCTTCTGTATCAAAAATAAAATCATACACGCATGAAGTGGTAGAAATAAATAAAGCCGAAATACCAATTGGGAAATTATATCGCAGCGATGTATTAGAAGTATTGAGCAATAACTAAAATTGCAAAGTAAAGGCAGTTCCTTCGCCCTCTATTGATTGTACATGAATATTTCCCTTGTGAAGCATCATGATTTGTTTGCAGAGGCTTAGGCCAATACCACTTCCATTTTTCTTGGTGCTAAAAAAAGGGATGAATATTTTATCCATCACTTCTTCCGACATACCTACGCCATTATCAGAAACTTTTAAAATGACTTTTTTATTATTTAAAGAAGTTGCTGAAAGAACAATCGTGGGTTCCGGGCGATCTTTCACTACTTCCATCGCATTTACAACCAGGTTTATCAATACCTGTTCTATTAAGTTGGTATCAACATCTAATACAAGGTCAGTGTCTTTCAGCACGATATCCATCTCTATATTTTTCTGCTCAAGTGTCGGCTGCATCAATTGATACAAGCTCTCAAAAAGATCTCTTACAAAGGTTTTTTTAATATTAAGTGTCGTTATCTTATTCAGGTTACGATAAGTCTCCGCAAATTTTAGCAAACCTTCACTTCTTCTTTTGATGGTGTCAATGCCCAACTCAAGATCGTGAACTGCTGCAGATTTGTTGGTCATGTGCATCACTGATTTCTCGAGCCTGTTTTTTAAAGTATCGGCAAGTGATGAAATAGGGGCGACTGAATTCATTATTTCATGCGTCATTACGCCCAGCAATCTTTGCCAGGCCTGCGATTCGCTTTCATCCAGCGCTTCGCTGATATTTTGAAATGCTATGAGCTTAAATTTTTTTCCTTCTGTAGCAAAAGCAGTCGCGGATAGCAACACCTTAAACGATCCTTTTTCCAGGTGGGCTTTTGTAACTTTCCCATCGCCGGGTTTAAGCGCGATGACATCATTGTATAAATCATTGTCGCGCTTTGCAAGTGAGTGAATGGTTTTTAGATAGGGCAATTGCAGCATTTGTTTTAAAGATTCATTCATCCACATTACCTCACCCGATTCATTTTCATAGGAAAGAATTCCTGTCTCTACCAGTTCAAGAATTTTTTGCAGGTATTGATACTGGGTCTCTTTTTCTTTGCTTATTATTTTAAAAGTACTGTTGATCTGGTTGAATCCCTCACGCATAGGCTGTAACTCAGCCGGGGCATGTTTTACATCAAAATATCTTGAGAAATCACGGTAGTGTATTGATTCCACAAATTGTTTAATCTCATCCTGCGATTTGTGCTGGAAGCGGTATAATTCAATAAGCTGGTATGCAATAACAGGAGCAATCAAAATAAGATAAGTATGCCATCCCTGCAATAAAATAAATGCAAAAGCAAAAAGGGTGGCAAATAGAAACACCACTCTCACCGCTATCCTCAATTCTAATCTTTTTATCATAGCAAATAACCCTGTTCATAAAGGGGAGAACCAACAATTGTTTTAAAATATAATTTATGCATTGATACCTTCACTTTAAAAGTAAACAAGATAATTTTCAATTTATCGAATTAATTTATCCGGCAATCGCTCTTATTGCGCCTGTATGGGATGGGGTTTCATATATCGTATTTACTCAATCTCCTGTACAATGCAGTCCTCGTAAGCCCTAGCTCTTTTGCCGCCCTGCTTATGTTTCCATTGTGTTTTTCGATCACAAGTAAAATCGTATTTTTTTCTACCGTGTTTAAATTTAGATCCGCAGGCTCCGCCTCCTGCAGTACTTTAGATTCGATAGGAGAAAAAATAAGGTCAGATGCTGTTAGTTCCTGTCCATCTGACATAATCACGGCCCGCTCCATAGTGTATTGTAGCTCCCGTACGTTGCCAGGGAAAAGATATTGTTTCAGTTTATCAAGTGCCTTCGAATCAAATACAGGCTCTGGTTTTAGGTATTTTCCCGCATACATTTTTGCAAAATGTTTTGCAAGAATAACAATGTCGTCTTCTCTTTTCCGTAATGGAGGCACCACTATCTCAACAGTATTTATCCTGTAAATAAGATCTTTTCTAAAACGGCTTTCGTTGGCAAGTTCGCCAATATGCAGATTCGTAGCGCATATTAATCGTATGTTGATGTCTATTGCCTGGTTACTTCCCAGCCGCGTTACCTGCCTGTTCTGTAAAACACTTAATAGTTTTGCCTGCTGCTGCAAAGAGATATTTCCAATTTCGTCAAGAAATAATGTGCCTCCGCTTGCAGCCTCAAATCTTCCGGCCCGGTCTTCATTTGCACCGGTAAAAGATCCCTTTTTATGGCCAAATAATTCGCTCTCAAAAAGTGTTTCCGTTAATGCACCCACGTCTACTTTTACAAAAGGTTTCTCTGCGCGAAGAGATTGCTGATGGATGGCCTTCGCGATAAGTTCTTTGCCCGTTCCGTTTTCTCCAAGTATTAGAATGTTCGCATCAGTAGGTGCTATTTTTTCTATTTTTAAAAAAATATCATTCATTACTTCTGAGTGGCCAAGTAATTCTTTGCCTATTACAGAATCGCCCGAAGGAACCGCAGGGCCAGCATGTTTCCCTTTTTTTCTTAGTGTTTCTTTTATAGTTTCAATTAGCTTTTCATTATGCCAAGGTTTTACTACAAAATCCGATGCGCCTTCTTTCAAAGATCGCACGGCAAGGTCTATATCGCCATAGGCTGTAATCATAATTACAGATGCCTCAGAACCAAGTTCTTTTATCTTATTCAACCAGAAGATGCCTTCATTTCCTGTGTTGATAGAACTTGTAAAATTCATATCAAGCAATATGAGGTCGAATGATTGTTTTGATAAAAGCCAGCGTATATTTTCAGGATTTTTTTCGGTGACAACTTCTTTCACTTCTGTTTTTAGCAGCAGCCTTACAGCAGTCAGCACATCAGTATCATCGTCTATAATTAATATACAGGCATTCTTAAGCAACATATTCTATCAGGTATTTATTTTTTCAATATCGGTTATTTTGAAATTTTAATGGAAGATTAAATTTGAATGTATGGTTGACTAATTAATGAAAAAATTATCATATCCCATAAAATCACTGTTAATTTCATCGGTCACCGGTTCACTTGAACAAGATAGCTGCAATTATACCATAAATACAAAAGCATGGCAATTAATTTTTTATGTAATTAGGCTTTAAAAAATCCTGTATCAAAAACGTACAGTTGCTGTATGGTTGTGAATTTTATTTAATAAGGGAATGTTAGTTGAGCAATTGTATTCTTTAAAGCCGCCCATATAATTTTTGCGGATAAAATTATTTTTACTGTTATATTTATTTTCAAATTTATTAACATGATTTTTTCAAAATTAGCTGCTTCCACGTGTTTGATTCTGTCTGTATTTTTTACAGAAGCCCAACAAGTGAAAAACACTTCGTACAAAACGCCATCAGGAGAAAAAGTTTTAAGGCTTGAAATGATCGTACCTGTTGATAACAAGATCGCATGGAATTATTTCACCAAAGATGCGCTTTTACAAAAGTGGATCGCGCCTTTAGCCCACATTGAATTAAAGACAGGTGGATTTATTTTAACCAACTATGATATCAATAAGCAGCTCAGTGATAGTACATCAATAAGGCTCGCCATTATTAATTACTTGGAGGGAGAATTGCTTACTTTAAAGGTAAAGCTTAACGATAATTTTACACCAGAGGTGCAAAGCGAAGACGGCAATCTGCAGGAGTTAATTCAATTTATAGATATGGGAGGTAATAAAACGAAACTCATTTCATCAATGATAGGCTGGGGAAAAGGAGATAGCTGGGATAAGACCTATGATTTTTTTGTAAAAGGAAATATCTGGACGTATGAAGAATTGTTTAAGGCAATTAAATAATCAATATCCCCATTTTTCTTTGCCGGCACCATGCCACAACTCACGAGGTTACATTGCTACCGCACCTGTATCAAAACCGAACACTAATTGTATCACTAAGGAACATCTTCGTAGATCACCTCGCCTGTAACTTATTGACAATCACGAACGTTAAAACATGGCATCGTGTTAATGGTATATTGCAGGTAGAGCGTTAGCATTTTTCTCATAGCGTAAAGGCTCCCGGCTCAAACCGGGAACCTTTTTAAAAAAACTAAAAATATAAATTGTGGATAGAGTAATTGCAAAGAGATATTGGTCTCGAAAAAGAATTCTCACTATAGCAGGAATTGTAGGAGTTGTAGCATTGATTGCAGCCAGTTATTATTTCACATCGGGTAAGAGCCGGTTGAATGTGGATACAGAAAGAATAACCGTCAGTGAAATAACAAAAGGCTCATTCCAGGAAAATATTCCTGTGAACGGAATAGTGTTGCCGCTTAGAACCATATATCTTGATGCTGTAGAAGGTGGCCGTGTTGAGGAAAAATTTGTAGATGACGGTGCTGTTATGAAAAAAGACCAACCAATTTTAAGATTGTCTAATACGGATTTGCAGTTGGGATTGGTTACACAGGAAACCAACGTGTATAACCTGCTTACTCAAATGCAAATTTCGAAAAATGCTGCTCAGCAAAACACCGTGAGCAAACTTAATCAAATGACGGATGTAGAGAGCCAGCTAAAAGAGTCGGAGCGTGTCTATAAATTAGATAAGCATTTGTATGAGCAAAAAGCAATTGGTTCGCAGGAATATGAAAAAGCTTTAAATGACTATAATTACTACAAGCAAAAGGAAAAGCTTACCCAAACAATTCTTCAACAGGATTCCACCTCAACAGAGCAGCAGCTAAAACAGGCCAGGCAGTCGTTTGAAGGATCGCAGAATGCATTGAATGTAATGAAGCAAAAAGTAGGTGATCTTATCGTACGTGCACCTGTTGACGGCCAGTTAACTTCTTTGGATGCTGAGGTTGGCCAGTCAAAAAATAAAGGAGAGCGGCTCGGGCAGATTGATGTGTTGAGCGGTTATAAAGTAAGAGTAGATGTTGATGAACACTATATATCACGTATCTATATCGGTTTGAAAGGAACTTTTACCTTTAACGACACTACGTACACACTTGAAATTAAAAAAGTATACACACAGGTCACCAACGGCCGCTTCCAGGTCGACATGCAATTCACTAATAAGGTGCCGCAGGGAATAAGGCGTGGGCAAACCCTGCAGATTGTATTAGCGCTCAGTGATGCAAGAACTGCAGTGCTTTTGCCGAAAGGTGGTTTTTACCAGCAAACAGGTGGTAACTGGATATTTAAATTAAGTGATAACGGCAGTAAAGCGTATAAGGTAGATATACAATTAGGAAATCAAAACCCTGATTATTATGAAGTGTTGCAGGGATTAAAGCCGGGTGATAAAGTGGTTACCTCCAGCTATGAAAATTATGGAGACATGCAGGAACTGGTGCTGCAGAAGTGATAATAAAATTTAGTTGACATATTTATTTTTAGAGTTCAAATATCAGAAATTGAAAAGCCAAACAAAATATCAACAAGACATTCACCAAGGCTTGAGCTCCTAAAAAAGCTAAAGCCATAAATACACTGTTATGAATAAATCTTTTTTATTTCGCCTGGTTTCAATTATTTTTTTTTGCCTTGTTTCGCTCGCTATTAAAAGTGAGACTACGACTTGTGATATGAAATGCAGCTCTGTTAAAACCAATAACCAGATGTTACAATCTAGAATCATCAGTGAGCAGCAATCTGTTCCTGCCTATCCTTATGAAAGTTTTTTCATAAAAATTTAATAACAAAAGATCAAATCTAAAAAACAAAAAAATGATCAAGATTTCTGAACTCGAAAAAATTTACCGCACCGAAGAAGTGGAAACTGTCGCACTAAACAAACTTTCCTTTGAAGTGAAATCGGGAGAATTTGTAGCAGTAATGGGCCCCTCGGGCTGTGGCAAATCTACTTTGCTCAATATTGTTGGATTGCTTGACGATCCTGATGATGGTAGTTTTTTATTCAATGGCATTGAAGTTGCAGATTTCAATGAACGCAAGAGAGCCGATTTGCGTAAACGTAATATCGGTTTTGTGTTCCAGAGTTTTAATCTCATTGACGAACTTACCGTTTTTGAAAATGTGGAGCTTCCGCTTATTTATCTTGGTGTAAAAAGCGATGAAAGAAAAAAGAGAGTGGAAGATGTTCTTGATAAAATGCAGATCATGCACCGCCGCAATCACTATCCGCAGCAATTGAGTGGTGGACAACAGCAACGTGTAGCCGTAGCGAGAGCTGTAGTAAATAACCCAAAGTTAATTCTCGCGGATGAGCCTACAGGTAATCTTGATTCATCTAACGGCAATGAAGTAATGCAATTGCTTACCGATCTTAATGAGCAGGGAACCACTATCATAATGGTAACGCACTCTGAGCATGACGCCCGCTACAGCCACCGTATTATAAGAATGCTCGATGGACAAACTGTGACGGAGAATATTTTGGTATAGCTATATAGCAAATTTGATTTTTTCAGGGTAAATGTTGAATGATAGATGGTGAGATATGCCATTTAAAATTCAGCATTTAAAATTTAAAACAGTACGTAGTGTTTAAGAATTATTTAAAGACAACCTTCAGAAATCTTTGGAAAAATAAAGGT
>JBDTUZ010000041.1:0-50781 GCA_040007435.1 Ginsengibacter sp. | reverse complement strand
AGAAAAGATAGCCGCCTCCTTTCACTACACCGGCATCAACGGATAGGCCTACACCGTTGGGAGGCTTGAAACCAAGGCTAAGGTCTAAAGGCCCGAGATTGCCGGGTTTAAAGTTAATATATAGTCCAAGCCCGATCTCTTCAACCACAGCTTTCAGCGGACCTAAATCGCCGTTAATATTAATACCCGCTTCTAATTTAATTTTAGGATCAGCGCTGGCAGGTAAACCTAATGACAACTGGAAGCCGGAAATGATAATTGGCCCCAAAGTTAGATGTGGGTTTAGCGCTATCTCAAAATTGCCTGATCCCCGGAAGCCAAATCCATTTTTGCTCGACCAGTCAATGCCTAATGGAATATCTACCTTCGTTTCCCCATCGCCCAATAATGTTTTTAAAAACCCGTCACCTTCCCCGGCGGCAAGAACTAAAGACAATTCTTTAAGCTCCATATAAAATTTAATTTCAAAATCACCGGACACACTGATCACCTCGAAGCCGAGCACAAAACCTTTTTCCTGGATGCGTATCCCGCCGGACGACCCCACTATTAATTTTGGTTCGGGCGGATGATAATCAAAGCTCACTTCAAAGCCTGCCGAAGGAAAAGTCGTCCCGTCCTGGAAAGGATATTTTACTGAAAATTCATCAGGCCTTATGATTATTCCGAACTTATTTGCTATATCACTTCCTGCCCTGATGTGTAAGGTTACTTCTTCTCCGAAATCAAAATCCAAAGGAATCACAGATGGAAGTCCTGGCTGAATAACAAGGCCAGGCAGCTTTCCGGCAGCGGCAGGCAATTCTAATATTTCAACGGATAATTCAACAGGCGTCGTTCCAATTACATTATAGTGAAAAGGAATTTTAATACCCCTCATCTTCCTGGAGAGGGACAGGTTGTTGTCACCTGAATATGCTAAAGTCAGGTCATCGTTAATTTCGGTAATCGCGACAGGAAACCCAAGCCCGTGGAGAAAACCTGATAGGTGCTCAAATAAGATTTGAGAATTTAATTGAGGCGTACCCCACCCATATACACGTTTTACGATTGATAAAGGGTCCTGGATAATTTTAGGAATTTCCTCCCATTTAAATTCCGTTCTGATGAAGGCATGTTTATTGGCAGAATCTGCTAGGTTTTGAATTTGAATAACATCCATCGCGGATAGCAGGTTGTAGTAAACAGGCCTGATCCGCTGAAGATAGGAGGTAAGAAGAAATTCAAAAAGCCTTTCACCAATCTCAGATAAAAATTCGGGAGCATTTACACCGGGGGGAACAGAGCTGATTCCTTGTATTTTATCATAAAGATTTTTTACAGCACCAATTAAACCGGGAATATCGGAAGCTCCAAATGCACCGGCAGCGATTTTTTCAATAAAAATTTCGGCATCAGTAACAGATGCAGCCAACTCTATGTATTCATTGGGCAAACCATTTGCGTCCCATCCAAGTGTGTAAAGAAATCCTTTGAAGCGCTCGGCATCACTGAAAGATTCTTTCAGCGGGCTTACGACATTCAGGAGTTCCTGCCCGATTAGTGCTATGGTATCTTGTTCTTCACTCATTATTCCTGGGGATAAATTTTTTGATATTCCCTGTCCGTTTCAAAATGCTTATATGGATTAATAGTATCAGTTAAAATATAGCTGCAGACGGCGCAGAATTCCCGTCCGTCAGTATGATCATCACGCATAATGCAGTTGCCCGTGGCGTGAAAATATCCTTTGTGATAGGTATCTCCCCCGGAATACAATCCTACGATTCTCGGCCTGTTTTTATTAAAGCAATCAGGAAGCGACACGCCGGGAATGATTGGTTGTTGAATATTATTAGTATCAATCACGCTGGGCAATACAGTTAGGGGTTTGTGGTTTGCCGTTATATAATCCTTTATATTTTTTCCTACAATTTCCGCATATGGATAATCATTTGTTTTTACTGATGCAGGCGCTTCAACGGGTATATATATAATAGATCCCTCTTTAAATTCATTGATGAATTGAGCGGCAGCCACCAGGTTTGGATAGTTAAAAACCGCACCTGCTTTTAACTTTACATGAATTGCATCGGCGACAGGCGCAGGATCTGTTATTTCGAGCGGAGGACTTAGTTTAGGATTTTTGATTAAAGGAGTTGGATATTGCCTGAACCTGAAATGAACAGTATCGCCAATGGCAAATTGAAAGCCCTGGCTTAAGACCAAGGGTACACGAAACTTTCCTCCTCCGGCATCCTGGATATCACCACTTAGCGTGGCTGCCTTTTTAATGCGATGCCAGTTCCATTTTATTTCATCTCCATGTATTTGCCCTGCTCTCATAGCATCAGCTTCCAAAATAATATTAGAATATAAATTGATTTCTGCGGAAGTACGGCCCGAAGGACCTTCCCTCTCGCCATACTCATCATCAAGAAAAAATGAATGGGAAACTTCGTGGGCAAACGTGCGTGACTTATCTGCTGAAGCCGTATTAGCCGGAGGAGAAAGATGGAAACCAAAGGCATTTTTTCCGGCGATTGTTTGAATCGGCAGTTCTTCTAAGGTATTAATAAAAAAATACCCATCTGCATTTAATGCTCTCCCAAATCCATTTGGTACTATGCAAATCAGATCGTAATTGTTTGGCTTTGTACCATCGGCTTTCTTTGCCCAGAGATCCTGAACAGGAATACCACTTGGATCCCGCACGGTGACCAGGAACTTATCTAATTTATCGCGATCCATCCTGGACGAATCAAAATTTATCAAAGCAGCCCCCCTTGTAGCAACCGGGGCTCCTGCTTTTACGTGCAGTGCTGAGTTCACTTCATTTACGAAACTTCTTTTTGAAAGAAACCGCCATTGATTTATGAGTACATCATTCACATGAACTGACGGATCAGGATCCATGAGACTTTGCCATTCTGTTTTTATCATCGCATTGGTCCGGGCAGCATTGGAAGCATCATCAGCAGGAACGGGAAGCCCTACGGAATAAACCAATTGTTCGATGGTCCAGATACCCGCAGCAGCAGCTGGCTTTTGAGGGGTAGGAATAAAACGTGCTTTTAATACCGTTCCGTCCTGAACCGGGTATACCTCGGAGGCCACAGAAAATCCTTCATCAGGCGATGGTATAAAGCCCGACCAGAAGTTCATGGAAGTGGCGAGAAAATTATAAGGCTTATTGAGTGAGTTGGTTTTAAGAAACTGAACCAGGGAATTGACATATTGCCGGAAAGCAGGCTCCTGAGCCGCTGTAAAGCCTTCCGAAAGAAATAATACATTCGGTACTTTTTCAGGATTTATAGTTCCCGGCCATCCGCCTCCCACTACTATGGAAATATTTGTGGGGCGACTGATATCCCAGGGGTCGTCAATTTTCATATTAGCTGTAGCCGAACCGCCGCCTAATGCTGCAGCAAGATTTGCTGTTATTGGGATTACATTTCCGGTGCTGTCTCCAGCCTTCAATATGAGTTTGCCCGATACAATATTTACGTTAGCATTCGGCGACCATGTAATGCCAGGCATTTCTATAATGTCGCCCACGACTCCATCATCAAATTGAGCCCTCACCGAAAATTTGTAGGTAGTGTTTTCAGGCAGCGAAGCCGTAAATGGCCGTATTGATAATGTGGAAGGAGTAAGCCATACCTGCGATATACTCTGGTGAATTTGAACCCGGATAATTTCAGTAAATGTTCTTGCGCCACTAACCGCTTCAGCTTCAATAATGAAGTTGTTCTTTCGCGGAGATGGCAGGACGGCCGCTACTGTGACCACACCTGTTTTTGTATTGACCGTAATTCCATGGCCAGTAAAATTGTCCCCGGCTGTAGCACCTTTAAAGAGCGGTTTGAAGGTCAATGTTACATCATTGGCATTTGATGCATCATTGAGATAGATTTTTGCAAACTGATTGTCGATAGTACCATCAACATTTACCTTCGCGAAAGCGAGGTGCGCAGTTGTAAGATCAACAGATGATTGACCCGCAATGACATGGATGTCATTCTGTTTCTCTCCTGACCAGAAAATATTATTGATCGGCATATTCTAAGGGGTTACATGCTTTCAATAAGAAATGTATTTAACTTTCCTGGTGTTTTTAATTCAGCTTTGCACTATCATTCAATCGCTACAGGATAATTATTTAATCCATTTAAACTGAAGTGTAGGTTAGCATTTACCAAATCATCACCTTTTAATGCATATAAATTTATTAGCAAATAAAAAGTTGACAAGCGATTTTGTAATTAGAATAAAACCGTATCAAAGGGAGGGATTTACCAGGCTAACAAGCTCAAAAGAATAAGTTTTACTTGCCTGTCGGAATGTATTACAAAATAACCTCTAACTTTTGGCTTTACAAAAGAATGGGTAAAAATTATTTTATGAACAGGTTAGATTAGGAATTTTTCCGGGATAATAAAAAAAATAGCCTGATAACTCCAATACTATGAAAGCTATTTTTTATAGTTGTTGATATGACCGGATTTCGTTTGATCAGGCAACGCGTTATGTAGTTGAATTAATTCATTTTTCCTTTCAGTCACCTCTTTCCAATTATCAATAAACTGCTTGCCCAAAGAAAACATATAAGTGGCAAACAAAAACATTAGTAACCAAAAAAATAGCCGCCCAAATATAATCCGGTAGTATTCCCTGGCGCCTCTTTCAGGAAAAAGTAATATCTGTATCTTACGGGTAATATTTTTAGGTTGTTCCTGGACGATTTTCTCTATATTTTTTATGCCGGAATCTAATTGTAATTGCACAGGCAATAAATTTATTTCAGGAGGTTTAGCTTGCGCGTATAATGCTTTTTCCAACGACTGAATTTTCTCTTTAAGTTCGCCCGTGAATTTTTCTTTTTCAGCATTCTCCTGGTGAATAATTTTTATTTCTTCCAGGATTTCCTTTAGCACTGTTTCAATAATTTCAGGTTCCATAGTTCGGATTTGAAAGGCGGTCATAAATGACGATGTTGTTTTTTTCTTCTTTTCTTCTTTATCAATGAAGGCTGAAATAAATCAAGATTTTCTTCAGGCTTCATTAACTGTTCCAAACCCTTGGCGATATCTTTTTTAAGTAATTCAGAAATGGATAAATCTTTTTCCTTTTTCAACGAAAGTCCGGGTTGACCAGTGGAAATATTTCTATCAAATGACTGATGAATATTTTCCTTTTTAATTGGGATCATTTCCTGTTTTTCTAATATTTTTTCTATTGTTTGAAGTGAAAAATTTACCTCACTTCCTTTTACTTTTACCTTCTTATTATCGATAAACGAAATCCCTCTTCCTTTGATAATCTGGTATCCCTTTGCTTTCATTTTTTGTTCGAATGCTTCATAATCTTTTGATTCGCTCAACGTCTTTTTTATGCATTCTTTTAAGGTCTCCTTGCGACTGTCTAATCTGGGTTTTAGTTGCATTTCTTTAGTCAAAAACTTTCGCGGATTTAGCACCTTTTGTAACTCATATTCCAACTCTATTTTACGGCAGAAATCAGCGATCTTTTTATAGTTATTACTGTCGCTAACAGTCTTTGTATCGAAGCCGATCCTGTTAGCTATAATATGAAAATGCTGGTGTTTTGTATCTGTATGATTGATGGCTATAAACTGATTGTTTTCAAAACCAAAATCTTTTGCGCAGGCTTCACATATTTCTGCCATCTTATTTTTTACTAATTTTTCTCCGGGGGCAAGACTTAATGTGATATGTAAAACCGGCTTTGATAATTTAGTGTTTAACCGCCTTACTTCATTAAATTGCTGGATCAGTTCTTGTTGGTTGCCGAAGCATTTATTAAATAATAAAACCTCAGCCCTATTCTTCATTACCTGTTCCTGATTAGGCTCCTGAATTTTATCATTCAGGCAATATAAAATACATCCGCGGAAAGATTTTCCTATGGTGATTTTACCAATCATTGCAGGTAATTTTTTATGTCCTTAGCCAACTGTTTTACCTGCTCTGACAATTGGTTTAATTCTGCTCTTTCAATTGCATTTAATTCATCAAAACTGTTACGTTTTTTAGCAACCTGGTTTATGTTTGCAGCAAGATGATTTAGGGTGGCTGTAAAGAGTAAAATTTCCTTTGGAAGGACTTTTATTCTTCTGTCAGCATGTCCTTTTAATCCGATGCTCCTGAGGAATTCTGACTTAGAAATACTTGCAGCTTTTGCTTTTTCTTCTATTATTTTTCTTTCGGCAACCGTGCACATTACAGCCAATTGCTGGTCGCGGCAAATTTCCTTTTTGGGCCTTCCGCCCTTTTTCCTTGCAATTTTTATTACATTATTCATCATTAATCACTCTTCACAATAATTATCAAATCTGTTTCAATTCTCTATGAATCCGACGGCAGGAGGATGAATAGAGCCAGCAGTTTCGACGAAGGAGAAACATAGCTGGCTACAGAAACTTAAAAGGGATGCCTCAATCCTCTTAACTCTTTTATCATCATTTCCTTTCCAATTAGTTTATCATTCAAATCTTTAAAGCCTTTATTCAAAATGCTTCGATCTTTAAATTTAAAATCAGATATAATTGCCTTCTTTGTAGCTTTTATTCCTGAGTTATCTCTATCTAAAAAAAGATTGATCCGGGTATATTTTCCTATTTCTTTTTGCATCTTTTCAAAAAAGGAAAGGGAATTGAGAATCACAAAATCGGTCTGAATTTTCGTCAGGTCTTGTAAAAGGTTTTTCATTTTTTCCGGACAATAAAACCTGCCAGGAAAGGAAATTAAAAAAACCTTCGAAAACAGAAATATGATTGGCGTTATTTGAGATAGTGGTTATGTCCTTTGGACTGCTGCTTCCCTTAAAATTTTCACTTCTTAATTCATATCCACCTGCATCATTTTTAAAACCAATAGCACTTTGTTTTTTATCGTAGATGCTGAATTCAATTTCCTCGCAAAAACGTTCAGCAATTGATATTGGAATTTGTCTTTCCTGAAGAAGGTCTAAAAGATGTTTTGAATGCAGAAGCTGGACATTAACGACTATGATTTTTCCATCCGTTATATTTTTCTTTTCATCAGCCATTCGCGGGTGAAAAGAAAGAGGATAAAAATTAATACTTCTTATACGGGTTAAAAATTCACTGACCGAACAATTCAAATATTTTACTCCAAAATCCACCATGTTACCACCTTTGCCCTCCCCAAAACCAAACCAGGCATTTAGTTTTCGGTTTACCTTAAAGGAGGGTGTTTTTTCATCTCTTAATGGAGATAAATACCAATGGTCATTATTCCTTATTTTCTGTGGGTGATATCCCAAATTAGAAAGGTAGTCCACAAGATCAATCCTGTTAGCTTGAATACAATTGAATTTATTGTTTTCCATTACTCACTATTCGATGTTCACAAAACAATTTCCTTGTATATAGAATGCTGTTATTGACAAACGCATTCTACCAACTCAAAGCTATTATCGTATAGATGGGTCTGAAAAATATCGGTCTACTTCGGAAGTGGGCACATAAATATTTCTCCTTTTTTTGATCGTCCTGATTTTGTTTTGACTTACTAACTGATCAAACTTGGATCGGCAAATTCTGACAGCAACCATAAATTCTTTTGCTGTAATGTGCCTGATTGGGACTGTTGGAGAAGTTACAGATTGAAGATTCTGTAATTGTTTTAAAATTTCCTGTTGAGTTAATTGTAGGTTGGCTAATTCCTCCTGGGGAATCATAACCAAATTCATTCGCTGCATATCCATACTTCACTTTTATTGGTTATTAATCGTTTTCTAAATTAAAAAGTATTTTACGATAAATGTCATAACATTTTTATAAATTTTTGTTTTGCATAAATTGTCGCTTTATGTTTTTACTTTGCTTATTTCATCTTTACTCTAATTAACTTCTTTATTCTTTGCAAGAAATGTTTCGTCAATTATTTTTCAATTTGAATTGAAGCAACTCCGTTTCTAATTCTTTTTTAAATTCTTCTTCCGTAGGGAGGTATAATTTATATTTTGAGGTAAAGAGTTGCTTACTTTCTTTCAGAACCGAATACTTTACAATAGTTTCATTTTTTTCAGAACAAAGTATTATGCCGATTGTGGGGTTATCTGTTTGAGTCTTTAAATTATCTTCGAACCAACGTACATACAAATCCATTTGACCAATATCCTGGTGATTAAGCTTACCTAATTTTAGATCAATCAATACAAAGCATTTTAGAATATAATTATAAAAAACGAGGTCAACATAAAAATGATCATCTTCAGCTGAGATACGTTTTTGTTGGGCGACAAAAGAAAATCCTTTTCCCATCTCCAGCATAAATTCTTGAAGTTTTTGAATAATAGCATTCTCAATATCTTTTTCTAAATAGCCAGAATCCGAAGGTATATTCAGAAACTCCAGTACGTAGGGATCTTTAATAAAATCTTCCGGTGATAAAGTCAATTTACTTGTTACTTCTTTCGCTTCATCCTTCACTTCCTTTTTATTCCTTGAGGAGACTATGCGTTCGTAATAAAAAGAATTTATTTGGCGATCCAATGCCCTTGTACTCCAGTTTTGAGCGATAGCTTCTTCCTGGTAATAGTTGCGGGCAAGCACATTTTCTACCCGCATTAAAAGCCTGTAATGTGTCCAGCTTAATTCGCTACGCAGTGCGTGACTTTTTTGCTCAACAGGTTCCAAAGATTCGTCACGCAGTGCGTGACTATTTTCATCGGATGAAAAAGTAATGTAAAACTGACGGAAATATTTAAGATTTGTTTCAGAATATCCCTTCCCAAAATCACGCGTTAATTGTGCAGATAATTCTTTTAATAAGGCAGTGCCATAAGCAGCCTTGGTTTTACCCTTTTGTTCTTCCTCAACAATCTTTTTACCAATTCTCCAATAGGCGATTACCATAGTAAAATTTACAGACCGGTAAACAGATTGTCTTGCTTCCTGAAGAATATCTTTTATCTCATTATAAAGAGAAGTTGCACTCGCTATTTTCATAGAGTAATATTTAAATGCCAAGTCTTTCAAAATCTACGTTTCTCGTTCCTTCCACAATTTCAGGAAGGTTCACGTTAAAATACAGGCGGGTGGTCTCTTCCTTTTGATGTCCGAGCATTTTGGAAATAATGGGCCGCTCCGCCCCATAACGAACCCAGAGCTGAGCATTTGTATGCCTTCCTACTTTATTAAAAACTCTTTTAGTTATTCCCGCAATCGCAGCAATCTCTTTTAAATTTCGGTTGTACGCTTGCTCCTCTATAAAAGTCTCCTTTTTAAAAATGAATGTACTTGCATCATCTGAGCCATATTTTTTGATTACCCCCATTGCATAAGGAAATTTAAAAAGTGGAATTATTGTTTCATTTCCATTTTTATCTCTTTCCCCAATAATAAAAAATCCAAATTCCTCATCATCAACCAATTGATTTTTTTTAAAAATCTGCAAATCTTTATAATAATACCCTGTATAAATCTGGAACAGAAAAATGTCGCGATCACGCTCTAAAAACTTTTTCTCCTCGGGAAATACTAATGCTTTCCATTTCTTAATTTCATCTGTCTCAAGGTAGATTCGTTTGGTAGTTCGTTTGGCGCTGATCTTTATATCTTCAAACAAAAATTCCAACTGGGAAGCGGCTATATAATCATCGCGCCTTGCTGCCTTAATCACTTTTTTAAAAGCATCAAAATATTTTTTAATGGTAGGTCCTCCCAATTTAAGATTTACCTGCAAAAACTTATAAAATTCCTGGACGAATGATTTATCAATATCATTAAAATATATGGCAGGTCGGAATTTAGTCAGGTGAAGAAAACATGTCTGGTATTTCTTTATGGTATTTTCCTGTAATTTCTCCGGTGGATCAGCAATATATAGTTTCATGTAATCCAGGAAAGAATTGGTATCACCCTTTCTTTTAAGCTGACGAAAAATAATGGGAAAAGTCAAAGGCTTATTTAAATTGTAATATCGCTTGATTAGTTCATGTACAATCATCTTTTTCTCGGTGATCT
The DNA here is from genome assembly GCA_040007435.1 of Ginsengibacter sp. Lineage (GTDB taxonomy): Bacteria > Bacteroidota > Bacteroidia > Chitinophagales > Chitinophagaceae > Ginsengibacter. The sequence goes on along the minus strand of JBDTUZ010000041.1, from coordinate 40,787 downwards.
TATTGTTTATTTCAAAAGCAAACGGATGGGTATTTTTAACCCAGTTATCTTCATTGCCTATCCATTGTGAGGATAATACTTTTTGCGGAGTATCTATTTTGTAATATCGGGCAGCTTCACCAATCTTAATGCGGAGATGAATCGAATAAAGATCCGATTTGTTGGTTTGGTTTCTCCAATTTAAGACTATTCCAATACGGGGCATTAACACAGAACGAAGATACACAACAATTTTCAAAAACCGTAACCAAAATTGTAAACGAACTAATGGGAATTATTGGGAATCGAATGTGACTATTAAGTCGCGGAATGACTATGAGTATTGACTTTTAGAAGGTTTTGGATCATTTTAGAACTTTTTAATTCTTGCTAATAGTAGCCTCGACAGGAATCGAACCTGTATCTGGAGCTTCGGAAACTCTTATACTATCCATTGTACGACGAGGCCTTGGTGTATGTGCGATTTTATGATGTATGATGTACGATCTTGATTCTTATGTTCTGCTTCTTGCTGCTGTCCAAACTGTGCAATATTACTGCTGAATATTTTTACGGCAATTGCCAGCAAAATAACGCCAAAAAATTTTCTTACGACAATCAATCCGTTCGGACCTAATGCTTTTTCAATCCACTTTAGAGAAGTAAGCACTGCAAATATTATAATACAGTTTATTAATATACCTATCAAAATATTTACATCATGATAATCGGCTTTCAGGGACATAACGGTCGTAAGCGTGCCTGAGCCCGCAATGAGCGGAAACGCAATCGGAACAACGCTGCCACTTTTTGGATTGTTGTCGGGTTTAAAAAGATCAAGACCCAATATCATCTCAAGCCCGATTATAAAAATTACAATACTTCCGGCAACAGCAAAAGATTGCACATCGAGGCCCAGGAGATTCAAAAACGGCTGACCTACAAAAAGAAATAAGATCATGAAAGCACCCGATGCCACAGTTGCCTGCGTGGAGCGAATAGTGCCACCCATCTTTTCTTTCAAGGAAATAAGGATAGGAATTGATCCAAGAATATCAATTACAGCAAAGAGCGTAAATGTTATTGTGATCGTCTCCTTGCTTGATATATTGGCAAAATCGGCCATTCAATTTTTTTTGCAAATGTAGGACAGATGCACACAGGGATAAAATCTACCAGGCTATAAAATTATTTGCACTCCGCCGTTTAGGTTGAATCCTTTTGTAGTAAAGCCTCTCGTTACAAAATATTTTCGATTCGTTATGTTTTGAAAATCGGCAAAGGCGCTGACATTTTTATTGAATTTATAACGCCCATAAAAATCCAGCGTGTAATACCCCTTTAATTCAAAAGGAGCAGCCAGGTATTGGGGTTCAAATGCTTTACTCACCGTCTTGAAATGCGTGGAGAGATCCAGTTCTTTGGTAACATTATAATTCAGTGAAATATTCAAAATATTTTTTGGGCGTTTGTACAAGTTAAAGAATGAAGTGTCTTTGCCCGGAGAGTTCTGTGTGATTATTTTCCCATCAATATAAGTATAATTGAAAGATGCAGAAAACGACGATGTTAAATTAATTGTCGCTTCTGTTTCTATTCCATAATCATGCTGCTTATCACCGTTGATGTAATTGCTTGCATACGTTATGGGGTCAGAATAAAAAAGAAAAACATCTTTTCCATCCCTGATAAAACCTGTAACTCTTGCGTTTATTTTTTCAGAAGAATATTGAGCGCCGGCTTCGTAGCTTGTTGTGGTCTCAGGCTTTAAATTTTTGTTTCCATATTCTGAATACAATTGATACAAAGAAGGCACACGATAACCTGACGAAACATTGGCGTATAGTTTATAATGATCGTTAATCATCAAAAAAGGATTGATGGAATAGGTATAATTATCGCCATAAATACTATGATGATTCCATCTTCCGCCGAAGTCAAGATTAAATCCCTTAGCTGATTTCAAATACAATGATGCGTAGCCGCTAAACTGATTTGTATTTGCACTGTTTCCCGAAATTGGCAGAGCGGGGAAGCCATAATCAGGCAGGTAAATATATAACTGGTCAGTTTTATTTTGCCTGTAATCTGCGCCAGCAAGCAGTTCTACATGTTTTCCAAAGTTGAGGGTAGTGTAAAGTTCCGCATAATTTGAAGTGCCATTATACTTCCCTTTTTGATATTGTGAATAGCCACCAATATCGCTTGAGTCATCTGTGAAATTTCTATTAAAGCGATTATAATTGTATTGCAATTTGATAAAACCATTCTTCAATTTATAATCAACAGAAGCACCGGCAATAATATTATTATTGTGATATGTGTAATCCTTATCATCCGCAAATGCGCCGGCATCTATATCAGCATGGTTATTATTATATTTTCCTAATACAGTGGCCGATGTTTTCTTGAATGGATGAAAGCCATAATTTAATTGAACTACGTCCTGGCTAAATCCATCTTTGTCAAAGTTATTTTTGCCAGTAGAATCATAAGCTGAAGAAAAACCTTTGCTGTAAGTTTTATTGTAAGAAATAAAATACGTTTGATCCTTACCGTTAGTTCCGCTTAAGGCGACAGCAGTTTTATAAGTATCATAGCTTCCAATAGAATAATCTATGTTGAGGTTAATTGGTTTTCCTTTCCCCTTCTTGCTAATAATATTAATCACTCCCGCAACAGCATCTGAGCCATACAAAGTAGATTGAGAACCTTTTAAAATTTCAATTCTCTCAATATTATCCAGGGCAAAATTATTCAGGTCAAATTCATTTGAAATGCCTGAGGCATCGTATAAGGGTACACCGTCCAGCAATATCAAAGTGTTGGCAGAAGAAGCACCACGGGTATAAACAGTTTGATTAGTGCCAAGATTATTATCGGCTCCATTTATATTTATTCCGGGCTGCTGGTTGAGTACCTCTGATATAGATTTTCCAAAACTTCTTTGCAATTGTTCCTGTGTGATAATAGTTACTACTTTTCCTGTTTCACTTTGTTTTTGAGGAAACTTGTTGGCGGTAACGATTACTTCGTCGAGGGTTTTTGTTGTATCCTTTTGTTCCTGCACATCCTGTGCCTGTAGATAACTGCTGAAGATTACAGCAGCCGCAATAAAAATTCCTTTTTTCATTTTAGAAAATTTTTTTTGTGACTGCTTTCGAAAATTAAAAGAGAAATATAAATGCCGCCCGGCTTTTACACTTCATGCCTTTCACCCGAAAGCTTTGAATTGTTTTTATGTACCTGGCAGGTCTTCTGGCTTTGCACATCTTAAAAGCCTTCCCGTTATTACAACAGTGGCGAAGAATTTAAGAAGTTCCCAATTCGTTTGTTTCAACCGATTGGGCTGCGCTTTTACAGCTACGGGGATAGCGACGGATTTGCACCGGCTTCCCTTTTAATCCCGGCTATGAACACCGGAAACCAATTACGCGGCAAATGTATGGGCAATAATTTTGAAATTCAAAAAGCGATTTTTATCGAAACGAATCTTATAGATTTTTTAAACTCAAAAGGTTTAAGACGTAAAAAATTATTATTTATTAAAATTAAATGAAACACCCGCATAATAATTTCTGCCGGGAGCAGCATTGTAATATCTTCCTGCTGCAGCATTTATATCATTTCCAAGGCTGTATTTTACATCAAAAATATTTTCAGCACCGGTAAATAATTCCCATTGTATTTTTTTTGTTGCGCTGCTTTTGTAGCCAAGTCTTATACCTAATAAACTGTAATCAGATGCATACACCGAGTTCCCATCATTCAATGCGATAGGCCCGCTGTAAAAAAAATTGGTGTTGACATAGAGGCCAATTTTTGTATTAACATCAAATCCTGCAGCTATAGTTTGTGAAGCTACTCCCGGTAATTTTTTTCCTGAGTAATCATTGCTGAGTTGTTTGAAATTATCGTAGTGAAAATTATTCCACGTATCGCTTACATGTAAAACGACGTGATTGAAAGATTGAAGTTGATTGTTTACTATTTCGTAAGAGATGAATGTTTCAAGTCCGTTTTCTTTTGCTGATCCGGCATTATCGAAATAGTCCGCACCATTGGGATTTTGCTTTTGCACGATAGCATTTTTCAGTTTGTAAAAAAATGCATTGATGTCGAAATACAATTTACTTTTTAACAGGCTTCCTCTCGCCCCAAATTCATAGTCAATACCGCTTTCTGCCTGCAGTTGCGTATTAAAAATATTCGTGGAGGGAAGAATTTCAGCAGTAGTTGGTGTGGAGAATCCTCTTGCAATGCTGCCATACGCAGAAATGGCTTTATTGATTTCTTTTAGTAGGGCAAAGCGCGGTGTAAATTCATAATTAAAATTTCTTGTATCGCTTACCGGGGGAACGGTTGATAGTCTTCTGAAATTAAGCCCTGACTTATTGATACTGCCTCCCGCTGTAGTGGTCCAACCCTTTGGGAATATCACGTTTGCCTGTAGAAAAATAAAACCCTGATTATTATAAATTTCATCATCGGTTTGTATGGAATCAGTTTCCCCATTCTTGTTATTGTATATTCTTTGCGTATTAAAGCTTTGTTGAAATTCGGCGCCGGCATGTAAGGTTAGTAAGGTGCTTTGTATTTTTTTATCGAATTCAAAAACAGTTCTTCCTCCAAAATGCGGCTCGGTCGTTCTTCCATAATTACGGAATGATGGATTTCTTGTCTGTGTATAAGCACCATAAATGGAGGTAGTATTTTTCCAATCCTCACTGAACTTATTCTCCAAACTAAATCCTGCTAAAAATGTTTTTTGATAGAAGGCAGCCTTAGCCTGGTCAGCACCTGGAAATGCACCTGCCGCAGGCCGGGAAGCTTTTCCATTCATATCAAATTCTTTTTTTGTGAGAGCGCCTGGTGTTTGATAATAAAGATCGGCATATAAAAAATGTGCAGATAATTCAGCTTTATCATTGATTTTGGAAGCAGCATCCCATGTAACAACATCGCGGCGTAATGATGTATGGTCGCGATACCCATCACTTGTGAGGTGTGTGTAATTAATAATGTTATGCGAATCTTCTTTTCCAAAACGCACACTGGTATTTATGTTATTCAGGCCATAACTACCGCCGATGTAGCTGGCAGAAATACCGGGATGAAACTGGTTTGCATCATTTCTTATTAATAGAACACCGCCGGTGCCCGCGCCGTAAATGCTGCCTGCAGGGCCTTTAATAACTTCCACCGATTGAATGTTATAAAACCCAAGCTGGTTGAGGTAAGTGTTCCCGCCGGGATCTGTATATGGTATTCCGTCATAATAAACCTTTACATTCCTAACGCCGAAGGGGGAACGAAGCGAACTGCCGCGAATACTTAACCGGTAACTTCCGGGAGAACGTTCTTCCATTCTTACGCCGGGATTATTGTTCATTGCAGATAATATGTTGGCATTATTAAAGCGGTTTAGGTCTCTTTTGCCAATTAGACTGATAGCCGCAGGAACATCAATGAGCTTCCTGTTATTTTCGTAAGCTTTTACTACCACTTCTTGCAATGCAAGCGTATCGGTTATTTCCTGCTGGGCCATTAAATTATTTTGAAAGACACAAAGAAGGCAAATACAAATAATGATTCTCATGGATTGTTTAAATAAATTATGAGGTTCAAAGTTAGCTTCAAATGTTTCTAATATTAAAAAAAATGAAAGGCAGTGTTTAATAAAATTCTATCTTTCTCTCATGAAGCCTGCAAAGCAACTTACTCTTTTTGATACTACGATTATTATGGTAAGTTTTGTGATCGGCATGGGCATTTTCCGCACGCCGGTGAATGTTGCTAATGCCGTAAGCAGCCCGGCTATTTTTTTTGGAGCGTGGATAGCAGGTGGCCTGATTGCTTTGTGCGGAGCGCTTACCTATGCCGAAATCGGAAGCCGTATGCCGGTTACCGGGGGCTACTACAAAGTATTTTCGTATGCATATCATCCATCCATTGCTTTTGCCGTAAACTGCATAATATTGGTTTCTAATGCGGCATCACTCGCCGCAGTTGCATTGGTAGGTGGTGAATATATTACCGGCATTCTCATTCCTTTATCGAACGATGTTCACTGGAGGATGATACCTGAAAATGCCTCTTATCTTCAAACCGTACAAATTGTAATAGCTGTTGCGGCCGTTGTGATTTTTTACACCGTGAATTTATTAGGGCTTAAGATGAGTGCACGTACCCAAAACGTACTAACCGTTATTAAAATCACGATGGTGATTTTATTGATAAGCCCCTTATTTTTTGCCACTAATACGTCGCTGCCGGTAATATCTTCTGCTTCTGCTGTAAGCCCGGTATTTACTGAATACCTAAAAGCATTTGGTATTGGGCTCGTCGCTGTAAGCTTCTCCTATGGCGGCTATCAGCAAACAATAAATTTTGGCGAAGAAGTTACTAATGCAAAAAAGACCGTACCGCGTGCCATTTTCTTGGGCATCATCATCATTGTCGTTTTGTACTTACTCATCAACTATGCTTATGTAAAAGTGATTGGATTTGAAGAGTTGAAAACAGCGAAGAATATAGCAGCTATTATGGCCTCAAAGGTTTTTGGCGTGAATGCCGAACGCATTTTATCCGTGTTGCTTTTTTTTAGCGTGATGGGTTATGTAAATGTTTTGCTGATGAGCAATCCACGTGTGATGGCGGCCATGAGCGATGACAAAATACTTCCTCCTGCATTTGGCAAAAGGCATATAAAAACAGAAGTACTTACTACGTCATTAACTGTTTTTGCAGTAATGTGTGTATTAATAGTTTTTTGGGCAAAACAATTTGATGCAATATTAAGCTTCACCATTTTCCTTGATTGCTTCGGAATGGTATTTTCCGCCGGAAGCATTTTTGTTATCCGTAAAAGAACTGCCCATTTAAATGGAACAGGAATTTACAGTATGAAATTATATCCTTTGCTACCAATGATATTTATTGCCGCTTATACTTTTGTGGGCATAAGCATTTTTGTTACGAATACTAAAATATCATTGATTGCGCTTGCTGTGCTGGCGGGGTTCATACTACTTTATTTTATCGCCGCTTCGATTATCAAAAGGGGAGAAAAACAAAATATTAAACAGGTAAATTAATGGATGCCAAAACAATTTCATTTATCATAAACGAATTGGGAGAAGATAGGGATAATTATTTCAATGCCATTGCGCCGCCGATCATCCAGACCAGCAATTTTGCTTTCAAAAAAGTTGACGGAATGCGAAAGGCATTTGAAAATGAATATTCAACTTTTCTTTATAGCCGGGGATTAAATCCAACGGTTTCAATTTTGTCCCAAAAGCTAGCGGCACTTGATCGGGCGGAAGATTGCCTTGTTTTTAACAGTGGCGCTTCAGCCATCTTTGCCTCTGTGTTGGCAAACGTAAAAGCAGGGGATCATATAATATCTGTGAACAAGCCTTATACCTGGGCCCAAAAGATGTTCAATGACATACTTCCAAGGTTCCAGGTATCAACAACGTATGTGAGCGGTACCGATATTAAAAATTTTGAGACAGCCATTCAATCAAACACGAAAGTAATATACCTGGAAACTCCAAACAGTTGGAACTACGCTTTACAGGATTTGACAGGGGTTGCAGAAATAGCCAAAAAGAAGAACATTATTACCATTTGCGATAACAGCTACTGCACGCCGATTTATCAAAGGCCAATTGAATTTGGAATTGACCTCGCACTGCAAAGCGCTACAAAATATATAGGCGGCCATAGCGATGTGGTGGCAGGTGTATTGACTGGCAGCGCGAAAATGATTGAAAGAATTTTCAACAGCGAGTTCATGACAATCGGCAGTGGCATTCAACCTTTCAATGCATGGCTGCTTTTACGCGGATTACGCACATTGCCTTCCCGGCTTGAAAAAATTTCGGCAACTACAATTACAGTGGTTGATTATTTAAAAGGCCACGAAAAAGTTGAGGCGGTGCTTTTTCCATTTGACAAAGATTTCCCTCAATATGATTTAGCTAAAAAACAAATGGAAGGCGCCTGTGGATTATTTTCCTTTATTATAAAAGCGGAAACCGTATTTCAGATAGAAAATTTTTGTGAAAGCCTGAAGCATATATTAATGGCGGTTAGCTGGGGCGGCCATGAATCATTGATCATTCCGGGATGCGCCTCTGTGCCTGCGGAAAAATTTGATCCTCGCAACACCGATCACAGGATGATGAGAATGTATGCCGGGCTTGAAGAGCCTGGCTATCTTATCGATGACCTGGCGCAGGCGTTTGAAAATTTATAAGATTCAAGTTGAAGGTTTGAAGCGTTAATATACGATGCTTAATACCATTTATCAATTGATTAAATACAGAAACAACCTATTTTATTATTTTTGCCGGATGTCGTTAAAATTTAAGTTGCTGACTTCTCTCTGCCTTTTAGCTTCCATTTCCCGGGCGCAGGAAAAATGGAGCCTGCAAAAGTGTGTGCAATATGCCCTTGATAATAATATTTCAATTAAGCAGCAGGCGATACAGGCAGATCTTTCTGCGGTCACCTATAAGCAAAGCAAATTATCAAAGATCCCAAGCGCAAATTTTAGTAACAATGAAGGGTATAGGTTTGGTAAATCTCAAAATCCTTCCACGGGCATATTGGAAAGCCAGAATTTTTTCCAGGTTGGGCTCCAGTTTCAATCGAGTGTAGAGCTTTTCAACTGGTTCTCTAAGAAAAATACAATCCTGGCAAACGAATGGTCGTTGCAGGCGGCAAAGGCAGCAACTGATAAGTTAAAAAATGACATTGCCCTCACTGTTGCAAATTCTTACTTACAGGTATTGCTTTCACGTGAGCAACAGCAGATAGCAGATGTGCAGATAAAGCAATCGGCGGCGCAACTTGATATTGTAAATAAACAGGTAAAAGCGGGTGCATTGCCTGAATTAAATTCGGTTGAACTCCAGGCACAACTTGCCAACGACAGTGCAACTTATATTTCGGCAAGGGGAAGTGTTGACCAGGCAAAATATGTTTTAAAATCTTATATGAATCTCGATGCCGCTGCGCCATTTGAGATCGATGAACCGCCTGCCGATCAAATTCCCATAGAGCCAATTGCCGATCTTCAACCCGAAAATGTATATGCCCTTGCACTGGCTAATCTGCCACAGCAAAGAGTAAATGAGTTTAATATCAAAGCAGCCGAAAAAAACTCTTTAGCGGCAAAAGGCGCCTTATATCCCACTATATCCGCTTATGGCAGCCTCAGTACTAACTATGGTTATTTCCGGTCACCCACATTTGCACAAATTCTAACGGGCTACGGCTCGAGCGGCCTTGTAGTGGACAATGGAACGGGAGGTTTTCTTGATGTGCAAAGGCCCATTTATACCAGTGGTGGTAAAACGGGTTATATCACTTCTGATCCATTGGGTACACAGTTCAGCAACAACTTTGGGCAGGCATTCGGAATAAGTCTTTCAGTACCTATCTTCAATGGATGGCAGGCAAAAGCAGCTTATGAAAGATCGAAGCTTAATATAAAAACTCTGCAGTACCAGAAGGAACTCGATAACCAAACATTGAAGCAGGATATTTACCAGGCATATAACGCCGCAATTGTAGCACTGGAGAAATTCAATTCATCAGCAACATCAGTTGATGCTGCTCAAAGAACTTACGACTTTGCCTTAAAAAGATTTAATATTGGAATGCTGGGTACTTTTGAACTAGTAACTGATCAAAATAATTTATTCAGGGCAAAGCTTCAATATGTATTGAATCAATTTGATTATGTCTTTAAAATGAAGGTGCTTGAATTTTATAAAGGACAGGGTATAAAATTGTAAAGATAATTTGTGATCAAAAAGAATATATTTTTCAAATAATTAAAAACTACAAACACTCCTCCACCGGAGGGGCTTGAGGAGGCAGTATTATGAATAAGAAATTAAAATGGGTAATCATTTCACTGGTAGTATTGATCGTACTATTAGTGGTGCTTAAAAAAAGTGGAGTATTAGGAAAAGATGAGGGTGTAAAGGTTTCTGCGGAAAAAGTGGTAACACGCACTATTACAGAAACAGTGAATGCAAGTGGAAAAATTTACCCGGAGATAGAAGTAAAAATGAGTCCGGATATTTCCGGAGAAATCGTCGAGCTAAATGTAGAGGAAGGGGATAGCGTAAAAAGAGGCCAGGTACTCGCACGCATTTATGGCGATATTTATGCAACCCAGCGTGACCAGGCTGCTGCTATTGTAAGCCAGCAACAGGCCCAGGCTGCAAATGCTACGGCATCTATCGGTGCCATGCAGGCTTCATTGGACCAGGCAAAAAAGACTTACGACATGCAAAAGGAATTATATGATGGAAAAGTAATTTCTCAAAATGAATTCAACACGGCTGATGCCGCTTTTAAGTCAGCATTGGCAAATTATAATGCTGCGAAAGAAGGAATTGTTGGCAGCAAGGCAGGAGTCCAAAGTGCAAGAGCTGCATTGGCAAAGGCAAATAAAGATATAAGCAGGGCAACGTTGGAAGCGCCCATGGATGGTGTTATTTCTTTGCTAAGTGTAAAGAAAGGGGAGCGGGTAGTAGGAAGTTCCATGATGGCTGGTACGGAAATGATGCGCATTGCAGATATGAGCAAAATTGAAATAAGGGTAGATGTTGGTGAGAATGACATTCCCAAAGTGCACCTCGGCGACAGTGCAACTATAGAAGTAGATGCATACAATGATAAAAAGTTTACCGGCATTGTCACACAGATTGCCAGCAGCAACAATGGAGCTGCAACCCAGTCTGCATTGTCGGCTACAAGTACGGATGTTACTAACTACAAAGTGTATATCAGGATTTCTCCTGATTCCTATAAAGACCTCATTGATCCATCGAAGAAAAAGAGTTTTCCATTCAGGCCGGGTATGAGTGCAAGTGCCGATATACAAACCAAGACTCACAAAAATGTATTGGCAGTGCCCATAAATGCAGTAACTACCCGCGACAAAAATGATTCAACCGGAACTAAAGCCATGCAGCCGGCTTCTAATGATGCAACCAATAATGTTGCTGTAGTTAACGGGGGAAATAATACCAGTACCAACGATCTGGAGGTTGTTGTATTTATAGTGCAGCCTGACAATACGGTAAGAAAACAAATAGTGAAAACTTCCATACAGGATATTAACGATATAGAAATTACAGAAGGATTGAAAGAAGGAGACGAAGTAGTTACCGGCCCTTATGAAGTAGTTTCCAAAACTTTAAAGGATAAAGCGAAAGTAAAGGTCGTTCCAAAAAGTGAATTGTTTGATACTAAGAAATAATGTGGTTGATTAATATATCCCAGGAAATTGTAAAGACATATTGATTAAGTTATTCAACATCTCCTTTAAATTTTTTATTTAAAATTCTTTCTATTCTGTCGGTTAAGTTTTCAGACGATTCGCCGGGGATGCCAGCCAGGCCCGTTAGAGCATCACTAACCACATTGACGTAGAAATTGTATTTTTTAAATTCATCGTATAAGATATTCTCGTTACCGGTTTCCCAGTAATTTCCCTTATCAGAAAGTTGAAAGTCTTTCATGTATTTGCCGGAGATATATTTCAATAATTTAATAATAGCAATATGGGCATCTGCCCCCGCGAATTGAGTTTTGGTACTGGCGGTAAACATCAACTCTTTATCAAATCGAACGCCATCATACATTTCCCTGGTCATTAAGTTTAATGGCGAGCACATACGGCCCCCAGGCAGAAAACTTAGAAAACCGGCTCGCTGCCGGGGGCCGCAAAAGAAATTCCTTTTAAACCGTCCTCATTGTTTCCATCAAACACATACGTTTTCCATTCCAGCGTTTTGGAAATGTCAGCTACTTCGTCTGTCAGTTTATTCAAAAGATCTTCGCTGGCAATGGTGCCTTAATAATGAATTGAAAGCCCCATACTTTTTTTGAGTAATGTACACATACAATTACAAAATGAAAATTTTAGTTTTGTGCAGCTCACTATTTGCACAAAAAAGTTCCTGAGTAACGAATACCTCTGATTATGGATTATTAAATTTTTACTATGGAGATTACAGCGGCCCAATTTGATAAACTCGTAGCATACACTCTAAGGGTGGAAATGATTAATGGGAAAGTCTTTATTTATAGAATCGATACGGAGAACAAAGAGTACCTGATGAATAAGCTAGGAGGCCGTTCGGAAGGAGATGAAGCAAAAGACAACCTTCAGTTCTTATATTTCGAGACTTCCCTAAGGCGATATGTTATTATTAATACTGCCGAAATAGTAAGGGTAACATTTTGTTTTGATTTTTTGGAACAGATTGAAAATGCAAACGCCTATTACGATAACTTTAAAGTGGTTGAAAAAGATACTTCACTTGTAGCCAAAGAATCCGCTGACGGGGATACAAGTTTGTATGTGTTGGAAGATGAATATTTACCGCAGGCGATCATTTATCATAAGGGAACATCACCAGAGGATAACTATGATGCAAATCCATTGCTTTATGACAGTTTAAGCGAAGGTTGTTTAGGTTTATTTATGCTGGAACTGGATGACGAAATTCCGTTAAGGCAATTCATAAATCTTATTGATAATGATGGGGAGGAAACTTTTATTTCCTTAGAACAAATTATTTTAATGGAGTTTGAAAGTAAACTTCTTTATGAGAATAACCCCGAAGAAATAATTGAGGAAGATGAATTTAATGAAGATGATTTTCCGGGCGAAAATTTTGAGGAGTAAGTTTTGAAATCAGAGTTATTCGCAAATGTTGAAAAGGTTTTCCTCAAACTATTGAATTTTTTTAAAGAAGCTTAATAAATTCTGATTTATAGCTACCTAAATAAACTTTCTGCTTTCGCAATACTTTCCGGTTTGCCCACATCTATAAATTTTGAATTGTTATGGTCAAATGCTCCGATGGAGTGCGTTTTGGCGAGTTCAAGATAGAGATCCACCATTGAAAATTTGCCTTCCATATACATTAAAGAAAAAATTTTTGGAGAAATAAGGTGAATGCCGCTGAAAGCTTTTTGTGTATATCGTGAGGCCTCGCGGCTTATTTTTTGCTCACCTGTTTTTATATTTTTCCATCCGCATAACAGATCCATTTCGTCAAATAAAAAATAACGCGATGTATGCCTGTTAGTTACTGCCAGCGTCGCCAGGGGCTTTAGTTTTTTATGTTGCTCAATCATTCCCCGCAGGTGTATATCAGTAAGCACATCCACATTCATTACAACAAATGGAGCATCATTAGCCTCAAAAAACCACGCAGCCTTTTTTAAACCGCCGCCCGTTTCAAGCACTTCACCACTTTCATCGGAGATAGTGATTTTGCTTCCAAAATTTTTTTTGCCATCCAGGAATTCTATTATTTCATTTGCAAAATGGTGCACATTTATTATGATATCAGTAATGCCAAACTTTGCAAGAAACTCAATGTTTCTTTGCAAAATCGTTTTACCGTTTACGACCGCCAGGGCTTTGGGATGTTTATCAGTAAAGGGTTTCAGCCGGGTACCAAGCCCTGCAGCAAGTATCATAGCCTTCATAAGAAATTATTTTTCAAAAGTTTTAAACTCATGTATGGCCTGCTCGATATGATTGAGATCAATTACCACCCTGAACTTATTTCTGAGGTGGCGGGTAAGGGCATCGGCAGCGTAAACACTTCTATGTTGGCCGCCCGTGCACCCGAAACTTATCATCAGTGACGAGAAACCTCTCTTAATATAATCTTCCACAGCAATATCAACAATATTGTAAACACTATTTAAGAATTCGGGCATTTTCGTTTGCTGGTCCAGGAAATCCATAACCGCTTTATCTCTTCCGTTTATTAATTTATATTCTTCAAACCTGCCTGGGTTAAGCAATCCGCGGCAATCAAAAACAAAGCCTCCTCCATTCTTGCTCTCATCTTTGGGATAGCCTGTTTTAATAAAGGAGAAGCTATTAATTTTTACCACCAGGGGGCTCGTTGCGTCAGCCTGCACGGGCCGGAATTTTTGTATCACTTCGTCCCGCACGATCAATTGTAAAACTTTTTCAAATTCCGGCAAAGCGATCCCGGTACTTTTGTTCTCTAAAAACCATTTGAGATTATTGAGCGCAAGAGGAATGCTTATTAAAAAATGTGCCTTTCTTTCAAACAAACCGCGAAACCCATAGGCTCCCAGGACCTGCAGCAATCTTATAAGAACATAACCATTATATTGGCTGGTGAAGCGAATTCTGTCAACCTCCGCATTTAATATTTCACTTACACAATCCATGTAATAATCCAGCAACGAATTTTTCCATTCATCAGGGAGATTCGCTTTTGCCTGCCAGAGTAGTGAGGCAACATCGTACTGGAGTGCGCCCTGCATACCGCCCTGGTAATCTATAAAATGTACTTCGTCATCTTTAATAAATATGTTACGGCTTTGAAAATCGCGAAACATAAAATATTTATTGGGAACATGGGTAAGGTAATTGCTCAGCGCTTCAAAGTCGTCAATTAGTTTTTCTTTGTCGTAAGCGATCTTAAGCGGATCAAGAAAATAATATTTGAAATACAAGAGGTCGCTCACGATGGCCTGTTTCCCAAATTCTTTGGAAGTAAGGCAGTAATTATAATCAATATTCTTATGTCCGTTTATCTGCAGGAGTGCCAGTGCTTTAAGGCTTTTTTGAAACAACTGGTAAACGAAATCGGTGTAGCCATGCTTTTCCAGTTCATTGAGTAAAGACTTGTCGCCAAAATCCTGTTGCAGGTAAATTGTTTGAGCATCATTTACGGAGAATATTTCGGGAACAGGAAGATTACATTGCCTGAAATGTTTACTGTAGTATATGAAAGTGCTATTCTCTTTCACATTTTCATTATAGGTAGCAATGCAACTACCTTCATTAGTAAATATTCTGAAATAAATTCTATCACTACCGGACTGCGGTAATTTCTCAATTCTATCAATTTCAGAATCTTTATAATGTTTAAAGAGATTCCTTATCTCATCTGCAATCAATTTCATTCACGAATTTTTTAAGGAGCATAAAAATAAATGATTTTACTTAACGCAGCCAAAGCCGCGTTTTGCAACGAAATTTATTACCGAATTGAAATACATTTGAAAGAAATTCTTTGTTAATCCTTTATTAAGTCATGCTAATTCTTTTAAGAAAAATTGTACCACTTATTATCTTTTTTCTTTCTCATTACGCCGTTAATGCACAAAATAATATTATCGTTTTCCAATCAGATTTTGGTTTGAAGGATGGTGCTGTTTCAGAAATGAAAGGTGTGGCTATGGGAGTTTCCGCTAATTTGAAATTAAATGATCTTACGCACGAAATTCCGGCTTATAACATTTGGGAAGCGGCTTATCGCCTTCAACAAACAGTAAGCTACTGGCCTGCAGGAACTGTGTTTGTTTCGGTGGTTGATCGTGGAGTGGGTACCAACAGGAAGTCGGTTGTTTTAAAAACAAAATTAGGGCACTTTATTGTAACGCCCGATAATGGAACACTTACGCTTGTTGCAGAATCATTAGGCATTGATTCATTAAGAGAAATAGATGAATCGATCAACCGCAGAAAAGGTTCACAGGAATCTTACACTTTTCATGGCCGCGACGTCTATTCTTATACAGGAGCAAGACTTGCCGCCGGTATTATTTCATTTGCTGAAGTTGGTAAGCTGCTGCCTGATTCGGTGGTTAGCATTGAATACCAAAAAGCAAGATTTTCAGATGAAAAGATAAAGGGCAACATACCTATTCTTGATATTCAATATGGTAACGTTTGGACAAATATTCCCGCTGACCTGTTCAATAAGTTGCAACCAAAGTTTGGTAATATATTGCACGTTGCCATTTTCAACAAAGGCAAAAAAGTGTACGACGGCAACATTCCATACAGCGAAACATTTGGTGAAGTAGCCAAAGGAAAACCACTCGCTTACCTCAACAGCCTTTTACAATTATCATTCGCATTAAACCAGGGAAGCTTTGCCAGCCTGTATCACATTTCTAGTGGAAGTGACTGGAGTGTGGAGGTGGAGAAAATGAAAGGCAAATAATCATCTTTAATAAACATGATGTTTTTCATCAAGCCTTTGCGCTAAAACATCTTTTGCAATATTAATTTGCTCGCCAATGGGCTTTCCATCATGATAGGTAATTACATTTAGATAAGTTGATCCAACAGGAAATTTTATTGGCGTGCCATCAAACTTTGGAGAAAACCGATCAGGGTTTGTATTATCAAATGTGTAATAAATATCAAGGCCGTGTACTTCGGTAGTAAGCGTTACGCCAAAGTCACTGTTCTTAATACGTGCCGGTTGAAAAATCACATTATACATGCTCTTGGAATACTTCACATTAGCAGCATCTAAACGAGGAAATTGCTTTTCCAATCTTGTAATAAAATTGTTCCAGTTCTTATTTTCTTTTGAGCTCCAATATACTTCTGCCAATGCTATTCCTCTTGGCCACGTCATATATTCAGCATGCCTGAAAGTGGGTATAGATTCAGACCACAAATTTCCCTGTCCTCCCAAAATATATTTTTCATCTATACTATCAGGCACAGGTTCATAATTATACGAATCAGAAAGACGGCATAAACCATATGTTGGTGGCTCGGCTGTAGGCTCAGCCTGGTAAAGATCGAGGTAACAATAATCCCATGGTGTCATCACAACTTCATGGCCCATCTTTGCAGCGGCAACACCTCCGCTCATACCACGCCAGCTCATAACAGTTGCATTAGGCGCTAACCCTCCTTCTAATATTTCATCCCAGCCGATTAATTTTTTGTCTTTTGATTCCACAATCTTCTCTGCTCTTTTTACAAAATAACTTTGCAATTCATCCACATTTTTCAAATGCTCGTCAGCCATTCTCTTCTGGCATTTCGGGCATGCATCCCAAAAACCTTTGTACGCTTCATCGCCACCAATGTGTATGTAAGGATTCGGAAACAGCGCTGCTATCTCTGTAAATATTTTATCGAGCATGGTAAAGGTTGAATCATTGCCTATGCATAAAACATTATCATTTCGCTCATACCCTTTGCCGCCTGCATTTACGGAATAAGGCAATTGCGTACAACTAAGATTCGGGTAAGAAGCAATCAATGCAAGGCTATGCGCAGGCACATCAATTTCAGGAAGAATAGTTATGAAACGATCCTGTGCATATTTGATGATCTCCTTCATATCTTCCTGTGTATAGAAGCCACCTTCAGTTGCAGGCTCTCCTGCTAATGCAGGCATAAAAGTTCCCCAGCGACCTGTGCGCTGTACACGCCATGCTCCGACTTTCGTAAGTTCAGGAAGACTTTTTATTTCGATGCGCCAACCCTGGTCATCTGCAAGATGCAGGTGCAAAGTGTTGTATTTATAGCGGGCCATTTGATCAATGTATTCTTCTACTTCGTTCTTGGTAAAAAAGTGACGGCTCACATCGAGCATTAAACCACGCCATCCAAAACGCGGAACATCTTTTATATCAACACAAGGCATTGTCCATTTTACATTTTGCGCAGTAGTTATACTTTCAATAGAAGGAGGTAACAACTGCAAAACTGTTTGCATTCCATAAAAAAGCCCGGCAGGTTTATTGGCTGTAATTGTTACTGCCGAAGGTGTAACATTTAATGTATAACCTTCATCATGCAAAGAAATGTCAGCCTTCTTATTTAATAATAAGCTTATTGTATTTGTAGTTGATTTTTTTGCAGAAAGGTGATAGCTTGTTGAAGTGGCGATCTTATTTATGAACCATTGAATGTTTTGTTTAACATCATCGTTAGAAGAAGTAGTATTGACAGTTGTTGAACTGTTAAGCACAAAATGTCCGTCATGCACCTGCATGGCCAGTGGCTTTGGAATAATGGCAATAGAATCACCAGCCTTTGCAAAAACAGCTATTGAAAAAAAAGTGATTAAACAGAGAAGGACAAATGAGCGACTAATGAAGAACTTTTTATAGGCAACTTTTTTCATTTAAAATGGATTTGTTATGTGAAAAACTAAGGTAGGATAGTTTGATAAGAACTTACCTGAAGTTCCTTGCATTTGGAAATAATTCCTCCTGGCGTACATGGCCGCCGTAAGTATTTGGCTTTTGATTGAAGGGTGTACCATCATTTTCATCGCGTGGTGATAAAGTAAGCACCGGAATATTTTCTTTTTTGTTTGATGTAAGCTTGCGTAAAAGCTTTGAATAGTCTTCACAATGCTGCACAATTACGTGAATCACTTCACCTTCTTTTTGCAGTTTGCCTTGCACCATCAACAATTTTGATTGCAGTATTTCTTTGCGATAAATATTTTCAAACAGGTTTTTAAATACAACAAGATTTGCATTGCCGGTTTCATCTTCGATAGTTATAAAACAAATACCACCTGCAGTGCCAGGACGTTGTCTCACCAATACCAAACCTGCAACACGCACAAGATCGCCGTCATTTCTTTTTAACAAATCTCCTGTTGGTATAACATTCAACATTCTAAGTTTATCACGAATAAAACTTACAGGATGTGCTTTCAAGGAAAGGGATGTAGCCCCATAATCCTGCACAACATGTTCCGATAAAGACATCTGTGGCAGATCAACATTTATTTCAGTTGTACTTTCTGACGGCTGGCCTTGAAAAACACCAATCGGATTATCGCTCAATGCTGCTATTTCCCACAAAGCTTTTCTTCTGTCTAAATCAATTGAACGGAATGCATCTGCATCTGCTAATCTTTCCAGGGCTGCCAATGATATTCCTGCATCAAGCAATTCATTAATGGTTGTAAACATTTTTTTTCTTGATGATATAAGAAATTGTATGTCTTCTTCACGCATACCCTTTACTTGCCGGAAACCTAA
Source organism: Ginsengibacter sp. (assembly GCA_040007435.1). Lineage (GTDB taxonomy): Bacteria > Bacteroidota > Bacteroidia > Chitinophagales > Chitinophagaceae > Ginsengibacter. Next base: position 21,956 of record JBDTUZ010000041.1, on the reverse strand, counting down.
ACGGACAGAGTGTTTTGTTCCTTCTCCTTTTGGAGAGGGCTGGGGTGAGGTTTCTAATGTATTATCCCAACATGAATAATTTATATCTATTGGTCTTACTTCAACATTATGATTTTTTGCATCGGCAACAATTTGTGCAGGCGCATAAAACCCCATCGGCTGACTGTTCAGTAACCCGCAACAAAACACATCAGGATAATAACATTTTATCCATGCTGAAACATATACAAGCAGTGCAAAACTGGCTGCATGACTTTCGGGAAAGCCATAACTTCCAAAGCCTTCCAATTGCTTAAATATTCTCTCTGCATATTGTTGTGTATAGCCGTTCTTCAACATGCCGGCAACAAGTTTTTCATGAAACTTTGTAACCATTCCTTTTGCTTTAAATGTTGCCATGCTTCTTCTTAATTCATCAGCTTCTGTTGCAGAGAAACCCGCAGCAACCATTACAATTTTCATGGCTTGCTCCTGGAATAACGGAACGCCCAATGTTCTTTTTAAAATTTCTTCCAATTCTTTTGACGGATATTCTTCAGCTTCCTCCTTGTTACGCCTACGCAAATATGGATGCACCATATCACCCTGTATCGGGCCTGGCCTTACAATCGCAACTTCAATCACCAAATCATAAAAGCAATTTGGTTTTAATCTTGGTAACATCGCTTGCTGTGCACGGCTTTCAATCTGGAATACGCCGATCGTATCTGCATGGCAGATCATTTCATATACTTTTGGGTCTTCTTCAGCATTAATCTTAGCAAGCGTTAAATCAATTCCATAATGTTGTTTTGCAAGATCAAAACATTTGCGAATGCAGGTAAGCATTCCTAAAGCAAGCACATCAATTTTTAAAAATCCCAATGCATCTATATCATCTTTATTCCATTCAATACAAGTCCGGTTTTCCATTCTTGCATTGAGTATCGGGCAGAGATGATGCAGCCTATCCTGCGTAATAACAAAGCCACCTGTATGCTGACCTAACTGTCTCGGAAAGCCGATGTATTGTTGAGTGAGTTGCAATACTTTTTTAAGATGATTATCTTTTGGATTAATACCTTGTTCATTCAACCTGTTTTCATCAAACCATTCATCAGAAAATTCCCAGATAGATTTGGAAAGATTGTTTACCGTATCAACCGATAAACCCATTGCTTTGCCTACATCACGTATCGCACCTTTCTGATGCATCTGCGTTACAGTTGCAACAATCGCCGCACGATCTCTTCCATATTTTTCATAGATGTACTGCATCACTTCTTCACGGCGTTCATGTTCAAAATCTACATCTATATCCGGTGGTTCATTGCGGGCTGCAGATAAAAATCTTTCAAACAATAAATCAAATTTTGTGGGATTAACGGAAGTAATGCCCAAGCAATAACACACGGTTGAATTAGCTGCAGAGCCTCGACCCTGGCAAAGAATTTCTTTACTTTTTGCAAAGCGAACAATATCATACACCGTAAGAAAATAAGATGCATAATTCATCTCTTCAATAAACTTTAATTCATGATTAATTGCCTCAATTATTTTTGTTGGGATTGTTTCATCAAACATTTGTTTTGCTCCCTGCCACACAAGCATTTTTAATTCTTCCTGCGGTGTTCTGCCTTCTGTTGTCAGCTCTTCAGGATATACATATTTTAGGGTGTCGAGATTGAATTCACAAGCTTCTGCCAATGCCATAGTTTGTTTAACAGCGTTTGGATATTGCCTGAACAAACGCTCCATTTCATCAATCGTTTTCAGATGCCGTTCTGCATTTTCAAGCAGTAAAAAACCAGCATTGTAAATAGTTTTCTTTTCACGCACGCAGGTTAGAATATCCTGCAATTCTCTTCGCTGCGGATTGTGATAATGCACATCGTTTGTAGCAATAAGCGGAATGTTGAAATGATCAGCAAGCTTGTTTAATAAAAATAATTTTTTGAAATCATCGCTTTGATAAGTTCTTGTTGCACCAATTAATAAATTATTGCCAAAGGCTTCATAATATTCTTTTACTGATTTTTTATAGTCATCATTAAAATCAAATTTTTCATTCAGCGATGATGGCGGAACAGCAATAAAGTTTAAACCTTTTGCATGTTCATAAACATCTTGTTTGTACAAATCACATTTACCTTTTTCAGTTCTTATATTTCCTTTGGTTAATAAACTGCAGAGGTTTGCATAAGCGTCTTTGTTGGTTGGGTAGGCAAGTAAACCCGTTCCATCAATCAAATCTAACCTGCAACCGGTAATGATTTTAATATCATGTTTCTTCGCTTCGGCATAAGCCCTTACAACACCCGCCAAAGTATTTCTGTCTGTTATAGCAATTTGTTTATAGCCATACACTACGCCTTGCTGCACCAGTTCTGCCGGGTGTGAGCCACCGCGTAAAAAAGTAAAGTTTGTTGTTATCTGAAGTTCTGCGTAGTTCATAATCTTTTATTAAGCAAAGAACCCGTGTAAAAACCAGGAAGGTTTATATGCGTCGGTGTAATGTCCTAAACGATACAACCAGTATCGCTTTCCTTCTTCATCTTCCACGATGTAATAATCACGGTGCAGGCCTGCATCAATCCACCATTCTGCTTCTATACGTTCGCAGGCATCTGCTTTTAGTACTTTATGCAATTTTCCTTTGTATGTAAAATTCATTGGAGGATAATCCGGAATGGGCGCTGTTACTTCTATGCGCTGAGGCTGATGCAACAATTGAATGGGACGCAGTTTATCAGTGCGCCATTCAATCAATGATTTTTCTTTTAATGATGTTGCCTCTTTAACAGATCGCTCGGGTAAATGATGTTCATCAGGTAAATAACGATGCACAATGTCGTTTCCAAACTTGCTTTGTAAATTATCCAATAACTCAGCTACTTCAATACTTTCCAAACTATTATTCGCTGTCCAGAATGTTTCCTGGATAGTAATAATGTCTTCCACTTTTAATGCATCAAGCGTAAATAATTCAATGCCCAATGCGGGTTCAATTGTAGCAATCTTTAATTCAAATAATTTAAAAAGATGATGGGTGTTGTTTGAAGCATGATTGGTAACTATAGAAATTTCTTCCGTTTTATCATCAATGCGGTAAGCTTTAAATGATGCACGCCGCAAGCCTTTGCCTTCTTTTTGTAAACGCCTGCATATTTCCTCTAACAATCTTTTTAATGCTATCTCGATTCCTGTTTTTGTCTGAATATTTTCCATGCAGTGCAAACGCTCATGATATGCTTCTACTGGAATAACCGGCTGAATAATTTCTTCTTTATTACCCAGCGCATAATCAAGCTGCAATAAAAAATGTTCACCAAAACGACGGCGTAAAACGGAACGTTGCATATTCATAAAACTGCTGATAGTATGCAAGCCAAGCTTGTGTAATTTATCCAGTTGATGCACATCTAATCTTAATGCAGCAGCAGGCAAATTCATCAGTGCTTCAATATGTTTTCCTGTCTCTATAATCGCCTTTGTCTTTCCATACCTTGATATTGCCCAAGCAGCGCCAATTGTATCAGCCATAGCTGCACGTATATGAAAACCAAATTCTTTTAAACGATTGATGATTACTTTTAAATAAACTTCTTCACTTCCCCATAAATGCGTGCAGCCTGTTGTATCAAGTATAATTCCGTTGGGTAAATCAACCGCAACGACTGGGGTAAAACGAATACACCATAAGGCAATCTTTTTAAGAAGCCTGTTAGCTAAATCATCGTTATCATCAATTACTTCAATAGCAGGAAAAATTATTCTTGCATCTGCCAGCAACATATTATTTGTTATGCCTTTTGATCTTACCACTGCACTTGCTTCAGTTATGCGCATTCTTCCATGATCCGGCAACACCAAAACAAAAGGAATATTTTTCAGTTGAGGCTTGCGTGCTATCATCCGGTCTGTCTTCAAATGCCGAAACCATATTGCTATAAATCTTTGTTGCATGTCAACCAATTTTTCTTAGTTCTTCATGAGTCATCGCATCATTGTTTTGTTTTATTTCATGGAATGCATTTGCTGACCATTCAATATTCCATTTGCCCGGCGTACCATTACGAATCTTCAATAACTCAACCTGCCATCTTGCAAAACCAACGCCTGGCATACCATCGGGTAAATCACTTTTTATAGAAGTAATACACCAACGCGAAACACATGCAATGGTGTTAAGTGAATGCGGATTATTACGAATAATAAAACCTGTTACGCGGCTTTGTTCCGCTGCCAGTTGAAATCTTCGTGATTCTTTAAAACTGATATTTTTTACCTCTGCAATCACGGCTGTGACCTTGTTGCATTTCAACGCTTCTTCGGTAGCATATAAAACATCTTTATCTTTTTTAAGATCAATAAAAATGATTTTATCAGGATCAATACCAAAACCTTTTAACGCACCGGGAAAAATATTTCTTACTGTACCAATCCATACACATAATCCGCTTAATTGCATTAAACGACTTACAATACCTGACACAAATCCATTAGTCGCCGAAGCATTCTCTGCCCTATTAACAATCAGTTCATGCATACAGCCTAAAGGAAAGCGACCGTTCGGAAAAGATTTTTCCAGTGAATAAACCCCCAGGGACACACGGTTATCTGTCCGCAAAGTTTTTATACCCTGCAATGGGAGAATTTCCTTTTTAAGACGATCAATAATATGAGAGCTTTGTGTATTCAGAATACTAAATTAATTAGTATTTTTGTGCTAAACAAATGAGTTCAAATTCTAAGACAATTTTTAGTTACAGGCTTTGAGCTTTCATAGCATTGCCTGTTAATTCATGCACTTATATTGATTTGCCAATGAGAAGGAAAGATTGTTATTATAACTTATAGAAATGCATCGATGCAGCAACCAGTTTCCATTCGCCATTAATTTTTTCGACCATCCACATTTCATAGGAATAAGTTTTTGTTCCGTCTTTAGCAGTTGATATTTCGTCAAAGCTTGTCCAGCCATTATCATTATGTATGCTCATCCTGTAATTTGTTGCAGTAGCAAAACCGCCCTGACCCATAGATGATGAAGGGTGAGTTAATGCTTCAGCAGGTATAGATATAGCCTTGCCATCGTCGGTGGAAATAAGTATTACACTGTATGGTTGAATATGCCAGCAATCTGCATAAGCCTTTGCATCACCCGATCTAAAAGTAGTGGCTGCTTTTTCAAGAAGTTTTACAATTGCTAAAGAATCATTATTAGTTTGGCTATGAGCAAATGTGTAAGCTAAAAGCAGGCAAAGTGTGAGCGTCCATTTCATCTGATTTTCGTTTAAGTGGAAGAGATTTGTTGTTGAAATTAATGTTTGTTTTTGGGAAGATTAGATGTGCTTCCTCTATTTTATTAGCTGCATTATTATTAAATGAAAACGTTTTTTGTTGTTGGTATCAACAATGTGTTGCAGTATTGCAAAAAAAGTTCGTAAATAAGTAAGGCTGAATAAGCGCTTCACATAATTCTCTTTGAGACCCAAAGAATAATTGTAAATATTACATCCTTCAAATCACTAAATCTGCCTGGAGTTTAAAAGGAGTTTGCGATAATTCTTCGTCCATCGCAGTAGGTAAAACACCGGCAAACTGCTTGAAGTCCCGGATGAAATGCATCTGGTCGAAATAGCCGCATTCATAGGTAATCTTTGTCCAATTGATATTTGGACAAGATTCTTTCATGCGATAGGCTTTTGAAAAGCGAATGAGCCTTGCGTATATCTTGGGAGACATGCCGATCTTTTCGTAACATTTTCTTTCAAACTGTCTAACGCCAAGACCAGAGAGATCAGCGACCTTGTCAATAGTAATATTTCCATGGCAGCTTAATAACTGCTGTATAGCGGCATCAAAAGGTTGTTTGGCGCGTAGTTGTGAGAGCCTGCTTAGGAAAAAGCTTTCCACAATATGCTTCATCTCTTCAAATCCTTTAGCTTCTTTTAATTGTTGGTTTATATGACGGATGTTATTGCCGATAAGTTCAGCAGCATCAAACGCACCATCAAAAAGTTCTTTCATCGGTATGCCCAATAAACGGAACAAACCACCCGGTTTAAATCCTACATATACCATACGATGGTGCATGCCCATGCGACTGTTGATTCTTTTAAGATGAGGACCCACAACCATGCATGGAGGGGCAATATCTATCTTCCCGGAACTGAAATCCTGTATTTCGCAGGGATCGTCAATATAAAAAATAATGCTCTGTTGCGGATTTGGCGGAAACGGGCTGAAGACATGTTTTTCTCCCTGTTCAAGATGATTGGTGCAAACAAAAAGACAGGCTATAAATTCATGTAAAGCCGGGTGTGGTATATAGAATTTTGTTATCAAAAAAGTTTTACATAAATAATGTGCTTGTAAGTTATGCATTTTATTTACTCCACATTATACGGCAAGCATTTCTTAATTATCCGTTATCACTATGGTCAATTGCCTCTGATATTTTATTCTTTGTGCGGTGAAACAAATTGATTTATCAATGTAAGCTGCGAAGCTGTTACCAACCATTCATTATTTTTTCGAACAAAAACATTCGTTATCAGTTTGTAATTTTTATCGCCTTTTTTATATTGCTGCCCTACATCTGTATAATCTTCTTTCACATTGAATTGTTCCTCAATATTGGCAATCGCTACTTCGTTTGTAATAAACTTTAATTTTTTTAATTCAAATTTGATGGAAGTATGCTTGAAAACAGCTTCATTTATTCTGCCAAGGTTTTCAATTATTTCTGCTTTGCTTTTCCAAAACATTCCTAAAAAATTAATGAGGGTGGCATCGCCTGTGAAATAGGCACCCATTCCATTTATGTCGTGCCTGTTCCATGCGTCTTCCTGTTTTTGTATAATAGTTTTGATGGCTTTTTCAGAAGGGGTATTATTCTGCGCAAAGAGGGTACACGTACTCACCAAAAGAAAGCATGTTATTAATACTTTTTTCATGTTATAATTTTTATACCGTAAAACTATTTGAAAATAAAAGGCCGTAATAGTACAAATGCGACATGCAGAAAAAAGTTTTGCATTATCAATTGCCGAAGGTAAATAAAGGGGCTATAGTGTGAGACTAAACAAAAGCTTAATTGTACCACTACAGCTAAGTACATAAAAAAATACTACGCAATAATCATTACGTTGTATGTTAAACATTTCCTTCCCACAACTTCACGTTTCGATGGCTTCATCATCGTGTTCGTTTCCGCAACACACATCTTCACAAGCTTTGGTGTAAACTTTCCGACAACATCTACCAATGCTTTCTTCAATTGCATTATTAGACTTTCTTTTCATACAAATAAAAAAGCTCAAAGCAATTTTTGCTTTGAGCTTTCAGTTAATCATAAACTACATAATATTACTTACCCCTCTTATCGTCATCAACCGACAACAACAAAGCCATCGTTGCCCAGTTACTGCCGGCAGCAGAAATAAACTGATCGGCTTCGTGCGGGAAGCCGCTGTTTACATAAGGCAGAAATGGAAATGATCTCGTCTTCACATGCCACGAGCCATCTGCCTCCTGCGTTTCTAATAAGAAGTCAATTCCTTTTTGGTATGCCGAATCGTTAACAGATAATTGCCCGGATTTATTTAATGCATATAAAGCTTGCCCGGTTGCATAAGCATCTGTCGGCAAGGTTTCCAACTGTGACCATCCGCCATCTTTATGCTGTGCAGTAATTAATTTTTTCGCCTGCTCAGTGATAAATTTTTTATCAGCATTGCTCCATGTTAAGCCAAGCAATTGAAATGCTTTTTCTTCATTTGCCACCGGCGTGGTTTTTATCATCCATTCTCTTGCTCTTGCCAAACGCATGCTTACTTCATCTTTAAGAATTGCCGGCATATATACCTGCATATTTTTTACAGCAAGCGCCGTTACACTAAATGAATAATATTCAAGTGGTGGCCTTTGCCCCGGGCTAAACCAGCTGCCGTTCCACGATTGCCGGCGCATCACATTTTGTGAAAGCAGGTCGAGCATCTTATCACTTTTGTATTTTGCCTCCGCCAATGCCCATAAGTCATAATCGCCCACAATTACAACAGCCAGCGGGTCGTCATTCTCCATTAATGATTGTATGTTAGGATACGTTTTCCATTGCTTGTAAGTGCTATCAATTGCTTCGTTATAAATAGTGTCACTTACAACAAAGCCTTTCTCCTTCGCCATAGCAAAAGTTACAATGCCAAGGCCCTGGTTATGGCAGGAGTGGCAGGTAATCATTAACGCCGCATTTATTAAAAATGTATGGCTGCCCTTCTCGAGCAATGGAAGGCTCCTGGTTATAGCTTCCTTGACCGCTGTTTCACGTGCAGTATATTCGATACTTTTTTTAAAAGCAAAAAGGCTTATAAGCATACAGCCTATTACTATATATTTCTTCATTTGAATTGTTTATTAGTATTTACCCGGTTATTCAGTTGCTCCGGCTTTTCTTAATAAGGCAACGGTTTGAGTATTACCTTTTTTTAACGCCCACGACAGGGCAGTGCTGCCATTTTTTGCTTTGATATTTATATCCGCGCCCTGGTCAAGGAAAGCCTGTATTATTTTCGGATTATCGTGTTCGTTATACGTTGCCCACATTAATGGTGTCATACCAGATCGCTCATCCGGCAGGTTGATGTTTTTTGTGAATGGCAATAGTTTATTCACAACGTCAATATTACCTGCGACTGCGGCCCATACTACTGGGAGGTTTTTATTGTCGTCAGCAATATTTACATCAGCTCCATGATTTACCAGGCAAATAACTGCAGGCCAGTTACCATTTCTAATCGCATACATCAATGGTGTAAAACCCCAGGGATGTGCGTTGATATCAAAACCTTTGCTCAATAAAATATTTATTGTTGCAGTATCGGCAAACAATGCTGTACGCATCAGTGCAGTTTCTGCGTTCCATCTTTTTTGCAAAGGATTAGCACCATGATCAAGCAGCCACATAATAACGTCATGAGTGCCATAATTTTCACAGGCGACTAATAACGCATTGTTACCTGACTTAGCTGTGTCATTTATCCGTGCACCAAACCCGGCTAATAATTTTACTTTATTCAAATCATTGGTTGAAACCATTAAAGGTGTTTGACCATATTTATTGGCAAGATTGGGATTGGCTTTATTTTCCAATAATAATTTCATACAATCAACTGATGCATACATAGCAGCATTTATCAACACATTATCACTATCATCATCATAAGCATTTACATGAGCACCATTTTGCAGAAAGCTTTTTACTTCATTGATGTTATTATTTCTGACCGCTTCAATTAAAGATGCCGACTGCGCCTGGACTTTTTGCGTTACCAAAAAATAGGAAACAACTATTAATATTATGTGTGTTTTAATATTCATTACCATTAAAGATTATTAGTGTTGAATATTAATTATTGGTAAATGCATAACAACATTCACCACTTGCTGCAGGATGCTTGTGCAGATAATAAAGCCGGCGACAAATATTGTTATAATACCTGTAAATGCGGCAGCTTCTAATGTTTTATTGATTTTCATGATCTTTATTTTATAATGTGAAATTAGAATGAAGTGATGCAGAAGTCAATCGCCTGAATGGGTGATTTATTTGAAAAAAAGCAGTGGCATTATCAAATGAAAAAAAAATAGTCTTAAGAAGACAAATTTTGATAAATGCGTTGGATATCAAAATAGCAAACGCAATTTTAGCGAGGGCAACGGCGCTATACGATGGTGGCAATAACGAAACACCACTATGGCCCTTGCACTCTTGTCATTTTAAAAATTCGGCCAATTTGTTTGGCATTCGCTGTCAATACTTTTCCATTTGATTCTTTAATAAAAGAGAAAGTCATTGTTTCCCCTTTCATGAACAATTCAGTTTCAGACGTAGCGCCCAATTCCTGTTTCTCTTCACCATTGAACTGAACATATAAATTACTATTGTTTTGGCTGATGGCTATTTTGCCAAGTGCACTTTCATAATCGCCCAATAGCGGAGCGCTTTGAGCATCACTCAATTTTATTTCGACAATTTTTTTCACAAATGGTGCAGTTAGTTCGAACCAGAACCTGTGCCATGAAGGGGAGCCATAAACATTGCTTACTACAACCTGGAAAAGAATAACAATCGCAGTACCGAGCAATGTGATTTTATGAATTCCCTTTAGCGTTATTAGATCATATAAAAAAAGCGGGATCAATAAAGTATCCAGGTAAATGAAACTAAAAGCCGGATATTCCATTCCTAACGAGGGGAATGAATTATCGCGTTGGAACCTGTCAACTGCTGCCGTAAGTAAGACAAAGGTAGCCAGTGTTAGAAGACGTTTGTGTGTAGCCGGGTTTATTTTTCTTGATAACATACCCCAGGTGAAAAACAAGGCGAAGCAGAGCATTTCGTAAAAATCAATTAGCAAAAGATCAAATAGGAAACTTCCTTCAGGAGGATGATTTACAATTACGATATTAAAGGAAACCATTCCCATAACAAGGAAAACGAGTATCCCCAGCACAACAGATAACAGACCAAGCCGGCGATGGATTTTGAGGTTTCCTGTTGCAGCGAGAATGGTCTGGATTAGAAATAATAATATCCAACTGGTCATTATAGCACTGTGGATATGAGTAAGCCAGCTAATTTCCAGTGTTCCTTGATTCATGCCCTGGAAACTGGGAAAAAAACCTAAGAAAACAACAACAGGAAAAAGGATTGCCATGGCAACAAAAAAATACCTTGCTTTTCCTGTATTGGGCTTTGACATTTTAAACTTACCGCTCACTTCTGACTTGCCCACAACCGGAGTTGCTGAAATTTTATTCATGATATGGAAGTTTAGATCTTTTGAACAAATGTGTCCTGGGAGAGATAATCTTTAAAGCGATCGCCTTACACTATTTGAGTCTAATGCTTCATAAACAGCAGTATGCATAATAATTTTCCCTACATCATTAAACTTGAAAATCTCTACCATTTTAGCATGGTCGGCAGTTTCTTTTTTGTATGAAGCGTCTGCATATAGAAATACAAAAACATAATTACTGTCTGCTAATGCATGCTGGTATCCTGGCTTGTATTCTTTTATCGTATTAAAAGCTTGTCGTAAAACTATTCTGCATGAATCAATTCCATGTATTGGCGGTTGATCTCCATAAATATTAACTACATCGTTTGCATTATTAGCTAAAATAAACTCACTATCATGGGCTGCATATGCACGAATACACTTCAGCGCAATAGATTTGTTTCTTTCGTCTTTCTTATGCTGTGCCATTTCAAGAGAATCATCATTTGTAGCTGCTTGTTTATTAGTATCAGCACCACAAGCAAAAAGAATAACTGACGTTGCACTTAAAAGAAAAAAATATTTTATCATACAACTTATTTAAAAGAAGTAAATGGTTCTTTCAAAATTAAGTTGTTTGACGAGTTGTTTAGTGGTAAAAAATCGTCGTTTTTAAATACCCCTGAAATCGCTTGATGAAGAAAACGCTCTTGAAGGGCTATTCAAATTTTCCCCCATTAAAACATTCGGAGTTGTGCCTGAAAATTCTTTGAAGTCTTTTACAAGATGCTGGTAATCGTTATAGCCTGTTCTTACGGCAATGCTCAGCCAGTCAAGGTTTGGGTTGTGCTCTTTTAATTCAAATGCCTGGTAAAAACGGCAAATGCGTGCATAATATTTTGGAGTTACTCCTGTTAGTTTCTCGAACCTTTTTTCAAACGGCCTGTAGCTTAAGCAAGCTTCATTCGCTGCCTTTTTTAGATTAAATCCTTGGGGATTTTGTAAAATTATTTTGCCCAGGTTATCAACCGGATGACTGTCATTCTTAAGGCAACATAATTTTTTCATGAAGTAATTATTCAGTAAGCTTATCATCTCATCATAAAATGTACAATAACTTAATTGCTCATATACTTCTTGTATCTCGTTACCCAAAATGGCTGTTGCATCAATATGCTGATCAATTAGCATTGTCATTGGGATGCGCAACAGTTTAAAGAGGCTTCCTGGTTGAAACCGCACATACAACATTAAATACTCGTGAGTGATCTGCAGGTTTTGACGAATGGTTGGCTGACCAATAATGCTGATAGTGGGCGTTTCTATAGTTTTTCCTGTTTGTGGGTTGGTTGAAAAAAGTTTACCGATAATTAAAAACCGGATACCTTCTTCCGGATTTGCAGGGTAAGCTCTTGCCGGCGGCAGTTTAGATTGATCTTGAAATAAAAAATGTGCAACAAGATATTCTCTTATGAAATGTCTCAATTCAGTACAGGGGACTATTCGTTTGCAGATCATTTTAATGTTCTTCTTTTCTAAAATTAAGCATGTTTACTGAATGTTTTAAAATGCTTCTACGATTGTAAATCTATTTTGAAATGATCGAAGTAATATTCATTTTCCCTAAATCGAAGCCTGGTTGATGCTAAAAATAAATGTTCGAAAAATAATCAAGCTTACAAACGGAACAATTCCCGAACAGGCGATTTTATATTCTAATGACCAATTATTATTCTGCTTTGGTGAGCTTCATATCAAGAAACATTTCTCCTTCTTTTCCCTTGATTTCAGGCCTTGATTGAATAAGCCATGTTTTACTTCTGGCTGCCATATCAAATGTTGAACAACGCTTGTGTCAGCGCTGAACTTTGCAATCGTTTTAAAATCATTTCCATTTCGATAGCCATAACAAAAACCTTCAAATAAATCTTCATCACCTTCAATGCTCATGCCATGAATTGTGTAACGTTGCTTATAATGATTGTAACCGATGTATTGATAATATTCCATTTGAACACCCCACCAGGGAACAACTTCATTGCTCTTTAAATGGAGCAATAAATATTGATGATTCAGCACCCAACCTGCATCAACTTCTGAGGTAAACGTGCTTCCATGTGCAACCGAAGTGTCATGCCAGTTGCCAACAAGATGATCAAGCAGATCATCATGAAAACGATGGTCAATTGAGTCTCATGCAGTTTGTGCAAATGATGAAATTGCAACAAGCGTTGCTATAACAAAGCAGTAAAGTTGTCTAATGAGTATCAGTTTAAATCAGTTTGAATTTGCAGGAATTGCTTTTAAATCGAGATAAGCATCACCTTCTTTTCCATCTTTTTTAATTCTTGATTCTATATGCCATGTGTTGGATGATGGTTGCCATGTAAAGCTTTGAATAATCATTTCCGCCGGCCTTATTTTAGAAAATACTTTTAATTGATTACCGCTTCGGCTTGCATAACTAAAACCTTCGTATGGTTCATCAACACCGCGTACAGTTAATTCATAAAATACATATTGCTTAGTGCTATGGTTATAACCAATGATGAACATTGCTTCCCATGGCATCTTTATAAAAGGCACAGTGTCGGTCCCTTTCTCATGTATTTGCAGGTATTGATGATTCATAATCCATGTTGCTTCAAGGCTGAGATTTTGAAACTTCATTCCATGAACGATTCCGGTAACATTCCATTTTCCAACGAGATGATCAAGCAGGTCATCACGAAAATGTCCGTCGGTTGTGTCTTTTGTTTGTGCAGATGATGCAACTGTAATAAGTGTTATTATAAATAAGAAATAAAGTTGTTTCATTGTTAGCGTTATTTATTTATATGATTGCATAAAGTTATTTGCAGTAGTATGCGTAATCAATCGCCTAAACGGGTGATTTTAAGTAATAGTTTTTCTCTTTCCAAGTAAAGCTTTTCCAAAAAATATTGTCCAGAAAGGCAGTGTAAGAACGCCGGTGAACGAGCCAATGAAAAAAAGTATATGTAGTATATTATTTACTGATGTTTGTGGAAACTCCCGAATGGGTGCGGCTGGCATTCGCAACGCATCCATACTTACAAATATTCCAAAGCCTATCGGAAAACTTCCAGCTACTACCAACCCAATGCCTACGATAATTCCAAATATTCGCAGCCCTTTAGAAATGAATTTATAATTACTCCAATTAAATGCAATTAACCAAACACCAAATATGCCCTGCGGAATCATGTAGAATATTTCTGAAACAAGTTTTGGAAAAATAAGCAGCAGGCATAATGCGGTAGCTGAAGCAGCTATGATGCCTATGAAAAGTATTCTCTGATTTGAATCGTAATTAGTTTGCTTCAACAGTTTGTGAACGCCGGAAACAACAGGAACTAACAGCAGGAACTGAAATGCACATGCAATATCATGAAGACGATTCATAAGTATGAATGCATTATTATTTTCAGAACGTGAGATGAGGAATGCGATGATAAAGCCGTAACCAATTAAGCCCAGAAGACCACTTATAATTGCATACCAACCAATTTTTTTCATAATTGATTTTTGTTGCATGAAAGTATTAGCATAATAAGCCATTATTAATCACCTGAACAGGTGATTGATAAAAGATACGAAAGATGTTGATTTTTATTGCCGCGTAAAGAATCAATAGTACAATGAATACGCAATTAGATCTGGATAAAATGACACAATTCCGAACGTGAGGTACCATGAAATATTATAGCTGGTAACATAATCTTACTTCTTTTCTTCATACGCAATCTTGCCATCAATCATGGTTAATACACTTTTTGTTGCCGGTAATTGCTGCGTTGGAATTGTAAAAATATCCTGCGATAAAACAGCAAGATCAGCCAGCATACCCGGCATCAATGTGCCTTTTTCTTTTTCAGCAAACTCTGCGTAAGCATTGTTTTTTGTATAAGCAATTACTGCCTGTTCACGCGTTAGATTTTCTGCAGGATCAGATTGCATGGAGGTACACATCATAATATCCAAAAAGGGATTGGTGGTTCCATCAGGAGCAATGCCAATGACAACACCGTAATTGTACAACGACCGCAAAGGGCTGCCCTGGCAATATTTTGGTGTATGCATCATAAGGATATTATAGTTTTTAAGTATTGCTTTTTGTGCAACAGAAATGGGGCCCACACAGTTGTGCTCTATGCGGATTCTTTTTGAAGTAAACTTCTCAGCCGATGCTGTTTTTCGTATTAAATAAAGTACCACTTCAAAGCTGCTGTCTGCCGTAATGTGCATCATCAATTGGTCATTGCTGGTAAGCGCTTCCTTAAAAATTTGTTTCATGGTGTCTATAGGATAATTCAACCGGCCATTCTTTTCTCCGGGATTTAAAGAGGCTTCCTTGTGCAATGAATTCCCTTCCATTGGCGTGCCATCAATGACATACTTTACACCTGAGATAGTAAAAAATGGTGTTGATTTAATTCCCTTCATTTCCCAATCAGATGATTGCCGCCCTGCAGCCGTAGTGCGTTGCCATTTCATAATACGAATACGTTGAGGCAAATTTGCAATCCCAAAGTCTTCCTGCGCATCTTTGGCTTTGAAACCGGTGCCCATGAATTGAACCGATGTAATACCACCGGAAAGTTGCTCATGGCTAAAAGCACGCAATCCTTCAACCATATTTTCCGGTTCCGATTCAGTCAATGCTATCCATACTGGCGCCTGCGCATTTTGTTGGAGAGAGGTAATTTTATTTGAACTATTTCTAACATACCATCCACCAACCGGGTCTTTGTCATCATCTGAAAGGCCGGACTTTTCAAGCGCTTGCTGATTAAGCACAACGCCGTGTCCCCACCATATTTGCAGCGCAACCGGATTACCGGGAGCTATGCTGTCTAAAGAGGCTCTCATACTGGTATCAAAGAAAACATCAGTACCTATAAGTCCATGAATCCACTCACCAGGCTTTGCTTGTTTCAGCATCAACGCAATAGAATCTATAACCGCGGACTTACTTAATCCATGGCTGTTTAGGTCTGCATTCTGATTGAAAAATTTTCCAATAGAAGCTAACCAACCCGGATGGTCATGTGCATCATTAAAACCGGGCACAATTGTTTTTCCGTTTACGTCAATTTTTTTTGTGCGTTTGTCCGCCATTTTTATTATTTCCTCATTGGTGCCTGTGGCGATTATTTTATTGCCTTTTATTGCAAGCGCCTGCACATACAATTTATTGGTATCTGAAGTAAATATTTTTCCGTTGGTGAATATGAAGTCTGCTGTTTGGGCAGATATTATGGAAGGCAATATAATCACCAATATAAATGGTAAGAGCAAATAATAATAAACCTGTTTCATGATAGATATTTTTTTGATTGAATAAATTCAAAGTGTTTAAGCGTACATCTGTGCAGCAGAGAAACTTTAAAAAAGCTGCAATCGTTTAGCGTAGCCCCTTTACAACTTCCGTAGCGGTTATGGAAGTAATTCTCCATGTCGCATTTTGTTTCACGAGGGTAAAAGTGTGTAAGCCCTCTTCGCGTTCGCCTTTTTTAGTCACATTTGTTTCACCCGGCATGGTAAAATCCTGGATTATTTCGTCCATGCTATGTATAACAACTAATGCTGAAGAGGGAGATAAAAACCGAACGGATAAGATGGAATCCTCAATGGGTTTTTCATATTTAAACCTTACTTCACCCAGGAATTGCAGGGCTTTCGTTATTTCGGTTTTGCTTTTCCAATAAATCCCAATAGGATTTATCAAGACAGCATTATCGTCAAGTATGTCATCATGCGTGTAGCCGTAGTCATGGGCCTTCCAGGCATCACTCATTTTTTGAAATACAACTCTCACCGCATTTTCATCGCCGGAGTTTTGTGCGTTGACTTGTGCTCCAATAAAGCAGCAGGCAAGGAGGAATAAAAGTTTCATAATTAAAAGTTTTTGTTTAAAAAATAATTTGTCGTGGAGAAAATTTTCACAAAGATGTAAAGCGAATAATCGCTCATAAAATCATTTAGGGTGATTGCACATAAACGTGAGCAGGGAAACAACTTTTCTTAGTTGACCAATACAAAAAGCTGCGAATAACCACTCACTCAAAAAAGCTGCTGTTGACCATTATTTTTAGGACGAGGATTTGGGAAATACTAATTTTAGTTAAGGAAAAATGTTATGCTAAAAGTGCTGTTCATATTGCTTTTCATTAGTACACTAACTGATGTTAACGCACAATCTACGCTTACATTAAACGGGCAGCCGGACTGGAAGAATGCGTTTGACCTTGCACCTTATACCTATTCATACCAGGAACTTTCTAATTCGCCATTATTATTTTCTGAAATAAAACAAAAACAATTTTTGCCATTTAAAGAAAATGATTATCGGTATGCCAAAAGTCCGCGAATTGTTCAATGGCTGAAATTTACGCTTAGCAATGAAAGCAAAACAGACACCATACATTTAATACTAAACCTGGATGCACATTATCTTTTGCAACTTTATACAGGTGACAGTTTAATTAGTACAAGAGGAACAGAAATAAAAACTAATGAAGCCAACCGCTTCGGCTTGCCTTTTATATTGTCACCTTCTGAAACGCATACCTACTATGCAAAAATGGAAGAGCGCATCCGATACCTAACTCCTTTTTTTGTTCGCCTGGAAACACCGGAATCTTATTTTTCGCAGTTGAGTACCGGCTTTTTCCAGGAGCGATGGTTAAGATTTGTTCTGCCATTGATGGCCGGCATGCTATTATTGATTTCGATGTTTGGCCTCTTCCAGTATTATCTTTTGAGAGACAAGGCTTTTATCTATTATTTTATTTACGCATTCGCTGCTTTTTTACTTTCCTTTTACTGGATGGAAGACCGCATTTATCTTTCATTTTTATCTCCGGCAATGCGAAGAATATCTGATAGCTTTTTAATGGCTATTGTATTAGCCGGGTATGTATTTTTTGTTGATGGCGTTTTGCATCTTGCTAAACATTTTCCTAAATTATGGAAGCTTCTTAAATTATTACTTCTCATTGTAGCGATACAGGCAATTATCAGTTTTATTGAATTTGTAAATAATCATTTTCTATTTGACTCGGATGCCTATTATACTTACCTGCAGGGAATTCCTTTTATAGTTATTACAATAGTTCTTTTGATTGCAACAATTAAAAGCAGCAACCCGGTGAAACGCTTTATAGCGGCGGGCCTCAGCAGTCTTATGCTCTTTTTCTTTTTTCCATCCTGGGGGTTTTTCTTTAATTACTTTCATCATCTTCCTCATTCAATTGCAAGCATTGTTGATTATGGGCCTTTCTTTTTTATGTTCGGCATTACTATAGAAGCTGTTTGCTTTGCCTTCGCGTTGGCTTACCGGACAAGGTTGGTAACAGAAGAAAAAAACAATCTTCAATTGGAATATGCTACACAACTTGAAGATGAATTGAAAACAAGAACTACTGAATTGCATAAACAAAATGAACTAATTGAAGCACAAAAAATAAAGCAACTGCAAACAGAATTTGAACACAAAATATCCGAAACAGAAATGACTGCTTTACGGGCGCAAATGAATCCGCATTTTATTTTTAATTGCCTTAACTCAATAAAACTTTATACGCTTGAAAATGATTCTGCAACCGCTTCAGAATACCTTACCAAGTTTTCGCAGTTAATAAGATTGGTGTTGGAAAATTCGCGGTCAGAGAAAGTTACGTTAGAGAAAGAACTGCAAACATTAACGCTATACATCGAAATGGAAGCCATGCGGTTTAAGAATAAAGTACGGTACGCTATTGAGGTAGAAAATGACATTGATGTTTCTTATATTGAAATTCCTCCTTTACTGATACAGCCTTATGTGGAGAATGCTATCTGGCACGGGCTGATGCAAAAAAAAGAAGGTGGCTTTATCAGGATTCATATTTCTATGGCCGGATATAATTTATTACATATTGAAATAAGTGATAACGGGGTTGGAAGAAAGCTGGCGCAGGAGTATAAGAGCAAATCAGTAACTACAAAGAAATCGTTCGGACTCAAGATGACATCGGAGCGCATGCAATTGATTAACCAGGTATATCAAACAAATACATCGGTAGAGATCATTGATGAAACAGACGAACAAAATAATCCGCTCGGCACCAAGGTAATCATTGAAATTCCCTTATAAACTTTTTTATGAAAGCTATAATTATAGATGATGAACCGGATTGTGTAAGGTTGCTTGCATTGCAATTAAAAATGTATTGCCCGCATGTAGAAGTCATAGCTGAATGTACAGATAGTGAAGAGGGATTAAAGAGTATTATTGAATTGCAACCCGATATTGTTTTTCTTGATATTGAAATGCCTGTTATGAATGGATTTCAACTGCTGGAAAAAACCGGCGAAATAAATTTTCATCTTGTGTTTGTGACGGCTTATGACAAGTTTGCGGTAAAAGCTTTTCGTTACAGCGCATTGGATTATTTATTAAAACCGATTGATGCAAAAGACCTGGTATTTGCTGTGGACAAGGCTTCAAAGAGATATTTCCCGGAGAAGCAACAACTTAATTTATTAAAACAGCAGTTACACGCCGGTGAAAAATGGCATCCTGATAAAATTGCATTGCCCTATCAAAACGGAGTAACCTTTGTCGAAATAAATTCGATTATTTATTGTGAATCCAACAATAACTACACACGGTTTCATTTGGTAAATAAGCAGGAATATATTGTTGCCAAAACTTTGGGCGATATACAGGAAGTGCTGGAAGAAAGAAATTTTTTACGGGTCCACCGGCAATATCTCGTGAACCTTAATCACATAAAAAAATATGTACGCGGCGAAGGTAATTACCTTATCATGACGGACGATGCCAATATTCCAGTAGCGAGAAATCAAAAAGAACGATTGGTGGAAAAATTTGGTTGGTTATAATGAGAATATTTTAGGCTAAAGTTTTTACAGCTAATCTTTTGTACCCTCAAGAATAGACGTAATCATATAATTACACCAATTTCTGATGTATTGCTTTTGCAACGGCTTCACTCTTGGAATGCACGTGCAGCTTTTCATAGATATGCCTTACATGTGTTTTTACTGTATCAATAGAAACAAAGCATGTTTCGGCAATAACATTGTATGACTTGCCTTTTACCAGCCAGCCAAGAATTTCTTTTTCGCGCTCAGACAAATCAATGAATTCATTTTTGGTTGCAGTAGATTGATGCCTGAACATCTGCAATACTTTGGTAGCAACGGAGGCAGTCATGGGTGCACCGCCATTATATGTTTCATGTATAGCTTCGATCATTTTTTGCGGAGTCGTTTTCTTTAGCATATAACCGGAAGCACCTGCACATAGCGCAGCAAAAATTTTATCGTTCTCCTCAAACACAGTCTGCATAAGGATTTGGACGGTTGGAAATTTTTCTTTTATGATTTGTACCGCTTCAATACCTGAAATGCCGGGCATATTAATATCCATCAATACCACATCAGGATTGGCGGATTGCATGTTGCGCATAATCTTATTGGCATCTGCAAAAGCACCGGTACAGATCATATCCTCGCGGCTGTTTACAAGCTGCTCTAAGCTCTCTCTTAGAGGCTTACTGTCTTCAAATATCGCAACCTTAATTTCCATATTTAAAATAACTAAATTATGAACTTACAAACCATCACCTGTTCAGGTGATTTTAAATTTTAAATCAACCATAGTGCCTTCATTCATTTGCGATTTAATATGATACACCGCATGTAATTCATTTGCCCTTTTCTTTAAACTGCTCATGCCATTGCTATTGAATATTTCCGAGGTATTAAAGCCGCTGCCATTATCAACAATTCGTATTTCTATGTTATTTTCTTTTTTACAAATGCCGACAATAACCTTCTTAGCGCCTGAATGTTTTGCTGCATTGTTGATTGCTTCTTTGGAAAATAAATAGAGATTTTTTCGTTGCTTCATGGTTAGCCTTACGTTGTTCAGAGAAACATCACTGTTGAATTCAAGCTGAATGTTTTTTGCATCTAATATTTCTGTTGCGAACGATTGCATGCGTTGCAACACATTTTCAAACTGATCATTTTTTGGATTGATTGTCCAAACAATATCACTCATGTTTTCCTGGATAGCAGATGTGCTTTCACCGATAGAAGTTAGTAACGGCAAAGCTTCCGGTGATTTTTCTTTTGCCAATTCATTCATAATGCTAATGCTGCTGAGTGTAGAACCAATATCGTCATGCAGATCGTCGGCAATATTGTTTCGTATGTGTTGGAGTTGTTTAACGCGCCTGTTTCGTATGATGATGGTTGCAATAATTATCAATACAATAAATGCAATAATCAAAAAATATAGCTGGTATTGATTCTTTAATTTCTCTGTTGCTTTGACTACTTCATTTTTCTTTTCTTTTTGCTGGAATATGATGTTTTGGAAAGCGGATGTTTTGTCGCGGCTATATACACTGTCTTTAATATCTGAAGCAATGTGCATATATTTTAAACTGCTGTCCGGTTGCTGATTTGTTTCATACAATGTAGCGAGTAATGTGGCAGTTGTAAGTATAGATAATGGATATCTTTTAGCCGCGCCATCAATTGCAAAAACTTTTTCCAGGTAAAAAATTGCTGAATCAGTATAACCTTGTCTTCTATATATTTCGGCAATGCCGTTGCACGCATCAATCTTATTAAAACGCAAGTCAACAAGTTCACTGTTTAAGATACTTTTACGATAATAATACAGCGCTGAATCATATTGTTTATTACCTGCAAATGCTTCT
The DNA here is from genome assembly GCA_040007435.1 of Ginsengibacter sp. Taxonomy (GTDB): domain Bacteria; phylum Bacteroidota; class Bacteroidia; order Chitinophagales; family Chitinophagaceae; genus Ginsengibacter. Next base: position 424 of record JBDTUZ010000041.1, on the reverse strand, counting down.
CCCATGGCCTCAAATATATTGCTGTAAAAAAAATGCAAGGCATCGCCGGAAGTATTGTTGTGCAGTACTCCCTGGTAGGATTTTCTTGCATAGAATAGGGAAGAATCATATTGTTTTGCACGGGCAAATACAAGGGCTGAATTTCCATACACCGGCACTAATTCACCCGGCAATTCCTTTTCAGTTATCTCAACTACTTTACGCCAGTAGGCAATGCTTGTTTCGTATTCACCAAAATTCAGGTACGCATCACTCATTACACCATTGGCATATCCTCTTGAGATAGCAGTGTTTAATCTTTTTGCTACGGGCTGTATTTTATAAGCATAATCTAACTCAGCAGAAAAATTACCTAAAGGATAAAGACAACTTTTTATTCTGATGATGTTGACCACCATTCCGGTGATGTTGACCACCTGAAGCT
>JBDTUZ010000040.1:0-52570 GCA_040007435.1 Ginsengibacter sp. | reverse complement strand
AATATATTTTGACAACAATAAAAAAACCGCCTCAGTTATTATGAGACGGCCTCTTTTTTTTTTGAACAACCTTTAGTAATATTTGCATTTAGATTTGCAGGAATAAGGTTTAACCTTTTAACCCTAATTTTTTTATGGGCAAAAATTCATTTCATGTTTCGCAAAAAGAGGCTTTTGATCTTTTACAAAAGGAAGATCATGTCTTCGTAAAAGTTTTGGAGGACGGGAACATGTGCGTTGAATATTTTGCCCCGAAGATAAAAGATACACAAACTCCACACAAGCAGGATGAACTTTACATCATTGCGGAAGGATACGCTGATTTTTATAGAAATGGAGAAATTGTAAAATGCAAGAAGGGGGACGTGTTATTTGTGCCCGCAAAAATGGAACACCGGTTTATTGAATTTTCTACTGATTTTGCAACTTGGGTAATTTTTTACGGTGAGGAAAAAGCATCATAATACGCCTGATATATGATACAACCTTTTTGTTATTTCATCAATATTTGAAAAAGATCGGTCATTCCTTCTGTAGCAGATTTTGTGATCACATGAAAATTATGGTGAGGCGGCACATAAGGTGGTTTCTTATCTATAATATATTTAGGAATATCATCGGGCAGGTAATCAATAAGACCTGATGCGGGATAAACCTGCAACGATGTTCCCGCAAGAATAAAAATATTCGCCTGCGACATAATTGTTTTCGCGTTTAATATCATAGGCACCTGTTCATTAAACCAAACAACATGAGGCCTTAATTGAGCGCCATCAGGTGCAAGGTCTCCAACATTTATATCCCCCTTTATATCATAAAAAGTATTTTCATCTTTTTCACTTCGCATTTTAAAAATTTCTCCATGAAGGTGAACTACATTTTTTGAGCCAGCCCGCTCATGAAGGTCGTCGATGTTTTGCGTGATAACAGTTACATTAAAAGCTTGCTGCAAAGAGGCTACAGCATCATGGGCGGCATTGGGTTTCGCATTCGCAACCTCTCTCCTTCTCATGTTATAAAAGTCAAGTACCAGCCGCTGATCTTTTTTCCAACCTTCGGGGGTCGCTACCGCATACACATCATGCCCCATCCAAAGCCCATCACTGTCACGAAATGTTTGCAAGCCGCTTTCTGCGCTTATTCCAGCCCCTGTGAGAACTACAAGTTGCTTTTTCATACGACAAAATTATTAATTTAAATAACGAACCCGTCTTCTTACGCTCTTAATCTTTGTGTAGTTGTTCCAATTACTACCGGGATTGTACATCTTCATAATACTTTTTATTATGTGCTCACTTTGATTATTAGTCTTCATCTGTAATCAATACCATTCAGGTGCTTAATATTTCACAATTTTATATAAATACACGGATCACTTTTTGGGGTTATTAATTCTGAAACAATAAAAACTATAATGAAACCATATTTTAAAGTGATCAAATTATCACTGATTTTTTTAAGCTTCACAACAATGCTGTTAAGCTGTTCTTCTACTAAACAAACGTCTTCATACAAAAGTGATCTATCTGCTGCCGAGATAAAAAATATGATAGATTCGCACGGCTTTGTTTTTGTAGCAGAATCATTAAATCCCTTACGTGGACGCTTTCGCACCCTCACGTCACGATATGAAGTGGCTGTGTCACAAGATTCATTATCGGCCGACCTTCCCTATTTTGGACGGGCATATAGTTTACCAATAGATCCATCACAAGGGGGAATAAAACTTGTCACAACCAAATTTTCATACGATGTAACGCAGCCGAAAAGCAACAAATGGAACGTGACCATAAAGCCACAGGACGGTGGAGACGTGCAACAATTAAATTTTGCCATCTTTGACAATGGCAGTGCGAGCCTTAGTGTGTCAAGCAATTCCAAAGATCCGATTTCCTACAATGGTCATTTGCAAAAGCGGCTCTGATCAATACCGGTCACAATTCAGCAAAAAGCTATTTTTGATAGCTCGAAATTAAACAGACAGGATGTCCCAGGAAACAGGAAAGTATCTTATTATCGGAGGAATCATAACAGTGGCTGCAGGAGTAATTATTTACTTTTTTCACAACCAATTTAAATGGTTTGGAAATCTTCCGGGCGATATTAAGATTAAGTCGGAGAATTTCAGGCTTTATTTTCCTTTAGCATCAATGATTTTTATAAGCATTGCAATAATTATTATTGTAAACATCGTCAGGCGTTTTTTTTGATACCTTACCTGGTACTTCCTTTATTTGGATCTCCGCGACGTTTATGTATTATTCATCTTTAATCACGGGTGCATTTCATTCACTCCCTACCTTTACAATATGTGCTACTTTGTAGAAAAAAATTCAGTCGTAAGAAAAATATGGGGCAAAAGTGATACGGTGCTTTTTATTTTTGCAGGTGCTGCTGCGGAATTTGCTTTAAACAAAGCTGTAGACTGGTTGTATTTTACCGGCAAGCTCCCCGCCGATCCGCTCGGCAGGTTGTTCTCGACTGTTAGCTATGCAAGGAAAATAATTTTTGCTGAAAAAGAAGAAGCTTTGAAGACTATTGATACGATCGCAGCCATTCATAAAGGTGTGGAAAATAAACGAGGTAAATCTATTCCTGAGTGGGCTTACCGGGATGTATTATTTATGCTGATTCATTACACGATAGCTGCGCAGGAAGTGCTTGAGCATAAATTATCGGCTACCGAAAAAGAGGATGTGTTTAATGTGTTTTACCGTTTTGGAAAAAGAATGAATCTGCAGGGCTTGCCTTCAACCTATATGGAATGGGAAACAGTAAGGACACATGATTTGCAGCACGATCTTGAAAAAAGTAAATTTTCAGTTGATTTATATAAGCAATATAAAAAGCACCTCGGCGTCTTTCGGTATAAAATTTTGCTTGAGGGGCAAATATTAGTTGTACCAAGCGAAGTAAAAAGCCTATTACACTTTCGAAACTTCTCTCTCCTCACACTTGTTTTGCCCATTTATAAATTAAGCCGACGACTTAAATTAGATGGCATAATTAAATCCCTGATACTTCCAGTGAAATATAAAAAAGAGATCGCAGAAATGGACGTTAGATAAAATTTTTGGCATAAGAATTAGTCAATGTTTTTAAGACTAATCTCAAATCATAAATCACATGGCAAAATATTCAAAGGCAGCGGCAAAAAAAGTTGAAAAGTCAATGCATGAAATGCATGAAGGAAAATTAAAGAGTGGCAGCGGCAAAAAAGTTACTAATCCAAAACAGGCGATCGCAATTGGCCTTTCTGAAGCACGCGAAGAAGAAAAAAAGGTTCCAAAGAAAAGTAGCTCAAAGTAGTCAGGTTTCTGAGGTGATTTTTTCTGAAAGGGAATTTTTACTTCTTCTTTTCCTGCGGTACCCCCACAATTGTCCTTTGTGATAAACAGGGACTTCATCGCCTAATAATTTCCCCCAAGGCTTCAATTCCTTAACGCGGTCGAAAATTATTTTAAGAACGGCTACAAACGGAATAGAAAGAAACATTCCGGGGACGCCCCAAACAGCGGCACCCAGTAATACAATGACAATTGATACGAGCGCATTAATCTTTACTTTGGATGAAACAATGCGTGGCACCAGGATATTATTATCAATGAACTGAATGATCATGTAAGCAATGATGATTCCTATTTGTGTGGAAAATCCATCTTTGGTGACCGTAGCGATCAGCAAAGGGATAGCTATAGCTATGATCCCTCCTATATAAGGTAAAATATTTAAGATTGCCCCGATAACTCCGATTAAAATTGAATAACGAACACCGAGCAACATCAGCGCAGCGGAATTCATAACAGCAACTATCAACGCCTCAAGCAGGAGGCCAACCATATAACTTTGAATAGCTCCCTTTGTTTCCTGAAGCACATTTGCCACCTGGCTGGAATTATGTTCTGAAAAAATTTCATACAAAAAGTTAAGGATAAGTGTTTTGTAAAACAGCATGAGAAAAATATAAATGGGCAACAATACAATTATACTCAACGCGCCCAAAACGGTACCTAAAGTTTGACCTATCAACGGCTTGAGACTTGCACCTGCCTGAGATAGCAATTCCTGCTGCTTTTGCAAACTAAGGGAATAATTTTGCTGTAACCAGAATTGAAAGTGATGAAAGAGCGCAGAAAACTTTTCCTGTAACATCGGCATGTTGTCGGAAAATCTTACGATCTGCGAAGAAACAAAAACCATTACACCTGCGACCAATAAAATAGTAACTAACAATGAAATAATTATCGCAATTACTTTTGGAATTTTTTTCCCCCTAAGCCAATTTACCAAGGGATTTAGCAAGATCGCAATCATAGTAGCAAAGGCAACAGGAACAAGAATGGCTTTAAGCACATAAAGCAAATAGACAAAAAGCATTAAGCCAAAAAGAGTAACGGTTGATCTAAAATAAAAGGGGTATTTTTTTTCCATGAAGTAATTTAAAGTATAGTTGTTATTAAGTTCTGTTTTGAGCGTACTTTATTATATTAGTGGAAGAATCACTTAGAAAAAATAGTACCAATCTTGAACGACAGCTTTTAGCATATTTTTTCATATTACAAATATCAACCCATGGGGAAAAAAATAGTAACATTTATCCTCCTTTTAATAAGCGGGGTAACTTTTGCCCAAACATCGCAGCCGGAAAAAAAACCGGCATTCGACTCCGTGCTGGCCAAAAAACTTGGTGCCGATGATTATGGTATGAAGTTTTATGTAATGGCATTTTTAAAAGAAGGGAAAAATAGAAGCCTGGATTCGACTGAAAGTGCAAACCTACAGATTGCTCATTTAAAAAATATAATGCGCCTGGCTGATGAAGGAAAATTGATAGTCGCAGGACCTTTTCTCGACAACGAGTCTGTTCGCGGAATTTTCATATTTAATGTAAGTACCATTGAGGAAGCCAGGCAACTCACAGCAACTGATCCAGCTATCAAAGCTGGGGTATTAGAAATGGAATTGCGGCCCTGGTATGGTTCGGCATCTTTGATTGAGACAGCCCGGTTGCATAAATCGATTGAGAAAAAGAGTATAGTTGACTAATACTTCAATTTAATGCGAATGCCATTGTTCAACATCCGCTTACAATCTTTTATCTATTTACTTTTAGAATAATAATTTTTGATAGGGGCAAACGGGCCATATTTTCGTTGGTATTCCGAAAACTGTTTATCAATATATGGGCCGAAGGGATAATCGTATGGTTTCTTGAAAAGTATAGGCCAGTCGCCTGAAAGATCTTTAAGAGGATGAAATTTTGAATTTACAAAAGCGGCTACATCCCAGGCATCTTCATTGGTTAACATGGGAGCATTGTGAGATGCGCCAAAGGGCATATTGTTTTTTACGAAGCCTGCCAACTTAGAAATTCTATAAATGCTTGCCCCGATATTATAACTATTTGTTCCCCACAATGGCGGGTACACAGCTCCTGTACTGTCCGGCAACGATTGACCTTCCCCGTTTTTACCATGGCAAACCTGGCATTTATTTTCAAACACTCTTCTTCCCCTTAATGTATCGGCAGCCCTATCCATAAGAGCAAGCTCTTCCACACCTGAACCCACGGTAGATTCGCCTTTTCCCACGTTGCTTCCCACCCAGTTAAGGTAAGCAACAAAAGCTTTCATTTCCCTGCCAGTACTGTCGATAACATGCCCATTCATGCTGCGCTCAAAACAATCTTCTACTTTCTTTTCAATAGATTCCATAGAACCACTGCGCTCTTTAAATCGCGGATAGCTATTTGCAACCATAGAGAAATTAATTCCAAACAATTTGGTGCCGGCTTTCAGGTGGCAGTTCTGGCACTGCATGCCATTGCCGGCATTCGAAATAATTCCATTCGGGCCAAAATACCGTGACGTATTTTCAATGAGAGCCCTGCCATATCTTATTAAATCACCTTCTGTTGTGGAAGGAATTTTATTCGTGTCAGGAGCAATCCAGGCCGCATTTTTTGAAGTGATAATATTTGTTACGCTATTTACTTTTTTCTTCCCTGCTTTATACTCAATAAATATGGCTAATGCTATTATGAGTATTACCAGCATTGAAATTATGAATACCCTCCTCAATGTTTAAAATGTTTTATGTTGCATAACAAAGCTATGTCCATTTTAAAAAATGGAGATTAATCTAATCCAGCCAAATATTCTCGTATTATCCTGCGAAACAATAAGCGCAACCATGCTCCTGTGCTCTTCCGACTGCCCACACGCCTGAAGGTACAATTTGAATACCCGGCAAAATTCCGGATACCCAATCTTTTTTAACTTCTGCGGCATCTTTATTCATGCCTTGCGCGGCTACGGCACTATTTACTGTAAGTGCCATATCGCATACGCAAAACATTACGCCGCTGTCCTGTAATTCATTTATACCAATGGATACTTCGCCAATACCAGGTATTTTAAACGCTCCGGGCTTTGGCTGCCAAAACATATTTTTGGTAGCCGGTGCTTTGGTCGCTTGATCATTAACTTTAAAAATCTCGCCGAATTTATACTTCTCCCAAAGGCGATTTTCCATGGCATAAGCAATGCCGTCATGCCTTAAAACAACCACAACGTTTGTTTCTTTTTCGGGAGTACCTGTCTTCGCATTCGTTAATAAAAACACCCTGGACCAGGCAAATGGCATCATTCCTTTTGCCTCCGGCACATCATACACGATTTTATGTTTTCCGTTCAATTTATTAAACCATGCATCCGGGTCATCATCATCCATTTGGCGGGATAGCGGAGCCGCCGATAATTGAATGGGTGAAGAAAGCATGCTTAAGCTTACTGCCGCAGCACCGGCGGCAACTTGTCTCAAAAAATCACGGCGCTCGTGTACCGTTTTTGAATGATTCTTTTTCATGACTTTAATATTTAGAGTTTAGTTTAAAAATCCTCCTGACGAACAATTATTTTTTTTGGGTAGTAGCGAGGGTTTTCATAAGGCGAGATTGTTTATCGATTGAATTACTGATGTGGCACAAGAGATAAAGGATAATCTATGGTCAATTCTCAGATAAATACAAAATTAAAAAACGAGGTCGTTAAAAGGCTTCGTTTTTTACATTTTTTTTTTACAGAATTATTTCGAATCGCTGGCTTTCGTACTATCTTCCATTTTTTGAAGCGCAGCTAAAGAGCTACCATTAAATGGATACTTTTCCAATGCCATGGTATAGTATTTTTTCGAATTTTCCATATCGCCCGTGTTAAGGTAATACTCGCCCATTGAATCGTAAGGATTTGTTCCATTCGGATAAAGAGCAATGTACTTATCGAGGTTCTTTTTTGCTATTTCATTGTCTTTTTTGTTCAGCATATAATAATAAGCTATAGTATTATACATTGCTGCCTCATCCGGGAATTTTTTTATATAATCCTGGGCAGCAGAAAAACGCTCTTCAGGTGTGGCACGGGTTTGTACATAAAAATCGCCTATCATTTTCCCATCAGGGAACATAGAATGCAGTTTTGCCCAGGTATCTCTTCTCGCTTCCTGCGTATTTTGTTTGTCAACAAGCGAGGCAAACAATTTCTCTCCTTCAGTCTTGCCGGCAGCACTGGCAAGAGCTTTCTCTGCGTAGGCGTCCCGGGATGCTCCCCGGCTTAAATTAGTCATTAAAACAAGGGCTACCGTAAAATTTGGATCTAGCTTTAAGGCAGCCTCAACATCGGAATAAGCCTGTTCAAATTCTGCATTCATTAAATGATGTGCTCCGCTAAGAGCTAAATCCCTTGCAGTGTTGGACTTTGTAGTCCACGTCATTTGTTTATCCTGTGCCATTCCCTCGTATGTAAACGAAGCCAGGATTAACATACCCATAAATCCAGTGATAATCTTTCTCATGTGAAAATTTGTTTTAAGAGATTAAAAAAATAGTGATGGTGTAGGGAGAGCGCAGTATGTTGGAACAGAAGCAAGACAAGTTACTGATTTTTTTCAACACCAAATGAAAACTATTAGGCGATGATTACGTCATAAAACTTTTTCATGTTTTTCAACGGCATAAGTATTCTATAGAAAGAAGGCGGCAATATTTGAAAAAAATATTAATCCATTGCAACCCTTTCCCGGCAATTACGTATTTCAATGCATAAGACTTAAGATTAAACTTATAAGATATGGCGGGATAATAAATAAGACTAATTTTAATAGCCTGTTTTCTGGAATAAAATTTCTAAACCCTGGATTTCGTTTTGGAGAAAATACTCACAATAATAGATGGTTGCCGAGAGAAGAATCATAAATATCAGAAGATACTTTATGAGAGGTACCGCGCCTTCGCCTTAAAGACTGTATTTAGATACATTTACAATTATGAAGAGGCTTTAGAAGTTAGTAATGATGGATTTGTGAAGTTTTTTTTGAGCATTGAAAAATTCAGGTGTGAAAATGAAAAAGATATAGAAAAGTTGCTGGCTGGCTGGTTGAAGCGAATAATGGTAAATACGTCTATTGATCTTTTAAGAAAAAAAATGCTATTGCCTGAAATTGGTGGAATTCCTGAGTATGTGTGGGATATAAAAGATAAAAGCGCATCTGCAGACCAGGCAACTCTTTACAAGGACCTGATAATAATTGTGAAAAAATTACCTCCCGCTTATAGAATTGTCTTCAACATGCATGTGATAGATGGTTACACTCATATTGAAATTGCGGAGATTTTGAAAATTCCGGTAGGTACTTCAAAATCAAATCTATTACGAGCAAAGGCATTAATGCAAAAATATTTAAACCAAAAGGAAGAGCTTACAGAATGCAGCATTTAGAAAACGATATGGATGAATTGTTTCAAAGAGCAGCGGAGAATTATCCTTTGCAGGAAGGCAAAGGTGATTGGGAAAGCATTGCTAAAAGAATGTCAGATACAGAAGGCTCACCTGAAATTGTAGTAGTGACACAACGCAAAGGAATTAAGAAAATTATAGCAATGGCTTTAGTGCTATTCATTTTGGTAAGCGGGTGGATTCTGTTCCAAAACAATAAGAAGAGTTTATACGGAGAAGTGAATAGAACCGAAGTAAAAAAAGATGCGGAAATTATTGCTTCAGATTCCAAAACGAATAGCACCAATGTCCAGGATGCCATTAGAGGCGAAATGACAGATAAAGCTGGTAAAAGTAAAACTGATGTTTCCGTAATCGATAACAATAAAAGAAATATAGTCCAGCAATCAGGCAACACTACCACTAAAATAATTTCGGGCACCGTCTATATTTCATCTTATCCTAAAGAAAAAGAAAGCGTTGCAAATGATAATGGCCAAGATCATTCTGCAAACTATGAGGTGATAAAAGGGTTTCTAAACAAACAATTCTTTGTTCCGGGTATTATTAAAACAAACCCAGGAGGAGAAACTGCGGAACGATATAACAATAGTAGTGATAAAACATCCGCATTTTTTAAAACTATTAATGAAGACGCAGAAGCTAAGTCAAATAAAATGCTATTAGAGGCAGATAAGGCGGCAGCTATATTTGAAAAGAAAAGTAGGAACACACCAGTTATTTCAATAGAAAGTAAAGGCGTATATATTGGAGTAGCCATAGCCCCGGATTTTAGTAAAGTTCAATCGGGATCCTTTACCAATACCGGCTTTGATGCGGGAATACTTTTAGGATACAGGTTCAACCGCAGGTTGTCTTTGGAAACAGGATTTATGTGGAATAAAAAAGTTTACATCAGCGATGGCAAATATTTTAGTATGGATAAAGTGGGCTCAACAATGCCTGCAGGTATGATAATCGACAATCTTAAAAGCAATTGCTCTGTGATAGAAATTCCACTGAAGGTCAAATACGATTTAATTAGTAAAAGTAATTCTGATCTTTTCGTTGCAGGCGGAGTTTCGTCCTATATTGTTACAAAAGAAAATAATTCTTATAATGTAACTCTTAATGGTAACCATGAAAAAATTTCAGGAGTTTACAACAAAAATAATTACGGATTGCCAGCCGTCGCAAATGTAAGTATGGGGTATGAGCATAGTATTTCCAGGAATATAGATATAAGACTTGAACCTTTTCTAAAAATTCCATTGAAAGGTATGGGAGTAGGCAGCTTACAGGTTACCAGTGCAGGATTACAGATCGGCATAACCGGCCGGTTGAAATAATAATCTATTTATGGTGCACCGTTAGCCGACAGCTAATGGAAAAAAAATCCTTCGAAGGATAGTGGCAGAGGTGTGTAAGTATGTGAAAGAAATGATTGCCTTAAACCGATAAAACTTAAGAACTCAATTTATAAACCTAAAAAAAAATGAAAATGAAAAAGATCAGTTTTTTAAAAGTATCAATGGCGATTGCCATTATGCTTACTGCCAGTGCTTGTAGTAAAAATGGCGATAAAAATATTACACAGCCGGAACATCCCCAAGTTATAACAGAAGAAATGATGTCGGAAAATGGCGCCAATCCTGATGAAGCCTCTGTGAAAGAAAATTCCGGTACTGCCTCCCCAGAGTTAAATGGCCGTGTATCTGGAAGCACTGGTCATTACCTATATGCCGAAAGCAACGCTTCGGATGTGAACAGCATTCTTGCTTATGAAATTAAGAACGATGGTTCCCTTTATACTATGGGAGCAACCGCTTCCGGCGGTGCAGGAACCGGAGCAGGATTGGGTTCACAGGGAGCTTTGGTTTTGGACAAAAATCATGACTGGCTTTTCGCAGTAAACGCCGGAAGCAATACAGTGTCTTCCTTTAAGGTAAACTGGGATGGAAGCCTCACTCTTGCCCACACTGAAAGTACATATGGCACAACGCCGGTAAGCGTAAGTGTTCATGGTAATCTTTTATATGTTTTGAACAGGGGTAGCGATAATATTCATGGATTTTGGGTTGGCACAGATGGCAAACTATCTCATATTCCGGAATCCACTCGGCCCTTGAGTTCAACAGCAGTAGATGCACCTCAAATTTCGTTTTCGCCAAATGGAGATTGGATAATCGTTACGGAAAAGGCAACTAACATTATCGGCACATTCAAAGTAAAAAATAACGGGTCAGTCTCCGGTGGAGTTTTCACTGCTTCGGTTGGACCAACTCCTTTTGGATTTGATTTTTCCAGAGGCCGTTTTATGATTGTTTCCAATGCCGCCGGAGGAGCTGCGGGTGCCGGCTCTGCAACATCTTATCGTATTGGCGCAAATGGTGCACCCGATGATTTGAATGGCGCAGTGCCCGATAACCAGGCAGCACCTTGCTGGTTTGCTACTACAAAATACGGCAGATTTGCCTACACAACCAATACGGCTTCCAATTCAGTTTCTTCTTATTATGTGGCTCCGTGGGGTGGCTTATACTTAGTGGAAAGTGTTGCAGCATCTACTGATAATGGACCGTTAGATATTGTTGTCGCAGCAAACAATTATTTTGTTTATGAGCTTAATGGAAAAGCAGCCACTATCGGAGGCTACCATAGAAAGTTTTTAGGAGGGCTTGAATTAATTGGAAATACTTCCGGCCTTCCGAAAGGCACTACAGGGCTTGCAACATATTAAGTGACGTGTATAAGCCGGAAGTGTTGGAGATAACCTTTTGAAATTGGTTCCTAAATATTTTTGTAGGGTTGAGTGAAAAACCACTTAGTTACGATAAGGCTGCTCATAAATGGGCGGCCTTAATCTTAATGCTTTTCACCACACTTACTAAAACAGAAATGGAGATTGCGCTTCAATCTCCATTTCTTTATAATTGATTATCGTAAATATATTAATCGCACTCTACTCTGCCTCCGCAAATAAATCTCTTTGCGTAATATTGATCGCCGAGGCTGCTAATAGTTACTCCCTGGCTTGAAGACGCATGCACAAAATAATTGTTATCGAGATAGAGACCTACATGTGAAACGCCGCCATGGGTATTAAAGAACACTAGATCGCCTTCTTTCAACTCATCTTTTTGCAGGTGCTCGGTTGCTTTATATTGCTCCCTTGCTGTCCTGGGGACTGCAAATCCATACACGGCCATCAAAAGGCTGCCGGTTAACGCACTGCAATCAACTCCGCGTTTAGTGGTACCGCCCATACGATATCGGGTCCCCATCCAGTTTTCAATAAAATCGAATAGTGTAATATTTTTTAGAGCTTCCACATCTACATCAAGCAGCATTGCATATTTAAATTGAAGACCGGAAAAATTCTCAATGTAAGATGACGAATTATTTTCATTTACTTCACCTTTTGTTGCCATTACCACAGGCGCAATGTTTGGTTTTAAACTTTTTGTTCCCCCACTTTCCGTGTTTTGTAGAATACCATCCGGAGTAAAAGAGATACCGTCTATAAAGTTAGGAGCAGAGCTTTCAATTTCGGATGTAATGCCGATATTGTTTACGCTCGTTTGAGCATTTGCTTGTTGCACAGTGCCTGCACATAAAAACAGGATTGAAATCGCTGTGAGTTTTTTCATATTGGATTTGGTTCTAAATCGTTTATAATAATCACTAAATATTACCAACATTAGTCTTAAAATTAAAAGTTAAATAAAGTTGGATATGTAGATGTTTTACAAACGCAAAATTTTAAAAGTTATTTCTCAAGCATTGCGAAGGTAGGGTTCACTTCCAATAAATGCAAGCAAATTTATGTATTAAGCCTTTTTTAGCATTTTTTGAATGCAGTGATACTTGACAGAGTTGATCTAATTTCCGAAGGAACGCTAGACTATCTTCACTTTTTTTTGCTATCGGGGGAAGACAAGATTCATATCGTGAGCCGAAATAATGCCCGTGCAAATAGGAATATTAACTATTTGTGGAAAACGGGCAAAAGACTCCTCCCCTCTTTTTACGATATTTGCAGAACAGATTTTATCCTGCCAATGAAGTTTTCTCACCTGCACGTACATACGCAATTTTCCCTACTTGATGGAGCTGCCTCCATTAAAGCTTTATATAATAAAGCCATGGCGGATAATATGCCTGCACTGGCTATTTCCGACCACGGTAACATGTTTGGAGTTTTTGAATTTGTAAAACATGCGCATACGCTTAAAAACGATGATGGCTCGCTTAAAGTGAAGCCAATAGTCGGTTGTGAATTCTATATTACAGAAAACAGATTACAAAAGCAGTTCACTAAAGAACAAAAAGATCCAAGACATCACCAGATTTTGCTTGCAAAAAATACTACAGGTTATAAGAACCTTGTAAAGCTTACATCACTGGGATACATAGAAGGAATGTATTCCAAATATCCACGTATAGACAAAGAATTAATTCATAAATATCATGAAGGCTTAATTGCGACTACTTGTTGCCTGGGCGCATTGGTTCCGCAAATAATATTAAAAAAAGGTGAAGCCGAAGCTGAAAATGAATTCAAATGGTGGCTGAATATTTTTCAAAAAGACTATTATGTAGAATTACAACGACACGGAATTCCGGAACAGGAGAAGGTAAACAAGGTGTTGTTAAAATTTGCAAAAAAATATGATGTAAATGTTATCGCAAGCAACGATTCGCATTATGTAGATGAAAAAGATTTTAATGCACACGACATTTTACTTTGTATAAATACTGGCGAAAAACAAGCAACTCCGGCATTACGGGAATTTACGGACGATGATGTGCTGATAAAAAATAAACGATTTGCATTTCCAAATAATCAATTCTTTCTGAAGAATACTACAGAAATGCAGACTGTTTTTGATGACTTACCACAGGCGCTAGATAATACAAATGAAATCATAGATAAGATTGATGTACTCGATCTTAAGAGAGACATTCTTTTACCACATTTTACAGTCCCCAGGGAATTTGAAAGCCAGGAAGCATATCTTGAACATTTAACCTGGACGGGAGCTAAAGGAAGATATCTTGAGATGACGTCCGAAATTGAGGAGCGCATCAATTTTGAATTATTCACCATTAAAACGATGGGCTTCGCCGGATACTTTTTAATTGTAAGTGATTTTATTATTGAAGGAAAGAAAATGGGCGTATTCGTGGGCCCGGGGAGAGGTTCCGCCGCCGGTTCAGTGGTGGCATATTGCATAGGCATCACCAATATCGATCCTATAAAATACAATTTGCTTTTTGAAAGATTTCTAAATCCTGACCGCAAGTCAATGCCGGATATAGATACGGATTTTGATGATGAAGGACGGCAGAAAGTTTTGAACTATGTAGTGGAAAAATATGGCAAAAACCAGGTTGCCCAAATTATCACCTACGGCACCATGGCAGCAAAAATGAGTATTAAGGACGTTGCCCGTGTGATGGATTTGCCATTGGCAGAAAGCAATGCTTTAGCAAAATTAATTCCTGACAGGCCGGGCACTTCTTTGCGAAAAGTTTTGAAGGCGCCTCTTACGGGTTTGAAATCATTGACAGAAGAAGGTGTAGGTGGTGATGATATTGATAACATAAAGAAACTGCGGGATATTTATAACGGCGATGATATGCGAAGTAAGGTTTTGCATGAAGCAGAAATATTGGAAGGTTCTGTAAGAAATACAGGCATACATGCTTCCGCAATTATCATTGCGCCATGCGATCTTATGGAATTAATTCCGGTGGCTTCTTCCAAAGATTCTGAACTATGGCTTACGCAAATTGATGGAAATAACATTGAAAGCGCAGGGGTACTTAAAATGGACTTTCTTGGATTAAGAACGCTCAGCATTCTTAAGACTGGCTTACACCTGATAAAACAAAATCATGGAGTAGAAATTGATCTCGATACTTTACCTCTTGATGATGAAGATACATACACACTTTATCAGCGTGCGGATACAAATGGAACCTTTCAATTTGAAAGCGGAGGCATGCAAAAATATTTGAGAGACCTTAAACCCGATAAGTTTGACGACCTTATTGCCATGAATGCACTGTTCAGGCCTGGACCAATGGCCTACATCCCTGACTATATTGAAAGGAAACATGGTCGGCAGGAAATCCATTACGATCTGCCGGAGATGGAGGAGATTTTGAAAGATACTTACGGAATAACTGTGTACCAGGAGCAGGTGATGCTGCTCTCTCAAAAACTTGCGGGCTTTAGTAAGGGTGATGCCGACGTGTTGAGAAAAGCAATGGGTAAAAAGCAGCGGGTGGTGCTTGATAAAATGAAGGCACAATTTATTGAAGGAGCAAAAACAAAAAATCATCCGGTAAATAAATTAGAAAAAATATGGACTGATTGGGAATCATTCGCCCAATATGCTTTTAACAAATCTCACTCTACTTGTTATGCGTTGGTTGCTTATCAAACTGCCTATTTAAAGGCCCACTATCCTAGTGAGTACATGGCCGCCGTTCTCAACCACTCAGGCTCCATTGAGAAGATTACCTTCTTTATGGAAGAATGCAAAAGAATGGGATTGACTGTTTTGGGACCGGATATTAATGAATCCCAAAAAGGTTTTGCTGTAAATAACAAAGGAGAAATACGTTTCGGCTTCAGTGGTATGAAAGGCGTGGGTGATGCCGCACTTGAAGCCATTATAGAAGAACGAGAAAAGCGGGGCCCTTATCAATCCATATTTGGTCTCATCAAAAGAGTAAACCAACGAACGGTAAATAAAAAATCTCTTGAAAGCCTCGCCTATGCCGGTGCTTTTGACTGCTTTAAGGAAATACACAGAGCTCAATACTTTTTCACCGCTCCGGGTGAGCAGGTGAACGGGCTGGAAAAAATAATAAGATTTGGTAACCAATACCAGGCACAGCTTACCAGCAACACGAATACGCTGTTTGGTGATCTTAAAATGGCTGAGGTAGTTCCGCCGGTATTGGGCAGTTGCGAGCCATGGCCGCTTATTAAATTGCTGGATTATGAAAAAGATGTTACCGGCATGTATATGAGTGGGCATCCTTTAGATAATTATACCTTCCAGATAAAGTATTACGGACTTACCACTATTGCGGAATTCAATGAATGTAAGGATGCGATAAGCCTTCTACCTAACCCGGGGAGAACCTTTCGCATAGGCGGACTTGTGGCAGAAGCACAACACCGCATTTCAAAAAACGGAAACAAATACGGTGTATTTTTTATAGAAGATTATACCTCGAAAATGGAGCTTAACCTTTGGAGCGATGATTATGTAAAGTATAGCAATTATCTCGAGCCGGGAATGGTCATATTCTTAACGGGCAGTTTTCGTATGCGGTACGAAAGATCTGAATTTAAAGTCTCCGGTATCACCCTGCTGGAATCATTGATGAAATTGTGCACGAAAAAACTACAAATAGAAGCGCATCCAAAATATATAACTAATGAATTTATTGAATTTATTGAAAATAATGTGCAACAATTTCCCGGTAAAACGAGTTTAAAGTTTTGTGTTAGCGAGCCGGCCTCAAAAATGAAATTTGGAATGTATTCGCTGGAGAAGGGTTTCGAGATGAATGACGAAATGGCTAAGTTCCTGCAACAAAAGCCAGAACTGGATGTTATAGTGGAATTAACATAGTGTGGATATGCCAAATCATCATAGTATCAATATTGGATGTAATTTTGCTAATTAAGAGGAAAAAAAATAAATTATAAATAAATATTCAAATTATGGCAACAGAATACACAGACGCGAACTTCCAGGAAAAAGTTCTTGATTCAGAAAAACTTACGATGATAGACTTTTGGGCAGAATGGTGTGGCCCGTGTCGTGCAATAGGCCCTGTAGTTGAAGAACTTTCTAAAGAATATGATGGTTCAGTTAACATAGGTAAAGTAAACGTGGATCAGAATCCTCAATTAAGTGTTAACTACGGCATTACCAGCATACCTGCCATTCTTTTTGTAAAAGGCGGTAAAGTGGTTGATAAATTAGTAGGCGCGCAGCCGAAATCAAATTTTGTAAAAAAGATTGAAGCTTTAAAATAATTTTTCTGTTCTATAAAAGCTACTACCCGGTTCCCCAAAGAGCCGGGTTTTTTATTTCCAAATAATTTTTATTCAGGATTTACTAAAGGTTCAACATGAATATTTTTTATTTTATTTGGATCATGCTTGTATTTAAAAACAATTGGGAAAACCAATCCTAATACCAGTGCATAACCGGCAAAACAAAACCAGGTGCTTCGCCAATCAGTAACTCCGTTTAACGTAAAATGATCGACAACCATTCCGCTAAAAAGGCCGCCGAAGTAAGCTCCTATTCCATTCGTCATTACCATGAATAATCCCTGTGCACTTGCCCTTATTTTTACATCGGCTTCTTTTTCGACAAATAATGAACCCGATATATTGAAAAAATCGAAGGCCATTCCATAAATAATCATTGACAAAACCAATAACCACAAGCCGCTGCCGGGATTTCCAATACCAAATAATCCAAAGCGAAAAACCCAAGCAAAGATGCTTATGAGCATAACTATTTTAATCCCAAACTTTCGAAGAAAAAACGGAATAGCCAATATGAACAGCGTTTCTGATATCTGCGAAATTGAAATAAGAATATTAGAATGTTTTACGCCAAATGTAACTTTATAAGCATCGATTTTGCCGAAGTCATCAAGGAATGGTTTGCCAAAAGCATTGGTAATTTGCAGTGCCGCTCCCAGCAGCATTGCGAATAAAAAAAACACGACCATTTTCTTTCTTTTAAAAAGAACAAATGCATCTAAGCCAAAAGATGAAACCCAAGATGCTCCCTTTGATGTTTTGGCGGGCTCACATGCAGGCATCGTAAAACTGTATAAAGCTAAACATACTGCAGCGGTTGCACTAACCAGGAACTGGTTAGGAGTTAAAGTCCAATTAAAGAGATCCACTACCCACACCGCAACTATAAAACCAACCGTACCCCACACCCTAATGGGCGGGAAGACCTTTACGATATCAAATCCTTTTTTCTCCAATGTGATGTATGAGACGGTATTGTTTAAGGCAATTGTGGGCATAAAGAACATGGCATTGAAAAGCATAACCCAATACATTGTAGAAGGGTCCTGAACCTTCGACGCCCAAAACAACAGGGCCGCTCCAATTAAATGACAGATCCCTAAAACTCTCTCGGCATTAACCCACCTGTCTGCGATAATTCCCATAAGAGCGGGCATAAAAAGAGAGGCGATACCCATAGTCCCGTATGTCAACCCAATTTGTGAACCGGTTGCATGAAGTTCACCAAACATATACCCGCCCAAAGAAATCAACCACGACCCCCACACAAAAAATTCAAGGAAATTCATTACGATCAGCCGAAACTTGATATTCATTTTATTCTCTTTTGTAATTACAGATTATTTGAAACATGTATTGCCCGTTCAAGATATAAATTAAATTTCTCTTTAGACCTAATACAATTTATGACAATGTATTTTATATTTTCACGACGCTGCCCGGTATTAAATAATCTCTCATCCAATTATCTGCAAGCTAGTATCCAGGCTGCTTTGTGATTCAAATGAATGGTAACGGAATTCATAATTATTAGTCTGCTTATGTACTGAAGACATTTTGTGTTGAACCATTAATAAAAATGAATCTTACGTCATGCGGATACGATAATTTTCAAATTTTCATTCTTACCTAAACTAAATTTTTCTTTTTGCGTTATTCTAATCGCTGCCTGCAGCATTCCATTAAAAATTTTTATTTACATCATCACATTTTTGTATCATTATCTTTATTATCTATTGTCCATTTCGCCGTAATATCTGATTTCTAAATTCCTGAAAGGGAAACATTTAGTTTAAAAAAAAATCATATTTTTAACACTTCAAAAATATTGCGATCCGTTACCTGTAAACTATTTCCAAAACCAAAAATAACTTCATTGAAAAAATTTACTCACCTCGCGTTTCAGGGCATTTTTATTCTGTTTTTCTTTTTTGCTTATTCCGGGAAAATTTATTCTCAAACCGCGATAGCCGAGAAATTTAATTTCAAAGAACTTGCTAATAAAGATGCCACCCAACTTCACCAAAGAAATTTTGAAGAGGAAATTGACGGAGGCTGGAGGCCATTGCATGATATGCCAATACCACCGTCTGCTAAAGTAATGAGACAAGGTAACTTGCCCGCCTTTACGCCCACTTCTATTGAATCTGCATCACCACCTCCCCTCCAGGATTTTTTGGGACATGTAGATCCCTTGCAAACGATACCCCCGGATTCTCATGGCGCTGTGGGCATAAATAATGTAGTAACTGCCACGAATGATTTTATAATTGTACATGCTAAAAATGGCGGCGCAGTATTGAGCCAAATTACGTTTGCTACTTTTTTCAACAATGCGAATATTTCTGATCCTTACATGCAATATGATCCTTACCTAAACAGGTTTTGGATAAGCGGAATTTCGACAGATAATATCAACAAACTTTTTATTGCGGTTTCTCAAACAGGAGATCCTGCAGGGAGCTGGTACAGGTATAGCTTCACTCCTTCTTCTGTTGATGGCGCGATATTGCTTGATCACCCCTACCTGGGCTTCGACAACAGGTTATTGGTGGTTTCAGGAAGAAAATTTCCGGGAGCCATGAACTTCTCAGGGCCTATATTATTTGCTTTCGATAAAGCGAATTTGGCTGCGGGTAATCCTATTACTTTTGGAACAAATGCGCAGACGATCGAAAAAACAACCTCTGATGGTGACGCTCCATGCCCGGTAACCGTTTATGGGCTTTCAGCGGTTCCGGCAACCACATTTTATATTATGCAAAACTGGAATGGCAGTGCTTCGGCGATTAGGCTATCTACTATTACAGGCAACATCCCTGCACTTACCTGGAACACGACGGCTGCCGTATTTCCTTCCGGAGGTTCAGCATGGGCAGGCGGATCGCTTGGTAATCTTGCGCCTCAATTAGGTGAAACAAGAAAACTTTCAGTTAATGATGCCAGGATCAGTTCGGCAGTAATGATAAATGGCCAAATATGGTGCGCTCACCATATCGGATTGCCTGCAACAGCATTTGATCACACCGCTGTACAATGGTGGGAGCTATCTCCTGCGGGGGATGTTTTACAAAGAGGACGTATCGATGATCCCACCGGGCTTACTTCAAGATATTTTCCAACAATTGCCGTAAACCCCGCTGAAAATGTTTTAATTGGATATACGGTTTCATCTCCTTCTACAAGAGTTAATGCTGCGTATAGCACGAGATCTGCAACTACACCTCCAAATGCCACCGATGACGAATATGTGTATAAAGGCGGTATAAGCACCTACTGGAAAGACTATTCGAGTGGAAGGGCTCGTTGGGGAGATTATAGCCACTCCGCGCTGGACCCGGTTACAGGAAATTTATGGACGATACAGCAATATGCTGAGCAAAGAGCCGGAGCTTCCGATAATCAATCGAAATATGGCGTATGGTGGGCGGAAGTTTCTTTCCTTACATTTTTAAATGATGCCGCCTTATCAACCATCATCACTCCAAACAATGCGGCACCTTATTGCGAACTTCCAATAACCCCTGAAGTAACTATTACCAATGTGGGTAAAAATCAATTAACTTCTGTTTCTGTCGGACTTATCCTTGACGGCGTGGACATTGGTACCCAATCGTTCTCCGGCCTGTCACTTAATCTTTTTGCAACCCAAAACCTTACGATCACCTTACCATTGAGTCCGTCGCCCGGAGTTCATGATTTACAGGTATATACATTTGAGCCCAATGGTGTTGCGGACGAGCGAACCTCAAATGACACTGCTTCGATTACATTCAACGTATTACAGAGTTTAACGCTTCCTTCTCTTGAAGGTTTCGAATCAACAACTTTCCCGCCGCCAGGCGGATGGAGTTTGCTGAATCCTGATGGTGGCATTTCATGGGCACGAACAACTAATAGTAAAAAAAGTGGGGTAGCCTCTATTAAATTTGATGCATATAATTATGACGCCAAAGGACAAGAAGACATCCTGAGGTCTCCAAAAATTGACCTTAGCGGTGCTGACTCTATCAACATAAATTTTGATGTTGCGTATGCACAGTATTCCGCTGTTGAAAAGGATTCACTTCAAATTATATATTCCACTGATTGCGGCGTAACATGGCTCCCAACAAGTTATAAAAAAGGAGGTCCAAGCCTTTCTACGACCGGTGTTTTCGTAACGCCTGCATTCACTCCTACTTCTACACAATGGCGTAACGAAAATATAAGCATATCAACCTGCGGAACTACTTCATCTTCTATCATATTAGGAATACGGGCAGTTACTGATTATGGAAACAATATTTATATTGACAATTTTGCCGTAAATAAAATTGATACAAAGCAATACAACGCAGCAGTCCTTTCTGTTAATAAACCTTTTGGAACGCTCTGTGTTCCGGATTTTGTGCCTGAGGTAACCATCGCCAATTATGGATTAGATACACTAAAGACTTTAAAAATAAATTACCAGGTAGATAACGGAACTGTAGGTACGTACGATTTTTCAGGTGCATTGCCAAGGTGTTCTACACAGGTTGTTACACTCAACCAGGTAACATCCGTACCGGGAACACATATACTTACCATTTATAGCACCGAACCAAACGGAATGCCTGAACAATTTACTTCTAATGATACAGCGAGAAAAACTATTGTGATTTCTCCAATCTTAGATGCACCGGTTACCGAAGGTTTTGAAACAACTACCTTTCCCCCGGCCAATTGGAGCGTAATAAATCCCGACGGTGCACTCACGTGGGAAAGAACTACAGCCTCCGCAAAAACCGGAACAGGATCAATGACCATTAGAAATTATGATTATTCACCCGGCAATACAACAGACAAATTCGCGTCGCCTGTTATAAACTATGATGCTAACGTGGATTCATTCTTTGTATCATTTGATTACGCGTATGCGCAGGGAACACAATATCCCGGAAGCACCACACTACCGCTGGATACGCTGGAGGTGCAAATCACGCAGGATTGCGGACAAACATTTACAACCATTTGGAAAAAATGGGGTGAGGAACTTCAAACCATCAGTGATCCTAATTTCACAAATACAACGCGCTTCACGCCGAATAATAACAACCAATGGAAAAGTATTAATATCTACCTGAGCCCTATAATCGGTAAAAAGAATTTCCAGGTTTATTTTGCAGCAAAAAGTAATCAGCAAAATAATTTATACCTGGATAATATAAATATTTATACAAAGACATTACCACAGCGGCTTAAGAACCAGGGCTATCTGATTTATCCAAACCCTTTCAGCAATTCATTCATAATTCGCAATGCCCAGGTGCCGACCACCTTGCAAAAGGTAGGCATTTATAATTCCGTAGGACAATTGGTTTGGGCCAAAGACCTGAATGGTAAAGGGAACACCGAGATGACCGTTGACTTTAGCAGGTTACCGGGAGGTGTTTATATTGTTAAGTTGATGTACACTGAAAAAACTGTTGTGGAAAGGATAGTAAAACAGTAAGATTAAAAGTCTTCTGCTGAGATTAGAGCGTATTTATTGTATGTAAGAGGTTGATCTAAAAGGTCAGCCTCTTTTGTTTTACACATTGTACTGAAGTAACTTTGCCGTATGATAAATTCCACAAAAGAAAAGGAACTTTTAGAGGTTATAAGTTCTTTAAATGAAGGCAAAGAATTTAAGAAAATCGCGGAAAAAATTACTGCAAACGAAAGGATAAGTGACGAAGATGGTATGATGTTATTTGAAAAAGCCAGCCTCGGCCTTGCCGCTACATTCGCCAATTACATAAGAGAAAAAAAGCACGGAGATAAAACTTATTTCAACAGGAACTTTCATATTGAGCCTACTAATGTTTGTGTTTTCTCCTGTAAATTTTGTTCTTACTCAAGGCTGTATGCGCATCGCGATGAAGGATGGGTTTTAAGTCATGATCAGATGATGGATATCGTAAAGGGTTATGATGGGAAACCGGTAACTGAGGTTCACATTGTCGGTGGTGTTCATCCAAAAATGGATCTTGATTTTTTCTGTAATCTTATTTCAGATATCAGGGCGCACAGGCCTGAACTACATCGAAAAGGGTTTACAGCAGTCGAGCTTGATTATATGTTTAGGAAAGCAAAACTATCCGTTGAAGAAGGCATGATGAAATTGAAGAATGCCGGTTTGCAATCTTTGCCCGGCGGCGGCGCTGAAATTTTTGATGAAGATATCCGGGAACAAATAAGTGCAGACAAAGTTGATTCAAATGGCTGGCTGAAAATTCATGAAACGGCACATAAACTTGGAATGCATACCAACGCTACAATGCTTTACGGGCACATAGAAAACTACACACATCGCATTGACCACATGAAGCGGCTGCGCGACCTGCAGGATAAAACGAACGGTTTCAACACATTCATTCCACTTAAGTTTCGTAATAAAAATAATGACATGAGCCATGTGCCTGAAAGCTCTGTTACAGAAGATATGAAAATGTATGCGGTGGCACGTATTTACATGGATAACTTTCCACACCTCAAAGCTTACTGGCCAATGCTGGGAAGGCAAAATGCACAGCTTTCATTGTCCTTTGGTGTAAACGATATTGACGGAACGATAGATGACTCTACAAAAATTTATTCCATGGCCGGCAGTGAAGAGCAAAACCCCACGATGAGCACGACGGAATTGGTAACGCTTATTAAGCAGGCAAAAAGGACGCCTGTTGAAAGAGACACTTTGTATAATGTGGTGAAAGACTATTCGGTTTCGGAAGAGAAGGAGTTTGATGTGACGTTGAATTGATAACAAATAAAAAAAGTATTCTTAATGTCTGGAATTTCTGAAGAATATGAAAAAATTGGTGAAGAAATTTTTATAGAGACACTTGATGTGAAGTTGCCGATGGAAGATATTTATGAGAGAAGTAAATTGTAGAAGAAAACAATTGCTTTAACGATCGATGATTGATGCGTCGTTGAATTGAGATGGAATTTTCATTGCTCCGATAGTTAAACAATTTTTTATCTTCAATAAATGAAAAAGCAATTATGCTCTTTATTTGTTTCTGATACGATAGGTTCAGTTTCGGGTGAATATACCATTCCTAAAAAAAGTAGCTGCGTCGTTACGATGGCGCATGGTGCCGGGGCGGGTATGAACCATCCTTTCATGACGGAGTTGGCAAATGCGCTTGCAGAAAAAAATATTACAACCCTGCGTTTTAATTTTCCATTTACCGAAAACAAAAAAGGAAGGCCCGACGTGCCTGCGGTTGCTCACAAAACAATTGAAGCGGCCATAGCCCATGCTCGTAAAAAGTGGCCTTCTCCCCCACTGTTTATATCAGGAAAATCTTTCGGTGGTAGAATGAGTTCCCAATACCTGGCAACCAATCCGGATGCACCGGTGAAAGGAATTATTTTTTATGGGTTTCCATTACACCCGCCCGGCAAGCCATCTGCCGACCGTGCTGCACATCTGAAAGAAGTAAAACAACCCATGCTTTTTCTCTCCGGTACCCGTGATGAATTTGCAACACGCGGGTTGCTTCAAGATGTTTGCTCATCGCTAAAAAATGCCACACTTATAGAGATCGAAGGTGCCAATCATGGGCTTAAGGCAGGCAAACAGAATACTGCAGAAATGCTGGCGGAGTTTACAAAAGAGTGGGTGGAGAAACTTATGAAAATTTAGTGATGGGTTTTCTGTGGTGGAAATATCTTATACAAACTTGCAAGCTTTATTATCGCTATCGACACCCTACTTTTGTGACTGTTTCATCATCAAAATTCTTAATAGCGTAGTAAGTAGAAGTGCATTTTAAAAAACTTAAATCAATTGAATAAATTGTATTGTCGTGAGCGGTTGGCAACTCAAAAACATTCATATATATTTGAATTAGGCGTAATTACAACCTTCCTCATGACTGTCACTGAAATCATAAAGACATTAAACGAATTTGTTCCATTCTCTGACAATGATCCCGTTAACGACAATGAAACATTTTTTTCTGACTTGATGAATGATTGGGAAAAAATGCCGGGCAGAGAAAACGTTATTCCCGCAATTTTTAACTTGATGGAAAAGTTTCCTCATGCTGATTTCGGTTCTCCCGGACCAATAGTACATGCATTGGAGAGCAATGGAGTAAAATTTTACGAAGTAAACTTGCACAAATCGTTGATGAAGAAGCCGACACCTCTGACAGTATGGATGTACAACCGAATCATAAATGCTGAAAATGACGACCGCATTATAAAAGGACACATTGAACGGTTGAAGTTATTTGGTAGACATCCTTTTGCTGACGAGGAAACAAAAAAGGTGATAAAACAATTTTTAGACTATCAGGAGAAACGCTCATAAGTGTGCGCCTAATAGGCAACATTTCCAGCAGCCGGAATTCTGTTATTGATTTAATGAAAATAGCCGCCAAAATAATGTTTTTCTCTGCATTCCTAAACACTTTATTTGGTTGTAAACAGGCAACAATTACTAAGGAAGACTTGATTGGCGTTTGGCAAGGAGAAAGGCAAAATGGAATTCTTATAAAAGACAAAGGCTTCAATTCTATCAAAGTTACCTTTACAACTGATAGTGTAGAACTAATAGTTGATATGAACTCATTCGGCGGACGAGTGACAACAAAAAGTGGTGGCCCATGGGAGCTAAATAACAATATCTTAAAGACGAGATTTGGTGACTACGACCAAGAATGCGCAGTTATTCTAGATGATAAGACTAATACACTTACTTTTAAACCAGATCTATTCTTTAAACCAGAATCGGTACTGACTTCGGAATATAAAAGGGACGAGTAATCTAATTTCAAGTTGCAAAAAGACTTTCAATATCTAAATTTTGCCTTAGGGTATGGCCTCGGCTCGTGTTTGCGCAATGGGGCGTAAAAAGGGTTGTTGGTCCAGTGTGAGAGAAAATGTTTTGTTTATATTTATCGAAAAATTATAAACGCATCTGGATGTTTGTTGACTTGGGTAAACACTTTTTTCATATAATCGGCAAACACCTTAGCCGTTGGTGGCAACTTTATCTTACACCAAAAAAATGAATAAAGAGACAATTAATAAATACTTGGATACTCTATATCTAAAATCAAAAAATGATTTGCGGACAGGGTGTAGTACCAAAGTGTTAGCAGAACTGCTGGTTATAGATAATAATACTGCTCAAAATATATTGCACTATTTATCTGGCAAAGGATACATTGATACCAAAAATAATTATGGCGACAACATATCGCTAACTCCCGAAGGATATGATTTTGTTCATAGCTTGCGAGAAGGAAAGCAATTTAAAGTCATTAAATTCTATAAATCTATTTATGCTCAGCCTTCCTCTGTGATGAAATTTGGTTTTTTATTTTGGTATGATCTTACTGACGAAAATGGGAAAATAGCGCACAAAACAATTGGAGCATTTGCTTCTGACGTATTAAGCACTACTTGGGGTCTTAGGTTTGATGAGGTAGGTATTAAAAATTCTGAAAAAATACTTTTACAATTTGCAAAGAACCATATTTCAAATAAAATAACAGAAGGAACTCTTTTGGAAAACGAAGAGTTTACCTTGATGACTGCTTCTCAGCCGCAAATTTGTCCTTATAATGCAAATAATCTTGTAGAAACCAAATTTGCAGAGTTTGAAATTGAAATAAACAAGGAAAATAGTTTTAGCCCCAATCATTCAAACAAAATCGACGAAAAAAAATCCCCTCATGATCATCCAATAGTTTTCATATCATACTCATGGGATGACCTGAAACACAAAGAGTGGATTTTAAATTTGGCAAAAAAGTTATTAGAAAAGGGAATTGATGTAATTCTTGATCAGTTTGAGTTAGGACCAGGAAAAAACATGATTTATTTTATGGAATCTGCAATTCCGAAAGCCTGTAAAGTCTTAATCATTTTTACACCAAATTATAAATTGAAAGCAGAAAAAAGGCAAGGTGGTGTTGGGTTTGAATATTCAATATTAAATACAGAATTATACAATCAGATAACGACAAATAAAAAGTTTATTCCGGTTTTAAGGGTCGGAGATTCATCTGAAAGCATCCCATCATTTATGCAACAATTTATTGCAGTTGATATGCGGGAGGACGAAATTTCTCAAGAGAAATTGCTTGAGCTCGTATATGCTATTTACGATAAACCCATGATTGAAAAACCAAAACCAGGTCCAAGCCCCTTTCTACCTCTATCTGGTAGTACTGTAAGTCTAATATCTAATAATCAAGAAATCATTATCGAATTATTAAAAAACCTAAAAGAGCGGACAACCTTTTTATGGATTGCACTTTATGAATCAAAAGCTGATAATTCCATCATAACAGAAGATATTAAGGAATCAACACTTTCAGCTATCAAGAATTCAATTGATAAGTTAAAATTAATGGGTCTTCTCACGTATGAAACAAAGTACTCTTATGACACGATCACCACAAAAGAAAAAGTATATTTAATTAGCGTATCTCATATGACAACGGAGTTGAGAAATTTAATACGATTAATTCATAATGGTGAACGCTAAAAACTACCAGTAATCAAAATATTCACTATACCTAATTGCAACATCGAGGAGAAATAATTTCTTTTTACTCTTTATACTCCATCCCCAAATTATACATCACAAAGCTCCAGGTATCTGCGGCTTCTTCAATTACCTTGCCGGTAGGCTTTCCTGCGCCGTGGCCTGCTTTGGTTTCAATACGAATTAATGCAGGGTTGGTTCCATCGTTATCTGCCTGCAAGGTTGCGGCAAATTTGAAGCTATGTGCAGGCACTACCCTATCGTCGTGGTCACCGGTTATTACGAGAGTTGCAGGATATTTCACACCCGGTTTTAAATTGTGCAGCGGAGAATATTTGTACAGGTTTTTGAAGTCTTTTTCATTGTCACTTCTGCCGTATTCAGTCGCCCAGGCCCAGCCGATTGTAAACTTATGGTAGCGCAACATATCCATTACGCCAACTTGCGGAATAGCTACTTTAAAAAGTTCCGGCCTTTGCGTCATCACAGCTCCTACAAGAAGGCCGCCATTGCTGCCGCCTTTTATCGCAAGCTTTCCCGGGTTGGTATATTTTTTATCAATTAAAAATTCTGCGGCACCGATAAAATCATCAAATACATTTTGTTTCTTTTCCAGCATGCCTGCCTTATGCCACGATTCTCCATACTCGCTCCCACCTCTTAAATTTACAATTACAGAAACGCCCCCCTTCTCAAGGAAAAATGCATCAGAAATAGAAAAATAGGGAGTGAGTGGAATATTAAATCCTCCGTATCCATATAATAGAAGCGGGTTGTTTCCATCAAGCTTAATGCCTTTTTTATAAGTAATAAATAAGGGCACTTTTGTACCATCCTTGCTCGTAAAAAATGATTGCACCGTTTGGTAGTTATCAGCATTTATTTTCACCTCACTTTTCCTGAAAAGATTTGCCTGACCAGTGCTTATGTTATACCTGAAAATTGCAGGTGGATAATCAAATGAAGTGTAGGTGTAAAATATTTCTTTATCATCAGCATTGCCACCAAAGCCGCCTGCAGAGCCTATCCCCGGAAGATTGATTTCCCTATCAAGATGCCCGTTGTAGTCTGTTTGGTATATTTTGTTTGATGCATCCTGCAAATAAGAAAGAAATAATTTATGTCCTGCGGTACCAACTGATTCCAATAATTCTTTTCTTTCCGGAATGATAATTTTCCAATTTTCCTTTGCAGGATTTTTGGGATCAATAAGAACAACTTTATAATTTGGTGCATCGGCATTTGTCTTAACTAATAATTTATCACCATCATTATCTATAAAGTCAGCTTCGGTATCAAAGCCTTTTATCAGTAATTTGAAATCATTACCAGGAGATGAATTTTTCATATCCTTTACCCAAATTTCCGCGCCGCTTGTTCCTTCGCTTTTACCAAGAATCAAAAAGTGTTCATCCTCACTAAGCCCCGCTCCCACTGTTCTTAGCGGATGCTCCGGGTCTTCGTAAATTAACACATCCTCACTTTGCGGAGCGCCTAGTTTGTGATAGTAAACTTTATGATTTTGGTTTTGGTTGGTGAGTTTACTTTTTTCATCAGGTGTTGGATACCTGCTGTAATAAAATCCATCATCCCCTTTCCAGGAAAGGCCACTGAATTTTATATAATCAATTTTATCATTCAATAATTTTTTATCCGCAACACTCATCAAATGTGCTTCCTGCCAGTCACTGCCGGCTTGCGCAACAAGGTAAGCCGCATATTTTTTATTCTTGCTGAATGAAGTAGTGCCTATGGCAGCGGTACCGTCTTTACTCAGGGTGTTGGGGTCTATAAAAACTTCGGCTTCTCCATCGAGCCCGCGCTGCCTGTACAGCACACTTTGATTTTGAAGGCCATCATTTTTGTAAAAATAATAATAGTCTCCTTCTTTAAAAGGTGAGCTGTATTTTGGATAATTCCACATCGCTTCCAGCTTTGTTTTTACTTTATCACGAAAAGGAATTTTTGAAAGATAATTTTCTGTCACTTTATTTTCAGCCTCCACCCATTGTTTGGTTTCTTCACTATTATCATCTTCCAGCCAGCGATAGGGATCTGCTACATTGGTTCCAAAATAATTGTCAACCTGGTCCACTTTTTTGGTTTCAGGATATTTTATTTGCGAAAAAGAAACAGTGCTTATCATCATAAGTATAAAGAAATAAAAAATACCTTTTTTCATTTTTAAGATCAATTTGAAATGAAGTTAAATGATTTGAATAAGATTTTATTTCCTTGTTGATTAAGAAAATTTATTTCACTTCCGGTTTTGTGCCGATGACAAACATAGAGCCTTGTTGCGGCCGGAACTGGCGGAGGCATATTGAAGGATTTCTGTTGAGGCTGAAATTTTCTAATTGAACAAAATTCTTAATAATCAATAATTCCACGACTTTTATCTAAAAAAATTTGTAAATCTGTATTCCTAATTCTAAATATGTATTTTTGACGCTTTTAGAATAATAAACAAAACTAACAGGAAACTTATTTTAATGTCGCAAAGAAAAGTAACCAAAATTGGAGTTCTTACATCGGGTGGCGATGCACCCGGAATGAATGCTGCCATAAGAGCGGTAGTACGTACAGGAATTTATAATAATATTGAAGTTTATGGCATAGTAAGAGGATACCAGGGAATGATAGATGGAGATATCTACAAAATGGAAAGTAAGAGTGTTGCAAATATTATTCAACGTGGAGGCACCATTTTGAAGACTGCAAGGTGTAAAGAATTTTTCACCCATGAGGGCAGGGAAAAGGCCTATCAACATCTAAAAAAGTTTGGCATTAATGGCCTTGTAATTATTGGAGGCGACGGATCTTTTCGGGGAGCCCAGATATTCAGTAACGAATTTGACATACCCTGTATTGGATTGCCCGGTACGATAGATAAAGATATTTCCGGTACAGATTTTACGATCGGCTTTGATACCGCAGTAAACACTGCCGTAGAAGCCATTGATAAGGTAAGGGATACTGCCGATGCCCATGATCGTCTCTTTATTATCGAAGTGATGGGCCGCGACTCCGGTTATATAGCTTTGCATAGCGGAATCGCAACCGGTGCGGAGAACATTTTAATCCCGGAAAGAAGAACCGATATTGAAGACATCATAAAAGCACTTGCTGAGAAGCACGGAAGAAAAAAATTAGTGAATATAATTGTGGTGGCTGAAGGGGAAGAATTTGGCGGCACGGAACTCGCAAAAATAATAACGGAGAGAATGCCCGAGCAGGAAGTAAGGGTGTGCATACTTGGGCATATTCAAAGAGGAGGCGCCCCTACCTGTCTTGATCGGCTTATTGCGAGCCGCATGGGTTACGCTGCTGTTGAGTGCCTGATGGAAGAAAGGTATAATGTTTTTGTGGGAATCGTGAATAACCGTATGCATTATATTCCGCTGAACGAAGCTGTAAAAAAGAAACAAAGAATAAGCGAAGATTGGATGAAAATCGTAAAGATTTTATCGAGTTAGAAATACTAAATATTGGGTAAGACTACGCTTGCAACATTACTAACATTTTTAAGCACGTGACCAAAAACAAGATTTGTTTACATATAAAAGATCACAGCACCAGGTTATTTTTTAAAGCAATATCCAATCTAAAAATTAAAAATCTGATATAAGAAATGTCTAAAAATATCGCAAAATACATGCATCCCGAAATGGATAAAAAAGCAGCGCTGGAACATTCTACAAAGCGAACAAAGATTGTAGCCACTATTGGCCCCGCCACGGAGAGCTATGAAGCCATGGTTGACCTGGTGAAAGCGGGTGTAAATGTTTTTCGTCTGAACTTTTCACACGGCTCTCATGAAAATAAAGCGGCTATAATTGAAAACATCCGCAGAATAAATAAATCGCTCCCCTATAATATTGCCATACTTGCAGACTTGCAGGGTCCGAAATTAAGGGTAGGTGAAATTGAAAATAATGCCCTTGAAATCAACCCTGGCGATAAACTCACTTTCACTAATACAAAATGCGTTGGCAATCTTGAAAGAATTTATGTAAGCTACCCTAACCTCCATAATGATGTAGTGCCCGGAAATATTATTATGATCGATGATGGAAAGCTTGAAGTAAAAGTGATCAAAGTACTTCCGAATAATGATGTTGAAGTTGAAGTTAAGATGGGGGGCATCCTCTCCTCAAAGAAGGGGCTTAATCTTCCGGATACTAAAATTTCACTGCCGGCTTTGACAGAAAAAGACCTTGCAGACCTGGAGTTTATTCTTACCCAGGATGTTGATTGGATTGCACTCTCTTTTGTGAGAGAAGTAAAAGATATTATGGGCCTGAAAGACATCCTGAAAGCAAGAAACAGCAAAGCAAAAGTAATTTCCAAAATTGAAAAGCCCGAGGCGGTAGCTAATATCCGTGATATCATTCTTGAAAGCGACGGCATTATGATTGCCCGCGGTGATCTCGGCGTAGAATTACCGATTGAAAAGGTGCCTTTGATTCAAAAAGAAATTATACGCAAATGTATGCATCGCGCCAAGCCAGTGATTGTGGCTACACAAATGATGGAGAGTATGATTGACCGCACAAAGCCAAACAGGAGTGAAATTACTGATGTTGCCAATGCGGTTCTGGAAGGTGCAGACGCTTTGATGTTAAGCGGGGAAACAGCTACAGGCCAGCATCCCACTCTGGTTATAGAAACCATGTGTAAAATAATTCTCGAAGTAGAAAAGACGGCATACGACTACAACAGGGATGACATTCTTTCTCCTCAACCCCAGTCCCCTTCCTTTCATAGTGATGCTTTATGCTACAGTGCATGCAAGCTTGCCGCCGATGTAAAGGCGGACGCTTTGATAGGAATGACACAAAGTGGCTACACAGGATTTATGCTAAGCAGCTACAGGCCAAAATCTTTATTGTATGTTTTCAGTAAAGAAAAAAGCCTTATCAATCAGTTAAGTCTTAGCTGGGGCGTACGCGCTTTATTTTATGAAGAAGAAGAAAGCCTTGACGATATCTTTTTTGATGAAATAAATATTTTAAAACAAAGAGGCTTTCTTAAAACCGGGGATGTTGTTGTAAACACAGGAAGCACGCCGGTAAATCTTCATTTACCAACCAATGTGCTTAAAATTACCAAGGTGGGTGAAGATTTATCCTGATCATAATTTCCATTCACAAATTTATCGCAGGCCTCAAATGGCAAAGCATCACAATAAGGTTTAGCGCCTGTATTTTCATAAAAGCCTGAAAGATTTTTTAGCTAACTCAAAAAATATTTGCTGCCTAAAATATAAGATGGTATTATAAAATAATTTTTGATGCTACCGTTACCTCCAGCTACAAATAATTATGGCAGCAATCACATTACCGACAACATTGTATAATCCATTAATAAGATGCAGACCTACCGGCCTCTTCTCATATACATAAGAAATGTGCACAGCGGTTGCGGCGAAACAAAAGCCGGTAACCAATCCAAGTTTTAAACCTCCCATCCAGCCGAAAATACCAAACCGCGTGGCAAGTATAGCAAGCCCAAGAGCACATAAGATCATCAATAGAAATGATATTATCATTATTTGTGAAGCGCCTTTCTTTGCATCGGGCGCATTCATCATAGCGGCATTATATGCCTGCCATTTTTTTCCAAAAAGGGCTGTGTACCAAATGGCTCCCAGAAAAAAATATCCAAGTCCGCCTGCTAGTACTGCAAGCCAGTTAATGTGGCTGAAAATTTCTGTATTCATGATAAGTTGTTTGGTAAAGAGAAAATTTTTAGAAAAATAGATAATTTTTGCCCCACATACAACTATCCTTGGGTGAAAAATAATTTGATGAACAAATGATTTTTAAAAAATGAATTAGCGGATCGCGCTATTAATTAACCGCGGTGAACAAAAAACTATCCGGGAACGAAATAAAAAAATTCACCATATTAATTGTGATCATTTGCTACATTTAAATTTCAAAGCATCTACATGAAAAAATATTCATTATTAATCATTCTTTTTTCTCTTTCTTTTTCAGCATTTGCACAGCCTGTGGACAGCGCCTGGATAGTGAACAATTATACAAAGATGGAAACCTCAATTTCAATGCGTGACGGAATAAAATTATTTACTTCGATATATATTCCAAAAGATAAAACGGAAAAACATCCTATTCTGATTACCCGCACCCCTTATTCCTGCGCACCATACGGGCAAAATGATTTCAGGAAATTTTGGAACAGTTATGAAAATGAATATTTTAAAGAAGGCTATATAATGGTAATACAGGATGTGCGCGGAAGATGGATGAGCGAAGGCAAATTTGCGAATGTGAGGCCTTTTAATCCCGGTAAAAAAGGGAATGAAACCGATGAATCAAGTGATACTTATGATACCATAGACTGGCTGGTAAAAAATATGGAAGATAATAATGGCAATGTAGGCGTGTTCGGAATTTCGTATCCCGGGTTTTATTCCACCATGGCAGCAGCAAGCAATCATCCCGCGTTAAAAGCTGTAAGCCCACAGGCGCCCGTTACCAATTGGTTTATCGGTGATGATTTCCATCACAAAGGCGTTTTTTTTCAAATGGATGCATTTGATTTTTATTCTGCATTGGGTATTGGATTTGGTCAGCCGCACCCGTCTCCCACTTTTGTTCCCGCACGTTCGGTGGGTTATCCTGATCATGATAACTATAAATTTTTTCTTGCAGCCGGTGCCTTAAAAAATCTATCAAAATATATGGGAGATACCATTGCATTCTGGAAAGACCTGATGTCGCATCCAAATTATGATTCCTGGTGGCAGGCGCGTGATGCACGTAACGCCGCTAAAAATTTAAAGCCTGCTATGTTGTGGGTTGGTGGTGAGTTTGATGCCGAAGATTGCTGGGGTGCATGGAATGCATATAAAGCAGCGGGGAAAAATAATCCCGGTAAAGTTTTTAATAAAATTGTTGAGGGGCCCTGGTATCATGGTGAGTGGGCAAATCATGACGGCACACATCATGGAAATATACAGTTCGGTTCAAACACAAGTGAATATTACCAGCAGCATTTTGAAATTCCATTCTTCAATTATTTCTTAAAAGGCAAAGGAGATATTTCTCAAATAGATGAAGCAAATGTTTTTATAACCGGTGCAAATGAATGGAAAAGCTTTTCACAATGGCCACCCGAAGGCGAAAAGGATAAAGCTATTTACCTCCAAGCCGGCGGAAAATTAGGATGGGCAAAACCGGCCACTGCTGATAGTTTCAGCGATTATATAAGCGACCCTGCCAAGCCAGTTCCTTACGAAGAGTTTGTTCATTTCAACAGAACAAGAACTTATATGTCCGATGATCAGCGCTTTGCCGGGAGAAGACCTGATGTATTGGTTTTTCAAACAGATACTTTAGGTGATGCAGTAACAGTCACAGGAAGTGTGATCGCAGATATTATGGCAAGCATTTCAACAACCGATGCGGATTTCGTTGTAAAATTAATTGACGTATTCCCGGAAAACCTGGGTTATAATAATGTTGATATTTACGCGGAAGAAGATCCCGAAAGAATTTACCCGATGGGCGGTTATCAAATGCTGGTGCGTGCAGAAATCATGAGAGGAAAATTTCGCAATAGCTTTGAAAAGCCAGAGCCTTTTGTGCCATGTAAGATAACAGAAGTAAAATGGGAGTTGCCTGACGTGGCGCACACTTTTTTAAAAGGGCATCGCATCATGATACAAATACAAAGCAGTTGGTTCCCTATAGCAGACCGCAACCCGCAAAAATTTTTAGACATCTATAAAGCAAATGACAGCGATTTTCAAAAAGCAAACATTCGTATTTATCACGAAGCAACACATGCATCGAAGATTATTTTACCGGTCTTGAATAAATAAAAATTGCGGGCTTTAAATTCTATAAATATTTCGATTGCCGGGATTAGTAAAAAACTTTAAACATAAAACCACCGATGAAGAAAATTCTTATTGCCGTATCCTTTTTTACATCATCATTTGTCATGGCCCAAAAAATAAATATTGTTCCACAGCCTGCGGAAATGATAATGCCTAAAATTGCCGCAACATTTCCAATTACAAAAAAGACTACCATTGTTTTGAAACAAAGCGGCCTGGAAAACAGCGCTGGTTTTTTCAATGAATATTTAAAAAAATATTATGGCTTTACATTGAATATTTCGAAAAATGAAGCAGGAAATAACTCAATCATTTTAGATCTTCAACACGGCGATAACTTTACTGCAGAAGGATACAAAATGACTGTAAATAATAATGGCGTTTTAATCACCGGCAACGACGAGGCCGGTGCGTTTTATGGAATTCAAACATTGATACAATTATTACCGCTTCAAACAAAATCCTTAAACATCCCTTATGTTTCGATAAATGATTACCCGCGTTTTAAATACCGCGGCATGCACCTGGATGTAGGCCGCAACTTCTTCCCAGCAGATTATATAAGAAAATATATTGACTATCTCGCGTTACATAAATTCAATACTTTTCACTGGCACTTAACGGAGGACCAGGGATGGCGTATTGAAATAAAAAAATATCCAAAACTCACATCAGTTGGGGGTTTCAGGAATGGGACTATTATAGGACATTACCCGGGAAAAGGAAATACCAACGAGCGCTATGGAGGCTTTTATACACAAGATGAAGTAAAAGAAATTGTGAAATATGCACAAGACCGCTACATCACCATCATTCCCGAGATTGAATTACCCGGCCATTCTTCCGCAGCAATAGCAGCCTATCCGCAGCTTAGCTGCTTCCCTGGTGAATCAACAAAAATTTCGCCACGAACAACATGGTTAGGCCCAAGAGAAGGAAAACATGTAGAGCAAACATGGGGTGTGTTTGAAGATGTTTTCTGCCCATCGGATTCTACTTTTAAATTTCTTGAAGATGTGCTTGATGAGGTTATGGAATTATTCCCATCAAAGTATATTCATATTGGTGGTGACGAATGTCCCAAAGAAAATTGGAAAAGATCTGACTTTTGCCAACAGCTAATAAAAGAAAATGATTTGAAAGATGAGCATGGCTTGCAGAGTTATTTCATAAGTAAAATTGAAAAATACTTAAACAGTAAGGGAAGAAATATTATTGGTTGGGATGAAATACTTGAAGGCGGACTGGCGCCAAATGCAACTGTAATGAGCTGGCGCGGTGAAGCGGGTGGCATAGCCGCAGCGAAACAACATCACGATGTAATAATGACTCCTGGAAGCTATGTTTACCTGGATCATTCTCAATCAAAAAATGAAGACAGCGTTACAATTGGAGGTTACCTTCCACTAAGTGTTGTGTATAGCTACGATCCGGTTCCTAAAGAGCTTACCGAAGAAGAAGCAAAATATATACTCGGGGCACAGGCTAATGTATGGACTGAATATATAAACAACATACCGAAACTTGAATACATGATTTTTCCACGGATGACCGCATTAAGTGAAGTCGTGTGGACGCCGAAAGACAAAAAAGATTGGGCCGGTTTTACCTCTCGTTTACCAGGAATATTTCAACGCTATAAATTGTGGGGCACCAATTACAGTACGGCAGCGTACGACCTTCATTCATCCGTTTTACCGACAGACGATCATCATGGCGTAAAGTGGAACCTTGAAACCAAAAACCTGGATAACAAAATCATTTATGTAAAAGGAAAAAATACAAGTGCGCCATTGAATTATACAGAACCTCTGCTCATAAACGCTCCGGGCATTTATGGCGCAGCAGCTAAGGGTAGCGGCAATAAGATATTAGGTAACTGGACCTGGAAAACATTTTTGCTTAATAAAGCGACGGGAAAAAAAATTACTCTTAAAAATGAACCGGCATCTAACTATCCCGGAAGCGGAGCTTTTACATTGGTAAATGGTATCGTTACAGACAAAGGTTTATCCGAAGCTTCCGAATGGCTTGGATTTGCAGGTACTGACCTCGAAGCAGACATCGACCTTGGAGTGCCTGTGAAAATCGAAAGTGTATCTCTCAATGTGCTTGATGAAAACGATAGTTGGATATATCTTCCAAAAGATATCCAGGTTGCTACTTCTGATAATGGGCAAAACTATTCTTCCATAGCTTCCATTGCCATTGATGGTATAAAAGACAAAGGCAAAAATAGATTTACTCTGCCTGTAAATACCACTACCCGTTTTGTAAAAGTGCTTGCGCAAAATTTTGGAACCATACCTTTTGGTTCACCCGGCGCCGGATCGCCTGCATGGCTGTTTGCAGATGAGATTGAGATTAATTAATACAAGCATTCGGAAAGATATAGTTAACAACTTTTGCGCCTGCATTATGCAAGTATCCGGGCATTACTGAAACTTTACGCAATCGTTATACTGAAATAACCACAACATAGTGCTATTAATTATTAATCCTCTTATCTTCGTTTCACTTTTTTATAACAGCTATCTGCATAAAATACTTACCACTTGTAAGACACCTTTTTTATCATTAAGTAAGAAATAAACATTACCACGTTATGATCGATTCTTTAGAAAAAATTCCTGTAGAAATTTTTGCGACGCCAAAGGAAGGCTCGCGATATGTAGCAAAAATAATTGCCGATCTTATAAAAGAAAAAAATTCGCAGGGCAAAAAAGCAGTTATAGGCCTGGCTACAGGATCAACGCCTAAATCTTTATATGCAGAGCTGGTACAAATGCATCGCGAAGAAGGGCTGAGTTTTAAAAATGTAATCACGTTCAATCTTGATCAATATTATCCTATGGAACCCGATGCTTTAAACAGCTATCATTATTTCATGAGAAAATATTTATTTGAGCAAACTGATATTGATCCTGAGAACTATTTTTTACCGAACGGTCTTGTATCTAAAGAGCACGTAAAAGAACATTGTGCAGAATACGAAAAGAAGATAGAAGAAGCGGGTGGTCTTGATCTGCAAATTTTAGGGATTGGAAATAATGGACACATTGGGTTTAATGAACCGGGCTCACCTGTATATTCAAAAACAAGACTTATAACACTTGATAATTCAACCCGGCTGGCGAACTCCCACGAGTTCGGAAATATTTCGCAGGTTCCCCGAATGGCAATTACAATGGGAATAAGCACTATTATGAAATCCAAAAGGATTATTTTACTTGCTTGGGGTAAAACCAAAGCCCCTGTGATACAAAAAGCTGTAGAGGGTAAACCTACTGAAGAAGTGCCGGCGTCGTTACTACAGAATCATGACAACTGTACTTTTGTGTTGGATGAATTTGCAGCATCGGAATTAACAAGATTTAAATCTCCGTGGCTTACCGGTGAATGTGAATGGACGCCGCATGCGATAAAAAATGCGGTTGTAAGTCTTTCTTTAAAATTAGATAAGCCGGTACTTAGCCTTACTGACCATGATTATAATGAATTTGGCCTTAGCGATCTCCTCACCGACAAAGGAGATGCGTATGGCATAAACCTGGAAGTATATTACATGCTGCGGGATAGCATAACCGGGTGGCCTGGCGGCAAGCCCAATTCAGCTATGCCAAATCATCCTGAAAGAACGCTTCCATTTCCTAAAAGAATCATTCTTTTCTCACCCCATCCTGATGATGACATCATAAGTATGGGCGGCACTTTTATGCGGCTTCACGACCAGGGGCACGAAGTACACGTTGCTTACCAGACCAGCGGAAACATTGCGGTAACTGACGAGTTTGTAACAAGATTCCTGGACTTTACCGTTGGCTTCGAGAAAATTTTTGATATAGATAATACGGTCAGTACCTCCATCTTTAATAAAGCATCTGCCTATATAAATGAAAAAAAATCCAGTGAAAAGGATAGCGCAGAAATCCGCAGCATTAAAGGCCTTATTCGGCGATGCGAGGCCAGGGCGACCTGTAAATATGTGGGCCTAACGGAGAAGCAGATCCATTTTATGAACCTTCCATTTTATGAAACCGGCACCATCGAAAAAAATCCGATGAGTGACGATGACGTGAGGATAACTGTTGATCTTATGCGAAAAATAAAACCGCACCAGATATTTTGCGCGGGTGATCTTGCTGATCCCCATGGTACGCATAAAGTGTGCCTCGACATTATTCTTGCAGCACTTGCATTTATGAAAAAGGCAGGCGATGAATGGCTGGCTGAGTGCTGGGTATGGTTATACAAGGGAGCCTGGGAAGAGTGGGATATTAACGAAATAGAGATGGCAGTACCTATGAGCCCTGACCAAGTGCGAAAAAAACGTTATGGAATTTTTATTCACCAGTCACAAAAAGATAGTGTTCCCTTCCAGGGCAGCGACAACCGAGAGTTTTGGCAGCGTGCAGAAGAGAGGAATGCAAATACGGCAGATTTATACGCAAGGCTTGGACTTACGCGTTATGCCGCCATGGAAGCTTTTGTAAGAATGCCCATTTAATATTTTAAGAAAATTTGGGTTAACTAGTAAATAGATACCGCAATTTATTTGCATCTGCATGAAAAAGTTGCTGGCATTTTTTCTATTGATTCCTCACATGAATATCTCTATGTTCCTTCCCAAGGGAAGATCTCCTTTATAGTGATCTTTGCAATTAATATGATTCCTCACATTAAATAGTTAACTATTTTTATTGCAAGATTTAAAATCAATTTCAAATAAAAGAGGAACGATTGTTATCAAAGGAAGAATTTTCATGATTGCTTACTTACATACATTTGTACTATGTAATTTCTGCTATGCGGCCCCGCACGCAAAAAATTTTCAATTAATAAAAGATGGTGTAATCATTTATCCGGATACAAATCTTTCCGGAAATGCAAGGATGGTAAGGGTTTTGGTTATAGATGATAAAATTATAAGAATCTCAGCTTCTCCTTTATTAAAATTTCCTTACGATGAGGGCCTTATCACAGTTTATAAAGATTTAAAAAACAACTATACCGCAACTAATATCAATAATACCATAAGTGTAAAAATACCGGCCATTACTGAAATCGTTTTACTCTCCACAGGAACGGTATCATTTAAAGACAAAGCAGGCACGCCGCTGCTAATGGAGCGTCAATATAATGGAAGATCAATTACTCCCGTAGTATTTGAAGGAGAACAATGGTATGGACTATTTCAAACATTTGAAACAACCACGGATGATGCGTACTATGGCTTGGGGCAGCATCAAAGCGATCAGTTCAATTATAAAGGGCAGCAGGTTTTTCTTTTTCAGAACAATAATAAGGTGGCCGTTCCTTTCTTGCCGAGTGTAGTTAATCTTTCACTGCCTGTATTTTCGCCAGTATGCTCCCGAATCGTGCATTTGAAATTGTGTGGGTAAATAAAAGCCAGCCTAAAGAATTACAAGTGGAAAATTGCAGGCGGCGAAATAATTAACTACAATGGAAAAGAGATCTACGTTTTAAAAGAATAAAATTTGAAAAGCACAAGCTTTTAGTATAATTGTCATGGCTTTGTACTTTTAAAAAACGGGCTAAAAAAAATTCTTTACATTTATACTTCTTTTCCAACCCCTATATCAATATTGTCTACTCAACTCTAAATTTAATAATATGAAAAAGAATTATTTCAAAAAAATTGCCGGGTTTGTATTTATGGGCATGCTCTTTTTGTGCTTTCAGTCATTTCTTTCTAATAATGACGATAGCAAAACTGTCACCGGTGAAATCCTGGATATGAAATGCTATATGGCATCAGGCGCTCATGGCGATGGTCATAAAGAATGTGCTGCCACATGTATAAATGGTGGATCTCCAATGGGTATTCTTGCGGATGATGGCAAAGTTTACCTATTGATAGAAGGCAGCAAAAATGCTGACGCGTATAGTGCGGCCAAAAAATTTGCCGGAGAAATGGTAACATTGACCGGCACCTTATCAGAAAAAAATGGCGTGCAGGCATTGGTTGTAACTGAAGTAAAAGCGAAAGGGTAAAATAGCATCGGAAGATAATTTGATATTATCCGGAGACAGTATTATTCGCAAAGTTTAATGCCGTTAGTGGATTGTGTGCTGAATTGAATCTTATTTATTTTTGAGTCAGCAGAATAATAAAGAATTAAAATACCATAGGAAGTTTGGAAAGCGTCCCACTTTACATCTTTTATTAAGGGGTTCCCCAGCACTTTAAATAAACTGCTGCGCGAGGCGCCTATCAAGGGAATACTAAGATGCCCTTTAAAAGCAGGGCCTATTTCCACGTAATCACGATCAGTATAGAAATAAATATCCTTGTCTTTGTAAAAAACACCAGCACCGCATTTAGCGGTAGTACCTACTTCTTCAAAGCTTGTAAAGCACGGCAGGTTGAGTTTAATTTGCCCAACGGTAGATGTTGGAAGAATAACTTTGTTTACAATTCCATCAAGAATATCAACGTCAAAGTCAGGACATTTAGGTGTCGTTTTCAATTGAGCGGATGCAAAGCTGCACGAGGCAAAAGAAAAAAAGAATAAAATAAGTGCTTTCAAAATATTTTTATTTATTAAAAGGAAAATTTGCGTTCTTCAATATACAAATTCCTTGCTAAACTTTTGTGTTCCTTTTAATTAGATTGATGTCGTAAATTAATTACAGGTTGAAAGCCATCATTTAAAGGTAGCTCACAGTTTTCTCATGGCCTCTCATCAGCCGTGGGGCCGTACATACCTGGTAGAGGCACCTGAAGCAGGCGCAGGTAAACACTTAGCTGGCCCCGATGATGGTAGAGATGATTGAAAGCCATATTTCTTAAGGCAACTTTACACGGCAGTTGAAATATGATATGATCTCCCTGCCGCAGCGTCCACAGTGCATTCATTTTATCATCGGTAGCATATTCTAACGCAGCAATCGCGTCGGCAAGCCGGGCATCGAATACTTGTAAAATAGCTTCAGTATTTTCTTTGCCTTCGGGTTTAAAACTGCTGCCTGCAAGGTCAAACTCATCAGCCTGTAGTATGTTTACCACCCAGGACGACAGCTCCGCAATATGAGTCGCCAACCTTCCCAGTGTCATGGACTTTTCATGTGGCTTCCAGCTAAAATGATCTGTTGGCACCCGTTCAATCATTTTTCTTGTACCAGAGGCTTCATGTTTGAGTTCAGTAAGTAAAGCCATATTAGCAGGCATATTAAAAATTTAAATTGTAAAATGCCAAAGTAAGTAAATTGTTTTCAAAAATTTATGCTTTCAAAGCACTAAGGGCTTATACAGCAATGGCAATCACAGTGGCGTTAATTTTATGGCAGATTTATTGTATTAGGTTATTAAAGAAAATAATTAGTAAGAACAAAAAATAAATTTAAAAACATGAGTGTAAATAACAAACATCTTGCAACTGTGCTTTTAGGAGCCGCAGCAGCCTTTGGCGCTTACAAATACAGTAAAATGACGGAAGAGGAAAAACAAAAAATGGCCGATTCTTTTAAAGACAAATTTCATAAACTTAAAGAAGAAGCTGAGAGCGCTGGTGACACTGCAAAAAATTATTTTGGTGACCTTAAAAATAAAGCGACTGAAATGTTTAAAGAACATTTCCCCGGCGCCGAACAACACTTTGAAGATTTCTTTAAGGATAAATCCAAAGAGGATGTTGCGGCAAGCCCGACAACAGAGGTTAACCCGGGAGCCTGATCCAAGGTGGTAGAAACGTTTTTATCTTAACTGCGAATTTTTTGATTAACGTATCATTTCTTACCAGTCCGCTTTTAAAGCTTACCTTGTAAAGATGGCAACAGATAAAAAAGTTCAATTTGTGTGCTTTGAGACGACACTCGACAAAGAACCATTCATGAAACGCTGGGAAGAATATACCAGGTCGTCAAATAGCAATGCAGATTTGACGCTTCAGCAATCGGAGCAAAAAGGCATATTCAGATATATAGCGCAGCACCGTTTTTTATCTGGTGAATTACAATTTGTGTTTTCCAAAAAGCCAAGAGCATCGAAGGTTGTGCAAACCCAGATAAAGACTACTCAGCCGGGCGGTTACGCTATTCTGCAGGCAGAAAGAATGGATGCCGCTGCCGCTAATGAGCGTAAAATTTTCATATTTCTTACAGATCCGCAGGCAGATCTTGCTGCATATAAAGAGCTGCCTGCAACTTTTAAGCTAAACATCTACGAAGCGTATTATGAAAATTGCAAGTACGCTTATGTTCTCGAATACTTTGTAAAAGCAAAAGATGCCGAATTATTGCAGGAGCAATTGAAATTGCACGATGCTACAGATGTGGATATCTATAAGGAATTGGCACCCGTGAAAAATCTGAATAAAAACAATAAGGAAAAAGAATTTTTTGTATGGCCAACCTAAAGCTGTACTGGTTGCCGTAAACGTTTAAAATCTTTTTCTCAAAATTATCTTTGATATCCCAAAAGGTAAATCTGCCTTCAAATCAAAAACTAAGTTTTGAATTCAAAGGGACTGTCATAAAAAAGTCTATAAAGCTAGAAAGAACTTTTCTATTTTCTTAGAAGTATAAAAATGGAATTCTATTTAACTGCTCTCCCCCACCCCCACTTTAGAAATTCCGGGAAAACCCTGCCCCATGTTTCCACGTCATGCCTGCCATCTTTTATCTCGAGGTATCGGATATCCGCTGACGGGTCGTAGCCTTTTGTAACAAGCTCTTCAATAAGCGAAAGTGTATCATCAATAGAATCAATGATGCCGTTATTATTGCGATCGGCTGTTTCATCAAGCGTGCCGGTTTCGAAGAAAAATTTTAGTCCCGGTTGGTATCTACCGGACCTTATCTGGTTGTGCATGATCCTGTGATTTTGCTCATCAA
Organism: Ginsengibacter sp.; assembly: GCA_040007435.1. Taxonomy (GTDB): domain Bacteria; phylum Bacteroidota; class Bacteroidia; order Chitinophagales; family Chitinophagaceae; genus Ginsengibacter. Next base: position 8,468 of record JBDTUZ010000040.1, on the reverse strand, counting down.
ACGCTGGATCATCCTGGCTCACATTGCGCCACCAGAGTGAGCCGCTGAAAATACCGGCCTTCGCAAATTCCCCCGGGTGGTTCCAAACCATATCCAGGGCATTTAAGCCGCCCAACGAAAACCCGCTGAAGGATTTCTCTTTGAATGTAAAATCAGGGTAAGTTGTATTTAAGAATGGAAGTAATTCTTCAAAAATAAAGCGCTGGTAAAACGAAGCTTTTGTACCTCGCCCTTTAAAGTCTAAAAATTTCGCAGTGCCATATTCATTTTTTCTATCGGTACTGCAGTGAATGCCCACACAGAACAAAGGCGTAATCGAATCATCTTTATACAGTTCGCCAAGAATATTTTCAAAATCCATGGTGCGAAGATCCTGCCCGTCATTTATGAGCAACAAACTAATATTTGCGGGCGAGCCTGCGGGCGGTAAATAGAAATCGGCAATTACTTTTCTTTTAAGTAAATCAGATTGCAGAATATGTGTTTCAGTAATGGAGCCTGGTGCTTCTTCCGTATGCATAGAGCGGTCAAAAATAAGAAAATTTCAAATGGCAAACTTCATGCATAATGGAGATGACACACAATTCTGCAGAGAACATGATACTGCTGTAAATAAAATTTAGTTTTGTTTTATTGAGAATCAAAAAATATATTTGATTATACTAATTCTTTCAAGGCTTTAATACACTTCACCAAACAAACGATATGAAAAAGATTGGAATATTATTCGGCAAAGAAAGAAGTTTCCCTGAAGCTTTTGTAGAAAGAGTAAACAGTAAAAATATAGACGGCATCACGGCTGAGCCTGTTCATATTGATAAAGTACTTCAGGGAGAAAGCAGCGGCTACGCCGTAATTGTAGATCGTATTTCGCAGGACGTTCCTTTCTATCGTGCGTTTTTGAAAAATGCCGCGCTTTGCGGCACTGCCGTTATTAATAATCCATTTTGGTGGAGTGCTGATGAAAAGTTTTTTAATAATTGCCTTGCTACCAAAATAGATGTGCCGGTTCCTAAAACGGTGATTGTGCCTTCGAGTACTATGCCTGCCGATACACACGACCAGTCATTTTCAAATCTTGAATATCCTATGGATTGGGAAACTATTTTTAGCTACATCGGTTTCCCGGCATATATGAAGCCACATGCCGGTGGCGGATGGAAAAATGTTTATAAAGTAAATGACCCGAACGATTTTTTTACCAAGCATGGAGAAACCGGCGAACTAATTATGATGTTGCAGGAAGAAATTGTGTTTGACGAATACTATCGCTGCTATTGTATTGGCGGAAAGTATGTGCATATTATGCCTTACGAGCCGCGTAACCCGCATCACTTGAGATATGTAGCAGATTTTAAACCAGACCATGACAGGTATCACCTTATGAAAGATATTGTGCTGAGGATTTGCAACTATTTAGGTTATGATTTCAATACCGTGGAGCTCGCATTGCGTGATGGTGTGCCTTATGCCATTGACTTTTGCAACCCTGCACCCGATGCCGAAATAACCAGCGTGGGCCAGGAAAATTTTGACTGGGTTGTTGAGAATGCAGCAATCTTTGCCATTGAAAAAGCCCAGTCGTACCAGGAAGGTAAGGACAATCTTACATGGGGAGAATATGTGCGCAGAAGCGCTGATGGAAACGTATTGTATAAGTGAGGTGTTGGATTCTTGATTCTCGATACTTGATATTTGATACTTGATAACTGATTCTTGATTCTTGATACTCGATACATAATAATTAAAAACTAATGGCAGGTATTTCTTACAGGCATTTTACATTGGGAGTAGAAGAAGAATACATGGTAATAGACCCTGTAACGCGTGAGCTCAAAAGCCATGAGCAAAAGATTGTGCAAGAGGGAGAGAAAGTTATAAAAGATAAAGTGAAGGCCGAGATGCACCAGGCAGTTGTGGAAGTAGGTACAGATATTTGTAACGATATTGATGAAGCTTATGTAGATGTGGCAACACTTCGCAAAACGATAAGTGCAATTGCAGATAGCCTTGGCCTGTGGGTAGGCGCCTCCGGCACACATCCCTTCAGCCACTGGGAAAGCCAGTTAATTACAGATCATGCCCGCTATAGTGAGATTGTGAATGAGTTGCAGGAAGCTGCAAGGAGCAATCTTATTTTTGGGTTGCATGTACATGTAGGTATGGAGAACCGGGAAATGGCTATCCATATCGCCAACTCTGCCAGGTATTTTCTTCCTCATATTTATGCATTAAGCACCAATTCTCCTTTTTGGGAAGGCAGAAAAACGGGCTATAAATCTTTTCGCACCAAAGTATTTGATAAGTTCCCACGTACGGGCATACCCGATTATTTTGAGAGCATAGAATCCTACGACAATTATGTGAAGTTGCTTGTAAAAACAAATTGTATTGATAATGGTAAAAAGATCTGGTGGGATCTTAGGGTTCATCCTTTTTTTAATACCGTAGAGTTTCGCATTTGCGATGTACCAATGACGGTGCAGGAAACCATCACCATTGCTGCGCTGTTCCAGGGTATATGCGCCAAGCTTTATAAATTAAGGATGGAAAATCTCAACTTCATCATTTATCCGCGTGCACTCATAAACGAAAACAAGTGGCGGGCAGGCCGCTATGGTATCGAAGGAAGCCTTATAGATTTTGGCAAAGAAACAGAAGTAAATACAAGAGTGCTTATTTATGAGCTGCTTGATTTTATTGATGATGTAACCGGCCCGCTTGGTATTAAAAATGCGGTGAGTAATGTTCACCGCATGCTGGAAAAAGGTACCGGCGCCGACAGACAACTACATATCTTTGAAGAAACCAACAGCCTTCCCGCAGTGGTTGATTATATTCACTCCCAGTTTTTAGAAGGGCTGTAATACCAAAAAATGACTTTCTTAATGTGACACACATTTGATATCGACAGTTTTATTTCACCGGTTAAAACTTACTATATGAAATATCTGTTCAATACTCCAGGATGGTTGTTTTATATTATGGTTATACCTGCATTTGTGTCCTGTAATCACGGTGATCGGGCGCCGTCGAAAGAATTGATTAGCGAGATAAAATTAAAAAGAGGGCCGGTTATTTCCTGCGGCAGTACTGATAACCAATTTGGGACGGTTGATTTCGACATGACCTGCAACGAAAATTCAAAAGATGATTTCAACCTGGCAATAGAACTCCTGCATTCTTTTGAATATGATGAATCTGAAAAAGTATTCGCAAAAATTATAGACGAAAACCCGAAATGTGCGATGGCATATTGGGGCGTAGCCATGTGTAATTTTCACGCACTATGGACTCCCCCTTCTGAACCGGAACTTATTAAGGGTAGTAAGGCTATTGAAATTGCACAGAGCATAATTGATAAGTCAGAAAGAGAATCGGCTTATATCATCGCCCTGGCTGTCTTTTACAAAGATTGGAATAACACCGATCATCGCACCCGTTGCATTAATTATGAAAAAGCAATGGAACAATTACATAACACCTACCCAAGCGATACAGAGGCTTCTATATTTTATGCATTGGCATTGGATGCTGCTGCCGACCCAACGGACAAGACTTTTGTGAACCAGAAAAAAGCAGGTGCCATATTAAATGCGATCTATCCTTCCGAGCCAAATCACCCGGGCATCATTCACTATATCATACATACCTACGACTACCCGGGGCTGGCTGAGCTTGCTTTACCGGCGGCAAGAAAATATGCACAGGTTGCGCCCTCTTCAGCACATGCCCTACACATGCCATCGCATATTTTTACAAGGCTCGGGCTTTGGGACGAAGACATAAAATCAAATCTTGCCTCTGTAGCTTCCGCACAGTGCTATGCTGAGCAGGCCGGTCTTAAGGGGCATTGGGACGAGGAACTGCATGCCATGGATTACCTCGTATATGCTTACCTGCAAAAGGGTGAAAACAATCTTGCTGAAGAACAATTGAAATATTTAAAAACTATCAGGGAAGTGTATCCCGTTGATTTCAAAGTGGCTTATGCTTTTGCTGCTATCCCGGCAAGGGTTTGTCTTGAAAATAAGAACTGGAACGAAGCGGCGACTCTGCAACTATATCCTTCGGATTTTCCCTGGGCAAAATTTCCGTGGCAGGAATCTATTATACATTTTGCCCGCCTGCTAGGCGCAGCTCATTTAGGCAATACAAATTTGGCAACAACGGAACTGGCAAAACTCGAACAACTCCACTACACACTTGTAAAGCAAAAAGATGCCTATAAATCGAAGCAGGTAGAAATTCAAATAAAAAGCGGCGAGGCCTGGATACATCATTTTACTTCGGGGCAAAAGCAGGACGCATTAAAAGAAATGAACCTTGCTGCAGCAATGGAAGACTCCACCGAAAAGCACCCGGTAACTCCCGGAGAAGTATTGCCCGCTGAGGAGCTTTTGGGAGATATGCTGACAGACGAAAAGCAATATAAAGAGGCACTGCTCGTCTATGAATCCGTACTGCAAAAAAGCCCTAATCGTTTTAATAGCTTGCTTGGTGCAGGCAAAGCCGCAGAAAAAATAGCTGATAAGCAAAAGGCAAATTTTTATTACAAGCAGCTATCAACTATAGTGGATGCAACAAATTCCAACAGGCCTGAACTTGCCGCCGTCCGGACATTTTTGACAATGCGGTAGTGCAATTGTATATAAAAAATTTAGTGGAACAAGTAAGCCGCGCAAAAGCTGAGCCTCACACCTGCGCCATTCAGGAGATGCAACTATTCCTGCCCGTGACGGTGCTCACGAAGAACCTTCCCCCCCATTATAAAACTACATCTGTAGCTTTTGCATTGTGTTTCCCATAGGGCAAAACGGCCCCGCCTACCCGAAAAACAAAAAAAGACTACTTAAGTAGCCTTCCTTCAAAAATCTTTTAACCCGTGAAGTGATTATGCAACCCTGCAACGCAATACATCGCTGTACATAACCTGGTTCCTTGGGCCAATGGCTACCACGCGGCAATTGTAAATTACGCCACTCTCAAGGTTAGCAATAGTACATTTTGTTTTGGTACTTGGCACACCCTGCCAGTTATTTTGTGCCATCATTGCATCTTTGGCGTACTGAAAAATATAGCCTGTTGCGCCATCTACACTTTGTACCCTGCCCGCCAGCTCAAAAGGATTGCTGCCGGCAACCATACTAAAGTTTTCCGGCTTTGTAATAGGCGGTTTGTTGGCGGGTGTTTTACGAATGGAGAAATTTGAAGCTATCGCAATAACCGGGTCGCCGCCGGATTGCGAAAGTACGTAGGCAGACCATAAATGGAGTGCATCTATAAGTTCCTTTCTCTTTTGATTTTTTATGGCAATCTTTTGACGATCGCCATCTTTGGAGGCGTTGAGCGCATCAAAGAAATTCCCGATAAAACCGCCCATTTCTGCAAGCGTTGGTTTCGGGGTTGGGAAATAAGCAGGGTTTTCTGTAACGCCTGCCAGTACCTGGTACGATCTCGTTTCCAGGTCCGGGTCCGACAATCTGTCGAAGCCATTGGTAATTGATAGTGTTGGCATTTAATTGAGTTTTAATTTTTGAAAAATAGGGTTAAAAGATTTCGGCATAAAACTGTTATAAAAATAAATTATTGTGGTACCATCCAATGGCTAACGGGGCACAATAAACGGAAATATGCGTTGGGGTTTACAAATGTAATTTTCACCGGTTGCAAACCATTGAAGTATATGAACATCCGTTTGCAATTAAACAAAGTATAATAGAAAAAAATATGTGTTTTCGATAAAAATAATTTGCAACAGTTCAAAAAGAAAGGAGATGACAGGGCTAAAAACGTAATCAACAAATGCCTTTGCTTACTATGTTTTGGCCTTTGCGTAAGAAACATAAGCCCATGTAGAACACGCAAAGGTGATTGTTTATGACGCAGACAGCCATGCGTAAAACGAAAAGCATCCATGTTTAAGTAACACAGGCCTTTGCATAAGATGTTTGCCTCCATGTATATCACGCAAAGCGTTATGTTTCATACATATTGGGCAATGTTTGAAAAAAAATGGTGTGATTTTAACTTGTCACCCCCGGAATTTCTTACCCCTGGTTTGTGTGGGCAACATCCCCGGCGGTGGCCCATTGCGTCCGCCGCCAGGGATTGTAACGAGGCACCGAAGAGCTGCGCCGGCAATGGAGAGTACCGCTGCTTTTTATATTTGCAGGCCCTCAACACATTTTTTTATTGATTACATTTAAGAATGGAAACCGTAAAACTTACTGCATTAAGGCATAGAGAAACAGACTGTATTGGCATATATGCCCCCCAAAGCCGCCTCCCTTCAGGCGAACCGCTCAATTATTATTTTCAAAAGAAGGCCGGTGCGAGGTGGAGCCGCACAAATAAGTGTTGGTATGTTACCTGTACCGAAAAAAATTACGAACTGCTGGCCAAAGTTTTGAAAGGGAAAGCGTTGTTGGAAGTGGGAGAACTGAAAAAGTATTTGATGGAAAGGAAGAACAGCGGCCAAGGTACGCTTATAAGTAAACCGACAACAGTTGTAAACAAAGTAGTAAAAAATAATAGCCATATACCTGCGAAGCCTGTTCAAAAGTTTAACCCGGTAATGAAATTGAGCAATGAAAATAATGATGCGCTTCAGAAATTTAACCAGCAATTGGTTTTACAAGGTTATGCTGAATCAACCATCCGAACCTATACACAGGAATTCATGCAGTTGCTGCAAACACTTAGGGGATTTCCGGCTTCAGGATTAAGTGTGCAACGCCTAAAAGATTATTTACAATATTGCCATACCACCTTACAACTATCAGAATCAACACTACACAGCCGGATCAATTCTTTGAAATTTTTTTATGAGCAGGTGCTTCGGAAAGAAAATTTTTTTTGGGAAATACCAAGGCCGAAAAAGCCATTAAGTTTGCCAAATGTGCTTGGTGAAAATGAGATTGCAAGGCTGTTCAATTCCATTGCGAACATAAAACATAAGGCAATTTTATTCACAGCCTACAGTGCAGGCCTTAGAGTAAGCGAGGTGACCGCATTGCAAATAAAACATGTAGATAGCGACCGGATGCAATTATTGATAAAATGTGCCAAGGGTAAAAAAGATCGTTTTGTGGGTTTAAGCCCCATAGTGTTGGATATTTTAAGATCCTATCTTAAAAAATGTAAGGTTCGCCCATTAGTATATGTGTTTGAGGGGATGGAGCCGGGGAAATCATACAGCCACAGAAGTGCGCAAAAAGTATTTCAAATGGCGAAGGAGAAGGCACGCATTCAAAAAGAAATAAGCTTCCACGGCTTGCGTCATAGCTTCGCGACACATTTACTTGAAAAAGGAATAGATGTAAAATTCATACAGGAACTATTAGGGCATTTTGATATTAAGACTACGATGAGATACCTACATGTACGCAAGGATCAATTGGTTAATATTATAAGCCCTTTGGATGATCTGTTTAAAAAAGGTGGAATAGATTGGTAGAGCAATTGCCGCACCTGCAATAAGAAAAAGCGAATCCAGGAACATTGATAATCAATGAATCTATTTTTTTGAGGATAAAAAGGTAGTACGTATATTTATGAGTTACAGGCAATCTGCAAACAGCATTTAAAGCGACCAGAAAATTATTTATGAAACAATATAATTCCATTAGACAACTTGTAATTGACCAGACCATTTCAAATGGGAAAATGCCACCTTACGAAACCTTGACACAGCTTGTTTTGGAACATTTCCCAAACAGCAGATGGAAAGAAAGTCACTACGCTTGGTATCGTTCACAAATTAACACAGGAAAAATTGAGTTGACAGACCTCATTGAAAAAGGCGACTTAGTAGAAGAAGAAATTATTGAAGAACAAGCTGTGACAGAGTTTGCAATTTCAATTGAGAAAGATTTGCAAATTTATCTTTCAAATAGGTTGACAGAGATTGAAGAAGGTTTGACACTTGTGAGCCGAGAGTATAAAACAGACGCAGGTTTTATTGACATATTTTGCAAGGACAAAAATGGCGATTATGTTATCATTGAAACAAAAGCAGGCAAAGCAAAGGATGCGGCGTTAGGACAAATTCTGGGATATATTGGTGCATTAAAAGCAAGCGGCGTGACAGAAAACATTCGGGGAATTTTAGTTGCTTCTGACTTTGATAGCCGACTTTTTTATGCAGCAAAAGCATTAACAAATATAACTTTGACAAAGTACAACCTGAGTTTTAGGTTTGACAAAGTATCCTGACCAAGACTGCCTGTAACAATAGGTTTGGCAATAGGCTGGCTGACGGAAGAACAATCGGCTGCAAATCAGTATCAGCAATAGTTCCAGCGGACAATACGCTATTGAGCTTTTGTTGTTATCTTCATCTTTGGTAACAATATTCGGCTTTGGTCCGGGCTTGACATTATAAATTTCCAGCCCATCGCCAAGCCTTACCGTTATGGGCAATACATTCGCTGACACACCTTTAAAGAAATGTTATGGAGAACTGT